>CAMWKG010000006.1 GCA_947174785.1 uncultured Mollicutes bacterium
ATATGAAAATGAATAAGATTTCCCCTCTTAGTGAAAAACTAAGAGGTTTTTCTTTTTAAAGTGGAATAATTTTTAAAAGTATACATAGAGATATATCTCTATGTAAACGACAAAATTCGAGGAACGCTCCATAATTTTTACAAAAACAGGGTTTTTATTTCAAAATTTTTTTGTTATAATTATATTTAGATAAAAACAATGGAGAATAAAGGAGTGTAAAAAATGAAACCAACTTTAGTTGTTATGGCTGCAGGAATGGGAAGCCGCTTTGGGGGATTAAAGCAAGCTGAACCTATTACCGAAGATGGAAAAGGGATTCTAGATTTTTCTGTTTATGATGCAAAAAAAGCAGGATTTGGAAAGGTTATTTTTATTATCCGAGAGGATATGGAAAAAGATTTTAAACAGCTTATAGGGAATCGTATATCAAAAACAATTCCAGTAGAATATGTTTATCAAACGATGGATGATCTTCCTGCCGGAAGAACAAAGCCGTTTGGAACAGGGCATGCTATTTATTGTTGCCGAAATATAGTTAAGGAACCATTTGCTATAATTAATGCAGATGATTATTATGGACAAAATGCATTTTTAGAAATAGGGAAGCATTTAGCTGAAGCTAAAAAAGGTCAATACGCAATGACGGCTTATCAGCTTGCAAAGACATTAAGTAAAAATGGTACTGTTTCTAGAGGTGTCTGTGAGGTAGAAGATGGTTATTTGAAAAAGGTTACTGAGTATACCAAAATTAATGCAGACTGTAGTTATGTTTTAAATGAAGAAGTAGGCTCTTTAAAAAATGATACACCTGTATCTATGAACTTATGGGGCTTAACTCCTGATATTTTTGAGCATCTTACCAAGGAGTATCAATTATTCTTAAAAACTGCAAATTTAGATAAAGATGAATTTTTTATACCTTCTGTAATTTCAAACACTATTAATGCTGGATATGCAACAGTTAAGGTTTTTACAAATGCAGATAAGTGGTATGGTATTACCTATCGTGAGGATTTAGCAGAAATTAAAGAAGCAATAGGAGGATACATTAAGGATGGATTATATAAAGGAATTTAAGGAAGCGGCAGAAGCTTTTCAAATTGATGGGGAAGTTGTTGATATTCAACCTTATGGAGAAGGACATATCAATCAAACACTGCTAGTTACTACATCAAAGAAACGTTATATTTTACAAAAGATGAATACAAATGTTTTTTCTGACCCAGATAGTTTAATGAAAAATATTTGTTATGTAACAGAAGCATTATCTTCAAAGGGGATTGAGACATTACATGTTGTTCCGACAAAATCAAAGTCATCTTTTTTAAAAAGAAAGAATGAAGGCAAGGAAGAATGCTTTAGAATATACGACTTTATAGAAAATACAGTTACCTTTCAAAAAGTAACAGATAAAGAGGTTTTTTATAATTCTGGAAAGGCATTTGGAGAGTTTCAAAATTATTTAGCAAGTTTTGATGCATCTCTTCTTTCTGAAACAATTCCAAACTTTCATAACACTCCAAAGAGATATTTAGATTTTGAAGAGGCTTTAAGAAAAGATAAACTAAATCGAGCAAAGGATTGCCAAGAAGAAATAGACTTCATTCTTGCACATAAAAATACCTTGGCTTGTGTGGTAGAGGGTATGAAGAATGGAAGTATACCCCTACGAGTAACACACAATGACACAAAGCTAAATAATATTTTGATGGATGAAAAGACTCATAAGGCACGTGCAGTCATCGATCTTGATACCATTATGCCAGGGTCTATGCTTTATGATTTTGGTGATTCTATTCGTTTTGGTGCTTCAACTGCAGCAGAGGATGAAAAGGATTTGGATAAGGTACATTTTGATGCTGAACTTTTCAAAGCTTATGCTGAGGGATTTTGTGAAGCAGTTTACAAAAGCATTACCCCAAGGGAATTAGAACTATTACCCTATAGCGCATATTTACTGACAATGGAATGTGGAATGAGATTCTTAACGGATTATTTATCTGGAGATACATACTTTGCTATCAAGTACTCTGATCATAATTTAATCCGTACTAGAACCCAGCTTAAACTTGCAAAAGAAGTAGAGGAAAGTGTCGAAGAACTCCAAACAATTGTACAAAAAATATATAAAAATTTAATTTAAGGCCCTAAAAGGGTCTTTTTTTTGCCAAAATTTGTCAAAAATGGAGCAAATCTTCAATAAAATGTACAATTTTGTTGATATACTCCAAAATGTATGATATAATCATATCATAAAAGGGAGGAGTGCGCGCAAATTTAGAAAGCGCTTTCAAATTAAGAAGGGGATGACATGTATGATGAAACTAAAAATTGTCAATGAACAGAACAATGAATTACTTATAAGTTCCGCCCAAGATAGTATTTGCAGTATATATAATTTTGAGTATCAAGATGGGGATTGGCTTATTGTAGATTATGATAAAAAAGGTGGATTTTATAAAATTCGTTTAGAAGATACGATGCTTGAATCTATTGTCTATGTTCCAAGCAATTGTCTTATCTATCACATCCCTATTAAAAGTCAAAGAAAAAATTACTCTCCAAAATCTTTTTACGGAGATTGTCATATTATAACCATTTCAGAAGCTACAGAAGAAGAGATATACCAAAGAAGAAATCTTGCATTTAATCCATATGATCAACACGAGAACGACAGTTTTTTCCCACATTCCTCTGCAAATGTTGAAACGAGAAACGAATGTGTGTTTGCAAGCCGAAATGCAATAGATGGATATTTCTTCAATGAATCCCATGGAAGTTTTCCTTACCAAAGTTGGGGGATTAATAAAAACCCTAATGCTGAATTTAAAATAGATTTTGGTAGAGAAGTACTGATTGATGAAATTGTTTTGACTCTTAGAGCCGACTTTCCTCATGACAACTATTGGAAATCTGCTACCCTAGTCTTTTCCGATGGTAGCGAAATTTTGATGCATCTGAATAAAACTGCAGAAAGGCAATCCATACGTTTTGAAAGCAAAAAGGTAAGAACCATTACTTTAAAAAATTTAATTAAGGGAGAAGAGCTATCTGATTTCCCGGCACTCACACAATTTGAGGCGTGGGGCTATGAAATAAAAAAAGTAAAGAAAGGAGAGAAAAATGAAAAAGGTTAATTTAGAAAAGATTCAAAGAGAAGAATTTAAGATTTGCCCTGAATTTTCTAAAGAGGATATTAAAGCTGTTTTAGACAAAGTTGTAAAAATTGTAGACCATATGTTACTTAAATTCCATGGGGATTCCTTTCCTAGAGCATGTAGTAAGGGATATGTATATGACTCGGTTGGAAATTTAAAATGGGATAGTAGCAATAACGAAAGTATATGGACAACATCCTTTTGGACAGGAATTTTGTGGTTGGTTTATGAGTACACAAATGATGATAAGTACAAAATAGAAGCTCAAAAACATTCAGAATCTTTCCGGCAAAGAATAGACAATTATTATAACAAAAACGAAGAAGAAGCTGGTTTGAATCATCATGATTTGGGATTTCTTTATAGCCTCTCTACTGTGGCAGATTATAAACTGACAGGGTCGAAACGAGCCTTAGAAACCTCACTTATGGCAGCCAACCTCTTATCTAAGCGTTACATAGATAAAGCTAAGATTTTACAAGCGTGGGGAGATATGAACGATGAAAATCAAAGAGGACGTATGATTATTGATTGTAATTTAAATATTCCACTTCTATATTTCGCAAATGAATTTAAAGAAGATAATGAGTATTACTGGATGGCTTACAATCATGCAAAAACGGCAAGCCAATATATAATTCGAGAGGATGCCTCGACCTTCCATACCTTCCACATGGATACGGAAACAGGAAAACCAAGATTTGGATCTACGCATCAAGGATATAGCGATGATTCCTGTTGGGCTAGAGGACAGGCGTGGGGAATTATGGGATTTCCAATTTCCTATCGCTACACCAAAGATTTAGAGTTTATTGATAAGGCAAAGTGCTTAGCAAATTACTTCCTGAATCGATTACCTAAAGATTATGTATGTAATTGGGATTTGATTTTTTTAGGAGAAGATGATCAAAGAGATACAAGTGCGGCAGCAATTGCAGCAATAGGTCTTTTAGAACTTTCAGAATTTCTTCCTAAGACAGATGAAACTAAGACCATGTATAAAAATGCTAGCTTGTATATAGCAAAGTCGTTATCAGAAAAATACCTAGGAGATAATTTAGAAGGCATTTTAAAAAGTGGAGTATATTTTTACCATGGCGGTCTAGGTATTGACGAATATGTAATATTTGGGGATTACTTCTTCGTTGAACTATTATTAAGATTATATAAGAAATGGAATTCATATTGGTAGGAGGGGAAATATGGAAGCAGAAATCTTAGAAAACCCTGAAGTAATACAACCTGATGAAGGTAAGGAATCTTCAGAACAAAAGTTAAAAACAAACACTTTCAAAGATAAAATGAAAAAGTATATCAAATATAACTGGCAAATCTATTTATTATTTTTACCAGCATTTATTTGGATGATCATGTTTGTGTTTGTTCCATTTATTTCCAATGTTTATATGTCCTTTATGGATTATAGTACAGAAAAGGGATTAATTGGTAGCCCGTTTGTGGGAGTAAGTAATTATGTAGAATTCTTCACAATGGATGGATTCTGGGGACTGTTGGGAAATACGTTACTATTAAACGTGTTAGTTTTAGTAATAGGCTTCCCTGCAGCAATTTTACTAGCAATTATGATTTATGAATCTAGAAGTAAAGTGGTAAAGGGTATTGCCCAAACAACAACCTTCTTGCCTTTCTTTATTTCAGCAGTAGTCGTTTGTAATTTAGTGATTGAGTTTTTAAAGTCTGACACAGGTATGATTGTGAACATCCTAGCAGCTTTGCATATTGTCGATCCAGAGAACAAGCCAGAGCTTTTAGAGAATCCGGCAGCCTTTAGATGGATTTATGCACTTATGGAACTATGGCAAACGATAGGATACAATTCCTTAATTTATCTTGCAGCATTATCTGCGATAGACACATCTCTATACGAAGCTGCATCAATGGATGGTGCTGGAAAGTTTAGACAGATTTTCCATGTAACATTACCTGGAATTGCACCAACAATCATTATCACTTTGATATTGAAAATTGGAAAATTATTATCCATGGGATATGAAAAGGTCTTGTTATTACAAAATGTTTATAACAAGCCGACATCTGAAATTATAAGTACGTATGTATATACTGTTACCCTAGGCCAAGAATTGGGTATTCCAAACTATGGTCTAGCAGCAACGATAGGTCTATTTGATGCGGTAGTTGCAATTGTGTTGGTTACTATTGTAAACAAAGTTGCTAAGAAAGTATCGGATACTCAGTTATGGTAGGTGATTAAAGTGAAAATGGATTTAAGTTTACAAAATTTCAAAAAAAGACTAACTGTAGATAATATCTTAGGTGTTGTCAATAATGTGTTATTAATCGTTTTATCCATAATAACACTTTATCCAATACTTTATATCTTTATCACTGCTGTAAGTAATCCGCAATCATTCACAAACGCGGTAAATCACAATAAGTTTTTACTTTTTCCACAAGGCTTTACGGCAGAATTTTTAGTAGAACATTTAAAAAATATTGAAATATGGCGTGCTTATGGTAATACAATTCTCTATACTCTTTTAGGTACAGCTATCAGCTTATTCTTGAGTATCACTTGTGCTTATGTTTTATCCAGAAAAGGATTAAAGGCAATAAAGGTGATGAGTATTATTGTTGTATTAACTATGTGGTTAAAGCCAGGTATGATAGCAACTTATACAAACATTTTAAATTTAGGACTAATGGGAAGTATATTTGGTATTTTATTACCATTTGCATTCTCAGCCTATAATGTAATTTTATTAAGAACCTATTTTGCAGCAATTCCTCAAGATATTGATGAATCTGCACAAATAGATGGAGCATCTCACTTTAGAATGCTGACAAGCATTTATATTCCGGCAAGTGGACCTGCAATAACTACTGTTGGATTATTCTATGCTATTGAACGTTGGAATGGATATTTCTGGGCGGAGCTTGTCTTAACAGATCCAAACAAACAGCCTTTACAAGTAGTAGTTAAGAAGATGCTTGAAAATCAAGGAGATGCTGGCGGTCTATTCAATAATGGAACTGTATCAGCATTCGCATTAATTATAATCGCTATTGTTCCAATCATGTTAATATTCCCATTCATCCAGAAGTATTTCAAAAAGGGTGTCATGGTTGGATCAGTTAAATAATAAAAAAGAAAGGAATGAAAAAAATGGCGAAATTCAAAAAATTATTTTTAAGTGCTGCAATGCTATTTGGCATTTGCGCCATAGGGGGGGGTCTTACATCTCATGCAGAAGAGGGAGACCAAGAAGAACCTGCAGAATTAACAGAACACTTTAGTTTTGATGAAGAATTTAATTATACTAATGAAGGTACAGTAACTACTGGTGCAGGTAGTAATGCCAGTCTTCAAAATATTAGTACAGCTGCGTATACTAACGAATTGGTTCATGATGAAGACCAAAACGAGGATTATTTGAAGATAAGCTTTCATGCAGAATCTCTAACAAGTTGTGCTGGTACAAACTATGTTTTCAGACCAAATGGTGGTGCTGGAAATGTTATTGATTTAGCTTCTAGTAGCAATAAGGATGCAGTAATAAAAATTAGATTTAAAACCGGAACTGAGAACAGAAAGACATTCCGTTTATATATGGCTGGTGGAAATTATGATGTTATCAATCTAATTAGCGGTCATCTTTATTATACATTTAATAATAAGATTGATGGTAGTGATCCAGACTATGAGACGTTTGGCTCCGTATCTGTAAATCAATGGCATGAAGCTGTCATAGTTTTAAAAGACAATGGTGCTCCAGCGGATGCTTCATCCCCTTCACCAGATAGAATTTACTTATATCTTGATAATCAATTCATATATGAAAAACCTTTTAAGGATGGAAAGAATTATAATGGACAAGTATCACAATTGATTCACCTACTTCATGCAAGTACTAAAACGGATGAAGAAACTTGCATAGATTATATTAGAGTAGGACAATTTAATGCACCTGTTGTAACTCAACTAAGTGATATGGAAGCTTACAAAAATATACCATTTGCATTTGAAGATTTTATTTCTGGAGCAAACAGTGCATATTTACCTTCTATTTTACCAACTTACGATGTAGATTTTACAGTTAAAGATAGTGGAGACGCATTAGAAAAAACAACATCTGGAAATATTACAACATATTCATTAGATGGAACTGACTATATGGAGTATTCAACTTTAACAAAGAAATATACTGCATTGACAGAAACTGAATTGACTGCAACAATTACATGTTCTAATGGTACTTCTGAACCAATCGGGTTTGAACCAATTAGTTTTGATATTTCTGTTAGTGAATATACAGAACCAATTCCAGTAGAAGAAATTGTTGTCTCACAACCAAATATTGTAAAAAACGATTCAATAACTTTAGGTGCTGGAGAAAAATATGATTTAACCCAATTATTTGGAGCATACCCAACTACTGCTACTGATTTAGAAGTTTCTTATACAGTAGAAGATGAAGAGATTGCACATGTTACAGATTCTACTTTAGAAGCTTTAGCAAATGGTTCTACAACGTTAACTATTACTGCTAATGGTGGTGGAGAAGAAGTTTCAAAAGAAATTACACTTAATGTAACAAAAGGATATTATTCAATATTAAACGGCTATACAACTGAAGACACATGTACAGCAGGTGGTCAAGAATTTGCTGGATATGAAAGCTCTAAAGCTTCTACCAAAGATTTTGCACCAGTTACTGTTGTTACAGATCCTGTATTTGGTAATGTGATAAAGTTTACAGGTGTAGGTGAAACTACAAATGGTGCAGCAGCACATTTAAATCTACATATTCCTGCAGAAGAGCTTGTAGCAAATAAGGATTACAAACTTACTGGTTGGGTAAAGATGGAAAATGATGGAGCTGTAAACAAAGATGCAAGATTAGATGTTAAAATTATTATGTATTATCTTGAAGAAGGCAATTATGGCTATCCAAAGCAAGGTGTACTTCCTTATCGTGTTGAATATGCTACAATAAAAGTTAGTCAAGCAGGATCAGGATGGGTTCCTTTTGAAATGGAAATTCCTGCAAATTTCGATACAAATGCAAACGGCTTTAATTTTGCTGGATTAAAAGTAGAAATTGCTGCTTGGAATGTACAAGACAAGATAGATAGTTATATTACTCACTTAAATTTAGTAGAACAAGATAGTGTTAACCTTTCTAGCTGGGAATTAGCTGATGAAGAAGGACCTGTTAAAGAAGAATATACTTTAAGTGCAGGAAGCACTTTACAGTTAAATGCAGTACCAGTTCCATCAACTGCAGTTGTTGAGGCAAATTATGAATCATCAGATCCTACAATTGCAACAGTTGATGAAAATGGATTAGTAACAACTTTAAATAAAGCAGGCGAAACAACAATAACAGTTACTGTTGGAACAGTTGAAAAAACTGTTAAGATCATTGTAACTAAGGGTGCAACAGCTATTTCTGGTGATAAGAATAGCTTTGAAATGAACATTGATGAATTTGAAAAAGATGGACAATATGAAGCTGTTTGTGCGATTACAGTAACACCAGCCGACTCAACTAGTGTACTTGATGTTACAGTAGCAGATGAAACAGTTTGTAAAGCAGAATTAATTGATAATGAATTATGGTTAAGTGATGCTAAGGTTGGATCTACAACTGTTACAGTATTCTCAAAAGATGATCCTACAGTTAAGTTTGAACTTACAGTTACCTTTACAAAAGGTGGCACTGAAAATCCAGATCCAGAAACTTATGCAATTACTTTCGATATGCATGGACATGGAACTGCACCAACAAGTGTTGCACCAGCTATAGCATTACCAACACCACTACCTAGTGTAGCAGATGTAGATGGTTGGCATTTTGAGGGCTGGTACCTAGATGCAGAATATAAGACAGCAGCAGAAGCGGGAGCTTCAATTACAAGTGCAACAGTACTTCATGCAAAATGGTCAGCAGTAAGTGAAAATCCAAATCCAGAAACTTATACCATTACTTATGATGTACAAGGACATGGAATAGCACCAACAATCGTTGCTAATGTTACAGCATTACCAGCAAAGCTTCCTGAGGTTACTGCAGAAGGTTATGTATTTGGTGGTTGGTATTTAGATGCTGATTGTACAACTAAGGCAGTAGAAGGTGCAGCAATCACAGCAAATACAACTCTTTATGCAAAGTGGACTCAAGTACCAGAAGTTACTTATACCATTACTTATGATGTACAAGGACATGGAACTGCACCAGCAAGTGTTACAGGAACAAAGCTTCCTGATCCATTACCTGTATTATCAGAAACAGGATATACATTTGGTGGCTGGTATTTAGATGCTAATTGTACTCAGGCAGCAGAAGCAGGAGCAGAGATTACTGAAGATACAACATTATATGCAAAGTGGACTGAAAAACAAACAGTTACTCCAACTCCTGAAAAGCCAAAGAAGAATGGTCTTTCTGGAGGTGCTGTTGCCGGAATCGTTATTGGTGTAATTGCCGTTTTAGGTTTAGCTGGAGGCCTAGCATTCTTCTTTATTAAAAAGAATCAAGCTCCAAAAGCAGCTGAAAGCAAAGAAGAACCAGAAAATAAAGAAAACACAGAAGATAAGGAATAAGCGAATTTATGAAGAAAAAAGTTATTTTATTTAGTGCTTTATTTCTTCTGATTCTAACATGTTTTATTGGAACTGCCATTTCTTTGGACTTAAGAGTACAGAAAAATGGCAGTACTTCTCCTTCCTTTGTAGCTACAAGTGAGAGGAGAAACCCTTTAAAGAATAAAGAAAATCAAACAATTGATGTTGGCGAAGAGTATGAGTTTACTTTTATGCCTTATGTCAAAGAGGAACAAAAGCAAAGTCTTCAATTTGAAATAGAAGATGAAGAAATATTATACTTAACAAAATCTAAATATAAAGTGATTGGTTTAAAGGCAGGTACCTCAAAGGTTACAATCTCTTCAGCTGATTATTATGCAGAAGTTGAAATTGAAGTTCGATTGGAAAATCTTTCTCCAGATGGTGATTTCTCATCATTTTCCTCAGATGCTGAATGGAAAACTGGTAATCAAACAGTTAATGGATGGCGACTTTATACGGGTTCTGGAAGTAATGATTTAGATGAAAAACAGATTGTTAAAATTGTTGAAATTGAAGAAACAAACGAAGCTAACGAAACTGTTCAAAATAAAGTGGTTTATTATAATCACCAAAAGGAAGCACAATCTGTTTTATATAGAAGCTACAATGTGGGTCCAGGACAGTATTATGTTACTGCCAAAATGAAAACGGAAAATGTTTCTAAAACAACATATTTGCGTGTAAATCAAGATAATAAAAATACTGTAGTAACGGATACTTTAACCGGAAGTACAGATTGGGTTCAGGTGTCTACTCCAATATTTAGAATAGAAGAGGGAGAACCTAATGCTTTAAAAATTGAATTATATATTGCGGGTAGTACAGGTCAAATTTGGTTTGATGATGTGCAGATTTATCGTATTATCAAACATGACTATTTGTCTATCTCTTCAGAAAATATGACAGAGGATTTAGAGATTGGAGAACAAAGACAGATTAACTGTTATACAAATCCAGTTTCAAAGGTGGATTACCAGTTTATATATGAAGTAAAAGATGAAAATGTTGTTGAAGTTTCTTCAACGGGTATGATGACTGCTAAAGCGGCAGGTATGACAACAATTACCATCAAGGATGAAATATTTGGTTATACAACAACGTTTGATGTTATTGTTGGATCAAAGGATGAAATTTCAGCAAAGGTAAATGATAACAATAATTTAGTTTATGCTAAAGAAGATACAACTTTAGAAATCCCAGTTCAGGTTACAAATAGTACATCTTATAAAATTATAAAATATACTAGTGCAACCTATGGTGATTACTATATTAGAAACAATAAGATTTACTACACCCCAAAATATAATGTTTTTACAACAAATGAAAGAGATTCATTTGCGGTAGTTGTTCTTGATGAAAAAGCGGGTGGATTCTGCATTCTAAATATAAACGTAGAAATCTCTCCAGAAAATGATCCTTGTGTAGCTACTGATTTTTGGTTGACTACGCCAAAGAACACTGCATTAAAGTGGACAACAGGATCAAACAAGTATAATTATTCTGCAGGTGGAAGGTATGATGGATACTCTACAGATATGATATATAATGGAGCATACTTACAAATTAAATGTGATGATGTTGAAATTGTATATCCTTATACTACACGTAATCAATTTAGAGAAGCAGGAACAGAATCTGCTTTAAGAAAAGCAAAGGTTGCCCTTTACCAATCTATTTATGCGACTGCAGCAGATGGCACCTTTAAATTCACAACTCCAAATGGAGGTACAGTAGAAATTCTTCGAGATGGAAAGATCGATGAAATTCAAGATAGATATTATTCTCAAACTGGAAAGATTATTCACGGTTTATTATATAACTATACTCCTAAAGAAGGTTTCTATGGATATGACACTTTCAACTTTACTCTTCATAACGGAGAAAGAGAAGATGTTGTTTCTGCAACCATTTATGTTTTACCTGGAGATGAGGATTTCAAATTTAAAGACTTAGATTTATCTGGTATATATTTACTAACAAATAATGCATGGTTAGAAGAAGTAAGAGACGGATATGAAAATGAGGATCCTTACATCTATCGTTGGGTAGACTATTATGAAAATCAATTAAGTGGATATAATTTAACAGGTATTCCAGCAAATGGACGTTCTGCTATTGAACAATTTGCAATTCTTTATCAAGTAACTGGTAAAAAAGAATATGCAGAACGCTGTTGGGAGCAATTGGAATTAATGGTTGGTAAGAATAGAGGATTAGACTGGGGAGAAGCTTCTAACGGATTCTTAGATGCAGCAATGGTGACCTATAGTGTTGCTTTTGCATATAATTTTATTCGTGATACTTTAACAGAAGAACAAAAAGCTCAAACAATTCGAGCTCTTTATGAAGAGGGATTCTATTATTTTAAGACCCTTACAAATGTAAACGTATTATTGCATGGTAACAATCACTGCTTATTAATTTGTGGTAATTTAGCTCTAGCAGCCTTATCTACATTAAGCTATGAAGGTAAATTAGATGTAACTGTAAAAGGAAAAACTTCAACAATTGATGTTCAAGAAATGTCAGTTGAGGTCATTATTACAGCACTTAAATTTTTACAAACAGGATTAGTTCACTATTCTGAATCTGGTGGATTCCCTGAAGGTCCAGCATATTCAATTTATGCACATAGAAATATGGTGCATTTACTTGCTACATTAAGAAATCTATATGGTGAAGAAAATGGCAAGATTTATTCCTTTGGATTAAGTGATATTAAAGGTATTATGGATTATACAAATTATCCACTTTATACATCTACTCCAAATTATGAAACCTTCTATTATGCAGAAAGTGAATATTCTAATAATCAGCCAGCACTTATGTGGTATACGAGAATAGATGAATCTAATATCAATGCTGCTGTTTTAAGTAAATTAGCTGATGAAAACGAGCAATATAATATTTCAAATTTATTATGGTACACACCTGGATTATTTGATAAGATTAATCTACATGAAATGGATCCACTAGACTATTTACTAGAGGATCACGAGCTTGCAACCTTCCGTTCTGCCTTTGGAGATGAAATGGCCATCTTTACTGGTTTGAAGGGGTTTGATAGTGACAGTGGAGCTTATACTCATAGAAACTTAGATAGTGGTACATTTGAAATATATGCATATGGAGAACGTTTTATAGGAAACTTCTCAGATGAAAAATATAGTGGTGAGTATTCTGTTCCAAATGGATTCTGGGACTATGATTACCAGAGATGGACTTATTATAGAAAGAGTGCTCAAGGACAAAATACGTTAGTATTTAATCCGGAGAAGAATCCTGTCTTACAACAAGATCCTTACAAATATGCATCAATCATTGATTTTAAATCAAATCAAAACGGTGGTTACGCAATAATTAATTTGTCAGATGTATATAATTCAGAGGCTACATCTGTTTATCGTGGATTAAAATTCTTTGATAATCGTTCAAAGATTATGATTCAAGATGAATTTGAATTACGTGATCAATCCGTAGTTTATTGGAGTGCACATACAGAGGCTAGAATTGAAATTATTAATGAGAAGCTTGCCAGACTAATTCTAAATGGAAAGAGCTTGTATGCTTATATTAATAGTGAAGTTGGAACATTCTCTGTTATGCCTGCAACTGCATTACCAGGAACGATTGGAGAATTCTGTCATTTAGATAATACAGATATTAATAAGCTTATTATTAAATTAGAAAATGTTACATCTGGTGTTTTAAATGTAGTTTTCGTACCAACGTTAGACGAGATTACAGAATTTGAAAAATATGAAATTGTATCTCTTGCAGATTGGACATTAGAGGATTTACCTACAATACCTGATATTTCTGTCGAAAATATTGAAGTAAATGCAGAGTTGGGTAATCAGTTTAAATATGTATTTAACCCTTATCAATATGATTATATTGTTAAATTGGACAATACAGTTAAAGAGGTTCCTGATCTTACAGTAAAATATGATACATCTAAATATGAAGTGACAATTGAAAAATCAAAGCAATTTAATCAATTTACTAAGGTCATAGTTACAGATATTGCATCAAAGGAAACTAGAGAATATCATTACAGATTTATTGTGGATACGATTATTGATGAATATGAATATGAAGATTATACACAAATTCCTGTAGCAAATGTTTCAGGAAATGATGGAGCTTCAAATTTGATTGATGGACGCAATTCTACAACCTTTACATCAGAAGAACGCGAAACTGTGATATTTGAATTTGAAGAGGTTTCAACATTTACAAACATATTGATGCGTTTTTCAGGAGGTTTATTAAATACATATTATTTTGATGTTTATTATAGCTTAGATGGAGAAACATGGACGACCTGTTATTTTGCTGGTCAAAGCACAAATAATATGGGAAATGAAGTTTATACAGTTGGTATAGTTGAGGCTAAATTTGTTAAGGTAGTATTTAATGGAAACGATCATAATGATAAAGTAACAATTTCAAGAGTTGAATTTTATCATAATAATTTTGATGTACAAGAAGAGCCTGAACCAGGAGAAGATCCTGGAAACGAACCTGGAAATGAACCGGGTAATGAACCTGGAAATGAACCGGGGTACAATCCTGGAGAGGAGCCAGGAATTGAAAAGAAGATTAATAATCTTCCAATCATTTTGGGATCTCTTTTCGGTGTAATAGGTTTAGCAGCTTTAGCTATTGCTCTTTATATCATTATAAAAAGGAGGATAAGAAAATGAAAAAATTTTTACTAATGATAGCACTTGTAATTTGTAGTATTTTTACTCTTGCATCCTGCGGTGGAACAGATAATCCTGGTGGTGGAGGTGATACACCAGGCGGAACAGACACCCCAGGTGGCACTGATACTCCGGGAGGAACAGATACTCCAGGCAATACCAATGTTAATAAAAAGGAGTTCACTATTTTCTTACAACAGGATGGAGTGATTTACCGTCCTGATATGCCTGTTTTTCAAAAGGCAAATGATTATGCTGGAATAAAGTTAACAGGTATTTTACAAAAGTATGATACAAATTATGACACAATCTTTAATTTAAGAGGAAAAAATGCAAGCTTAGTAGTTAACGATCAAGATACAGTAGAGGCTTATGCTTTAAGAGATAAGCTTTATGTAGATTTAACTTCTTTAATCGAACAGCATGCTCCTAATTTAAAGAAATTCTTTGATGAGAACCCAAAGCAGAAGGCTTGGGCAACTGCAAGCGACGGAAAGATTTATGGTATTCCATTCTATACTGATGGAAAGACTGCAAAAGCTTTCTTCGTAAGACAGGACTGGGTGAATATTCTTGCAAGTAAGAATGCATTACCAAAGGGTGTTACAAAGGATAATTTGAATGATATGACTGTTCAACAATTCCATGATTTATTAAAGGCATTCAAAGATAATAAGAAGGATTTAACATCATATTCTAAGATTTATCCATACTTTGATAGAGATTCTGATTTTGCAATTTCTGAATTAGCTTCTTTATGGGGCGGGACTGCAGAGTATTATTTAGATAAGAATAATAAGGTTCAATATGGAGCTATTATGCCAGAATTTAGAACGGCTATAGATAATATTGCAGTATGGTTTAAAGAAGGATTAATTGATTCAACAATTTTAACATCATCTTCAAAAGATAAAAGAGAAACCTACTTCGCTCAAAATAGTGGTGGTGCTACACATGACTGGTTGGGTACTACTTACTCATTTAACGATGATGTTTATGCAGAAAATATGGTTGATGGATTTGAATTAGTATGTATTGCTCCACCTACAAGAAGTGATGGTACAAAGTATGAGCCTACTCTTCGTAAACAAATAGGTACAGTAACTGCAATAAATGCGGCAACAAGCGCAGAAGATCAAATTCAATTAATTAAATGGATTGATTATTTCTTTACAGAAACAGGACATGATCAATTGAATTTTGGTATTGAAGGAGAACACTTTACAAAGAACGGTTCTACATATCAATATACGAACAAGATTATTAATGATAACGGAACAGCGTTAGCAAATCTTTATAACATTGGATCTCAGCTTCAAACTCCAGGTCTTCAATCCTTTGCATATGAAAAGGCATGGTTATCTACTCCTGCAAGTGAAGCAATGGAGATGTATGAAAAGAACAACTATTTGAACTTAAAGTACAATGATTTAATTTATCCAAATATTAAATTAAGTAATGCCGATTATCAGACAATCAACGCTGCAAGAACCGCTGTAAAGAAGGTTTATAATGATCAAGTTGCTAAATGGCTTAAGGCAGGAACTGCAGTTAGCGATAAAGATTGGAATGCATTTGTTGCAGCTATGGAAAAAGCAGGAACAAAGACAATTGTTGCTACACTACAAAAATATGTAAAATAATTTAAAAATCATAAGAAAGGAGATGATCTAGTGATTTTTCATAATAACCAGCAAGGAAGCTTTTATCTAGAGGTCAAGGTTTTAAAGACTCTTGATTGTACTGATATAAAGTATCGAGTGGATGAAAGAGCTGGTGTTCTTCCTATATCCAATCAAGGTGCTTATGCAATCTACTTAGGTCATTTCTCCTTTTGTGAAGTAGAAGAGTGTGAAAATGTTACTTTCGAGTTAAAGGCTTGGAACCCTAAGCTGGAGACGGCCATAAGAACTTATAGAAAATCCTTATTAGAGACGATTGAGTCCAATGTATCAGAAATTCAAGATGTTTATAAGAATTTACCGAAAGAAAACACAGAAAGAATTTATCACACCTTTAAAAGATTATTAAGCTTAGCAAAATACGGCTTAATTTCTAAGGATGAAGCTTTAATTCAAGAAGTGTTAAAGGAATTGCGAATTAATATTCAAGCTGAATATAGTGGAAAGAAAAATTATGTAGGAAATTGGTGGGTCTTTGAAATTGGTGTTTCAAGATGCTTGAATGAATTGATGATTTTACTCTTTGAGTATCTTTCTAAAGAAGAAATATTCTACTTTATGGCTATAGAGAATTTTTACTTGCCAAATGCAGAATATGAATACTTTAGAAGAAATTATCCAAATGTAAATCCTTTCAAAACAAATTATGCGAATTTAGCAGATAACATTTATATTTGTCTTTTAAGAAATTTATTGATTCAAAACAAAGAAGAAATCATGACTTTACATTCTCTTGTACCGAATTTAGTACAAATTACAAAGGAGGGCAATGGATTTTATAAGGATGGTGGTTTCATTTATCATACCAATATTCCTTATACAGCGTCCTATGGAGAAGTGCTTTTAAGTTCTATTGCTAAAATTCTTGAAGTGTATGCTTTATTAGAGGTGGATTGTACAAAACACTTTGAGGAATTATATATACTTCTTGAAAAGGCTTATATGCCATTTCTGTATCGACAAAGAGCTTTAGATTGTGTTCGTGGAAGATCATCGAGTAGGAAAAAAGGAGCGCATTATAGCTTTAACACCATAATGACTTCCTTCCGTAAGCTCTCAAAATTGTTTTGCAAGCAAGGCTTTATAGACTATATTTTCAATGAAGAAATGTGCTTTGATTATAAGCCAAAAGCCTATGCCTTTAATTCAATGAATCGATATGTTAAGAGAAATAAAGAGTATCTTCTAGCGATATCCTCATATTCTGATCGGATAGCAAACTTTGAAAGTATTAATAACGAAAATTTACTGGGATATTACCAATCCAATTTCACATTAGATGTATATTATAATGAACCATTTACTGAAGATGAAATTTTGAAAATCAATCCTTATTATCGTAACGGGTCAACAAATATACTAAAACCAGAGGCAGCAAATACTCCTATGGAAAATTTGATTTCAGCAGGTGTAGCTTTTGATACAGTTTTAAATACTTGTTTTCATCAAAACAATACAGTAAAAGGATATTTTTCTAAAATCGTTTTAGAGAATTCTATAGTAGCAGTTGGTACTAACATCTCTTCGAATGAGGATTATGTTTCAACAGTTTATAGCTTTGATGAGCCATATTCCTTTCATAAAGATGCAGTAGAAGCAAGCTTTAAACTGATTTGTAAGCAAAAACCTATATTTGAAAAATTTGAAGAGAAGCGTTCTTATTATGATTTAAATTTAAATGAGGATGATACTCCTAAGCATTTTAAAGGAACTAGAATATATTTTAAGAATCCTAAAAAATACGAATATCAATTTTATCCAAAGATTAAATGCATACAGGATGAGTATAAGCTAACAACTCTTTCCAATGCACATATTCTAGAGTATAAAAATTATTGTTTTATAAATAGTTTTAACGATTCTTCCTGGAAATATGATAGATTTGATATTCGGGGGCGTGTTTCTATGATAGCGTCATTGAAAGATGATTATATCACAATTAAATTTGCAAGTGTCCCTAATCAAAAGCTAATCGTAAATATTAAAGGGTATGAATGTGTTCAAACAGATGTCGCAATGGAAAAGGATACATTTATAGTTGATGATTATTTTGAACATACATTGATTTTTAGGAGAAGCCTATGAAGATAGCAAAGAAGATATTTAGTTTGTTTATTTTATTGGGGGCTCTCATTTTAGGCGTTTCAGTAAATGCGGCAGAAAAGAAACGCTTAGATGCAAAGGATTTTATTTCTGAAACTTCAGTAGATCAAACCAGTGAAATCAACGCGTTCTTGACTACTTGTAAAAACAGAAAAATGGATGCCTTCTTTAGTAAAGGCGTATATAAATTTAATGGAACAATAGCTTTAGCAGAGGGAGTGTCCTTGTTCGGTGAAGAAGGAACTATCTTCAGGGGAACAGATACAACCTATCAAAGCTATATTAGAGATACAAAAGAAAAAGTAACGAATATAACGATTAATCATATTATATTTGATAACGTTACAATGTATTATCAAAATAGTAACTCTACAAATATAACGATAGAGCATTGTATCTTTGCGAATGCGAAGAGAGTAGATTTGTCTATATCTACAGGTCTTCAACCAGTGAATAATCAAAATGGTGGAGAAGCTACAGGATTTTATGTAGCTAAGAATTATAAAAAAATTACAATAAAATCCAACTTGTTTTTTAGAGATGAAAACAGCTGTGGTAGAGGTATTTCTATATACAAGACAGAAAACGCATTGATTCAAGATAACTATTTTGGAATTCTGGAGGATATGGATAATAGTATTGTCAGTCTAGAAACAAAAGCTTTAAAACAAGAGGTGATAGACTCAGGCATTCTATCTACAACATCCAATCAGGGATATTTCATGACTGCGATCAATGTAATTAATTCTGATGTGAATGCTAAGATTATTGGAAATCATTTCTCTCTCAACACAGATATTTTTGAACAGGGCTACGAGGATAGATCTCAATCTACAGATGGATATAATAGAGATCATATTATCTATGCTAAAATGTTTAATGGATTAGAGGTTGTTGGGAACTACTTTAAAGGAATGAATAAGAATCAGGATGGTGGTATTAAATTTAGAAACGGTGAAAATCTTTTAATTCATAAAAATGTATTAGAGGATACACTGATTCTACTTTATGTACAAGATGCACCCAATAATCTTTGGTTTAGAAACATCTATATTAAAGAGAATATATTTATTAATAAGTTTTACACTACAGATTCCTTTACCTCTAGTATTACAAATATAAAAAAGAGTTTTAGTATTGATTATTTGATTCTTTTATTGAACTACAAGCAAGAGGCTGATGTAACGAATATTACTATAGAATCAAATAAAATGATATCACCAAAATTTGCAAACGAAGAAGTAAGGATAGATAATCGTAGCTTTGCAATGCCTACAAATGTTACTGTAAGAAACAATATCAACGGCATTTTAAATCAATCTATAAGAACACGTATTGTCAATACGGATGGTCTATCTAACTGGTATGATTCTAACACTGCAGAGCCGAATTTTAGTAATGTTGCGGCAGGAACAGAAGCATTCCGTATGGATACTTCTGCATACGATACTATTTCTGTAGATGCGTTAGGACAACTGAATGAAGTAGAATTTGAACTTCAGGAAAGGAAACTTATCACAGAAGCAGAGCGTGTTTTTGTTGATGGTGCTTTTTATACACAAGGAGAAGAACTAGAGTATGGAGAGCATTATATTTTCCTAACTGCCCCTACTACAGTTCCATTAGTGGTGGAAGGAACCAAGCGTATGCTTCAAACCAATTTGATAACTGTTTGTAAAATCAGTGTTGAGAGGCTTTATAAAATAACCTTTGAAAACAATCAGCATGGCGCTGTGATTGAAGAAATTCATTCTTCTAGATTACCTGACGAATTACCGCTATTAAGCGAAGAAGGATATATTTTTGAAGGCTGGTTCTTAGATGAAAGCTTAACTCAAAAGGCAATTGCTGGAGAAGAAATACAAGAAAACACAATTTTATATGCAAAGTGGACCCAACTCCATAATGTAACCTATAACACATTAGATCATGGAAAAAAACCAGAAAACCTTTTAAATGTATTAGCATTACCTGAAAGTTTTCCTATATTAAGTGAGAATGGATATATCTTTGAAGGCTGGTATTTAGATGCCGAGTTTACTACAAGAGCTATAGAAAATACGATAATTACTGAAGATACAACACTATATGCAAAGTGGACTAAAATACCTGTATATACTGTAAGCTTTGATAGTCAAGGAGGAACCTTAGTAGATTCCATATCCCTATTAAAAGGAAGTAAGCTAAGTGAATTAAAGGAACCGACAAAGGCTGGATATATATTTAAGGGTTGGTATGTTGATGAGGCTTATACGGTCTTGTGGAATATAGTGGATGTCATTGAAAAGGATATTACTCTATATGCGAAATGGGATGCCCTTCCTCGCCAATTTAAAGTAACGTTTTGGTATGTTGGCGGAGGAGTATTTACTGAGATTGTAGCGATAGAAAAAGAACTCATTACAAGACCAGAAGATCCAACAATTTCTGGTTATCGCATAGATGGTTGGTATATCGATGAACAGTGTAAAACTCTATTTGATTTTGAAAAAGATTATATAGAAGAGGATACCATTTTATACGGTAAATGGATATCTGCAGAGGAATGGTACACCATTACTTATGATGTACAAGGACATGGTGGCACACTCGCAATGGTAAATGAGGCGAAAAAACTTCCTAATCCTTTGCCTGTGTTGACAGCAGATGGATATACCTTTGAAGGCTGGTATTTAGATCAAGAGTTTAAAATAGAAGCTATAGCTGGGACTGAAATTAAAGCTAACACAACGCTATATGCAAAATGGACTAAAAATATCATCTATTATACGGTCACTTATTATGTAGATGATATAGAATATGATACAGTTTCTGTTTTAAAAAACGGAAAACTAACGAGACCTGAAAATCCCCAAAAGGAAGGATTCACATTCTATGGTTGGTATGAGGATGAGTCTTATACTACACAATGGGACTTTGATCAAGATGCAGTAACGAAGCATATATCTTTATATGGAATGTTTGTAAAAAACGAACCAGTTACTACTGAAAATGATTTTAGTATCTTACTATATATTCTCATTCCAACGCTTTGTGTTTTAGTATTTGGCGGAGCTATGGGAATAGCAATTTATAAAAAAAGAAAAAATAAGAGTTTGTAATGCTTTAAAAAAACGACATATTTTGATATAATAGGTATAAATTTAGAAGTTAAAAATATATCGTAAAGGCTGTGGTTATAAATGATAATTGATAAGATTAAATTTGAAAGCATACTTGTAAAGGAGCACATTTCTTTTTCAAAAACAGAAAAAAGGATACATGATTATATAGTAAATAATCCAGAACAAGTGATTTATGATACATTAAATAGTATCACTAATAAGCTTCATGTAGGAGAAGCATCTATCGTTCGTTATTTTAAAAAACTGGGATATTCTAATTTCATTACCTTTAAAATGAATATATATAAGGCTTTACAGGAATTAAGTATTAAAAACGGATTGCCTTATATTGATAATATAACAGATAATATGATAGATGTAATACAAAAAACAAAAGCTTCTATTGATATGAAAGCAGTAGAGAAGGCTACAGATTTAATTTTATCATCCAAACAAGTAATTATAGCTGGTATGGGAACCAGTCACACCACTGCTTTAGATATGTTTAGTAAAATTATACGTACTGGTGTGAATGCGATAGTTGTAAATGATTCTCACTTTAGTTATATGTATACAGCAATTCTAAATGAAGAATCATGTGCAATCATTTATTCCTTCAGTGGTGAAACTGAAGAAATGATTAAGTTTGCTGTAAACTGTAAGGAAAAAAATGTAAAAATCATTGTAATTTCAAACTATACCAATTCAACATTATATCAGCTTGCAGATGTATTTTTAAAAACAAACGGATTTGAAAATGAAATTAGTGGTGGCTTCTTTTGTTCTAAAATATCTCAAGTTTATGTGTGTGATATTTTAGTAACAAATTGTGCATTACGTGACATTGAAAAGACAAAAAAATATGTTCAAGAGGTTACAAACACGGTATTAAAATAAAGGAGATTGTATGTATAAAATACAAAACGAAATCTTTTGTTTGAGTGTTTCAGAATTTGGAGCTGAACCAGAAAAAATAATAATTAAAGATGTCAATGTTCTTTGGAACGGAAATGAACCTTGGCAAGAAAAAAGCCCATTATTATTTCCTATTATAGGGAATTTAAAGGATGGCTATTTTAAGTACGGAAAACAAAATTATTTTATGAAAACTCATGGTTTTCTAAAGGACCAACAGTTTCAAGTGGTTAACCATAAAGATAATAGTATAACATTGAAGTCTACGTATACAGAACAGACTTTGGCACAGTATCCATTTCTTTATGAATTTTATATAACCTATTCGCTTATAGATCACCAAATTAAGATTTCTATTGAGGTTTGTAATTTAGGTGAAAAGGAAATGTTATTCTCTGTAGGTTTGCATCCAGGCTTTGATTATAATGGATTAAGAACGCTTTTAGGGGATAACATCGAGATTTTATTTTCTCCCACTCAAGTAAACTCTATTTTATTTAATCCTAATTTTGTAAAGAAGATAGAAAACATTACATTGCCTAATTCTTTAAATCTGGCCAGTCTATCTTTAGAGTTGCTTAGCAAAAAGACAATTTGCTATCAAGGAGTAAATCAAATCGATTTGAAATCTCAAACAAACAGTTTAAGAATTAAGCATTCGATGCCTTTTATATCATTATGGCAAAGCACTCCAGAGAATCCTCAATTTCTTTGTATAGAACCTTGGTATGGTTTGCCAGACAAATGTAGAACAAATCATAGATTAGAAGATAAATTACATATTCAAAAACTAAAAAGTAATGAATCTTTTAAAACAGAAATTATAATTGAATATATTGAAGGAGTTTAAGAATGAAAATCATTCGTTGTAAGAATTATGAAGAGGCCAGCAAGGTTGCGGGCGAAATTATTTCAGCTTCTATTAAAACCAAACCTGATATTGTTTTGGGATTGGCTACTGGCTCTTCTCCAATTGGCACATATAAAAATTTAATAAAAGATTATGAAAATAATAATATTTCTTTTAAAGATGTTAAAACCTATAACTTGGATGAATACGTTGGTTTAGATAGAAGCAATCCTCAAAGCTATTATTATTTTATGAATGAAAATCTTTTTGATCATATTGATATCAATAAGGAAAACGTGCATATTCCTTATGCACTTCCGAGCGCTTTAGAGGAATCCTGTGAGAAGTATTCAGAAGCTCTAGAGAAGGTTGTAGTAGATATTCAATTGCTTGGTATAGGAGCAAATGGACATATCGGCTTTAATGAGCCAAAAACACCATTTGAACAAAAAACATTTATTGTAAATCTTACCGAGAAGACTAGAGAAGACAATAAGAGATTTTTTAAATCTATTGATGAGGTTCCTACAAAGGCAATCACGATGGGAATTGCAGAAATTATGAAAGCTAAAAAGATTATTTTGATTGCTACAGGAAAAGGCAAGGCAGAAGCAGTAAAGCGCCTCTTATCTAAAGAGGTTACCACAGATTTCCCTGCAAGTGCTTTACATCTTCATCAGGATGTGGTTGTCATTACAGATGAAGAAGCAATGAGTTTGGTGAATTGCTAAAATGAAATGTTTTGGTTTTAAGCATTCAAACATCTACGTTTTCGGAAAAGGTATAGAAAAAACATCTTTGTGTATTGATAATGGAAAAATAAAAGAAATTGGCAATGATTTGAAAAATAAAGAGTTCATAGAACTTGATGATAAATACATTGTTCTTCCCGGATTCATTGACAAGCATACACATGGTGCTAATTCTGCAGATTTTATGAACCCTTCTAAAGAAAAGATAAAACTTATTTTATCTGCAATTGCCAAGGAGGGAACGACAAGCTGCCTGGCAACCACTATGACTCAAAGCAAAGAAAACATAATTCTAAGCTTACAAACGATAGCAAGCTATATTGAAGAAAAGCCTGCAGGAGTAGAGATACTAGGAGTGCATTTAGAAGGGCCATTTATAAGTCCTAAGCATGCAGGAGCACAGCCTTTAAAATATATTATACCTTGTGATATCAGAACCTTTGATGAATTGAATAAAAAAGCTATGAATCACATTAAACAAGTCACTTTGGCTGTGGAAGAGAACGGATTAGATTTAGTAAAGCATTTAAAATCAAAAGGCATTGTTGCTTCCTTAGGCCACACAGATTGTTCCTATGAAGAAGCAATAGAAGCTGTAAATCAAGGAGCAACCTCCACATCTCATATGTTCAATGCAATGCATGGTTTACATCATAGAAATGCAGGGACTGTTGGAGCTGGGCTTTTGAGTGATGAACTAAATTGTGAATTGATTTGCGACATGATACACGTTTCAAAGCCTGTTGTTCAATTGTTGTATAAGAATAAAGGAAAAGATGGAATCTGTTTAATTACAGATGCCATGGAGGCAAAGTGGATGCCTGATGGAGATTATCAGCTAGGTGGTCAAAAGGTCATTGTGAAAAATGGTGAGGCAAGACTTGAGGATGGTACACTTGCAGGTTCTACGTTGAAGATGAATGAAGCAATTCATAATTTTATAAAAGCTACAGGAGTAACTTTAATAGATGCTGTGGATCTTGCAACCATTAATCCTGCTAGGTGCTTACATGTAGAGGATAAAAAGGGAAGTATTGAGGTTGGCAAGGATGCTGATTTTGTAGTTGTAGATAAGGATTTAAATGTCTATATGACAATATGCCGAGGAGAAATTGTGTATTCAAAATTCTAGGAGTGTGAGATATGTATATATTTGGAATCGATATAGGTGGAACTTCTGTAAAGATAGGATTGTTCAAGGATACTTTTGAACTTTTAGAACAATGGGAAATATCCACACATCCAGAAAGCTTGTTTGAAGAGGTTTCAGAAAGTATAAAAAAATTTTTGAAGAAGCAAGAAATTTCTTTTGCACAAATATTCGGATATGGAGTAGGAGTTCCTGGCATGGTTAAGAATGGAATTGCATTAAGCTGTGTAAATCTTGGATGGCAGAATGTGGATGTAAAAGAAGAATTTTCTAAAGCTTTGGGGTATGATGCAAGAGTATATGTCTTTAATGATGCAAATATTGCTGCCTTCGGTGAAGCGGCCTATTTGAATTCAAAATGGGATTCAGTTATTTTTATAACATTGGGAACTGGCGTTGGCGGAGGAATTATATTTCATCATGAAATCATTGAAGGTGCAGATGGCCTTGGTGGAGAAATTGGACATATTTGCATAGATGATAAATATCATTTAACCTGTGGATGTGGAAAGATAGGATGCTTAGAAACAATTGCATCCGCCACAGGAATGCTTAGATTAGCACAGTATTATAGGGACAAGCTACCTACTAAACTTGATCTTAATGGCAAGCTAGCAGCGAAAGATATTATTGATGCAGCAAAGGAGGAAGATCCTCTTGCTTCTTGTGTGTTTGATGAAGCCTGTCAAGCACTTGCAAAGGCAATGGCAAATCTTTCAGTTATAATCAATCCAGATGCCTTTATTATTGGCGGAGGAGTAAGTAATGCGGGAGCATTTTTGTTAGAAAGAATAAAAAAGCATTATGCGAATGTTTGTATAAAACAAGCAGCACATACGAATATTAATTTAGCAGTATTAAAAAATAATGCAGGCATATATGGTGCTTGTGCTTATTTAATAAATAAAAAACACGAGGTGGAAAAAAATGGCAAATGTTAGTTTAAAGAATATTAATAAAATATATCCTAATGGAGTTCAGGCGGTATTTGATTTTAACTTAGAAATTGAGGATAAGGATTTCATTGTTTTAGTAGGTCCTTCAGGCTGTGGAAAATCTACAACCTTACGTATGGTTGCAGGACTAGAAGAAATAACAAGCGGGGAATTACTCATTGATGGCGAATTAATGAATGATGTTCCAGCAAAAAATCGTAGTATTGCGATGGTATTCCAATCTTATGCATTATATCCTCATATGACTGTATTTGATAATATGGCCTTCGGATTAAAGCTTAGAAAAATCCCTAAGAATGAAATTAAAAGAAGAATTGAAGAGGTTGCAACCACATTAGGTTTGACAGCATTTTTAGATAGAAAACCAAAGGCTTTATCTGGTGGACAAAGACAAAGAGTTGCTTTAGGTAGAGCAATTGTACGAGATGCTAAGGTGTTCTTGTTTGATGAGCCGCTTTCTAACTTGGATGCAAAGCTGAGAGTTCAAATGCGTACAGAAATTGCAAGAATTCATAAAAATATAGGCGCCACTTCACTATATGTAACACATGACCAAATAGAAGCGATGACTATGGCATCAAGAATTGTTGTAATGAAGGATGGGTATATTCAACAAATTGGCACACCAAAAGAAATTTATAATTTTCCTGCCAATGTATTTGTGGGAAGCTTTATCGGCACGCCATCTATGAACTTTTTACCAGGTTCTATCAATGAAGAAGGAAATTTTGTTTCTAGTGAAAAGACAGTAACACTTCCTTTAAATAAAAATCATAAAAAGTCCATTAAAGAACAGAATTTATATGGAAAAGAAGTTCTATTAGGTATCCGACCAGAGGACGTAGTTTATGAAAGCGGAAAAGAAAAAGCAACAACAATTGAAGTGAATGTTGACCTTTTAGAAATGCTTGGACATGAAGCTAACCTTCATTTTAAAATTGATGAAACTTCTTTGATTTCAATTGTGAATTCAAGAACCCCTATTGATGAGGGAACTAAGGTTAAGCTTACATTTGATATGGAGCATTGCCATTTATTTGATGCTGAAACACAATTAAGATTATGCTGATTTTAAGTCTTTCGACTTTTTATATGTAGGTATTAACAAAAATATACTATTTAAATAGGGATAGAAGTCTATCCCTTTTTTAATTTTAAAGTATATTGATGTATGTAGGGTTTTATATGACTTGCTGTAACGTTATATAAAATTATAAAACAGGCTATTGCTAAAAAGCGTATTGACAATAAACAATTTATGTAATAAAGTAAAGCTGAGCTAGCAAAAGTCTATAGGTAAGAGCTCTACTTCTTATAGATGGCTTAAGACAACTGAATTGTCGTAGAGTGGTTTTCCGTAATGGATAGCGTGATTGAAAATGATAAGTGCGAAAGTACTATCACTATAATCACGCCTTTTTTTAATCTTAAAGAGGGAGGGATATTCAAAAAAGCATAAAAAATCATTAGTTACTTAGAAATTAAAGCGTGTGGCTTAACAAATTTAACAAGTTGTGATATAGTAATTTTAGTAAGGAGTTGTAAAAAATGGAAAGAAAAACAAAAAACTTAATTTTGAAAAAAGGAAACATTATCGAATTACCAGAAGAGGTAATCAACATTTTGAAAGCTAAGGAAGGGGAAGAGATAAAGCTTATTTATACAGAAGAAATGGTTGTTTTAATGAGCCCTGGCAAGTTTGGAGAACTACTTTTACAAAAATTTTAAAAAATTAGCACTCCGGTGTTGACATTGCCAAAAAATGTGGTATACTATAATTGTGTTGGCAATATAGTATATAGAGTGCCAACGAGAAAGGGTGAACAAAATGTTGATATTTAACAATGTATTTGATGAATTAAACGATTTCTTTTATGGACAGGGAGGATATAAGAGTTTTCCTGTTGATATGGTTGAAATTGAAAATGGATTTAAAGTAATAGCTGAAATGCCTGGCGTTCAAAAGGCAGATGTACAAATGAGCTTTGAAGATGGTGTTCTAACCATTGAGGCTGATCGTAAGAAAAACGAGGATGAAAAATATCTAATCAATGAGCGTGATACTACGCATCTAAAACGCAGTATTAGCTTTGGGGATATTCATGAGGATTCTATTCAAGCCAAATTAGAGAATGGTTTATTGATTGTCACTATCTTAACGAAAAAACCAGAAGAAAAGGTTAAGAGAAAAATCATCATTGAATAAAAGTAGTATTTTCGACATAAAATAAGATTGGAGTGAAGATTATGTATTTTATTAAGAAAAATAACGAAGATAAGAAAAATAATTTAGTAGATGATTTTCAAAATTTCTTTATGGATTCATTCTTTTCCAACAAAGCTTTAAAAACAGATATTGTGGAAACGGAAAATTCATATGTTTTAAAAGTTGACCTTCCAGGTGTTGAGAAGAAGGATGTAAATCTAGATTTCAACAATCAGTATTTGACTTTATCTGTAAACCAAGAGGAAGATAAAGAGGATAAGGATCAACACTATATTCGTAAAGAAAGAAGTCGTTTTTCTTATTCTAGAAGCTATTATTTAGATAAGGCTGATGAAACCAATATCAAGGCCAAATTGGATAATGGAATTCTAACGATAACAATTGGCAAAAACGAAGAAGACATCAAAAAAACAATAACAATTGACTAAGAAAAATATAAAAGACATATCAACAAACAAGATATGTCTTTTTTTCTTGTTTTAGAAATAGTATAATTATAAAAGATTAGAGGAGGATTGTATATGAAATTACTTGCAGAACATAGTATTCCTAAAGAGGATAGAAGCAATATATTAGTATTAGGTGGTATTGCTAAAGAAATGAAGGCAAAGGATTCAAGTGTCGTTAATGCAACAATTGGTATGTTGTATGATGAGAAAGGGAAATTATTTACCTTTCAAAGCGTTGATGAGGTTTTGAAAAATTTAACTGCAGAAGAAAAATACGCTTATTCTTCAACACCAGGAAACAAGGATTATCATGAAGCGTTAAAGCACTGGATTTTTAAGGAATATTACGATGAAATTTTATCTACAATGAAATGTTCTGTTATTGCAACGCCTGGTGGAACGGGTGCTGTAGCTAATACATTTTCAAACTATTTAAATCCTGATGACCTAGTATTATTGCCTGATTATATGTGGGGCAACTATAAGCAAATGGCATATGAATGCTTTGCAGGGTTTACAACTTATTCTTTATTTGAAGAAGATCATTTTAATTTGGATTCTGTTCAAAACAAAATTAATGAATTAAAAAAATTACAGAAAAGAGTGGTTTTGGTTATCAATGATCCTTGTCATAATCCTACAGGCTATACGATGAGCTACGAGGAGTGGCAGAAGCTGATAGATATTATTAATGCAGCTACAGAAGATGGGACCCCTTTTGTTCTTTTGTATGATATGGCATATATTGATTATGATAGTAGAGGCTTTGAGGCTACAAGACAAAATATAAGATTATTCCAAAAATTAAATTCCTCTGTTCTGGCTATCTTAGCTTTTAGTGGTTCAAAGACAATGGCTCTTTACGGATTACGTATAGGAGCACAGGTAGCCTTAGCAAAGGAGCAGTCTGTAATTGATGAGTTTATTCCTGCCAATGCTTTTTCGGCAAGAACAAAATGGTCTATGGCTACCAATTTAGGAATGCATCTAGTATCTAAAGTCTTGTTGACAGAAACTTATCGTAAGCAATTTGAAATTGAATTAAAACAGGCAAGCAATATGCTTACCTCCAGAGCCAATGCTTTCTTGGAGGAAAGTAAGCGAGTTGGACTCAAAACTTTGCCTTTTATGTGTGGCTTTTTTATAACAATTCCTTGCCAAAACCCAGAAGAAGTATATCGTAAACTCGTTGAAAGAAAAATACATATTATTCCTTTAGATAATGTTTTACGTGTTACGATTGCTGCGATATCCTTAGAAGAATGTAAAAGACTTCCAAGAGAAATTAAAATGGCCATAGATAACATTTTAGAATAGTTTTGAATTTTTTTGAATTGACAATAATTGAATATAGTGTTATACTAGAAGTATAGCAGGAGGGATAAGTATGCTTGAAATAAAATCTGTTTCAAAAACTTATAAAAAATCAAAGGTAAAGGCTATAGAGGATATCACACTTACTATAGAAGAAGGAGACATCTATGGATTTATTGGACCGAATGGTGCAGGTAAATCTACAACAATTAAATGTGTTACTGGCATTCATCCGTTTGAAGAAGGGGACATTTTATTAGATGGTATATCCATAAAAACAGACCCTATTGGCTGCAAGAAAAAAATGGCTTATGTTCCAGACAATCCAGATGTTTATGAGAATTTAAGCGGTATAGCCTATATTCATTTTATTTGCGATATCTATGGTGTGGGTGAAGAAAGAAATGCCTTGATACGACAGTATGCAGAAATGTTTGGTATTACTGATAGACTTTCTGACAGCATTAAGAATTATTCTCATGGCATGAAGCAAAAGATTGTGCTCATTGCTGCATTAGTTCACAAGCCAAAGCTTTTAGTATTAGATGAACCTTTTGTTGGACTGGATCCAAAGGCTGCCTATGATTTAAAAGAGATTATGAAGGAGCTTTGTGAAAATGGCACAATGATTTTCTTTTCCTCACACGTTTTAGAAGTAGTGGAGAAATTGTGTAATAAAATTGCAATTATAAAGAATGGTAGAATTATAGCAAGCGGAGAACTAGAGGCTGTACGTGGAGATAAGTCCTTAGAAAATGTATTCTTGGAGTTATTCAATGAGTAAATCCTTTAAAGCGTTATTTAAGGTTAGCTTGTCTCAAAGCTTTGACTTCAGAAGGAAGGATAAAGCGAAAAATGCCTCCATTCTCGTACCACTCATTTTAATTTTTATATTTGGTCTATTTTTATCTACAATTTATAGTTTTATTTTTAGTATTGGATTATATAGTGCAGGATATGTGGAAAAAATCAATTTAGTCCTTTATGCTATGGCAGGACTTTCTTCTATGCTAGCTTTAGTTACTGGAATAACAAAGGTAAAGGGAGCTCTATTTGGAGGATATGATTACGACTTATTGGCTTCTCTTCCTATTGCCAAGAAAAATATAATATTTGTGAAATTCATTAGTCTTTATTTGATGCAAGCCTTTTATACATTTATCTTTGTTTTTCCTGCCACAATGATCGTAACCATTCTAGGGAAAAATCCATTATGGGTATTAGATGGTTTTCTACTTATAGTATTTACTCCAATCGTCCCTTTATTTCTTGCGGGACTTTTGGGGACACTAGTAAGCTTTATATCCGATCGCTTTAAATTTGGAAATATCATATCCATTATCTTTTATATTGCTTTTTTAGGGGCAGTAATGTACTCATCCTTTATAATGAATAGTAGTAATAGTGGGGATGAAATGGATGTTACAGGGATATTAAATCTTTTAAATGTGTTTGGTTGGTTTAATCCTTCTACAAAGCTTTTCAGTTTAAATTATGTTATATTGCCACATCTTATCTATGTAGCTGCAAACCTTTGCTTATTAGGAGCAATGGTTTGGTTGTTCGCTCGTTGTTATGATTCGATTCATTTTCTAATGACTGCAACTAGGTCTCATCAAAAATATGTAGAGAAGGACATCAAGCAAAAAGGGCAATTCAAAGCATTATTAATTCTCGATTTTAAGCGTTATTTTTCCTCTAAAATGTATTTGCTTAATACAATGACAGGAGGAGTCATATCTATTTTGTGTCTTGTCGTTATGATTGTTACTTTCCAGTCAATAGATGACCCTCAAGCAATTGTTATATTAAATCAAATAGCACCCTTCTTTGTATTATTAATTGTTTGGTGTATTGGCATGTCAGTTCCATCAGCAGTAGCAATTAACTTTGAAGGAAAAACTATGTGGCAGATGAAATCTTTGCCTATCAGTTATAAGCTCTATGCTAAAAGTAAAATTGTTATGTCCTATCTGATATTAGCACCATTTGTATTGATTGCATCTAGTGTCTTAACAGCTTTTATGGAAAAAAATTTTATCAATATTTTTACAGCATTTGTTTTACCTCAGATTTATTTATTTAGTATGTGCTCTATTGCCTTTTGGATTAATTCTGTGTTTTATAAATTGAAATGGTCGAATGAAACAGAGGCAGTAAAAAATTCGGCAGGAATGTTAATTTCTATGCTAATTGATTTTGTCTATACGGCACTGCTTTGTGTTGTCTTAATTATTCCGGGCATTTTTGGGTATTTCTTCGTTGGAGCAATATTAACTATTCTTATTGTTTTGATAGTAGCAATCAGTTTTTATAGTATTGTTAGAAAAACATGCTCAAGAAATATAAATGCCATTGAAGTTTAATAGAATATATAAAGGGTAGTCATTTGGATTACCCTATTTATTTTATAGAAGGAGAAAGTATATGAAACATTTAATAGAAGATCAAGAATTATATTTGGCGATAACAAAAGAACAGGAAAGGCAAAATTATCATATTGAACTTATTGCTTCAGAGAATTTTGTTTCTCAAGCGGTATTAGAGGCACAGGGAAGCATACTTACAAATAAATATGCAGAAGGATATTGTGGAAGAAGATATTATGGCGGCTGTGAATTTATAGATGAAGTAGAGAATATAGCTATGGAGCGTGCATGTAAATTATTTCATGCGAAATATGCAAATGTTCAACCACATTCAGGATCTTCTGCAAATATGGGAGCTTATGGGGCATTACTTTCTGTGGGCGATGTTATTTTAGGAATGTCCTTAGATGCTGGAGGTCATTTGACTCATGGATATGATAAAAGCTTTAGTGGTAGATTATATAAGTCCTATTCTTATGGACTAGATGAAAATGGGTATATTGACTACAACGAGGTAGACCGTATTGCCAATGAGGTTCATCCCAAGCTCATTATTGCTGGAGCAAGTGCTTATTCTAGAATCATTGATTTTAAAAAGTTTAGAAAAATAGCAGATTCTGTAGGGGCTTATCTTATGGTAGATATGGCACATATTGCAGGGTTAGTAGCCGCAGGGTTACATCCAAATCCAATGGAATATGCGGATATAGTGACAACCACAACGCATAAAACTCTACGTGGTCCACGCGGAGGTATGATTTTAACCAATGATAAAGAAATAGCTAAAAAGGTGAACTCTTATGTATTTCCAGGAATCCAGGGTGGGCCTTTAATGCATGTCATCGCCGCTAAGGCAGTAGCATTTAAAGAGGCATTAGAGCCACAGTTTAAAGAGTATGCCAAACAAGTTATTTTAAATTGCAAAGCTTTGGCAGATGAATTAGTTAAATTAGGATACACGCTTATTTCTGGCGGAACAGATAATCATTTAATCTTGGTTGATATTTATAATAGTGTTGGTGTGACAGGAAAGCAGGCAGAAGATATATTATATTCAGTAAATATTACATGTAATAAAAATGCAATACCCAAGGATACACTTAAACCAACAATTACTTCAGGGGTGCGTTTAGGTACTGCAGCTATTACAACCAGAGGATTTAAAGAAGAAGATTGTAGAATGGTTGCAAGGTGGATAGATCAGGCCCTAAGAAATTACACTGATGAGTTTATACTAAATAATATAAGAGAACAAGTAATCGAAAGAATGAAAAAATCTTTAAAGTAATAAGAGTTTTTAATTAAGTCAATTGATTGATTAGCTCATTAGTTTTTATAAAATCAATTTTAGTTAAAATAAATCTTTTCTTACCCACATCCTTAATAGAAGAACCACATAGATAAATCCCATCATCTATAATGATGAATCTGTCATGTATTTTATTTGTTTTAATTATAGTCAGATGATGTTGAGTATTAAACTTATCTATGTCTTGATGAGATAATGGTGCTGATGGATACGTATAAATGGTAATAGGTAAAGCTATACCTACTAGCATATCTAAAACGGATAAATCTATATAGCCATCAATAAGAGTAATAGAGACCCTTGCAGAAAGAAATAACTGTTTAATATAAGAATAGGCTTCAAAGATTTCACCATCAAAGAATAGCTTATCCGAGAGAAGAGTTTCGGTTTGTTCTAAAGAATTTAATCTTTGAAGAGTAGATTGGCTTTCATTGAGTAAGTATTCTACTTTGTTATTTAAGCTAACAAGGTTTTCTTGACAATCTAAACACCGCTTCTCATTGACTGAGAAACCATTTAGCATATATTGTTTTAAGATAGAGGTAGCCCACTTTCTAAAGAGGATACCTCTTTTTGAATTCACACGATAGCCTACTGCTAGAACCATATCTAAATTATATAAAGAAATTTGTTTGTCTGAATGAGGAAAGTGCGTTTTCCGCACATTCCTTTCTTTTTCTATTTCTTTATTTTCTAATATGTTTTTGATATGCCTTGTGATTCTTGTTCTGTCCACATCAAATAATAAAGCCATCTCTGCTTGAGTAAGCCATACAGTATCCTCATTAGGACTCACATTTACATCTAAAGAGAACTCACCATCTTCGAATTTGATTAAATCGTAATTGTTTTTGCTATTTAACATAGTAACATCCTTTCTTTTTGAGAAATAATAAAGGCTTACCCTTTCGGATAAGCCTTTAGTGTTTTTTTTGAAGTTGTAAAACAAAATTCACAATATTATCTCTCATAGATTTATTATATCATATATCTAATAAATATGCTATAATAATTTTGGAGGGAATGATATGAGCATTGAATCTGAAGTTTTAAAAAAAATGAAGTTTTGTGAAGATAAACTAATAGCATATGGATTTAAATTTGAAAACAATTGTTATAAGTATAATATTGAAATGAAGAATGGTTTTATAATAAATCTTATATATGATAAATCTCATGGTGTTATTGGAAAAATATATGATCCGACTTTAGATGAAGAATATACGAATTTTCGTATTGAAAGTCTTAAAGGCGAGTTTGTAAATTCTATTAGAGAAGAATATAGAAGTACATTAATGGATATTTCAGATAAGTGCTGTGAGAAACAATATTTCATAACACCGCAAGCAAACCGTGTTGCGAAAAAGATTATAGAGATATATCATAATGAACCAGAGTTTCTTTGGGAATCTGCTCCAGACCATGCAATCTTTAGACATCCAGAAAATCAAAAATGGTATGCACTTATTGCATATATAGATAGAAGTAGAATAGATAAAAATGCTTCTGGTATGATTGAAATACTCAATTTAAAAATCAAAGAAGATGAACTCGATTTACTTTTGAAGCAAGAAGGCTTTTATTTAGCCTATCATATGAACAAAAAAAGTTGGATAACAATTACTCTAGATGAGACACTTTCTGATATAGAAGTAATGGAATATATTAAAAAAAGTCATATTTATACAAGTTAGTAAAGTTTTTCTAGGAAAATATGTTTTTTTCCTAGATTTTCTTGTTTAAATGTTTTAAAATAGTAATGTAAGCGTTATTATTTAATAACAAGAAGGAAGAGATGTTATGGTTGTTGATCATCTTTTAAAAGAACTGAATCAATGTGTTGGGGTAGAAGCAATAGCAATAGGTGGGTCTAGAGCTAGTGGCTATGCAGATAAGGCATCAGATTATGATGTTTACGTTTACTATACTACGCCCATTACACCAGAGGAAAGATTGCCTATTTTAAAAAAATATTGTAAGCAAATAGAATGTAATAATACCTTTTGGGAAACTGAAGATAATTGCATAATGAATGATGATATTCCTATTGATATTATCTATAGGAATTTAAAATCCTTTGAAGAAGGGCTAGAGGCTGTTGTTTTTAAACACTATGCTTCTAACGGGTATACTACATGTCTTTGGCATAACGTATTACATTCTGTTGTTTTTAGTGATAAAACGGGTAGCTTTAAAAAAATGCAAGATAAATTTAATGTAGCCTATCCACAACAATTACGTTCAAATATTATTACTAAAAATAGCGCATTGTTAAATGGATTTTTGCCGAGTTATTTTGACCAAATTAAAAAGGCAATAGCTAGAGATGACAAAGTAAGCATCAATCACAGAACTACAGAATTTCTAGCTAGTTATTTTGATATTATTTTTGCCTTAAATTACATGACACATCCAGGAGAGAAGAGACTTATCTCTATTTGTAAAAAAGAATGTAAAATATTGCCTGAAAAATTTGAAGAAAACTTAAATATGTTATTTGATACTATGTTTAAGGATACTAAAATGTTTATGCATATTTTGAGAGATATTATTGATAAACTTGAGATTATCATTGTAGAAAAGAAGTAAGAAGGAGGGATTATAGTGATAGCTAAAACAAGACAAATAACTGGTGCAGTTTCTACGACTAGCTTACCTACACTTAGATATTTAGAGCCAGAATATATTTATATGGCTATAACAAATGCCAGATGTGCTGATAGTGATATCTTTGTTAAGGTTGGTGATAGAGTTAAAATCGGTCAAAAACTAGGAATAAGAAAAGGCCCATTTTTTGAACAGCCTATCCATTCAACCGTTTCGGGAGAGGTGGTAGGATTTGTTAAGAAATTCCATCGTAGTGGAAAATTAACCGAGTTTATACAAATTAAAAATGATAAAAAGGACGAATGGATTAGTCCTGAAATTCCAAGAAGTGATGAGGAAATTGATCAATTAACCTTAGAGGATTTTGCAAGAATTACAAAGGATGTTTCTTTAGTTGGTTTGGGTGGTAGTTCTTTCCCAACATATATTAAGTTCCAGACCAAGGATCCAATCCACACAATATTAATTAATGGTGTTGAATGTGAGCCATATATTTCTTCCGATCACCGTATGATGCTAGAACATCCTAGACGTGTCATTTTAGGTGCAAGCTATGCAATGAAGGCATTTAAGGCAAAGAAGGGTTTAATCTGTATTAAGAAGAAATATCAGGATTTATATGATTGTTTAACTGCAGAGCTAACAAGATTTCCAGATTTAAACATTGAGGTATGTCGTGTTGGAAATTATTACCCACAAGGCTGGGAAATTGAAATGATTAAATCAGCTTTAGGAATCAAAGTTCCTGCAGGAGTTTTACCTGCCAAGCTTGGGTTAATGGTATTTAACGTTTCAACGACTGTTGGTTTATATCGTGCGATTAAATATAACCAGCCTGTTACAAAAAGAAACTACACTCTCTCAGGTGATGGAATTAATATTCCTCAGAACATTCGTTTGAGAATAGGAACTTCTTTAAAAGAATTAATAGATGTTTGTGGTGGATATAAGGGTGATGAAAATAAGGTTCTTATTATGGGTGGACCTATGATGGGAGCGAACCTAGTAAGAGATGATGCGGTCATCACAAAGACTTGTACATCAACCATTGTTTTAAATGAACGACCAATTCAAGAAGAACCTTGTGTGAGATGTGCTTCCTGTGTATATTCCTGCCCTGCAGGCTTACAGCCAATCCAAATTATGCAAGCAGTAAAGAACAAGGATAAGGATGCATTAAACAAGTTAAATATTAAGGCTTGTATTTTATGTGGTATGTGTTCTTATACCTGTACATCTAAAATACATTTAACAGATTATTGTCGTAAGGCAAAGAGAATGGTATAGGAGGGATCGATATGAAGTTAGTTGCTCAAAGTGCTCCATACATTCGTAAGCCAGTATCTGTTAAGCGAATGATGCTTGATGTTTTAATTGCGTTAATACCCGTATTATTATTCGCTTGTATTCAAAATGGATGGAGTGGAATTTATGTTGTCTTAATCTCAGTAGCCACTATGCTTGTTACAGAGCTTGTTTGTCATATGTTTATTAAATGGCCAAGTGGTATGAAGATTAAAGAACTCTTTAGTAAAGAAGGATTTATAAAATTAAAGAATCAGTATACGATTAATAATATTATTGCTCCACTAATTTCTGCAATAATCTATGCACTCATCATGCCGGCAGGCTGTAACTGGTATGTGGTATTGATTGGTGCATTATTTGGAATGTTAATTGGTAAAATGATATTTGGTGGTTTAGGTAGTAATATCTTTAACCCAGCTGCCACAGGACGTGTATTTGTTGGTGTATGCTTTGGTTCTAAACTTGTTTATGGACAAGGTGGAGTTGATGTTGCAGCATCTGGTACACCACTTGCTGCAATCAAAGGTAATCTAGGAATGGTTGGACAAGCATTAAATGAATATAGCTTGCTAGATTTATTCTTAGGACAGATTCCAGGATCCATGGGTGAGGTTTGTTCCTTACTAATTATCATTGGTGGAATTTATTTGTTTGTAAGAAGAAGTGCTGATTTGAGAGCATGTTTATCTATGATAGGAAGCTTTGCCATAATTTCTTTAGTTGTAAGTATTACAGCATACTGTGTTTGGAGTAATCAAGGACACGATGCAGTCGTTGGTGCAGACTGGAGTATATTTGATTTATTTATGTATGAAATGCTTTCTGGTGGCTTGTTATTTGGTGCTGTGTTTATGATTACAGACCCTGTAACTTCTCCAACCACAAAGTTTGGTAGAATTGCATTTGGTGCAATGGCTGGTATTATTACAGCATTAGTTAGATATTGTGGAGCATATCCAGAGGGTGTTGCCTTCTCTATTCTAATTGCGAATATGTTTGCTCCAGCAATGGATTATTTAATGCGTGGCAAAAAGAATACCTATACTTGGAAACAACTATTAGGCTTAGGAATAGCAATGGTAGTGATCTGTTTAATTGTAGGGTTCTCTGTTGCCTCACAAATGGGAGGGCTATAAGATGAAAAAATATACTATAACTGCTCTTATTCTAACTTTAATTGCTGGTGTTTGTGCAGCATTAATTGCTTGCGTAAATTTACTAACAGCGCCGATTATTACCAAAAATAATGATGCAAAGAAAGCTAGACTTTGCCAAGAAGTATTTGAAACCTATGATGCAAGCAAATCTACAACAATTACAGAAGGCTTTTCTTCTAGTAATATTGAAGAGGTTATTGTTGCTTATGATGCAAGTGGAAAATTCTTAGGATTTATTTATACGGTAGATGGTTCAAACGCTTATGGTGAAATTGAATTATTATTAGGTATTACTTCTGATTCTAAACTTGCAGGTGTGCGTTTTATTACAAACGGACAATCCTTCTCTAGTGAGGCAGATACACATTTGAACAATCAGTATAAAGAGAATATGACAGAATCAGATGTAGATAATCTAGACTTAACAAAATCAGATGTTACTGCAGGTGCTACTTTTGCATCAAAATTAATTCGTAGTCTAGTTAAGTCAGCATTCGATGATGCAAAGACAAGACAAGGAGGTGCGAACTAATGGAACAGACAAAAGAAAAACCAGTAAAAGAAAAATCTAATCGATTAAAAGCATTCTTGGCTGGTATTATAAAAGAAAACCCTGTATTGGTTGGTTTGCTTGGTATGTGTCCAACATTGGCAACAACTAAGTCTTTAGAGTCAGCCTTTGGTATGGGTATATTAGTTATTCTTACATTAATTGGTTCAAATGTTTTGATTTCTTTATTAAGAAAGATTATTCCTTCAGAAGTAAAGATTCCTTGTTACATTGTAATTATCGCAACCTTCGTTACGATCATTAAGATGTTTGCAGAAGCATTCTTGCCAGAACTATATGCTAGCTTGGGTGTGTTTATTTCTCTAATTGTTGTAAACTGTATCATCCTAGGGCGTGCAGAAGCCTTTGCTTCTAAAAATGGACCGCTATTATCTTTATTAGATGCATTAGGTATGGGAATTGGATTTACAATGGCTTTATGTATTATGGGTATCATTCGTGAGATATTAGGTACTGGCGGATTAACCTTTGGGGTATATTTCACCTTTATTCCTTATACGAGTATAACCCCTTTATCTGAATATGCAATTAAGCTATTTGTTCTTCCAGCTGGTGGTTTCTTAACCTTAGGTTGTATCTTAGCTGTTATGGCATTTTATAGAAATCATAAGGAAGAAAAAAAGCTTTTAGCAGAAAAGAAAAGAATAGAAGAATTAAAAGCTAAAAAAGCAGCTGAATTAGCTGCTAAGCAGGCTGAAGTAAAGGAGGACAAGTAAAATGATTTGGAATTTAATTGTTGCATTTTTATTAGCTGTTGCAAATGCAATGCTAATCAATAACGTTACACTTTCAAGATTTTATGGTGTATGTCCTTTCTTAGGTGTTTCTAAAAAATCTTCATCTGCTTTGGGTATGGGTGTTGCAGTTACATTTGTTATTGTTCTTGCAGCAGCAATCTGCTGGCCAATTTATCAGCTTTTAGATTTCTGTGGTATTGCTTATATGGATACAATTACTTATATCCTTGTTATTGCATCTATTGTTCAATTGGTTGAAATGTTCATTAAAAAGTTTTCACCTTCTCTATATAAGTCTCTAGGTGTATATTTACCATTGATTACTACAAACTGTGCTGTATTGGGTGTTGCTCAAGGAAACTCATCTCAAGGCTTAAACTTCGGTATGTCTATGGCAGAAGCTATTGGTACAGGCTTAGGATTTGCTTTGATTATCTTCGTATTTTCATGTATTCGTTATCGTTTGGATGCTGCCAATGTTCCTAAGGCATTTAAGGGAATTCCTATTGCTTTAGCAACCGCAGCTCTAATGAGCTTAGCCTTCTTAGGCTTGTCAGGAATGATTGGATAGTATGAATCCATTTTTAGGATTAGCTATTGCAATTATAGCCTGTTTAGTTGTACTGTTCATTGTGTCCTATGTTTTAAACAAAAGAACACCAGTTCCTAAGGGATGTGAAAACATTAAAATCTCTGAGGAGTTTTGCTTGAATTGTACAAATACAGAATGTAAAATACATGAAAAACTGGATTTAGAAAAACTCAAAAAAGAACTAGAAACAGAAAGCGAGGATAAAGAAGAATGAAAGAAGTATTTATCGCAATAGGAATATTAGCTGGATTGGGATTGCTCTTTGGATTTGGTCTTGCTATAGCTGCAAAGTTCTTGTATGTTAAAGTAGATACAAGAATAGAAGATATTACAGGTATCCTTCCTAATGCAAACTGTGGTGCATGTGGATATCCTGGATGTGCAGGTTTTGCAGAGGCAATTGTAAATCAAACGGCTGAAAATTTAAGTCTTTGTAAACCAGGATTAAAATCTGGAAAGCCAGAGGCAATCAGAAAATATTTGGATGAACATCCCAATGATGATGGTTCAGTTAATCCAATAAAGTTAAAATAAGACAAATAAAGGGAAAGCATATCACCATAGTCCCTATAGGGGATTTCAGTAATATGAAAAAGAATTAGGCATAACTTTACGTTATGCCTTTTCTGATTTTACATAGACGAAAGAATCGCAGGGCGAACGGAACTTATAAAATAAGTGTTGTGAGTTACACTTATGCTTGCTGAATGGTATAAGAAGAGTCTAGTTAGTGTCATTAAATATCATCCGCTTGTTATTTTGTTTTCAAAATGATATAATGACTTTACGAAAAATAATGAATTAGAGGTAGCACAATATGGGAAAAAAATATTATGAAGCTTACGATGATCGTTATAAGCAAATTCACAAACTAGATTTGCAATGGTCGAGTGAAACGCCATCGAAAATCGTATTTGAAACATTACAATCATTTTCATTGCTTACTAACTCTAAAATCTTGGAAATTGGTTGCGGTGAAGGCCGTGATGCGTATTTGCTTTTAAAACAAGGCTTTGATGTCTTGGCAACTGACGTATCGTATGAAGCTGTAAGTTATTGTAAAAAGAAGTTTCCCAATTTTTCAGAGCATTTTCAAGTTGTTGATTGTGTAACCGAAAAACTTGGAAAAAAATTCGATTTCATTTATGCAGTTGCCGTTATTCATATGCTTGTTTCAGACAACGATAGAATTGCATTTTATCGTTTTATTCGTGAGCATTTGAGTTCCAATGGTATAGCCTTAATTTGTACTATGGGCGATGGCAGTTTTGAGCGTAAAACAGATATTCATACGGCGTTTGATATTATGGAGCGTGTTCACGGAGAAACAGGAAAAACTGTACAAATCGCAAACACTTCATGTAGAATAGTTGGTTTTGCGACCTTTGAAGAAGAAATTAGTCGCAACGGTCTTGAAATAATTAAAAAAGGAATTACAGCGGTTGAGCCTGATTTTCCGCAGATGATGTTTGCAGTAGTGAAAAGCAAAAGATAAAAATTAATTAGAGTGGGGATAATCAATGATAATACGTAATCTAAAACTAGAAGATTTTGATGATGTTAATAATCTTTTTATGCAGTTGCACAACTCGGAAATGGAACACCGTCCAGATTTGTTTAGAAAAATAGAAAAACCAACGACTTCAAGAGCGTGGGACTTTGAAACATCGCTAACTAATAATAGTAAAATAATGATTGGAGCAGAAGTTGATGGCAAAATTGTCGGTTTTGTTATTGTACAAATTAGGCGATCAGAATATAAAATACAAACACCGCGTACGTATGCCTATTTTGAAAATATTGTTGTGGACGATAATTATCGTCGAAGAGGAATTGGAACTGCAATTTATCATGAAGGGGTAAAATGTGCCAAAGAACAAGGTGCAACATCTATGGAATTAAAAGTGTGGAATTTCAATACTGGTGCAATAAATTTTTATCAATCGTTGGGTATGTCTGTGCAAAGTTTAACAATGGAAAAGGCACTATAACGCTATAAATTTATTGCAATTAGTACATTCAATTATATTTAGTTACAAGCTCTTGAACAAATTGTTTGAGGGCTTTTTAAAAAACCACTATCTAGGCTGGCGGTTAATTTTTAGCAAAATTGAAATATTAAATTTAAAATAGTGAAAAAATAGTGAAAAAATAGTGAAATTATGGTATACTATTATAGGGGTGCGAAAATGATAAGAGTAGTATTAGATAATGAAATACTTGATTCAATTATAAAGATTGAAAAAAATAAAGATGCTATAAATCTAGTTAATATACCAGTTTTCTTATCAAATAGATTTCGTAAAAATACAAAGAAAAGAAGCTCATATGCTTCTAATAAGATTGAAGGTAATCCTTTAACATTTGATCAAGCAAGTGAAATTTTAGAAGCTCAAGAACGACATTTTCTTAAGCCCGAACAAGAAATTAGGAACTATTATTTGGCTTTAACTTTTTTAGAAAAGAAGTTAAGCAAAAAAGACCCCTTTTCTATTGAAATGCTTTTAGAGGTTCAAAAATTGATTTGTTATGGAGAACCAAAAGAAAAAATCGGAATAAGAGGGGCAATGCCACCAGGTGTTTTATTTGCTGTATGGAATCAACAAACCCATCAACCTGAATATATTCCGCCTGAGTATAATGAAATTGTAGATTTACTAAAAGAATTGGTTAAGTATATAAAAGACTCTACCGACCATCCACTTTTAAAGGCAGCAGTACTACATTATCAATTGGTTACTATACATCCATTTGAGGATGGAAATGGTAGAACAGCAAGAATATTATCCAATTATATTCTTTCCTATTATGGGTATGGATTTAAGGATATTGGTTCATTAGAAGAATATTTTGCCTATGATATAGATGAATATTATGCTTGCTTGCAAATGGGATTACCAGTATTGTATTATGATGGAAGAAACAATCCTCCTCATCCAGAAATATGGATAAAGTATTTCTTAAAGGTGTTTTTATTATATGCAAATAAAGTTTTACAAATTGTAAATAAAGAAGTAAAGGAAGATAAGCAAGTAAGAGAATCTCATCTTTCAGCTAAAAGTAAAACATTTCTATCTTATCTTAGAAAAAATCAAATAGATAGATTTACTCCTATTGATTTATCTAAGAACTTGGGCGTGACCAATAGAACCATTATAAATTGGTGTACAGAGTTATCTAAAAATGGGTTTTTAAAGCCTATACTCGTAAATTCTAGAATCCGGCATTATGAAGTTGTAAAAGATAATGAATAGTTTTTTTGAGGTATACTTAAAAATAATTAACTTTGACTAAAGTATAAATTGTGATATAATATGCATAGGTGATAAAAATGCTAGAACATATTAAGAAAAACTATGTTAATATTTGCATAGCCATTGTTTATACGATCCTGGCTTCCTTAGTATATGGAATTTGGACGTATTCGGCATGGCATTTATGGTATGTTACGCTAATCATTGTCATCGCTATTGTGGGCATTGGTTTTGTTATAGGATACTTTTGGATTAGAAGTGAAATTAGAAAGACTCAACCAAAAGTAGAAAGTAAAGAAGAAACAATTGTCCAATAATTTCCAATTGAATTATACTTAGAATAATGGTATAATTTCAGTAATCTTAAGTGAAGAGACTAAGTAGTCTAATGAAAGATTAGATAGAGAGCTAGCGGTTGGTGGAAGCTAGTTAATCACATTAGGTGAATCTACCTCGGATAAGAATCGTATTTCTGCGTTAAAGGATTTAAGTGCTAGTAATTACTAGAATTAAGGTGGCACCACGGTTATTATCGTCCTTAGGTTTTTATACTTAAGGACTTTTATTTTTAGAAAAAAGAGAGGGAAAGAAAAATGTTAGATATTAAGTTTATCAGAGAAAATCCAGAAGTAGTAAAGGAAAATTTAAAAAAGAAATTTCAAGATGCAAAATTACCTTTAGTAGATGAGGTTATTGCGTTAGATAAGGATATTCGTGCTTTAAAGTTGGAGGCAGAAACCTTAAGAGCATCTAGAAATGAAATCAGTAAACAGATTGGCTTTTACATGAAGAACAAAGAAATAGATAAGGCCAACGAAGCTAAAACTACGGTAACGAAGAACAATGAAAGAATTGCAGAAATTGAACCTAAACTAGAAGAACTTCAAGCAGAGTTAAACAAGAAGATGCTTGTGATTCCTCAAATTGTAGATGCGAGTGTTCCAGTAGGTAAGGATGATTCTGAGAATGTAGAAATTGAAAAATATGGTGATCCTGTTGTACCTGCCTATGAAATTCCATATCATGCAGATATCATTGCAAGATTTAATGGCTTAGATAAGGATGCATCAGGTAGAACAAGCGGAAATGGCTTTTATTATCTTGTAGGAGATATTGCTAGACTACATTCTGCCATGCTAAGCTACGCTAGAGATTTTATGATTAATAAAGGCTTTACGTATTGTATTCCACCTTTTATGATTCGTTCAGATGTTGTTACTGGTGTTATGAGTTTTGCTGAAATGGAAAACATGATGTATAAGATTGAAGGAGAAGATTTGTATTTAATCGGAACTTCTGAGCATTCTATGATTGGTCGTTTTAAAGGACAAATTGTTAAAGAAGCTGAGCTTCCTATTACACTTACCTCATATTCTCCATGCTTTAGAAAAGAAGTTGGTGCTCATGGTATAGAAGAAAGAGGAATTTATCGTGTACATCAATTTGAAAAACAGGAAATGATTGTTTTATGTAAGCCAGAAGAAAGTATGGATTGGTATAACAAGATGTGGAGCTATACTGTAGAATTCTTTAGAAGTCTAGATGTTCCTGTTCGTACTTTAGAGTGCTGTACAGGAGATTTGGCAGATTTAAAGGTAAAATCCTGTGATGTTGAGGCTTGGAGCCCTAGACAACAAAAGTACTTTGAGGTTGGTTCTTGTTCAACTTTAGGTGATGCCCAAGCTAGACGTTTAGGAATTCGTACGAAAAATGAAAATGGTACTTATTTAGTACATACATTAAATAATACAGTTCTTGCAACACCTAGAGGGTTAATTGCAGTTTTAGAGAACAATTATAATGCAGATGGAAGTGTATCTGTTCCAAAGGCATTACAACCTTATATGGGTGGAGTAGCAGTTTTAAAACCAGTGAAATAAAAAAGCTCTAGTTTCCTAGAGCACAATATATCGACTTTATAAAGGGGAGATTGTAGTTGTCGATAAAGTTTTAAAACTCCTTTCTGTCTTTTTGACAGATATAGTATATATAATATTTATCTTAGAATTAAGAGATTAAAATGTGAAATTATGTAAAGGATGAAGCAAATTATGTTTTTAGCAGAAGAGACAAATCCGATTGACTGGAAGGCTTTTTGGAATACTTTATTAAATTGGGCGACATCAACTGGGATAAAACTTGTTATAGGTTTGATTCTTTTGTTTATTATTTTTAAAATAACAAACATATTAACGAAAAAACTTTATAAACGTTTACAGAAGAAACATGCAGATGAAACTCTTTCTAGAGTGGGAACACAAGTGATTCGTGTAGTAATCAAAGTGATTTGTTTGATTTGTTTTGTGGGATATATTGGAATAGAGACAGCTTCTATTACAGCACTCATAGCTTCTGCAGGAGTGTCAGTTGGTTTGGCTCTTCAAGGCTCACTATCCAATTTTGCAGGTGGTATTATCATTATTTTAATGAGACCATTTCGTATCGGAGATAAGATTACGTCAAATGATCAAACTGGAACTGTAGAAGATATTCATATGTTTTATACAGTATTAGTTACTGCAGATAATAAGGTGGTTCATATTCCTAATGGAGCACTTGCGAATAATGTTATTGTGAATACATCTATCAAAGAAACAAGAAGAGTAGAGGTTGTAATGTCTATTGCTTATGATGCCGATTTAAATAAGGCTACGGATGTGATTAACGATGTATGTAAACAAAATCCACTTATTTTTACAGATCCTGCCCCATTTGTAGGAATTAGAGAATACTCTAGTTCTAGTGTAGATTTAAATATTCGTGCATGGTGTAACAATAAGGATTATTGGACTATTCAAAATTATTTATTAGTTGAGATTAAAAAGGCCTTTGATGAAAATGGTATCGTAATCCCATTCAACCAGTTAGAGGTTGCTATAAAAAATAAGGAGTAAGTATGAAAAAAATACTATTATCCTTCTTGATGATATTCTTTTTGGTTTGTGGTTGTGCTCCTAAAGAGACACCAGCAGAAATCACCATTATAGATGAAAATCAAGAAGAGGTAAACTACCAAATCACTAAAACAGATAATCTGGATGAAGTGAAAGAGGTATTTAATCAATTAAATAAAGTTAAGATAAATTCAAATTATAATGGAATTTCTGTTGATTTAAAAACAGAGCTTGAAGGAAAAATCATTGTTACCAATCAAGAGGTAAGAACGATAGATTTAGGGTATACGCTTAATTTAGATGGCATTGTGAATTTAAAAAAATATAGAATGAGTGGATCTGTATTGCTTGATGGCTATACGAATACAGATTCTGTAAGCTTATCTTTAAAAACAAAGAATAAGCTTTCTGTAGATTTTACGAACGATGATGATTTTACTTATATAAAAGGAAGTCTGGAGGAAGGAAACAATCATGTTACTTTAAAAAACAAGGTAAACATACAAGAGGTTACAAAAGAGTATAAAACACTTCTAACCTCATATTTGGATTTAATGAAATACTATAATCCTTTAGATTTTATCCCAGACTACGCTTCCCTAATTGATGATTATCATATTACAATTTGTAAGACAACAAAGGATTCCTTTACCTTAAGGTTGCAGGTTCCTGCAAATTTAGTTTTTAAAGAATTAGACACAGATTTGACAATGAGTATTGATGTGCAAATGTCTTGTGCAAATCTTTTACCTATTCGTTTAGAACTTCAAGCAGATGATATTATTTCTTTGATTTTAGAAAACGAATATGTGGAACAATACTTATCAAGCATAATCGAAGTGAAAAAGGCTAAGCTAAAGGTAGATTTAAAATTTAAGTATGATTACTTTGAAGTTAAAGAACTTTCTAATGAAGAAAAAATAAATTATAAGGAATATATAATAACAAACTATGACAGATGAGACCTTAAGAAAATTACATCGTATTTGTAATTTAATATTAGCTTGTATAACTTTTTTGTTAACAATTTTGACGCTTGCTCAATTTATATATGTTCGTAATCTTTATTACTTTATTATTTCCTTTTTGGTTCATCTTGGGATTGTATTTATATATCAAATTGTGTTTTATTATATTGATAAAAAAAGAGGTTTTCTTTTTATTACCAAAGATAGAGGCTTTAAAATAATTTGGCTAGTTATATATTGTATAAGGGTAATTTCTTGTTGTACTATTCTTACAATGATTCATCTTGGTAATTTGTTTTTAGTAGAAGAGGTTGCTTTAGCACAGGATCCTTTTTCTATTACATATATGGTATTTGTATTTGTTTTATTATTTTTAGAGTTTTTCTCGATTTTTGTAAGGTTTATAGAAAAATCAGAGAAAGCAGAATAGAGACCGTATAGAGGGAAGATTTTATATATAATCTTCCCTTTTTTGACAACTTGAGTCATAGAGAAATGAATCTTTTGTACACAAAAATATAGAAGTATATTGAATATTCAAGAATGAAAAAAACTCTTGACAATGACTTTGAAATTTTATAAAATATTTATTGGTACATTTTTAAAGCAATTATCCACGATTGCCCTATATTATGAATATAATTTAGGAGGAAAAAACAATGAATAATACATTCATGGCAAACAATCAAACTGTACAACATGGTTGGTATGTTGTAGATGCAGCTGGTTTAACATTAGGACGTTTAGCAACTGTAGTAGCTTCTCTATTAAGAGGAAAGCATAAACCAATTTATACTCCACATGTAAACTGCGGAGATAATGTCATCGTAATTAACGCTGACAAAGTCGTATTAACTGGTCATAAGTGGCAAGATAAGCTTTATCACAATCACTCTGAGTACAATGGTGGTTTAAGAACACTTACTGCTGAGACTGTGATGGCAAAGTATCCTACTAGAATGGTAGAGCATGCAATCTATGGTATGCTTCCACATACTAAGCTAGGAGACCAAATGAGAAAGCAATTGTATGTGTATGCATCAGCAACACATCCACATGCTGCACAAAAACCAGTAGAATTCGTAGTAAAGGCATAATAGGAGGAAAAGGTTAATGGCAAAGAATTTAGTTCAATATCATGGAACAGGTCGTCGTAAGAGCTCAGTTGCTAGAGTATATTTACGCTCAGGCAAAGGAACTATTACTATTAATGGTCGTTCATTTGAGGAATATATTCCTTCAGCAGCAGTTCGTCTAGATGTACTACAACCACTTGAGGCTACAGAAACAACTAATAAGTTTGATGTTTTAGTTAACGTTTATGGTGGAGGAACAACCGGCCAAGCAGGAGCTATCCGTTTGGGTATTTCTCGTGCTTTAATGGAAGTTAATCCAGAGTATCGTGCCATCTTAAAACCTGCAGGCTTAATTACACGTGATTCACGTTGTAAAGAGCGTAAGAAGTATGGTTTAAAGAAAGCAAGACGTGCTCCACAATTCTCTAAGCGTTAATTTTGCATATTGGAAATTGTATAAAAATAATGAAAAAGTCCCAAAAATTCTCGGTTTGGGGCTTTTTTGTTTTTGTTAGTTTAATGTTTTTAAATTAAGACCAGCTTCATTTAATTCATAGATTTCTTCCGCGACTTCATTTATGAATTTTCTATCATGTGATATGGCAATGATAGCTCCCTTATATTCTTTTAATATATCTCTTATTACAGGATTAGATAAAGGAGATAAATTTCTAGTAGGCTCATCTAATAATAGCACATTGTATTCTAAGAGTATCATTTTGATTAAGAAAAACTTAGCCTTTTGTCCGCCAGAAAGATCTCGAATTTTATTTTCCATCTCACAGGCCTGAAAATTCATTGCTGCCAAACAGGACATAATTTTGCTTTTAATTTCTTTATCATATCCCATAAAGCTTTGTAAATATGCAACAGGTGTAAGATCAATTGTGAGTTCATCTTCATAGTTCTGTGGCATATATCCTAGTTTTATATCCAATCGATTCTTTAATTGCTGATAAATATGACGCATTAATGTGGTTTTACCACAACCATTCTTTCCTATAATACAAAGATGCTTAGGACCTGTGAGTTTAATATTGATAGAAGAAATAAGAGTTTTATCTTCAATAGTCAAAGTGAAATCTTTAAGTTCAAGCAATATTTTCCCATTAGGAAACTTTATATCAGGATTGAAAAATACATCGATTGCCTCTTCAGGTTGAGCATAGTCAACAACAGGCATTTTTTCTAGTTTCTTTTCCATTGCCTTAATATTTTTCATTTTCTTGGCAAGAATACTTCCCCATCCAGGTTGTCTAACTGCCCTGTCCAAATCATTTTCTACAAGAAGATGTTGATGCATCAGGTTTTGTCTTTTTTCTTCCTTTTCTTTTCTTGTGCGGTAGGCCTCTTTATTTTGTCGGATAAGCTGCCTTGATCTTAAGTCAATATAGGAAGAATAGTCGGTTTTTAAATAAGTAAACTTCATTTCGGTTTTTCTTTTTATTTGTTCAAGATGTAGGATAATGTTTGCAGTGTTTGCTAGAAGCTCTTCATCATGACTCACATAGATGATAGGAGTAGAAGTTGTTTTTATAAAATTTTCTAAAAGTAAAATAGTATCCAAATCAATATCATTTGTCGGCTCATCTAGTAGAATGAGCTCTGGTTCATTAATCAGTATTTTTATGAATTGCAATTTGATTTTTTCTCCACCAGATAAAGTCTCTATGATTTGATTTTCAGATAATATGCTAAGATTTAAATTATAGGTTTTAAAAAGTGTCTCTATTTGATATAGCTTATTATATAGTTCATAAAAAGGTTCTTCGCCTACATTAGGCGTAATTATATAATCTAAAGCTCCATAGGCATTCCAGGAATTGTCTAAGGACTGTTCTAAGTAGCCAATCCGTTCTTTAGAGATATCCTTTACTCCTGAATAATAACAATAGACTTCTATTAATTTTTCATCATAAACGTATTTTAAAAGAGTTGATTTACCATTGCCCTCTTCGCCAATAATTGCTAACTTATCATTATCATTTAAAGTGAAACTTAAATTTTTCACAATTTTTCTTCCGCTTTTCAATTCTAATGTAATATCATTTAATTTCATAGTTAAACACCTCATTTCTAATGAGACATTTTAAAACCATAATTCTTAGCATAAATATTGGCTTAGTTTTTCATGATGAATCAACACCCCTTTCCATTGATACAATTATAGTATAGAATGGGTCGAATTTCAACATATTTTAAGAGATAAAAGATGTTAAATATGTTTGGATAAACACTTAAAACATGCTATAATTGTAAAAAAGAAAATGTTTTATAGGAGTGTGGCCATGAAAAAGATATTTAATAAATATGTAGTAATCGGAATAAGCTGTATAGGAATATTTCTTTTCTTGTTGATTTTGTTATTAACTGTAGATAAAAAAACAAATGTAGAAGGTCAAATAGGATTATATGGTTTCAATAAAGCATTTTTAGTTGACAGATATAAAGAAAGCTGGGATGGACTTTCAGATGTTATATTATATATTAGTTTGGGTTTTTTATTAGGACTTGCCATATATGGTTTATATCAGCTTACCAATAAGAAGAACTTATTTAAAGTGGATTATGATATTTTGCTTGTCGGAGGAGGAATCCTAATTATTATCTTGATTTGGATTTTATTTGATGCAATGCTAATTGTTAACTATAGACCTATATTAATTGATATGGAAGCAAGCTCCTCTTTTCCATCTACTCATGTTATGCTGACCACGTTTATATTATTGTCTAGTGGATATTGCATAACTAAAAGAGAGTCTAAGAAGCTCATCCATACCATTTTGGGATACGGAGGTTTTTCTGTATTAGTCTTTATTTGTTTTCTTGGTAGAGTCTTATCCTCTATGCACTGGATGACAGATGTATTAGGTGGATTTTTAATAGGGTTTGGTTTATTTAGTTTGGTAGTTGGTTTAGATAAAGCATTGATTTCAAAAGAAAGAACAATAGCGCTTGAAACAAATCATGGAAATGAGACTTGCTAATTTATACACATCTACAAATTGAATATACTAAGAGGCTATGCTATATAGCCTTTTTTCTTTGAAAATATAAAAAACACTTTTCTTTTCCAAATTTCTTTAGTATAATATGAATGTTCACAAAGTGAACAACAGAGGTGAAAGAATGAAAGAGGAATTGATTCAAAGCTGGATAGAGCTTACTGCTATTATAAAAAATAATCGTGTGACTAAGAAGGTAAGCTACAACGAAGCAATCATTTTAAATTATGCATATCATGCCTACTTGAAAGATGAAGGTCTTTATATGCAGGAAATTATAAAAAAAACAAAGATGTTGAAATCCTTATGCAATAGAACAATTCATTTACTCATAGAAAAGGACTTCTTAAGAAGAGAATTAGATGGAAATCAAGTGGTTGTTTATTTAAATCCCGATAAAGTACAGGACTATTTGGAAATTCACAAAGAGACCTTTACTTATTTAGAACCCATATTTGAGGTTTTAGATGAAAAGGATCAACAAGACTTTATAAGAATATCTCAAAAGATATCAAGGAGATTATCATGAATCTATTTAAGAGAATATATTGTAGAAGCTTTCAGTTTGTGATGAAAATAGCTATTCCTTTTCTACCTTATCGAATACCTAAGATATTAGGTAGGTTGGAGGATATCATTCCTATTTTGAAAAGTAAGAAAATTAAACATATATGCATTATTACAGATCAAGGTATACAAAAGAACCATCTATTAGATGAATTTTACAAAATATTAGTGGATAATGAAATTGTATATTCCGCATATGATAAAACCATACCTAATCCAACAATTGAACAGGTGGAAGAGGCTAGGACACTTTATTTAGAAGAACATTGTCAGGCCATAGTAGCGGTTGGTGGTGGAAGTCCTATGGATTTAGCCAAAGCTATGGGAGCTAGAATCGTACGTCCTAAAAAATCTGTAAAGAAAATGAAGGGATTACTTCATGTAAGAAAGAAGCTTCCTTTACTTTTTGCAGTACCAACTACTGCAGGAACAGGAAGTGAAACGACTCTTGCTGCGGTTATTGTTGATAGTACTACGCATCACAAATATCCAATCAATGATTTTTCTTTAATTCCTAAGTATGCTGTTTTGGATTATCATATGACTTTGACTTTACCTGCAGCAATTACCTCGACTACAGGTATGGATGCATTAACCCATGCAGTGGAGGCTTTTATTGGGAAATCTAGAACACCTCAAACAAAGAGAATGTCTATAGAAGCAGTTCGCTTAATTCACAAGCATTTATTAAACTGTTATTTGCATCCTGAAAGTGTAGAGGATAGAAGAGGTATGCTTTATGCTGCACATTATGCAGGAATTGCTTTTACAAAAAGTTATGTAGGCTATATTCACGCTATTGCACATTCTTTAGGTGGACAATATCATCTACCTCATGGACTTGCTAATGCGATATTACTTCCCCTGATTTTAGAGGAATATGGACATAAAGTATATAGGCGGTTATCTGTTCTATCAAAGAAGTGTGAGATTGCAGAAGCTAAGGATTCTAAAAAGATAGCTGCCCAAAAGTTTATTTCTTGGATTTATGAAATGAATGCGGCTATGAACATTCCAAGAAAGGTACCAGGTATTATCGAAAGTGATATCTGCCAAATGGCAACCTATGCTAATCAAGAAGGAAATCCATTATATCCAGTTCCTGTACTAATGGACAAAAAGCAATTAATGAAATTATATTATAAGGTGAAAGAGTAATGGAAATAGAAGAACTAATCAAGAAGCAAAAAGAGTTTTTTGAACAAGGAAAAACCTTAAGCTATAAAACAAGAAAAAATATTTTAATCCAGTTGAAAAAAACAATACTAAAGTATGAGCCTAAGCTATATCAAGCTTTATATAAAGATTTAAATAAATCCGAAACAGAAAGCTTTATGTGTGAAATAGGACTAGTTTTAAGTGATTTAAATTATCAGATTAAGCACTTAAAAAAGAATATGAAAAGAAGACATAAGAAAACTCCTTTAGCACAATTCAAAGGGAAGAGCTATATTGAACCAGCTCCTTATGGAAATACCCTTGTGATTGCCCCTTGGAATTATCCTATCTTATTATCCTTAGAGCCTTTTGTAGGGGCAATAGCTGCGGGAAATACAGTCATTTTAAAGCCATCTGAATATTCTGAAGAGACAAGTTTGGTTTTAAAAGAATTAATTTCTGAGGTGTTTCCTAAAGAATATGCAACAGTAGTGTTAGGAGCTGCAGATGTAGCTTCTAAGCTATTAGATAATGAATTTGATTATATTTTCTTTACAGGTGGAACAAAGATTGGACAAAAGGTAGCACTCGCTGCTAGTAAGTATTTAACACCGACGACATTAGAACTAGGTGGGAAAAGCCCAGTTGTTGTAGATCCTTCTGCAAAGATGAATTTGGCTGCCAAAAGAATCGTGTTTGGTAAATTCTTAAATGCCGGTCAGACATGTGTAGCTCCAGATTATATTTTAGTTCATGAATCTAAAAAAGAAGAATTAGTAAAGGCTCTAAAACATTGGATGGATAAGCTTTATCCTAATTGTTTAGAAAATCCTAGCTACGTAAAAATAATTAATGAAAGACATTTTAACAGAATTTTAAATTATATAAATACATCTAGTAAAGTGTTATATGGCGGGAAGTCTTCTTTAGAGACATTTAAAATAGAACCTACTCTAGTGGAGGCAGCTTTAGACGATCCTGTTATGCAGGAAGAAATCTTTGGACCTATATTACCAATATTAACATATAGGACAAATGAGGAGTTAATCAGTATTATCCGTAAGCATCCCAATCCTTTAGCCTTTTATATTTTCTCTACGAAGAAGAAAAATATTGACTGGATTACTGCTCATGTTCAATTTGGTGGTGGCTGTGTAAATGATACCATTATTCACTTGGCAACAAACGAATTGCCATTTGGTGGTGTGCGTCAATCAGGAATTGGTAGCTATCATGGAAAGAAGACCTTTGAAACCTTTAGTCATTATAAATCTATCCTTTCAAAAGCCAACTGGATTGATATGCCTATTCGTTATACGCCTTATACAAAAAAGAAAAGAAAGCTGATTCAATTCTTTATGAAGTAATACTATTAGAAACTCTAGGGATAGAGTTTCTTTTTTATGGAGTGGAAAACCACTTATTTATTCTTAAATACAACACCTTATATAATGATTCGTTATTTTTTTACAAAATTTTTACATTTCTTAAATAATTATTTAAATTATCTATTGTAAAATCATTATACATCATAGGTGTTAGGAGTGGAGTATATGAAGAATATTAAAGAGTTTATACCTAGTTTATTAGGATTGATACTGTCTATCATAGCCTTTGTTGTGTATGTGATTACAACAGAAAAGATACTGCCTTTAACTTGTGTACAAATTTTTGTTGTACCCTTATTATTATTTATAATCCAAGGACTCAATTGGACAAACAAAATACGTATTCCTATAGTTTTTCAATATTTGTTATGCATTCATTTAGTACTTGCATTAATCCTAGGAAGCGGATTTGACTTTTATGATAAATTTTCCTGGTGGGATTTGCTTCTTCATGGATATTTTGGTTTTCTTTTTAGCTTTTTAGTTTTTATTATCTTATTCAATTATGATGGAGAAAAGATGAAGCCCATTTTGTTTTTGGTAATTATATTCTTTATAACTATGGGGGCAGCAGGCTTATGGGAAATATATGAATTTACTATGGATAGACTATTAAATGGGGATGCTCAAAGAATTCAGGAGTCTATTGCTCAAGGACATACACCTGTGTATGATACAATGATGGATTTAATTATAGCCATATCTGGAATTCTAGGATTTTATGCAATTCTTTTTGTAGATAAATGCCATAATTATCGAATTTCAAAATACATTTATAAAGCAATAAAAAAAGAAAATAAAGAGTGAAATAAGCACCATTTGGTGCTTTATTTATTTGTCTAAATGTGGTAAGATAATAGGTGAGTGAGGTTGTCTTATGAAAGAGTTTAAAAAGACTAAAAAACGATACAACATATTAACTGTTATTTTGTTTATTTTGGCAGGCATAGCATTAGTTGCAGGAATTGCTTTAGAATTTCTTGCAGAGATTGAAAATGATATTGCTTTAATATTTTTTATTGTCGCATTGGCTTTGGTTGTTCTTAGCTTTCCTTTACTTATTTTTATTTACAAATTTCAAAACAAAATAGCTAAAAAAATGATTGAGGAATTAAATAAGTCTTTGGATAGAGAATATACCTATCAAGAAGGGACATCTATCTTGGATATAGTAGATGATAGTATGCATCCTTATGAATTAAATATGAAGCCTTTCTCAAAGGATGGAATTGTTGGAAAGTATGAGGATATTGATTTTGAATACTATCTTTGTACATTTGAAAAGGAATCTTTATTTTCACAAGATAATAAGAATCGATATGAATTATACGTATTTAAAAATGTAAGTGTATTTTCAAAAAGCTTTTTTGTAACTGCAAAGAAATTAAAAAATGTTGAACAATATAAAGTAACTCCTACAAGGGGAATGGCCTCTATTTACACAACAAGAAATGATGATATCATCTTAGATGATTTACCTAAGGATGTTTTGTTTTTAAGTGTAAATGAGCACACTTTATATGTTTATAAAACTCCAGAACGTAAAAAGCCATTATTTCAATTGGCAGATGATGCAGATGATTTTAAAGAGCTATTTGCTAAAGAAATAGAAAAAATCAAGGATACGTATGAAGAAACAAAAGCTTGGATAAAATGAAAGAGGTAGCTAATATGAAGGGATTATTTATCACATTTGAAGGTGGAGAATGTAGTGGCAAAACCACGATTATACAAAAGCTATGTAAGACATTAGAGGAAAAAGGAATCTCTTATATATCTACTAGGGAACCTGGCGGTATTGACATTGCCGAGCAAATTCGTAGTATTATTCTTGATGTGAATAATACGGCTATGACAGAAGAGACAGAAGCTTTACTTTATGCAGCAAGTAGAATGCAGCATTTAAAAGAACGCGTTATACCTGCAATAGAACGTGGCGACATTGTGATTTGTGATCGTTTCTTAGATTCCTCTTTAGCTTACCAGGGTTATGCAAGAAAATTAGGTATGGATGCTATTTTAAAGATAAATCACTTTGCGTTAGACCATTTACCTGATTTAACTTTATTTATTGATGTTAAGCCTGAGGTTGCTTTAAAGCGTTTGGGAAACAGAAACAAATCAGATCGTTTGGATTTGGAGGAGCTAGAGTTTCATCAAAATGTTTATGATGGATATCATCAGGTATGTCAGATGTATCCAGAGCGTATTAGAAGAATTGATGGAAATAGATCACTAGAAGTGATTATTGAGGAATGCATTTCAATAATATTAGAATTTATAGGTAGGTGATAGTGGTGAATGTTTTAGATATGATTTCAAATCAGCAGCATATCTATGATGTATTAAAACAAAATAAAATCAATGACCGCTTATCACATGCTTATCTATTTTATGGAGATGAAGGTGTTGGCAAGAAGGAAATGGCTTATGCTTTAGCCTGCTTATTTTATTGTGAGCATGATGGTTGTCTATCCTGTGAGACTTGTCAAAACATTTTAAATGACCAGCATTTAAATGTTACCTATATTGGAGTGTTAGAATCTAAGAAACTTATTTCTAAGGAACAAATCACAGACCTTCAGGAAGAGTTTTCTAAAACCTCTTTGTTAGAAGGACCGAGAATATATATTGTAGATGGGATAGATACTGCTTCAGCATCTGCTCAAAATAGCCTTTTAAAGTTTATAGAAGAACCCATCAATAATACACCTACCATTGGTATATTTATTGCTACAGATTTAGCAAATGTTGTTTCTACAATTGTATCACGTTGTTCCTTAATTCATTTTCCTTCTATTGAAGTAAAAAAATTGATAGGGCAACTTGAAAAAGAAGGAATAGACAGCTTAGATGCTGCACTTTCTAGTGTGACAACAAATAATATTATGGAGGCTAAGGAGCTCATTCAGACAAAAGATTTTGAGGATATGAAAGGCTTCTTTTTAGAGTTTCTTTCTTTGAAAAATAAAAAACAAGCTGTCTTGTTATATATTAATCAAATGTCTAAATTAAATATTGAAAATATGAGATTGTTTTTTAAATGGTTGATTGCTTTTTACGAGGATATCTTCAGGATAGAAGATAAAGAAGATTTGATTTTAACAAGCTTATATGATAAAATATTAATATATGCAAAAATGGAAAATTCAATTGTTTATGGACAATTTCAACTCATTTTAGATTTATATTCAAAACTGAATTATAACGTTTCTGCAAAAAATATATTTCATGAATTAATTTCTAAATTATTTTAGGATGTGATAAATTTGAAAGCAATACGTGTGAAATTTAAGCCAGTTGGCAAACGCTATTTCTTCGGTACTGCAAACTATGAGCTGAAGGATGGAGCCCCTGTAATCGTAAGTACGATAAGAGGAACAGAGCTTGGCTTTTGTTGTGGTGAAATATTTAACTTAGATGAAAAAGATTTAACTGCTGAGCTTAAGGATATTGTGCGACTTGCAACCAAACAGGATTTGGAAGCACACGAAAAAAACAAAAAAGATCAGCCAGAGATTATAGCTAAGACAAAAGAAATTTCAAAAGAGCTTGAACTTTCTATAAAGGTTTTAGAAGCAGAGTATACTCTAGACCGCTCTAAGCTAATCATTTATTTTGAAGCTGAGAATAGGATAGACTTCCGTGAGCTAGTAAAACGACTTGCCGAAATCTATCATACGAGAATTGAGCTTCGTCAGGTAGGATCTAGAGATGGTGCTAAGGTGTTTGGCGGTATCGGACCATGTGGATTAATTGTATGCTGTCGTACCTTTATTACTGAGTTTGATAATGTAAGTGTGAAGATGGCAAAAAATCAAAACCTTTCCTTAAACCCTGTAAAAATCAGTGGAAATTGTGGAAAGCTACTTTGCTGTATTAATTATGAAAATGAACTCTATAAGGAGTTAAAGAAGTTTGCTCCTGATATAGGAGATATAGTAAAAACAGAAGAGGGACCTGCAAAGGTATTATCCTGTGATGTACTCAATAAAACCTGTAAAGTAAAATACATAGAAGAAGAAAATAAATTTGGTTATTTAAAATTAGATGAAATCGAATTTGTTCGTTCTATGGATAAACGTAAGGGTGATGATGATGCCGATAGTGAAGAATGATTTACTTGGGCATCCTGCATTAGAAATATATCAGGATACTGATGGATTTAACTTTTCTATCGATACAATGCTTCTTGCTGATTTCGTAACTGTTACGACAAGAACGAAGCATATTTGCGATTTATGTAGTGGGAATGCACCTATTCCTTTATATTTAACATTAAGAACGAATGCACATATTATAGGTGTAGAGGTTCAAAGAGAATCTTATGATTTGGCAATCAAATCCGTAGAAGAAAATCATTTAGAAAATCAAATTTCTATGGTATTAGATAATCTGATTGGAATATCTTCTAAAATTGGGAAGAATTGCTTTGAGGTTGTCACATGCAATCCTCCATTTTTCAAAGTAGGAGATAACAATATAAATCCTAACGATAAGAAGGCGATAGCTAGACACGAGGTATTAGCTACGCTAGAGGATATTGTTTGCGAATCTGCAAGATTGCTTAATTCCAAAGGAAGACTTGCAATGGTGCATAGACCAGACCGTCTATTAGAAATTATAGAAGTCTTTAGAAAATATCATATTGAACCTAAGCGTTTAAGATTTTGTTATCCTAAGCTAGGGAGTCCTTGTAATCATATTTTGATTGAAGGAATTAAGGATGGTTCTTCTGGAGGACTTGTTGTATTACCGCCACTCATCGTATATGATGAAAATAATCAGTGGACAAAAGAAGTATTAAGAATATATAATTATGAAAAGGAGTGAGGATTATGTTCTTAAGTTTATTAAATAAAAAGGAAATGCTTAAATTTTTAGACTTAGCCATCTATATGGTAGATATTGATGGAGAGCCTACACAATATGAAAAGCGTATCCTAAACAAGATGATTGCTGAGCTAGATGAAATCAAGGATGAATATTCCTTCCGTTTGACAGACTCTGTTGAAAACACAATTGATTTCTTTGCTCATACAAACAAGGTTGTAAAGAATGTTGTTTATTTAAATCTTGTAATTATATCTATGGAGGATGATTTATATAATACCTCTGAGCTTTTATTCTTGGAAAAGATTCAAAAGAAGCTAGATATTTCTGCCGAAAAGCGTCGTGAGTTAATCTCAATAGTTTATGCAGAGCGTGATTTAAGAGAAAAGGCAAATCGTATTATTAAGAACTAATGAAGATACGTAGTTTTGATGTGGATAAGGCAATTCTTTATTTGGTAGCAACACCAATAGGGAATTTAAAGGATATGACCTTTAGAGCAATAGAAATTTTACAGAGTGTAGATAAAATATATGCTGAGGATACTAGAACCTCTGGTGTTTTATTATCGCATTATGATATTCATACGAAGCTTGAAAGCTATCATGAATATAATCAAGATTTAAAATCAGATCAGGTATTAAAGGAATTACAGTCAGGTATGAAACTGGCAATTATATCTGATGCTGGACTTCCTGTAATATCAGATCCAGGCTATAAGCTCGTTACCCTTGCAATAGAGAATGGTATTGCTGTTTCAACTATACCTGGAGCATCAGCGGGGATTAGCGCTCTCATTGCTTCTGGTCTTGCCCCTATGCCTTATACCTTTTATGGTTTTTTAGATGCAAAGCATACAAAAAGAATAAAAGAGTTAGAGGAAGTAAAATATCTTTCTCATACTATAATATTTTATGAAGCTCCTCATCGAATTGCCGAAACATTAAAGGACATGCTAGATGTTTTAGGAAATAGGCATATAGTTCTTGCAAGAGAATTGACCAAAACCTTTGAAGAATATTCTAGAGGTACAATAGAAGAGATTTTAGTAGACTTACCTTTAAAAGGGGAAATGGTTCTTATTGTGGAAGGGTATAAAGAAGCTGGTCAAATTGATAATCCTTTTCAAAAAATTGATGAATTGATATCTTTAGGAACTAAGCCGAATGAAGCTATTAAAGAGGTTGCAAAATTGACCAACTCTAATAGAAGCGAGCTTTATAAGAAGTATTTACAATATAAAAATGAACAATAAAGGAGGTTTTTCCTTTGAGTTATAATGATGAGTATCCATTATTAAAGGATAAATTTAATGTATTTCGTAGTGCCACCTATGATAAGGTAATGCAAATGTTTTATAAATTTAAAACAGGTGTTATTTACATAGGAGGAGCATGGTGTAAAAATTGTCAGGCAGTCATTTCTATCATCAATAAGACCGCTAAAAAAAATAAGATAAGAACAATTCTTCATTACGATCCTCATTTTATAGATGTATTTAAAGAAGAGGTAGATTTAAGAGATTGTGGAGATTTAGAAACGAAATTAAATTATTATTATCTTATAGAAAAGCTTGAATACAAAAGTGATACACTTGTACAAGACACATTAATACCAAGATTAAATGTACCTGCAGTTATAGGAATTAAAAATGGAAAATGTGTTGGTGTAATTGATGAAGAGTATATATTAGATGCAGCAGGACTTCATAAAGAAGGAGATTCTGTAGATTGTTCTGAAGATTACACAAATCGATTAACGGAATTATTCCAAGCTGTAAGGGAAAAGGAAAAAAGACATCATTTTTTTCGCAAAAAGAAAGAATAGTTTTTATATGCACTTATTATAAAAAATAGGTGCTTTTCTTTTATCAAATTATTCAAAATAAATTTGTATATAAAAGTGTAATAACAAATGTTGGGAAATGGAGGAAGGATTATGAAAAGCTTAATCGTGTATTATTCTAGAAAGGGAGAAAACTATTGGAATGGTACTATAAAAAATCTGGAAAAAGGAAATACAGAAATCATTGCTGAAATGATTAGCAAGCTTACAGCTGGAGATTTATTTGAAATTGAAACAGTTAAAAGTTATTCTAATGACTATTATAAATGCATAAATGAGGCTCAAACAGAGTTACATGCTAGTGAACGTCCTGCCCTTAAATCCTTTGTAGATAGCATTAAGGAATATGATACAATATTTGTGGGTTATCCAAATTGGTGGGGAACTATGCCTATGGCTGTGTTTACTTTCTTAGAGCATTATGATTTATCGGGTAAAACTATTTTACCATTTTGTACTAACGAAGGTAGTGGAATGGGAAGTAGTGAGAAAGACTTAAAAAGGATTTGTAAAGGTGCTGTTGTGAAACTGGGTTTATCGATTCATGGTGCTGAAGCAAAGGAATCTGAGGCAAAGGTTAAAGCTTGGCTTGATAAATCTCTATAAAAAAATAAGAAGAGGTAATAAGAATGTATTTTGAAAATGTAAAGAAAAATTTTGGATTTGGGTGTATGCGGCTTCCAATGAAAAACAAGGAAGTAGATTATGAAGAATTAAATAAAATGGTAGATACGTTTATAGAAAATGGATTTAACTATTTTGATACTGCTCATGGATATGTGGATAAAATGAGTGAAATTGCAGTAAGAGAGTGTCTTTCCAAAAGACATCCAAGAGAAAGTTTTATTTTGACAAATAAGCTTACAGATTTCTATTTTAAATGTCAAGAGGATATTCGCCCTTTATTTGAAAGTCAATTAGAGGCGTGTGGAGTAGACTATTTTGACTTCTATTTGATGCACGCTCAAAATAAAAATAATTTTCAATTCTTTAAAGATTGTCATGCTTATGAAATTGCTTTTGAGTTAAAAGCAGAAGGAAAGATTAAGCATGTCGGAATTTCCTTCCACGATACAGCAGATGTATTAGATCAAATTTTAATAGAATATCCTCAAATTGAAGTGGTTCAAATTCAACTGAATTATGTAGATTTTGATGATGTTGCTGTACAATCGAGAAAATGCTATGAGGTATGTAGAAAGCATAATAAACCAGTAATCATCATGGAACCGGTAAAGGGTGGGAATCTAGTCAATCTTCCAACCGATGCCCAAAAGATTTTCGATGAACTAAAGGGTGGAAGTAATGCAAGCTATGCGATTAGGTTTGCTGCTGGATTTGAAGGAGTATTTATGGTTTTATCTGGCATGAGTAATATGGAACAAATGTTAGATAATATTTCATATATGAAGGACTTTAAGCCTTTAACTGATAAAGAAAAAGAAGCAGTTGCTAAAGTTTGTAATGTATTTAAGAATATGCATTTAATTGCTTGTACAGCTTGTCGTTATTGTATAGATGGATGTCCTAAACATATTTTTATTCCAGATTTGTTTTCTTGTATGAATTCTAAAAATATGTATCATGATTGGAATGCAAATTTCTATTATAATTTGCATACAAAAAAGGGTGGTAAGGCATCTGATTGTATTGCATGTGGAAAATGTGAGAAGGCTTGTCCACAGCATTTACCAATTCGTAAATTGTTAAAAGATGTTGCTAAGGAGTTTGAAGCTTAAAATGGAGTATAGAATTTTACCTCGTGGAAAAGAAAAAATCAGCACACTTGGTCTTGGAATGGGCGGCATACAAAATAGCTCACCAGAAGAAATTGAAAAAGTAATTCAAAAGGCAATAGAGTATGGGATTACTTTCTTTGATCTTTGTGCGGGTGGAAAAAGTGTATATGAGCCTTTTGGTAAAGGGATGCTTGGGAAAAGAGAACAGGTCTATTTACAGGTTCACTTTGGGGCAGTATACAAGGAAAATGGAGAATATGGTTGGTCTCGGGATTTAAAGACAATTAAGGATACTTTTGAATGGGAGTTAAAAGCATTACAAACTAATTATGTTGATTTTGGTTTCTTACACTGTATTGATGAGGAAAGTGATTTTGAAGATATTCAGAAAAATGGAATTTTGGATTATGTTAAGGATTTAAAGGAAAAAGGAATTGTAAAGCATATTGGTTTTTCTTCTCATACTCCAGCTGTTGCTCAAAAGGTATTAGATACTAAGCTTATCGATTTGATGATGTTTTCTATTAATCCAGCTTACGATTTAGAGTGTGGTGATGAATATGGAATAGGAACCACTCTAGAACGCTCTACTCTTTTCAAAAGATGTGAAAAGGAAGGTGTTGGTATTTCTGTGATGAAACCATTCCATGGTGGACAGCTTTTATCTGAAAAGACATCTCCTTTCCATAAAGAGCTTACCAAGAATCAGTGTATTCAATATTGCTTGGATAGACCTGCTGTACTTACTGTTGTTCCAGGAGTACGCAGTCTTAAGGATTTAGATGAACTACTAGCTTATCCAACTTCTACACAAGAAGAACGTGACTATTCTTTAATTGGAGAATTTACTCCCGAAGCTGCAGTAGGAAATTGTGTATATTGTAATCATTGTCAACCATGTCCTGCAGGAATTGATATTGGTTTAGTTAATAAATATTATGATTTATCCTTAGCAGGAGATCAAATGGCAGCTAATCATTATGATAAACTAGTGATTAAGGCTACTGCTTGTTTACAATGTGGTCATTGTGATAAGCGCTGTCCTTTTAAAGTGAAACAACAATCTCGAATGCAAGAGATTGCAAAGTATTTTAAAGGATTTTAAAATGACAAGTTTAGAATGTGCAAAGAAAAAACTAGAGGGCAATACGGTTTGTCTTGTTAAAGGAGAAAGCTTATTTATTAGCCAAAAACGTGGTGTTATGCCATTAATTGAATTTATTGAATCTAATGTTGATTTTAAAGATTATAGTGTTGCAGATAAAATTGTTGGTAAGGCAGCTGCATTCCTTTACGCTTATCTAGGTGTAAAAGAAGTATATGCAGAAGTTCTTTCTAAAGAAGCAATTCCTGTATTCAAAAAATATAATATTTCCTTTGAATATAATATTCTTACAGATTATATTATTAATCGTAAAGGAATTGGGCTTTGTCCAATGGAGGAAGCAGTAATGAATTGTTCTTCTAAAGAAGAAGCAATTTTTGCGATTTACAATAGATATAAGACACTACAAAATTAATGAGATTTGTTAGATTGTATGGGTGGTATGAAGCCACCTTTTTTGATAAAAAAATTTTAAAAACAAGCAATCAAACACATTTAAAATTCTTTTTTACCAATTATAGGTTTCTACTCATAAAAATGCTATAATACTCGCAGTAATATTTAGTGCATATGAGGAGGAGAAGATGACAAATAAAGAAGTATTAGTGAAAGGAATTCATGTGAGGTATCAATCTTTTAATCAAGATGATTATATTTGTTTGACAGATATTGCAAGAACAAAAAATCCTATTGCACCTGCAGAGGTGGTTAAAAATTGGTTTAGAACAAGATCTGCAATTGATTATATGGGTCTTTGGGAGAAGTTCTATAATCCAAATGTTAAACTGGTCGAAATCGACCAGTTATTAAATAAATGTGGAGAGCATGCATTTACATTATCTCCACAACAATGGGTCGCCAAAACCAATGCTATAGGCATTATATCCAAATCTGGAAAAGGCGGTGGGACATACGCCCATAAGGACATTGCTTTTAAGTTTGCAAGTTGGATCTCAACAGAATTTGAATTCTATTTAATAAAAGAATTTCAGCGTTTAAAGAAAAACGAACAAAAAGAACTTGGCTGGGATGCGAAAAGAGAACTAGCCAAACTCAATTATCATATCCACACAGATGCG
>CAMWKG010000007.1 GCA_947174785.1 uncultured Mollicutes bacterium
TTAAGCTTAAACTGATTTAAAACCATACTTCTGGACCAGCCCTTCTTATGAGTTTTATTGATATACCATAACATTTCTTTATGTGAGTTAGAATGTGACATAATTTGAACAAGCGTGAACCAAGGAATTTGTGCAGCACCTTGCTGCACAAATTCCTCAAAAGTAAATTCACTTGCACATCTGCCCATATAAATAAGATTTCTTCTAGAATATCCACTACCATATTCCTTTAAATCTTTAGATAGTCTTTCAATGTACTTACTTCCCCAAGTCTTTCTTTGGTTAATAATAGTACCTATTTCATAGTAGGTAAGAATCATTGTACTATTCACGACAACCATAGCTTTATACTGGTTAGCTTTGATAGTTTCTTTGATTCTTTCTAAATCCTCAACATAGTTTTTTTCTAAAATGTTAGTCTGTTCGTCTTTTAACATTATAAAATCCCCCTTTGTTTTTTCAAAAATAAAAACCCTGTAAAGAATTTAACCTTACAGGGTATTAATAGATGAACTTGTAAAAAGATGATATACATAATAAAGTACCTCCAATTTACTTAAGAAAATTATACCATATTTCGACAAGAAAAACTATTATAAGATAATAAATTGTAAAAAAAGAATAAGTATGATATAATTTTTGTAGAAAAAAGAAGAAAATAGGGGCTGTAAAATGGATGTAGAAAGAATAAAAGAATTAATAAAGAGAATAGGGAAGAATGATGAAAAAGCATTAGAAGAACTCTTTCAGCAAACCAAGAAACAGTTATATCTAGTAGCGAAGGAATATTTAAATGAGAAATCGTATGCGGAGGATGTATTATCTGAAGGATATTTAAAGATATATAAGAAATCAAAATTATACAATGAGAGATATAATGGATATAATTGGATGTATGAGATAGTAAAGAATATAGCGATAGATTATAATAGGAAGTATAAGAAAGAAAGTAAGATAGAAGAATACGATGATACAGCATACATAGCAAAAGAAGAGATAGGGAATAGAATCAGTAAAGAAGAAATCAGACAAGCGATGAAGGTATTAGATGAAAGGGAGTATAAGATCATCTATTTAAGGATATGGGAGAAACGAACATTACAGATGATAGCAGAGGTAACAAAATATAATATCACAGGAGTATATAGGACATATAAAGCAGCATTAGAGAAATTAAGAAAAGTGTTAGAGTAAAGAAAGGGAGAAAACTAGGAAATGGGAAACGAGAAAGAAACAGAGATAGTAGAAGACATAGCAAGTGATAGGGTATTAGACTTAGCAAGGGAAGCATTAAGGAAGGATAAGAAGAAGCTAAGGATATCAAAGATATGTAGTATAGTTGTACCAATATTGATAGGAATCCTATTGATAGGATATCCAATAATAACGCACAATATCAATGCAGATAGGAATGAAAGATATTGGAAACAGATGATAAGTCAAGCTGAGATAAGCTATAATGAATTGGAGAAGGAAGAAAGTGATTCAATAGAAGAAATCAATGATAAGAAGAAGGGGAGATTCTATTGGATAGACAATGCGACAGTCACAGGGACCTATATATTAAAACAAGATGAGAAAATTATAGTGATAGAGGAGCATTATCTATATGAAGATATAGAGTGTGTTTTATATGTTACGAATAGAGAGTCTAGTATTGTTGAACTTAATAAACAAAATATTACTTTAAATGGATTATCTACATTCAAGGATTATTTCTTAATAAAATATGGAATTTTTGAAGGATCCATTTATGGAAACTTTAATAGTATTTATAAATATCAATTTATCATCAACTCTACAGATACCTCAACAATAGAGGCCATATTTTCTAATTTAACAAATAACTAGCTCATATAATGGGCTAGTTTTTTAATATATGAAAAGAAATGGTTTAAAAAAACGTATATTTAAATGAATGGTGGTAGTTAGTAGTATGAAAAAGATATACACGATAATATTAATAGGATTAAGTCTAATAGGTTTATGCTTTACAGGAGGTGTACAAGCAGAAGCTAGTGAAGAGACATTAAGAAATAGTTGTGAAAAGATAGTAGACTTTATTAAAACACATTTAAAAGAGTTTAAAGAAGAATACAATAAACTAAATGAAGAGCCATTAAAGGCAGTAGGAATAGAAGGATATAGTTTAGTCTATATTATAGATTCAAAAGAATATGGAGTATATCTGGATTTCAATGGTGACAATGGATATTTAGTTAGTTCATTTACATTCAACTTACACGCTATAGAGACAAAAGGGGATATAGAATATCTTAAGGATGTAGATTTCACATATTATAGTGTAGTTGATGGATTCTTATATCATGATGGGACATCCTATCAAAAGTATATAAAAGAAACTAGAGAAGCTGAGAAGGTTTATAAGTATAATGGACAAGGAAGTACAGGCGAAGGAGATATATATCATCTAGGTGATTATATTGCTGATAGATATCCTAGTTATAATCAAGAAGAAGTTCATAGAAAAACTATAGATGTAGGTAATTACATTAATACAGATATGATGAGAACAAGTTATTTTATCAAGAAGGTTTCCAAAGATGGAGGATATACCTATAATTATACAGAGTCTGAGGCAAACTGTGCGATTACAGCTGCGTTCAATGTAATGTCTAGTTGGAGACAAATGGGATATTTTCCAAAACTTCCATTAAAGACAGTCTATAGAGATATAAGAGAAGAAATTAAACAAGATCCCAATTATGCTGCATATGGAACTGGAGTTGGAGGAGTAGGAATTGAATCCTACTGGACAACAAATTATGATTTTAGATTAGAAAATATGCCAGAACTTTATTATTATGCAAGATATTATTCAGTAGAGGCAAAGAAGTATACACCTGAAAGTGGACTTACTACATCTCAAGCTAAAGGAATATTCACCTTCATTACAACACAATATGTTGCAGGAACGATTTATGCAGACACCTCTACAAATTTTTCAGATGTTATGGAATTATTACAGGCAGGAAAAGCAGTATTCATGGGAGTATCTGGAAGTAAGACCTTTGGTGGAGATCATGCCGTAGCCTTACTTGGTTATTATAAATATTCCTATAAAAGTGGAGTATGGATTTTTGCACAAACAAAGACTGCATACTTTTATGTGATAGATGATGGGCAAATAGATGGTGTAACCTATTTTGACCCAAACTGTAATTCAAAGCTATCTTACGAATTCATTTATAAATAATTATTTAATTTTGTTATAGGCATTTTATACTATTAAAGTATCATGAGTAATGAAAATTGGGGATAATATTTATTTTATAAAAAATAAAGAAGTGTGTGTGTGATTGGTGCCTATAAACAATGAATAATTTAATAAATGAATTCTTTGATAGGGCCATGGGTATATTTTATATATCCGTGGTTTTTTTATTTTCAAATTTTACTTTTTATAGTATAATAGAATGTGATTTGAGGCTATGAAAGGAGAGTGTTCTTTATGTTGATAATAAAACTGAATCTTAATGAAGAGGGAAATATCTTAAATGGATTTCCTTGGGTATATAATAATGAAGTACACTCATTTCATGGAGAGATTCAAAATGGAGAAGTGGTTCAGATTAATAATTTCTATAATGAGTTTATAGGTTATGGATTTTTAAATGTTAATTCTAAACTTATGATAAGAGTATTATCCTTGAATCAAAAGGATATTATAGATAAAGAGTTTTTTAGAAATAAGATAAGGTATGCTTTAGAGCATAGAAAAAATTTAAATTTTGGAAACGCACAAAGATTAATCTTTGCGGAGGCTGATTTTCTTCCTGGATTAATAGTAGATCAATATAATGATATTTTATCAGTTCAGTTCCTTTGTTTGGGAATGGATAAAATTAAAAAAGATATCATAGATATTTTGATTGAAGAAATTAATCCAAGGGGAATATATGAAAGAAGTGACACCCAAGTTCGTATAAAAGAAGGTTTGGAAGAAACTAAAGGAATACTTTATGGAGATTTTAATCCACGTGTAGAAGTTGTAGAAAATGGGATACGCTTTATCGTTGATGTTGAGCATGGACAGAAAACAGGTTACTTTTTAGATCAGAAGCTAAATCGCGATATGGTAAAATATTATGTGAAGGATAAGAATGTTCTTGATTGTTTTTCCAATGTGGGTGGATTTGCCTTGCATGCATGTAAATATAACGCAAAGCATGTTGATGCATGTGATATTTCTAAGCTTGCTTGTGAGGAAATCGAATTAAACGCTAAGCTAAATGATTTTAAGCAATTAAATGTGATATGTACAGATGTATTTGATTATTTAAGAAAAGATGAATTAAAGGATAAATATGATGTGATCATCTTGGATCCGCCTGCTTTTACAAAAGATAAGACAACAATCAAAAAGGCTTATCGTGGGTATAAAGAAATTAATTTACAAGCTTTAAAGATAATTAAAAGTGGTGGGTATTTATTAACCTTTTCTTGTAGTCAACATATGACACCTGAATTGTTTATGGAAATGATTCAGGAGGCTGCGGTAGATGCGAAACGTGGAGTACAGTTTATCGATTTTAAAATTCAAGCACCTGATCACCCAGCCTTATTATCGGGGAAAGAACAGTTATATCTAAAATGTATGGTGCTAAGAGTCAAATAGGAGGAAACTATGATTAATACAGTATTTCAAAAACATAGAAAAATGATATTAGACCAAATGATGGATAATTCTATTTTGGTGTTATTTTCTAATCCTAAAGAGGATGTAAAATACGATGTAGATCGGAATTACTATTATGTGTCTGGCAATTTTGAATATGAAAATCGTGTTGTTTTATATAAGAATGGTAAGGATATAAAAGAGATGATGTTTATTCATCCTTTTGATGAGTTTAAAGCCAAATGGGTAGGAGCTCCATTATCTAAAGAAGCTATAGAAAAGCAATCTTTAATAACAGATATACATTATTTAGAAGAGTTTGATTCCATTATGGATTCTTTGTTCCTTAATGCAACCAAATTATATGTTGACCTAAAGGATGAGAAAAATCCTTACAGTACGGAAATGTTATATGCTAAAGCAACTAAGGAAAAGCATTCTCATTTAGTGATTTTTAATGCAGAAAGCTTATTTAAAAAAGCCAGAACGATTAAGCTTCCTGAAGAAATAGAAGAAATGAAAAAAGCAATTTCTATAACGAAAAAGGGAATAGAAAATATTTTAGACCATATGAAGGAATCCTATGAATATCAATTGGAAAGTTATTTTGATCAAACTATAAAGTATCATGGTGCCACTGGCTATGCCTTCCCTACCATAGCGGCAAGTGGGAAAAACGGCTGCTGTCTACATTATATGGATAATGAAGATATTGCGAAAGAAGGGGATTTAATCTTATTTGATTTGGGATGTTCTTATCATATGTATTGTTCAGATATATCTAGAACCTTCCCTGTGAGTGGTAAGTTTAGTCCACGTCAAAAACAAATTTATAATATTGTTCTTGCAGGACAAGAACATGTTTTAAAGCATATTCAACCCGGAATTACTACAAAGGAGTTAAATCAAATCTTAATTCAGTTCTATGCAAAAGAATTAAAAAAGATTGGTTTAATCAAAGAAGATAGTGAGGTATCTAAATATTATTATCATGGTGTATCTCATCATATCGGTTTAGATTGTCATGACCTATGTGAATACACTCCATTACAGGCAGGAAGTATTATTTCTAATGAACCAGGGCTTTATATTGCTGAAGAAGGAATTGGAATTCGAATTGAAGATGATATCTTAGTTACAGAAGATGGTTGTATTAATTTAAGTAAAGATATTTTAAAAACAGTAGATGAAATAGAAGCATATTTAGAAAGGTAAGGTAAAGTAAAATGAAAGAAGAAATTTTAAAGAATTATGCGAAGCTTGTTGTTAAAACTGGAGTGAATGTTCAAAAGGATCAGGACGTAGTTGTAAGTGCATCTGTAGAGGATGCATACTTTGTAAAATATGTTGTAGAAGAGGCATACAAGGCAGGAGCTCGTACAGTAACTGTGGATTGGAACTATCAACCTCTTTCTAAGCTAAGCTATGAATATGAAACAATTGAAACCTTAAAGGAATTGCCAGAATGGTATTTAAAGAAACAGGAATATCGTGTTGAAAAGCTTCCTGCAATGATTCATATTATTTCTGAAGATCCAGATGGACTTTCTGGAATTGATCAAGCAAAGCTTTTAGAGGTACAAATGGCAATTGGTCCAGTATTAATGAAGTATAGAGAGCAAAAAGATAATAAGTTCCAATGGACCATCGTTGGTATTCCAGGAGAAAAGTGGGCTAAGAAGGTATTCCCTAAATTATCCACAGAAAAAGCTATGGAAGCATTATGGGATGCAATACTTAAGGTGACTAGAGTATATGGTGACCCAATCGAAAACTGGAATCAGCATAATGCAAATTTAGCAGAGAAAACATCTAAGTTAAATGCATTAGGCGTTAAGACTTTAACATATAAGTCTAAGAATGGAACGGACTTTACTATCGATATTCATAAGGATATGAATTTCTTAGCAGGTGGAGAAACCACTCTATCCGGTGTATTTTATAATCCAAATATGCCAACAGAGGAATGCTTTACTTCTCCAGTAAAAACATCTTGTAACGGTGTTGTTATGGCAACAAAGCCATTATCTGTTCGTGGTGTATTAGTAAGTGACTTCGGCTTCAGATTTGAAAATGGTAAGGCTGTTGAGGTTATTTGTGAGAATAAAGAATATAAAGATGTTTTAGAAAAACTTATCTCTACAGATGAAGGGGCTGCAATGCTTGGAGAGGTTGCATTAGTTCCTTATGATTCTCCTATTAATCAAACCAATTTATTATTCTATAATACACTTTATGATGAGAATGCTTGTTGTCATTTAGCTTTAGGTAGAGCATTTACAGAATGTATTAAAGACTATCAAACAAAATCTGAAGAGGAAATTAAGAAGGTAGACTTAAACACTTCTATGATTCATGTTGATTTTATGATTGGTAGTAAGGATTTAAATATTACTGCAGAAACCTATAATGGCAAAACTGTAGAAATCTTTAAGAATGGAACTTGGGCCATCTAAGAATAGAAGAAAAAAGACTAGGAATTCATTTTTCTAGTTTTTTCTATTATTTAGGATAAAAAGATTGAAAAAAAGATATAAAAGATATAATATATAAGTTGGAGTATAAATAATTTATTTTAAAGGAGAAAATATAATGAAAAAAGTGGCTTTATTTATAGTAACTTTAATTGGTATGTTTGGTTGTTTTTTGACAGGGTGTAAACAAAATGAGAATCTGAGTGATAAGGAGAAAACACAAATTCTTACTGCATATCAGAATACTACGGGAGAATCTTATGGAACGGTTGATCTTTATTATGGCAAGCATAAAGGATATATCGTTTTTGAAATGATGAGCGTACTTCCAGCAGAAAAAATAGTAGAAATAGGAAATCAAGTTTTCGTATTTTCTTCACAAAATGATTTATGGGCATTTAAAGATAACTCTCTTATCCTTTTAGAAAAGTTGTATGATAGAGGGGATTTAAATGATCAAGATATAGAAAATATTCATCATAGATATTTACAAGAAATAAAAAAATCAGTAAATAATTATGATACATGGTATAAGAGCTATCAAGAAAAGGTTGAAAGCTGTAGAAAAGGCACCATCCAATCAGAACAATTAAAAAACTATTGGAGTGGTTATGATACAAAGGTAATCAAAGCGGTATGGGAAAAACAAAAAGGTGAATCTTGCAAAATAGACTATAAGTTGGGCAAGTATGATTACAGCTTTGTATTTGTAGAGGTTGGAACTAAAGAAGAGTCAAAAACTATAAAGGTTGCAGATTATGATTTCACATATTCTAAGGATTTTACAATTTGGGTATATAAGGATAGAGATATAGCTTTAAAGGAAGAGTTTATCACCTTAGAAGATGCCTATACAAAAGGATATCTAACAAAGAATCATCTTCAAGAAATACACAATATTTTTGTGGCTCAAATGAATTAAGCGTTTGTTTATTAAGTAAAAATCATAAGAGATAAAAAATGATTATAATCCTATTCTTGGGTAAAGCTCCTTAAAAAAGCTAATGATTAAAAAGGACTAGGCTAAGATTGATAAGCTAGAGGAGAATAAGGATTGGTCATTTTTATACATTTAGATTTCAATGAAGGCTTCAATTTTATTGACAATGGCTATGTTATTTTAGAAATTAAGCAGATGTGTTAAAAAATAAAATATATTGAAAAAAAAGTGTCTTTATAATATAATTTATGAGGGCACCCTTTTTATTTACCTAATGGGGGCTGTTTTTCTTTTTGAGGTGATATTATGAAAAAACAAACAAAATATATCTTTATTACAGGTGGTGTAGTATCCTCTTTAGGTAAGGGTATTGCTGCATCAAGTATTGGAAGATTATTAAAAAATAGAGGACTTAAGGTTTTTATGCAAAAGTTTGATCCATACATCAATGTGGATCCAGGAACAATGTCTCCTTATCAGCATGGAGAGGTTTTCGTTACAGATGATGGTGCAGAAACAGATTTAGATTTAGGTCACTACGAAAGATTTATTGATGAGAATTTATCTAAGAATTCTAATATCACTGCCGGAAAAATTTATTCAAGTGTTATTGCCAAGGAAAGAAAGGGCGAGTATTTGGGAGCTACAGTTCAGGTTATCCCACATATTACAAACGAGATTAAAGAAAAGCTTATACAGGCTGCTACTGAAAGCCAAGCGGATGTAGTTATAACTGAAATTGGTGGTACAGTAGGAGATATAGAGTCTCTTCCTTTTTTAGAAGCTATTCGTCAAGCAAGAAGAGATTTTGGGTATCGTAATACGCTTTATATTCATAATACCTTAGTTCCTTATTTAAAGGCTGCAGGAGAAATTAAGACAAAGCCTACTCAGCATTCTGTTAAGGAATTAAGAAGCTTAGGTATACAACCAGATATGATAATTTTAAGAACAGAGGTATCTATTAAAAAGGAACAAAAAGAAAAGATAGCTTTATTTTGTGATGTTGATAGAAAAGCTGTTTTTGAGGCCAAGGATTCTAAGATTCTTTTTGAGGTGGTCACCTCTTTACATAATCAAAAAATTGATGATATCATTTTAAAGCATTTTGGTTTAAACTTACCACCAGCTGATATGACAGAGTGGAATAGCTTAATTCAAAAAATAAAGAATTTAAAGGAAGAGGTAAAGATAGCCTTAGTAGGAAAATACATATCCTTGCCTGATGCTTATATCAGTGTAAATGAAGCTTTGAAGGCTGCAGGATATTATCATAATGTCAAGGTTTTAATTACACCTATCGATTCAAATGATATTACAGAAGCTAATGTAGAAGAACGATTAAAGCCATTTGCTGGAGTGATTGTTCCAGGGGGATTTGGTAAGCGTGGTAGTGATGGTAAGATTCTTGCGATAAAGTATTGTAGAACACATCAGGTGCCTTTCTTTGGAATTTGCTTTGGTATGCAGCTGGCTTGTATTGAATATGCAAAGAATGTTAAAGGCTACAGTCAAGCTTCTTCAACAGAAATTGATCCAGACACTCCACACCCTATTATCCATCAGTTATCCAATCAACATTTGGGAATGAATATGGGTGGTACACTTCGTTTAGGTCTTTATGATTGTTCACTAACTCCGAATACGAATACAATGTTAGCTTATAATGTAGATATTATAAGTGAACGTCATCGTCATCGTTATGAGTTTAATGAAGCATATTCTGATATCTTTGATGATAACTTTGTTATTTCTGGAATTAACCCAGAAACACAGCTTGTAGAAATTGTTGAACTTAAAAATCATCCTTGGTTTATTGCATGCCAATTTCATCCGGAATTTGCATCTAGACCATATCGCCCTCATCCATTATTCCGTGATTTTATTGGGGCGACAATTAAGAAGTAAGGAATGTGGTATTTATGTGGGAAAAGAAGGAACCTAAATATGGGGATCAAATTCGAGTAAATAGAGGATTTTATTCTCATCATGGAATTTATGCTTCTAAAAATAGTGTAATTCATTTTGCTCCTCCAGGACAAACGGATGTTTTAGACCCTAGTGCGGCAAGAATTATTGAAACCTCTTTAGAAGATTTTTTAAAGGGTGGAGTTTTAGAAGTAAGAACTTATACAGAAGAAGAATTAAACCGAAAGAGAAAACCCAATGAAATTATAGAATGTGCTCTATCTCATTTAGGAGAGGGTGGGTATGATCTCATCTCTAACAACTGTGAGCATTTTTCTAATTTATGTGCTTTTGGTGCTAAAGAAAGTAATCAGGTTGAATCAGTCTTGTCATTCTTTTTTGGAGGTAGACGCTCATGAAATTTGGAATAGATGTTGGGGGAACTACAGTTAAGATTGGTGTAGTAGAAGCTAATAGAATTATAGATAAATATGAAATCCCTACAATAAAGGAAACTTTATTTGAAGACATTAGTTCATTTTTAAAAGATTATATTTCTAAAAATAGCATCCAAAACATAGAAGGAATTGGTTTTGGTTTACCTGGCAATGTTGTGAATAACTATATATATAATTTACCTAATATAGGGATTAAGGATATTGATTTAACTAAGGAAATGGATAAGCATTTCCCTGGTGTTTTGGTTATTGCCCAAAATGATGCGAATGTTGCAGCATTAGGAGAAATGCTTTATCACAACGAATATAAAAATGCATGTATGATAACATTAGGTACAGGTGTTGGCTGCGGAATTGTTTTAAATGGTAAGGTTTTAGAAGGAGTACATGGTGCAGCAGGTGAAGTAGGACATATGTGTATTGCAGGAGAATATAATTTTTCTTGTGCCTGCGGATTAAAGGGCTGTCTAGAAACTGTTGCCTCTGCAACAGGTGTTGTCCGACTTGCAAAATATCATTATAAGGAATATGAAACAAAACTCGCTTCTGAATTTACTGCTAAGGATGTATTTGATTTAGCAAAACAAAAGGATCCATTATGTTTATTTGTGGTAGATAAGGTTGCTTATTATATTGCCAAATGTATTTCAATCCTTGGAATAACCGTGGATGTAGATGTATATTATATTGGTGGAGGCGTTTCTAAGGCAGGAGATATTCTAATTGATGCAATAAAGAAGCATTATAAAACTTTAGCACTTTTTGCTGTAAAGAATGTAAAAATCGAACAGGCAACATTATTAAATGATGCTGGAATGTTAGGGGCAGCAGGACTTATTATAAAGGATGAGCAATGAGTGTATCTAAATATTATAAACCAGAGATCCTTTTATGTCCTAAATGTGGAAGTAAGCTAGTATATCGTTATGCAATATCAAATAAGCTCATTTACTTTACCAATGGCAAGCATGTACATATTCATAATTTAGGATATGGCTGTAATACCTGTAAGGATAATCAAATTTATTTTTCACAGACTGCAAACAAATTGGCTTTTAAGGGATATACCTATTCTGCAAAAATTATTTGCACGATAGCCATATTAAAGGAAAAGAATATGAGTAGAGAAGAAATCTGTGATTATTTCTTTACGAAGAATATAGAGATTTCAGACCGAAATGTAGATAATTTATATAGAAAATATCAAGAGTGTATAAAACTAGATCATAAGGAACTTATTTCTAAGGCATATAGGAATATGCTAGATGCCTACGGACAAATAAGATTATCTATTGATTTGATTACAGTATCAGGAAATATTTTTGTTATTTTTTATGATTATTTTACAGCTGATATGTTAGCCTTTGTTCGTTTTGCTGGATTAGAGGATCCTAAGCTTTATGATTTTTTATCTCAATATATTAGAAAAGATATGAATATTTCAGTGATAGCAAGTATTCGTAGAGATGCTATTTTTATTCCAATGCTAAAAAATCTAAGCCCTGCAAAAACAAAATTTATTGCCTTTAATAAATTTTAACTTTACAAATATTCGTTATTTGTTGAATAAAATAAAAGAAAAAAATATATTTATCGAATTTTCTTTACAAAAATAATTCAGAGTGGTATAATCAGTAAGGACGTTAGAAAGGAGGATGAGAAAAATGAATACAGTTCACTTAGATGAGTATGATAAGAAAATTGTTGAATTATTACAACAAGATTCCTCTATTAGTAATATCGATTTATCCAAGAAGATTGGACTTGCGCCTTCTTCATGTTTACTTCGAGTTAAAAATTTAAAAGAACAAAAAATCTTAAAGCAATTTACTGTAGTCGTTGATGAAAAGCAATTAGGCTTTCAAATTACCTGCTTTGCTAAGGTATATATCCTTCCTTTTAATCGTGAAAATTGCCAGGCTTTTATTGAAGAGGCAAAAAGAATTCCTGAAATAGTGGAATGCTATACGATAACAGGAGATGCATCCTTCCTTTTGAAAATTGTTGCCAAAGACTTGGAGTCTTATCGAAATTTTGTTTTTGATAAGTTGTTAAAAGCATCTTATGTCAACAATATTGATACCTCCATTGTGGTTGGATCTGAAAAGGAAAGTACGACAATTCCTTTAGAATAAATTACTTTAAGAGCCAAACCGGCTCTTTTTTGTTTGGAATTAGGAGAGTGTGAAATGAAAGGAATTAAAAAATTATGGAAGTGGAGTAAAAAGTATTTGTGGTTAGTGCTTCTTATTGTAGCACTATCTACAATCTTACAATGGCTATATGCCTATTTACCCCTTTTTATACAATATGCGTTTGAGCGCATTAATGAAGTGACAGAACAAAAAACAGATTTACCTAAGTTTCTATTGAATTGGTACAATAACATAGAAGATATGCTTACTTGCTTGTTGATGGTTGGTGTAAGTATGATTGTGTTGCAGGCATTTCGTTCTGTCTTACGATTTTTAGACAATTATTATCAGGGTGCTTTAGCTCATTATATTGGCTATGATATGCGTATTAAGATTTATGATCATGTGATGAATCTATCCTATACTTATCATAATCATTCAGATATTGGAGATTTAATTCAAAGGTCAACTTCTGATGTTGACCAAACCTCAACATTTGTATCGAGTATGATACCTGGCTTGATTGATATTTTTGTCACAGTAATTATAGGAGCGTATCGTGTTTATCAGATTTCTCCAGTGCTAATGTGGGTAAGTATGATTAGTATGCCAATTACAGCAGCCTCCTCAATTATTTATTTTAGATATTGTAATAAAGCATTTCAAAGAATAGAAGAGTCTGAAAGTAAAATGACAACGATTATTCAAGAAAATGTCAATAGTGCTCGTGTTGTTAGAGCCTTTGCTAATGAAGAATATGAATTTGAAAAGATGGATGAAGCCAACCGAATTTACACAAAAAAGAATGGTAAATTTAATACGGTAATGGCAGGATTCTGGGGGTGTAGTGATTTCTTAGTCTTTTTACAATATGCACTAACAATGAGTGTGGGTATTTTCCTTGCGAAGGATTCTCTTTTAAGCTCTGCAGATATTGTTGCTGCATTGCTACTTATGGGAATGCTGATTTGGCCAATGCGTGGTCTAGGAAGAATTATTGCTTCCTTTGGTAAAGCAAGCGTTGCGGCAAATCGTATTGATGAGATATTAAGTGTTCCTGAAGAGTTTGAAACAAATGGAACAAAGACACCTGAAATCACTGGAGATATCGAGTTTAGAAATGTTAGTTTCCAGTTTGAGGATGATTCAAAGCCATTGCTAAAAAATGTTTCCTTCCATGTTAAACCAGGGCAAACGATTGCGATTGTAGGAAAAACAGGAAGTGGAAAATCTACGATTTGTAATTTGCTAACAAGAATGCTTGAAATCAATGAGGGAGATATTTTGTTTGATGGTGTTTCAATTAAAGATGTTGAGAAGAAGCATTTGAGAAGAAATGTAAAGTTTATTCTTCAAGACCCATTCTTGTTTTCTAAAACAGTCTATGAAAATGTAGCAGTTGTTGATCCTAAAATTCCAACAGAGCGTATTTATGAGGCAGCAAGAACTGCGGCAATTCATTCCGAAATCGAAAAGTTTGAACGTGGATATAAGACTATAGTCGGCGAAAAAGGTACAACGTTATCTGGTGGACAGAAACAAAGAATTGCCATTGCACGAATGCTTGTTAAGGATTCTAATGTTATTATATTTGATGATTCTTTATCTGCCCTAGATACAAAAACAGATTTGATGATTCGAACTGCTTTAAAGAAGAAGAGTAAAGATCAAACGATGATTATTATTACACATCGTTCGACTACAGCTAAGGAAGCAGATCAAATTGTTGTATTAGACCAAGGAAGTGTTGCTCAAATTGGTAAGCATGAAGAGTTAGTTGTACAAGAAGGTTTATATAAAGAGCTTTGGGGAATCCAAGGAGAGCTTGAAGAAGAATTTAATGCAATTTTAAAGGAGGGAAAATAAGATGGATGATTTTGATTATGAACAAGAAGAAATCAACGATTTAGATTATCGCTCCAATAATAAAGGACCATGGAAAAAGATATTTAAAACAGTTTTGCTTCACAAGGGAACCTTTTGTGGATTAATTTTGTCTGTTATTTGTTTGGCAGTATTAGATGTTTGTTATCCTTTAATTAATTCCTTTGCGATATCTCATTTCTTTGAGAGTACTAGCTCAGATCGTTTTGATATGATCTGGATGATGGTTCTCGGATATGTGGGAGTAAGCTTAGCCTATGGAGTTTGTGTATTTTCTTTTCTATATTTTGCTGGCAAGGTAGAGATACAAACCTCTTACCAGCTAAGAAAGGAAGCCTATTTAAACTTACAAAAACTACCATTTAGTTATTTTGATAAAACAGCACAGGGCTGGATTATGGCTCGTGTGACCTCAGATTCTCGTAAGCTTAGTGAAATTATTTCCTGGGGCTGTGTAGATTTGTTGTGGGGATTATTATCTATGTTTGGTATTCTAGGTGTACTTCTAGTGGTTAATACATTACTATCTGTGATTGTTTTAATTATTTTACCTATATTAATTCTCATCACTATCTTTATAAGAAAAAAGATGCTTGCAAGCTATAGAGATGCTAGAAAAGAAAATTCTAAAATCACAGCCGCTTATAACGAAGGCTTTATGGGCGCTAAGGCGGTTAAGAGCTTGGTTATAGAGGATAAATGCTCTCATGAGTTTTTAAGTAAGGCAACAGCCTACAAAAAAGCATCCTTACGCGCAGTGTTCTTTTCTGCAGTATTTGGACCAGTTACATTTATATTATGCTATGTAGGTGTGGGTACCACTTTGTATTTTGGTGGAAATATGATTTTAAATGGTCTTATTGATAGTGCAATCCTCTACTTATTTATCGATTACACTGTTAAATTCTTTGATCCCATTATTGCAATTTCTAGAGTGATTGGTGATTTTCAACAGGCACAGGCTTCAGCAGAGCGTATTATTTCTTTAATTGAAGAACAGCCTGAAATTACAGATAGTCCAGAGGTTATAGAAAAATATGGTACTATATTTGAACCTAAGTTTGAAAACTTTGAACCCTTGATAGGTGAGGTTGAATTTAAGGATGTGACCTTTAAATATGCTAAAGGAGAAGAGGTTTTAAAAAACTTCAATCTCCATATCCCAGCGGGATCTAGTGTTGCCCTTGTAGGACATACAGGAAGTGGAAAGTCAACAATAGTCAATTTGATTTGCAGATTTTATGAGCCAACCACAGGAGATATTTTAATTGATGGTCATAGCTATAAAGATAGAAGTATTACGTGGTTACATTCAAATATAGGCTATGTTTTACAAACACCACAGCTCTTTAGTGGTACGATTATGGAGAATGTAAGATATGGTAAATTAGACGCTACTGATGAAGAGGTAAAAGAGGCGTTAATGACCGTAGCTGCAGATGAGTTTATTGCAAAGCTTGATGATGGATATCAGGCATTGGTTGGAGAAAGTGGTTCTAAGCTTTCTGTTGGTGAGCGTCAATTAATCAGCTTTGCAAGAGCAATAGTTGCTGACCCTAAGATATTAGTACTAGATGAGGCAACCTCTTCAATTGATACACAAACAGAAAATCTAATTCAAAAGGCTGTGGAAAAGGTTATGAAGGGAAGAACGACCTTTATGATTGCTCATAGATTATCTACAGTTGTTAACGCAGATATTATCCTTGTCATGAAGGATGGTTGTGTTGTTGAAAGTGGTAAACACCATGAGCTTCTTGCTCAAAAGGGATATTATTTTGAACTTTACAAAAATCAATTTGCTGAGGATGCTGTAAATAAAATTTTAAATAAGGAACATGTAAGCTGCTAGAAATAAAAATAAGGGAGGTGGCAAAATGAACTACCTAAAATTAAGTAAAGAAATTTCTTATATATTAAGACATAATCCTAGTCAATATAGCTTAGAACTAGATGATTTAGGCTATGTAGAAATAGAAAAGCTTTTGAATGCATTAAATGCTACAAGGCATTATCCTAAAGAAATTACTTTAGAAGATTTGTTTAAAGTCATTGAGTTATCTGATAAGAAAAGATTAGAAATCTCAAGCAATACTATAAGAGCCTTATATGGGCATTCTATAAAAGAACAAATCATAAAAAGTCCTGCAACCCCGCCTCTAGTTCTCTACCATGGAACATCGCATAATGCTTTAGAAAAGATTATAGTAGAAGGACTTAAGCCTATGCAAAGACAATATGTTCATTTGTCTATCGATATAGAAACAGCTATTCAAGTAGGAAAAAGAAGAGATGCATCTCCTATATTACTTTCTATTGATACGAAAAAAGCGATAGAAAATGGAATAAATTTTTATCTTGGAAATGATAAGGTTTGGTTATCTGATGCAATCCCAGTAAAATATATTCAAGTTATTGAAAAATAGTTTTATTTCGAGCTTTAAGCTATTAAACTAAGATGCTTGAATTGTTGAAAAAACACTTCGTATATTATATAATGAAATTGGAAAAAGATTTTAAAAAAAGAGTATTAAGGAGATGAATGAAGTGCGAAAATCCATATTAAAGCATATCTTGTTTGTGGTTATATTGGCTACAATTATAACAGCTTATTTACTATATCTTTTTTGTGAGCCAGGATATGGATATCACATTATGTTTTTTTGGGACTATGTCTTTCTTATATTTTGCTTAACAAACACATTTTACTTTAAAAGAAATTCGGGTTTTGTTATCAGATTATTAACTGGCATTGGTTCTTGTTTATGCTTTTTTCCTCTAATAGTTTTTGGAGCGATGTATGTAAATCGAGAGGCTTTACCTAGAATTCTTGTCATAGTTTGCGTTCTTTTATTCTTAATTAATTTTGTTTACGTGATGATTAAAATTTTTGTGCCAGATCAAAAAATCTCTTTAATGCCTTATACAATATTTATGTTGGTATCTATACTTATGTTAAGTCTAGGATATCTTTGTATGCTTAGCATAATGTTTAGCCAAGGAACATAATTTAAAAGAAGCAACTAGACTTCTTTACAGGTTTATGAGTTCTGTAAAGGAGTCTTTTTATGTGTGGGTTTTTAAAATTTTTTTCGAGTTATCTGGATTTCTGCAGGTGTTTGTATAGTGTTTTCAAAAAAATATGCTATAATTTAAGTACAAATCATGGTATTAAAAAAGAAAGGTGGAGATAATATAATGAGAAAATCTATATTAAAGCATATCTTATTTGTGGTTATATTGACTATAATTATAACAGCTTATTTTTTGGCTCTATTCTATATTCCGGGAACCTCATATCACTATTTGTTTTTATTAGATTATATTATTCTTATCCTTTGGTTGACGAACACTTTTTATTTTAAAAAAAATACAGGTATTATTTTTAAAATACTGATAGGATTAGGTTCTTTTATATATTTTTTTCCATTGATAGCTATTTTGCCAATATATTTAAACCGTGTTGCTTTTGATAGGTGTCTTGTTATTGTGTGTGTTCTTTTATTCTTATTTAATTTCGTTTATATGATGATTCAGATATTTGTAAAGAACCAAAAAATTTCAATAATATTTTATGCAGTGTTTTTGTCTTTCTCACTTGTTATGCTAAGTGTGGGATATATTTATATGTATCACTTATTGAGCGGTCAACCGACATAACTTGAGAATTAAAAAGGCTCTTTAACAGTTTTAGTTATTCTGTAAAAGAGTCTTTTTTTTATGTGTGGGTTTTTAAAATTTTTTTCGAGTTATCTGGATTTTTTTCTTGACTTTATTGAAAAAAGTATATATAATATTAAAATGCGATTTGTTGCTTTTTAGAGGCTTTTTGGCCCCTAAAATCATAGATTTTAAGAGAATTTTCATCGCAATATGCGATTTATATACATTTTTCGTGGGGATCACAAAGAAGGTTTAAGAGACTGCCGGATTGCGTCATACGAAAGTCTCAACATTTTAGAAAGGGAAAGATTTATGAATTACAAAAATGTAAACTATGGTAAGAAATCTGTAAGACGTAATTATTCAAAGATTCGTACAGAAGTAGAATTACCAGACCTAATTGAGATTCAAACTAAATCCTTTGACTGGTTTGTGAATGCGGGATTAGAAGAATTATTTAAAGACATTTCTCCTATCACTTCATTCAATGGTGACCTAAAATTATCTTTTGGAGAACATCATTTTGAAAATCCTAAGTTTTCTATCGTTGATTGTAAGCTTAGAGATGTCAACTTTGCTCGTCCTCTTAAGGTAAATGTTCGCTTAGAAAATGCACAAACTGGTGAGGTATTGGAACAGGAATTATTTATGGGAGATATTCCATATATGACACCTGTTGGCACATTTATCATTAACGGTGCTGAACGTGTTATTATTTCTCAGATTGTTCGTTCTTCAGGTGTTTATTATGCCAAAGAAATTGATAAGAAGACAGGTGACACTAAGTATACAGGTACTGTTATTCCTACACGTGGTGCTTGGATTGAGTATGAAATGGGCTCTAAGAATGTTTGGTATGGAAAGCTAGACCGTTCAAAAAAGATACCTCTAACAACTGTACTTCGTTCTTATGGTTTATCTACTAATCAGCAAATTATTGATTTGTTTGGCGACAGTGAATATATGCAAGCAACCTTCGAAAGAGATGTTACAACAAACTCTGAAGAAGCTGCTATCGAAGTATATTCAAAACTACGTCAAGGTGAAAAGGTTCCAGTAGAAGGAGCTCGTGCTTTAATCGTTCAACGTTTATTTGATGACCGTCGATATGATTTACAAAAGGTTGGTCGTTTCAAATACAACGTTAAGCTAGATGTTCTTCAACGTGCTAAAGGTTTAGAACTTGCTCAAGATGTTATCGCTAAAGAAGATATCTTGGATGAAGAAGGTAATGTTTTATTCAAGGCAGGAACTAAGATTGCTAGTTATGGTGATGTGGTTGCTGGAGATGTATTAGAACATTTGAAGCTTGCAAGAGCTGCATTCCGTGAAAAAATCGATTTAGGAAATACGCTTTGTGATGACCCATACAATGAAGTACTAAGAGTGACTGTTGTTCGTCATGATGAATCACATGAGGTAAAGATTATTGGTAATGACCAAAGAGAAACATCTTTACATATTACTATGTCTGATATCATTGCAACTGCAAGCTATTATTTGAATTTATATCAAAATGTAGGTACACTTGATGATATTGACCATTTAGGTAATCGTCGTTTAAGATTAATTGGCGAGTTGTTAAAGAATCAATTTAGAATTGGTTTTGCAAAGCTAGAAAAGAATATTTTAGACCGTATGTCAACAGTTGAGGTACATGAGGCTACTCCTCAAAACCTAATCAACATTAAACCTTTGACATCCTCTTTAAAAGAATTCTTTGGATCTAGCCAGTTATCTCAGTTCATGGACCAAATTAACCCACTTGCTGAAATTACACAAAAGCGTCGTATTTCTGCATTAGGTACTGGTGGTATTGCCCGTGATCGTGCTGGTGTAGAGGTTCGTGACGTTCATAATTCTCACTATGGTCGTATGTGCCCTATTGAGACTCCAGAAGGTCCATCTATCGGTTTGATTACGTCTTTAGCTACTTATGCTAAGGTAAATGAATATGGATTTATTGAAACTCCTTACTTTATTGTAAAGCATGATGCTGCTGGAAAGAAGTATGTTTCTGATGAAAAGGTTTATCTTTCAGCTGATGAAGAGGAAGGTTTAGTTATTGCATCTGCATCTACTAAGCTTGATGCTGAAGGTCATATAATTGAAGAAAAGGTTATTGGTCGTCGTAATGGAGAAACTGAAATGGTTGATCCTGAAGAGGTAGACTATATGGACGTATCTCCTAAGCAGATTGTATCTGTTGCTGCTGCGTGCGTTCCATTCCTTGAACACGATGATGCTACTCGTGCCCTAATGGGTGCAAACATGCAACGTCAGGCTGTTCCTATCATCAATCCTGAAAGCCCAATAGTTGGTACAGGTATGGAATATAAGGCTGCTAAGGATTCTGGTTCAGCTTTAATTGCAACTATGCCTGGTGTTGTTCAATACGTTGATGCTAAAAAAATTATTGTAAAAGAAGATAGTGGTGAATTACATCGCTATGATTTGTATCAATTCTTACGTTCTAACTCTGCAACTGCAATTATGCAACGTCCAATTGTAGTACCAGGAGAAAGAGTTGACCGTGGTGATATTATTGCTGATGGTCAATCTATGAAGAATGGTGAGCTTGCTTTAGGACGTAATGTTAGAATTGCCTTCATGACATGGGAAGGATATAACTTTGAGGATGCCGTAATCATGAGCGAAAAGATGGTTTATGATGATGTGTATACTTCAATTCATATTGATGAATTTTCTGTTGAATGTCGTGATACAAAATTAGGTAAAGAAGAATTTACTTATGAAATTCCTAATGTTAAGGAAGAAACCAAGAAGAATCTTGATGAGCGTGGTATCGTAATTCCAGGTACTGAGGTTAAGGAAGGAGATATCCTAGTTGGTAAGATTACACCTAAGGGAGTAACTGATCCAACTCCAGAAGAAAGATTATTACTTGCTATCTTTGGTGAGAAGAGTAGAGATGTACGTGATACATCCTTACGTGTTCCTCATGGCGGTGGTGGTGTAGTACAATCTATCCAACACTTCTCCAAGGCTAAGGGCGATGATTTAGCTCCTGGTGTAAATGAGGTTGTTCGTATCTATATCGTTCAAAAGCGTAAGATTCAGGTTGGAGACAAGATGGCTGGTCGTCATGGTAATAAGGGTGTTATTTCTAACATCTTACCTTTAGAGGATATGCCATTTACAGCAGATGGTCATCCAATCGACATTATGCTTAACCCACAAGGTGTGCCTTCTCGTATGAACATTGGTCAGGTACTTGAATTACATTTAGGTATCGCTGCAAAGAAGCTTGGTATCCAAGTTGCTACACCAGTATTTGATGGTGCTACTATTGAGGATATTGAAGCTATCATGGCAGAGGCTGGAATGAACAAAGATGGTAAAGAGGTTCTATATGATGGTAGAACTGGTGAAGCATTTGAAAATAAGATTACAGTAGGTATCATGTACTTCGTTAAGTTAAGCCACATGGTTGATGATAAGCTACATGCTCGTAACGTAGGTCCATATACACTAGTTACACAACAACCAATGGGTGGTAAGGCTCAAAATGGTGGTCAGCGTTTTGGTGAGATGGAGGTTTGGGCACTTGAAGCTTATGGTGCTGCAAACACATTACGTGAAATGCTAACTGTTAAGTCTGATGACTTAGTAGGTAGAGACCGTGTATTTGATGCGATTGTAGATGGAAAGCCTATTCCAGAGTCCTCTATTCCAGAATCATTCCGTGTATTAACTCGTGAATTACAGGCATTAGGTATTCATGTTGAGTTGATGAATGATAAGGATGAGAATGAAGTAAATCGTTCTATTGTTGATTTGAAAATAAGAGAAACGGTTCGTTAATGGAGGGAAAACAATGAGTACACAATACAAATATATTAAAATTGGTTTAGCCTCTCCAGAAGAAATTTTATCATGGTCACATGGTGAAGTTTTAAAGCACGAAACAATTAACTATCGTACCTTAAAGCCTGAACCAGACGGCTTATTCTGTGAGAAAATTTTTGGTCCTATGAAGGACTATCAGTGTGCATGTGGTAAATCTAAGAGAAATACCGATAAGGGTAAAATCTGCGAGAAGTGTGGTGTTGAAATCACAGAGTCTAAGGTTCGTAGAGAAAGATTAGGTCATATTCAGCTTGCAAGCCCAGTAGTTCATACTTGGTTTTTAAGAAATAGTACCTCCCCTCTTGCAACACTATTAGATATTAAAACAAAGGATTTAGAGGAAATTGTATATCTTGCTTCTTATATTGTTATCTCAGCTGATAAGGATACAGGATTAGTAAAGAAACAGATTTTAACAGAGGCAGAATATTCTGTTAAGAGTGAACAATATCCTTCTAAGTTTAAGGCTTTAACAGGTGCGGAGGCAGTTAAGGCATTATTAAAGGAAATTGATTTAGAAAAGGAAGAAAAGATTTTAAGAAGAAAGTTAAAGACTTCTTCAAAACAACGTCGTGATCGTGTAATTAAGCGTCTTGAGGTTATTGAGTCTTTCTTACAATCTGATAATAAACCAGAATGGATGATTCTAGAGGTATTACCAGTAATACCACCTGATTTACGTCCAATGGTTCAATTAGAGGGTGGTCGTTTTGCGACTACAGATTTAAATGATTTATATCGTCGTATTTTAAACCGTAATAACCGTTTAAAGAAACAGTTTGAACAAAATGCACCTCATCTAATTACAAAAAATGAAAAGCGTATGCTTCAAGAAGCAGTAGATGCTTTAATTGATAACTCTAAGCGTGGCAAGAAGGCTGTCGTTGAAAAGAATCATCATTTAAAAAGCTTATCTGATATGCTTCGTGGTAAGCAAGGACGTTTCCGTCAAAATTTACTTGGTAAACGTGTAGATTATTCTGGACGTTCCGTTATCGTTGTTGGTCCATCTCTAAAGATGTATCAATGCGGTATTCCAAAGGAAATGGCTTTGACACTATTTAAGCCATTTGTATTAAGAGAATTAATTAAAGCTGGAAATAGTATTGCAGTTGCATCTAAAGCTTGTGATAATCAAGATGATAGCGTATGGTCTATCCTAGAAGAGGTTATTCGTGAGCATCCAGTTTTATTAAACCGTGCGCCTACACTTCACCGTTTAGGTATTCAGGCATTCGAACCAGTACTTATTGAAGGTAAGGCAATTCGTCTTCACCCACTAGTATGTACACCATTTAATGCTGACTTTGATGGTGACCAGATGGCAGTCCATGTACCTCTTTCTTTAGAGGCTCAGGCAGAAGCACGTTTATTGATGTTAGCATCAAATAACATTCTAAACCCTAAGGATGGTAAACCAGTAGTTACACCTTCTCAGGATATGATTTTAGGTAACTATTATCTTACTCTTGAAAGAGCTGGCAGACCAAACGAAGGACATTTCTATAAAGACTTTAACGAAGCTTATATGGCTTATAAGAATGGAAATATTACATTACATACTCGTATATTTGTAGATCCATCTTATTTACCTGAGGAAAAGTTTGCTAAGAATGTTGGTCAAGGAAAATATCTATTTACTACTTTAGGTAAAATGATTTTCAACAGCATTCTTCCAGATGAATTCCCATATTTAAATGAACCAACAGAGGATAACCTTTGTATTGCAACACCAAACAAGTATTTCTTAGACCCTAAGAAGCCTGAAAATACTTATGAGGCATTACTTGCACATGATGAGGTTCCTCCATTCAAGAAAAAGAATATTGCAAGAATCATTGCTGAAGTATTCAAGAGATTCCAAATTACAGAAACCTCAAGAATGCTTGACCGTATTAAGGATTTAGGATTTAAATATTCTACCATTGCAGGTTTAACAATTTCTGCAGCTGACGTTTTGGATTATCAAGGTAAACAAACTCGTATTGCTGCTGCAGATAAAAAGATTGATGAAATCACATTAATGTATGACTTAGGTCAGTTAACAAATAAAGAACGTAAGAAGCTAGTTGAAAAGGAATGGGGCGATGCTCGTAATGAGATTCAAGAGGGTCTATGGGCTGAGCTATCTAAACAAAAGGATAACCATATCTTTATGATGGCTGATTCAGGTTCCCGTGGTAACGCATCTAACTTTGCACAGCTTGCAGGTATGCGTGGTCTAATGGCTAACACTGCTGGTGAAACTATCGAGGTTCCAGTTAAGGCAAACTTCCGTGAAGGCTTGACTGTATCTGAATTCTTTATTTCTACCCATGGTTCAAGAAAGGGTTCAACAGATACAGCGTTAAAGACTGCCGAATCTGGTTACTTGACTCGTCGTTTGGTTGACGTTTCTCAAGATGTTATCATTTCTACAGTGGATTGTGGAACTGAAAAAGGTGTATATGTTGAGGACATCGTTGATGATGGTGGCAAGGTTGTTGTAACTGTTGCTGACCGTGTAATTGGACGTTTTGCTGCTAAGGATTTAATTCATCCAGAAACTGGAGAATTAATCTGTAGAAGAAATGAATTATTTACAGAAGAAATGGCAGCCGTAATTGCACATGCTGGTATCAAGAAGGTAGCAATTCGTACAAATATTACCTGTGATGCAAAATCTGGTGTATGTATGCTATGCTATGGACGTAACCTTGCAACAAATAAGGTTGTTGAGGTTGGAGAGGCTGTTGGTACAGTTGCTGCTCAATCTATTGGTGAGCCAGGTACACAGTTAACCATGCGTACATTCCATACAGGTGGTGTTGCATCAGCTGAGGATATTACACAAGGTCTTCCACGTGTTCAGGAATTATTTGAAGCACGTAAGCCAAAAGGTAAAGCGACTATTTCTGAAATTGATGGTACTGTTGAGGCTATCGAAAAGACTAAGAATGGTTTAGCTATTACCATTAAGAATGATAAAGAAGAAAAGAATTACAATGTTGATGCAACTTCCGAGCTACTTGTTAGTGTTGGTAGTGAAATCAAACGTGGCGAGAAGCTAATGAAGGGTTCCATCCATCCAAAAGAGTTATTACGTATTAAGGATGCTGAAGCTGTTCAAAAGTATATCGTTGAAGAGGTTCAAAAGGTTTATCGTTCTCAATCCGTTGAGATTTCAGACAAACATATTGAAATTATTGTTCGTCAAATGATGCGTAAGCTTATTGTTGTTCAAGAAGGAGATACTGAATTACTTCCAGGTAGAGATGTATCTATTAATGAATATAGAGATGCATGTGCTGAAGTGATTGCAAAAGGTGGAGTACTTCCAACTGCTAAGCCTTTATTATTAGGTATTACTAAGGCAGCACTTGCTTGTCAATCCTTCTTATCTGCATGTTCATTCCAGGAAACAACAAGAATCTTAACACAGGCTGCTATTCAGTCTAAGGTAGATAACCTTGTCGGCTTAAAGGAGAATGTTATCATTGGTGGTTTAATCCCTGCTGGTACCGGAGTATTAGTTGAGGATGACTTTGAATGTGAACATCGTCCTGAAGATGAAAACATTTATCAAGAAATCAATGAATCTATTGCTCAAGCTAAGGAAGATGATTCTGAAGATGATGAAGAATTAGATGCAGAAGATGAAATCCTTGATGATGAAGAAGACTATGGTTCAGAAGATTATTTAGATGAACTTGATGCCTCCTTAGATGATGAAATTGATGAATAATTTATATCTACTATAATAATCAGTTTTTAAATAGAAAAGTACTTCAACATAGATGGCATTCTATGAAGAAGTACTTTTTTGTTTTTAATTTTTAGTATTGTCAAATTTTATCAAAAAAAATAGATTGACTAATATTTTTTTTCGCTTATAATTATAAGTGAAAAGAACATTTATCGGAGGTAATTTTATGAAAAAAATATGGGTTTTTATAAGCTTTGCTATGTTATTACTTTTAATATCTTGTGGTAAGGCAAATCCAAATAATGATAATAATGATAAAAATAGTGATTTGAGTAGTGATTTGAATAATGATTTAGTTGGTGATTTAAAGGATAATGAAGATGATAAGAAGGATACTGATGAAGAGAAAAGAAGCGTAATTTTAGAAAAACTTTCTTCCTTTTCTTCAGATTTTACAGCAAGTGCTTATCAGCATAATGGAAAAAAAGATAACTTTGTTGTTTCTCCTCTTTCTGTTTTTATGGCATTATCTATGATTGAGGCAACTACTCAAGATTCTTCCAGCAACCAAATTCTTAACACAATAGATTTAACTCATAGTGAAATGGTTCAGCTTTCAAAAACACTTCTTTCAACTATGAACAAGGAGTACTATTCAGATGAATTGATTGAAAATGATGGCCATATTACAAGACAAAAAGCAGGACTTCTCAATATTACGAATTCTTTGTGGTCTAATTCAGCTGTTGAATTAAAGAGAACTGCTGTTTTGAATTTGATTGATTCATTGGATACAGATGTATTTAAAGTTGATTTTGAAGATTCTAATAAGACAAGTCAAAGAATTGTTGAATATGTGAAAGATAAAACAGAAGGTATAATAGATTTAAAAGAAGTAATATTGGATAAGGATAGCGCATTTATCCTATTAAATACTTTGTATTTAAAGGATGGTTGGGGAGTAAGTGATTTACAGTTTACAGAATCTGTTTATGATTTTATGAATAACGATGGCCAGATAACAAAAACAAACCTATTAACGGGTGGGTATTTTCTTGGTAGAGTTCAACAAACAGAAAAGTATAAACATTTTTATACAAAGACCCAAAATGGATACAAACTAAAATTTATTGTACCTAATAATCAATATAGTATAGAAGATGTGTTTACCAAAGAAACAATTGCTGAGGTTAATAGCATATCGAATTATCATAGTGTTGATGAGGGATTGAAAACTAAGTACTATACACGTTGTTTGTTCCCTAAGTTTAAAGTAAGATTTGATGATGATATAGCTTCAACTCTTCAGTTATTAGGTATAAAGGATGTATTTGATAAGGATAAAGCAAATTTTACAGCACTTATAGATGAGAAATTTCACTTTTCAAATATTCGTCATGTTGTGGATTTAAAAGTAAATGAGCAAGGTATTATAGGTGCTGCAGTTACATTAGGTACTAGCTTTGGAGCACCGAATGACCCTTATAAAAAGGCATATGAGGATTTTGTGGTTGACCGTTCCTTTGGCTTTATTGTTACCGATTCAAACGATGTACAAATTTTTAGTGGCGTTATTAAAAACATTTAATGATTATAAAGAAAGCTAGGAAGGAGAATTCCTTCCTTTTTCTATTTTATTTCTGTTAAAAATTTGATAAAATAGAATAACTACTAAAGGAGGACTTTTTATGGCTAAGGATACAAATCTAGAATTAAGGAATCAAGTCATTTATCAGGTATTTCCAAGACAACACTCAGCTACAGGGGATTTTAAGGGAGTCATCGCTGATTTGGACAGAATAAGAAATTTAGGTGTAGATATTTTATACTTGCTACCTATTCATCCAATTGGTGAGAAAAATAAAAAAGGAACAATAGGATGTCCATATTCTATTCAGGATTATAGAAAAATTCATCCTAGTCTAGGAACGTTAAATGATTTTAAGAAATTGATAGAAGAAACTCAAATGCGTGATATGAAGCTAATGATTGATGTTGTATTTAATCATACCTCTAGGGATTCTGTTATTTTAAATGAGCATCCAGAATGGATGTATAAAAAGAACGGAGTATTTAGTGGTAAAGTGGGTGACTGGTGGGATGTTACAGATTTAGATTATTCAAACAAGGATTTATGGAAGGAATTAATTAGTACTTTATGCTACTGGGCAAAGCTAGGAGTAGATGGATACCGTTGTGATGTGGCATCTATGGTTCCTGTAGAGTTTTGGAAAGAGGCAAGAAAAGAACTGAAGAAAATTAATCCCGATTTTATAATGCTTGCCGAATCGATTGATTTAGGCTTTGTTAAACATATTAGAGATTCAGGCTTTGAAGCTGCATCTGATTGTGAGTTATATGAAGCATTTGATATGGAATATGATTATGACCTCTGGAGAAAATATGAGAATTATTTAGAGACACAAGAAGGATTGAATCATTGGCTTGATGCATTAAGGTTGCAAGAATGTATCTATCCTAAAAATTATATCAAGGCTCATTGTTTAGAAAATCATGATCGTAAGCGCGCAGCGATGTGGATTAAGGATGGAGTTCGTTTAAGAAACTTGAACGCATTAATATATTTTCTTAAAGGAACCACATTTATTTATGCTGGGCAAGAAGCTTGTGAAGAAAAATTAGAAAGCTTATTTGAAATAGATCCAACAGACTGGTCAAACTTAGGAAAATATAATATGCCTGATTTGATGAAACGCTGTTATGAAATTAAAAAGGATCCTATCTTTAGAGATGGTGCTTATACAATTCATAATACGGATTTAGAAGTAGTTCATATTAGTTATGAAACAGAAAAAGAAATTATGGAATGCATTCTAAATATTGGAAATGTAAGTGGTGGAATAAAGTCTTTACTTAAAGATGGAAAGTATAAGAATTTATTTGATGAGGAATCTATTTCTATTCAAAATGGAAAATTGCAAATTGGTGCGAATCCAATCGTTATAAAATCAAAAAAATAAGAAAAAAGAGCTATAGACTCAAAACAGTCTATAGCTCTTTATAATTCTCTAAATATAAATTAAATAAATATTGCTTATAATCTTCTAAGAAAAAAGCTTTCTGAGATTCTTTATTGGCATATTTTAAAACCAATTCTTTGATAGTGATAGTTTTTGTCAGGCGAAGTGCTAATGTATCTTCATTGATGATTTTAGATATCAGTTCTTTTGGAGCATCAGTTTTCAAATTTCCAATTTTCCATATTGGGGTCATATGAGTAAAATTAAAGTAAACATCAAATGTATTAGAAATATTTAATGTAATCTCTGTCTCATTATGATATTCCACATAAGTAGAATCATCTTTTAATCTTTCATAACACTCTTGTTCCGTTAACAACTCATCGTAATCTAAGTAATATGGAATTAAGACTGAAGGGATATTTTGTTTTTCTATACGAATATTATAAAGCTTTCTATTTTCCCCTTCACAACTTCCTGTATGTACAAAGAAAGAAAAATCTTTACATTGTGTTTTTTGTTTTAATTCTTTAAAGATAGATAAAAGCTCAACAACTTCATTTTTGTTTTCTTCATTGATAAAGACTTGCCAGCGAGGAGCTATTTCATTTTCTATAAGAATTTGAGTGGCATGTAGAAGTTCTTTATAAGCATTTGGTCTTCCCACATAGAAGTCTGTAAGTTTTTCTAAACCGAAGAAAGTTAATTGTACCTTCTTTACACCCACTGATTTTAAAAAATCAACATATAAAGGATCTCTAACTAAACGATAGAAGCTTGCCAGTTCAAATCTTTGTGGCTTTGAACCAGTTGAAATTTGCTTATCCCTTTCCCATCTATTTATATAATCTTCACAAAAATCAGGTTCTCTTAGCCAACTATAATATGTGATATTTGAAAAATAAGGAGAGAAGTAATTTATAATAAATTCATCATCTGTCGATTTCATTTGTTTATTTGGCATATGTCCAAGCCAGCAATGCTTACAGCGATTGGGACAGCCGTACATATCCACAACTAAATTCAATTGTTTTGTCATCTTTTTTCTCCTTTATAAAAATATACCCCTTCTAAACATATCGGAAGGAGTGAAAAACCAATGGCACCCGGTACGAGACTCGAACTCATAATTTAATCTTAGGAGGATTACGTTATATCCATTTAACTAACCAGGCATACAACTCATATTATATCAAAATATTGTGAATTTGGCTATATAGGAATTAAAAAAATGCGTATTTTATACTAAAATAGCCTTAATATAACACACGAAGTCGTGTGTTTTCTTTTATTTACAGGTATTTTTTATAACATAGTTAGAAAAATAAATATATTGATATTTCAATGTATTTTAATTACACAAAGTCGTGTGTATCATTACAAAAATAAAAAAATTGAAAAAAGTGCAAATTTTCATTGACTTATCTTTATTTTTTGATATAATGAAAGAGCTGTGTCAAATATATCTTAAAAAGATATAGATCGGTATAAAAAGATATATCCTCATAAAGGATAGAAAGGAGCTTTCAATATGCCAACTATTGAACAATTAGTACGTAACGGAAGAACAGATAAGGTTTCTAAGTCTAAATCTCCAAGCTTAGGTATTGGATTTAACAGCTTAGAGAAGAGATATACAAAGCTTCCATCACCTCAAAAGCGTGGTGTTTGTACCCGTGTTACTACTATGACACCTAAGAAGCCAAACTCAGCTTTACGTAAGTATGCCAGAGTTCGTTTGACTAACGGAATTGAAGTTACAGCTTATATTCCTGGTATTGGTCATAGTTTACAGGAGCATAGTACAGTTTTAATCCGTGGTGGACGTGTTAAGGATTTACCAGGTGTTCGTTATCATATTATTCGTGGTGCATTAGATACTACTGGTGTTGCAAATAGAATGCAAAGCCGTTCTAAATATGGTGCAAAGCGCCCAAAACAAAAATAATAAAATAAAATTTAAAGGAGGAATCGCTCATGCCTCGTAAGGGACATATTGCAAAAAGAGATGTGCTTCCAGATCCTATATATAATTCAAAAGTAGTTACAAGAACTATAAACGCAATTATGTTAGATGGTAAAAAAGGAACTGCACAAACAATTTTATATGGTGCTTTTGACCGTGTTAAAGAAACTACAGGACAAGATCCACTAGAAGTATTTACTAAAGCACTAGAAAACATTATGCCAGTTTTAGAAGTTAAGAGTCGTCGTATTGGTGGACAAAACTACCAAGTACCAGTTGAAGTTAGACCTGAAAGAAAACAAACTTTAGGTTTAAGATGGTTAGTAAGATACGCTCGTCTTCGTAACGATAAGACTATGGAAGAAAAATTAGCAAAGGAAATTATGGATGCTGCTAATGGTGTAGGTGGAGCTTGTAAAAAGCGTGAAGATACACATAAGATGGCTGAAGCTAACAGAGCCTTTGCACATTATCGTTGGTAATTTATTATAGGAGAGATTTGATTTATGCCTAGAGAATTTTCATTAGAAAAAACTCGTAATATCGGTATCATGGCTCACATTGATGCTGGTAAGACGACAACTACGGAACGTATTTTGTTCCATACAAAGAAAATCCATAAGATTGGTGAAACTCATGATGGTGCATCAACAATGGACTGGATGGCTCAGGAGCAAGAGCGTGGTATTACAATTACCTCAGCTGCAACTACAGCCATTTGGAAAAATTATAGAGTAAACATCATTGATACTCCAGGACACGTAGACTTTACTGTTGAGGTTTCACGTTCTCTTCGTGTTCTTGATGGTGCTGTTACAGTACTTGATGGTCAAGCTGGTGTAGAACCACAGACTGAAACTGTATGGCGTCAAGCTACAGATTATAATGTTCCACGTATCGTATTCGTTAATAAAATGGATAAAATTGGTGCTGACTTTGAATATTCTGTAAATACAATTCATGATCGTTTAGGCGCTGTTGCTGCTGCAGTACAATGGCCAATTGGTGCTGAAGATCAATTCAAGGGTCAAATTGACTTAATTGAAATGAAGGCTTATCTATATGATGGAGCTCAAGAAGAAAACTACAAAGAAGCTGAAATTCCAGCAGATATGCTTGATTTAGCAAATGAGAAAAGAGAATTATTAATTGATACTCTATCTCAATTTGATGATGATTTAGCTATGCTTTATCTTGAAGGAGAAGAAATTTCTACAGAATTATTAAAGTCTGTAATTCGTAAGTCTACTCTAGCTGTACAATTCTTCCCTGTGTTCTGTGGATCTGCATTCAAGAATATGGGTGTTAAGAAGATGCTAGATGGTGTTATTGATTACTTACCTGCTCCAACAGATATTGCTGCAACTAAGGGTATTGACCATACAGGTGCAGAAGTAGACATTCATCCAACTGATGATGCTCCATTTGCTGCATTAGCATTCAAGGTTGTTGCTGATCCATTTGTAGGTAGATTAACTTACTTCCGTGTATACCAAGGTCATATTTCTTCTGGTTCATACATTAGAAATACAACTAAGGATACTAAGGAACGTTTAGGCCGTATCGTTCAAATGCACGCAAATCACCGTGAAGAAATCAAAGAAGTTTATTCAGGAGATATCGCCGCTGCAGTAGGCTTCAAGAATACTACTACAGGTGATACTTTAACAGATGAAAAATATGAAGTCATCCTAGAGAAGATGGTATTCCCTGAACCAGTTATTAACGTAGCTGTTGAACCTAAAACTAAGGCTGACCAAGAAAAAATGTCAAATGCTTTAGCTAAGCTTGCAGAAGAAGACCCAACTTTCAGAACTTATACAGATTCTGAAACTGGACAAACTATCATTGCAGGTATGGGTGAACTTCACCTAGATATCATTGTTGACCGTATGAAGAGAGAATTCAACGTTGTTGCAAACGTTGGTGCTCCACAGGTTTCTTATCGTGAAACAATTACACAAGCAGCTGATTGTGAAGGTAAATTCATTCGTCAGTCTGGTGGACGTGGTCAATATGGTCATGTTTGGATTAAATTTGAACCAAATCCAGATAAGGGATACGAATTCGTTGACAAGGTTGTCGGCGGTACTGTTCCAAGAGAATATATCCCTGTTGTTGATAAAGGATTACAGGAGGCACTGCCAAATGGTGTTTTAGCTGGATATCCTATGATTGATGTTAAAGCAACTCTATTTGATGGATCATACCATGAGGTTGACTCATCAGAAATGGCATTCAAGATTGCTGCATCAATGGCATTAAAGGTTACAAAAGATAAATGTAAACCTGTATTACTTGAACCAATCATGGAAGTAGATGTTACTGTTCCAGAAGAATATGTAGGAAATGTAATTGGAGATTTAACAAGCCGTCGTGGACGCTTGGATTCTCAAGAAAAACGTGGAAATGGTATGAAGATTCGTGCTTACGTTCCACTAGCTGAAATGTTTGGTTATGCAACAGCTCTTCGTTCTAATTCTCAAGGACGTGGTAACTTCATTATGCAAACACACCATTATGAAGCCGTTCCAAGAAGCATTCAAGAAGAGATTATTAAAAGTAGAGCGTAATTTTTAACATTCTACTTGCAAACCCTTGCCAATTAGGGTAAAATATATATTGGTAAAATAAGAAAAATTTAAAAAATAAAATTAGGAGGACCATTTAAAATGGCAAAGGAAAAATTTGTACGTACCAAACCACATGTTAACATTGGTACAATTGGACACGTAGACCATGGTAAAACTACTTTAACTGCTGCTATTACTACTATTCTTGCAAAGAAGGGTTTAGCAAAGGCACAAGCTTATGACCAAATCGACGCTGCTCCAGAAGAGAAAGAGCGTGGTATTACAATTAATACTGCACACGTTGAATATGAGACTGCTAATCGTCACTATGCACACGTTGACTGTCCAGGACATGCCGACTATGTAAAGAACATGATTACAGGTGCTGCTCAGATGGATGGTGGTATCTTAGTTATCGCTGCAACTGATGGACCTATGGCTCAAACTCGTGAGCACATCTTACTTGCTCGTCAGGTAGGTGTACCTAGATTAGTTGTATTCTTAAATAAGTGCGATATGGTTGATGATGAAGAATTAATCGACTTAGTAGAAATGGAAACTCGTGAATTATTAAGCGAGTATGACTTCCCAGGTGATGATATTCCTATCGTTCGTGGATCTGCATTAAAGGCTTTAGAGGGCGATGCAAAGTGGGTTGAAAAGGTAGAAGAATTAATGACAATTGTTGATGACTATATTCCAACTCCAGTTCGTGATACTGATAAGCCATTCTTAATGCCTATCGAAGACGTATTCACAATCACTGGTCGTGGTACAGTTGTTACTGGACGTGTTGAGCGTGGACAAGTTCGCGTTGGTGATTCAGTAGAAATCATCGGTATTAAGGAAACTCAAACTTCAGTTGTTACTGGTGTTGAAATGTTCCGTAAGTTATTAGACTATGCTGAGGCTGGAGATAACATCGGTGTATTACTTCGTGGTATTAACCGTGATCAAGTTCAACGTGGTCAAGTATTAGCTAAACCAAAGTCAGTTACTCCTCATAAGAAGTTTACTGCTCAAGTTTACGTATTATCAAAGGACGAGGGTGGTCGTCATACACCATTCTTCTCTAACTATCGTCCTCAATTCTATTTCCGTACTACAGACGTTACTGGTATCATTACTTTAGCTGCTGGTACTGAAATGGTTATGCCTGGCGATAACACAACTATGACTGTTGAATTAATTCACCCAATTGCTATGGAACAAGGTACTAAGTTCTCTATCCGTGAAGGTGGACATACTGTTGGTGCTGGTTCAGTAGTTGACATTATTGAATAATCAATAGACAAATAAGTAGGGTAATGTCAAAAGCATTGCCCTTTTTGTTTTTATAAGGTATAATACTATTTATAATATGGTTATAGCTTACCATATACAAATAGCTGTTTAAAATAAAACAATTTTGCAAATAAATATTTCATTTTTGTGGTATAATTTAATAGAAGTATGTTTTTTATTACTTGGCAGTATGATTTGAGGAGGATAAAATGAGAAAAATCATTGTAAAAGGATTACCAATTGTCATCGTTTTGGCATGGATGGGAGTTATATTTTATTTCTCACATCAAAATGGAACATCCTCTTCAGGAATGAGTAATAAAGTTACTAGGTGGGTTGTTAATACATTTGTTTCAAATTATTCCAATTTGCCGAAGGAAGAACAAACAAGCATTTGGAAAAATACTAGTTATGTTATCAGGAAGCTTGCTCATTATTCAGAATATCTTGTGTTAGGGTTATTCTTATTTGTTGCGGTTTATACCTTTACAAAGGATGAGAAAATTATATTTCCAGTTGTTAGTGTTTTAGGCATACTTTATGCAATCAGTGATGAATTTCATCAATTCTTTATAGGAGGAAGAGCGCCAGCTATAAAGGATGTATTGATAGACTCTATTGGTGTTTTAACTATCATTTTATTAATGGGAATTATTTTGAATATAAAAACAATTAGAAAGAAAAAGGTAGAAGTATGATAGATACGCATTCTCATTTATTTGATGAGAGCTTTCAAAATGATATAGAAGAATGTATCTCTAGATGTAAGCTTGCAAATGTGAATAAAGTTCTGCTTGTTGGATTTTCTCATAAGACCAATATGCTTGTTCAAGAGTATGCAAAGAAATATAAGTTGTTTTATCCAACTGCTGGACTTCACCCTAGTGAGGCTAGCCCAAATTATGAGAGCGATTTGGAAAAGTTAGAACAATTTATAAAAGAAAACAAGGTTTATGCAATAGGAGAATGTGGTCTAGATTATCATTATGGCAAGGAAAACATTGAAGCACAAAAAAAACTTTTTCGAGGCCAAATTGAATTATCTATTGAGTACCATTTACCATTAATTATACATATGCGTGATGCAACACAGGATACTTATGAAATTCTAAAGGAATATGCTGGTAAAGCGTTTGGAGTTATGCATTGTTATAGTGGCTCATTGGAAATGGCCAAAGAATTTATAAAACTAGGTTTTTATATTTCTTTGGGTGGTCCTGTGACATTTAAAAATGCTAAAGAAAGCAAGAGAGTTGCAAAAGAGATAGATTTAAATTATTTACTTGTAGAAACGGATTGTCCATATTTGGCACCAACACCTTATAGAGGACAAAGAAATGAATCTAGTTATGTAAAGAATGTTGTATCAGAAATTTCAGTTCTTCGGAATATGGAGTTTAGGGAGATTGAAGAAATAACAGAAAAAAATGCGATAAAGCTTTTTAATTTGGAGGATAGAATATGAAAAACTTAAAAAAATGGATAGCGGCTTGTTTATGTATCTTATGCTTATGTCTTGTAGTAGGTTGTAGTTTTACTACAGGAAAACAACCTACAGATATTGAACAAGAAAAACCTACAATCATTGAAATCCAAAATGATATCACAGAAACCTATAAGAAAATTTCATCAGGCTGTGTTGGCATTTATGCAACTTCAGATACAACTGGTTCAGTTGGTTCAGGTGTGGTTTACAAAGAAGAAAATGGATTATATTATGTTGTTACCAATCATCACGTAATAGAGGATATGAATACAGTCCGTATCTATCGTGGCGGTTCTAGATATATAAAGGCTAAGGTGGTTGGCAGTGATGAAAAGAATGATATTGCTGTTTTAACCTTTTCTTTAGATTTATTTGGTGGATCAGAAGTATATGTTAATGATATTTTCAATTACGATGATGAAATTATTACTGTGGGACAAACTGTAATGGCTATTGGATGTCCTTTAGGATTGGAAAATTTTAACACCTTGACAACAGGAGTAGTATCAAGAATATCTAAAACACAAATTCAAACGAATGCTGAAATTAATCCAGGAAATTCTGGTGGTGGTTTATTTAATGCTTCTGGAAGATTAATTGGAATAAATACACAGAAAGAAGTATACACACCTAGTGAAGAAAACGGAGTAGTTGTAGATATTCCTGTAGAAGGCTTAGGCTATGCTATTCATATTGATGTTGTGAGAAAATGCATCAAGGATATAGAAAGTAAAAAAGGTGAAATCACACGTCCTCTTTTAGGATTAACTGTCATTGCGATAAATAGATATATTCCACCAAAAGATGCTGAACAATATGTAGAATTACTACCTAATACTATAGAACAAGCGTTAATTGTTACTGGAGTGGATAAAGGCGTTGCTAAAAAAGCAGGTGTTTTAGAAAATGATGTCATTTTGAAAGCAAACAATGTTGACATAGTTACTACAGAGGATTTGTCTAGTATATTGAATTTATTATTGGCAGGAAATATACTTAAGCTAGAAATCTATAGACCATCTCTTAAACAAACTATGACATTTAACATAACTTTAGAATAAATTTAAGGATAGCAGATAAGAAAATCTGCTATTTTCTTTTAGTGTCTAATCAACCCTATATCTTTTTTTCATATATTATATTAGGGGTGATATCATGGCAAACACTTGTTGTAATAATACAAACACGACATCAACAAATAATTGTAATACACCTTGTGGTGGCGGATTTGCATTTATTTTAGTACTATTCATTTTAGTAATTCTTGTTGGTGCTGCTTGGGCATATTAATAATATAAAACATTAATATTGTAAGCCTAAAGATTTTTCTTTGGGTTTTTTTATATTTTCTTTATAACATATATAAAATTGCTTTTTTTAAACAAAAAAAATAATATTTTATCAATTTAAAAAAACTAGGTAATTCTTGTATCTTATGTTAATTTAATATTGCCGTAATGGCTCATTTGAAAGGAGTAATGAACGATGAACGTGTAGGGAGGTACTGGGTATGGAGTAGCTGGTCGTTCTTGTTATAGGGATAATCTTAATCATTATAATCAAGGATGGTAGTTCTTTTAACAAGAAGTCGTCAAACACTCTGCATGTTCATTATCCACTGAAAATGAGGAAAAGGACTAGTTGGTAGCTAGTCCTTTTTTTGTTTCTATACATATTCATTACATCTATAGTGTATGTTATTTTTATAAAAAAGTAAATAGCATTTTTTGGGATTAAGATTATTATATTTATGTAGATAGATACACGTTTCTGTAACCATGCTTTTATTTCTTTAAAATGAATGCTTTATTCTTTCATTTCTAACTAATTTGTGATATGATTATACTAGATTGTTTTTTTGAAAGGATTTGATGCATATGCTAACAGATTTAGAGATTGCTCAACAAGCAAAAATGCTCTCTATTAAAGAAGTTGCAGAAAAGCTTAATCTAAAAGAAGAAGATATAGAGCTATATGGCAAGTATAAAGCTAAAATTCACTTAGATGCAGTTAAGAGCAAGCCAGATGGGAAGGTTATTTTAGTGACAGCTATTAATCCAACTCCAGCTGGTGAGGGAAAATCTACAACTACGATTGGATTAGCGGATGCATTAAGCAAATTAAATAAGAAGGTTGTCGTTGCATTAAGAGAACCAAGCTTTGGACCAGTTATGGGGATAAAGGGTGGAGCTGCAGGTGGTGGCTATGCTCAAGTTGTTCCTATGGAAGATATTAATCTTCACTTTACAGGTGATTTTCACGCTATTACAACTGCAAATAATGCAATAGCAGCAATACTAGACAATCATATTCATCAAGGAAATGCCTTAGGTATAGATCCTACAAGAATTGTTCTTCACAGATGTCTTGACTTAAATGATCGTGCATTGAGAAATGTTACTATTGGGCTGGGTGGAAAAACGAATGGAGTACCAAGAGAGGATCATTTTGATATTACTGTTGCTTCTGAGGTAATGGCAGTATTTTGTCTAGCGAATTCATTAGAGGATTTTAAGAAAAGAATAAGTCGAATGGTTGTCGCATATACTTATGATAAAAAGCCTGTAACTGTAGAGGATATCAAAGCAACAGGAGCAGTAACTTTAATTATGAAGGATGCATTAATGCCAAACTTAGTACAAACCTTAGAACATACACCGGCGCTAGTTCATGGTGGCCCTTTTGCAAATATTGCCCATGGATGTAATTCTGTTCTTGCAACTCAAATGGCAATGAAGCTAGGAGATTATGTTGTAACGGAGGCTGGCTTTGGTGCTGATTTAGGAGCTGAAAAATTTTTAGATATCAAATGTCGTATGGCAGATATTAAGCCTTCTTGTGTGGTTATTGTGGCAACAATAAGGGCTCTTAAAATGCATGGTGGTGTAGCAAAAGAGGATTTATCTAAAGAAAATGTAGAGGCCTTACAATTAGGTATTCAAAATTTAGAAAAGCATATAGAAAATATTAAAAAATATAATTTAGGCTATGTTATAGCAATCAATCGCTTTAATAGTGATACAAAAGAGGAATTAGAAACACTAGAAGCTTGGGGTAAGAAGAATTCTCATCCTATAGCTTTATCTGATGTTTTTTCTAAAGGGAGTCTTGGAGGTATTGAACTTGCAGAAAAGGTATTAGAGGTAATCTCTAAGGATGAAGGAAAGTTCCAATGCTTATATGATGTGAATTTAGGTATTAAAGAAAAGATTACAAAAATATGTAAAGAGATTTATGGAGCTAGTCAAGTAGAATTTACTCAAACTGCAAAAAATCAGATGGCTACAATGAAAAAGAATGGTTGGGATACTTTGCCCATTTGTATGGCTAAAACACAGTATTCTTTATCTGACAATCCAAAATTATTAGGTAGACCTGAAGGTTTTTCAGTGACAATTCGTGAGCTTAAGCCATCTATAGGTGCAGGATTTATTGTAGCATTAAGTGGAGATATATTGACTATGCCTGGATTGCCTAAGGAACCAGCGAGTGAAAAAATGGATGTTGTCGATGGTAAGGCAGTAGGATTATTTTAAAAAGGGAAGAGATTAAATGGATTTTATAACAAATCAAAGACAAGTTATTTTAAACTTTTCAGAGAAGTATTGCAAAAATGAAATAGAGGTACTAAATTCTCAGTGCTTTAAAGATGTCTGGGGAAAGTTCTTGGAACATATTTATAAGGTTGAAAAACAGGATGTTTTACGTATTATTGAGATATTACCTAATCCTAAAAAGGATTACGTTATTCTCTTTAAACTATTGTTAGAATTTGAACTTTCAGAAATTAGAAAACTTAGTGCACATTTTAAACAGATTTTAGAGCATACAGATATTTTGTATGAATTGATAGAAGATTTTTATGATTACTGGCGTCGTTTAGAACGCTATGGTTTAGTGTATTCTAAAAGTAGACCTAGTGGTGTTGAAACAGCATCATTCACATCTATAACGAATCAGTTCACAAATGTCATTTTAAGTACATACCGTACTATATGTCACAAGGTATTAGGGGAGGCATTCTCTATTTACCGTTCTTTACCAGCTGGTGTAAATGCCGGACTTATGATTTCTAAGCATAATTGGATGGGAAAGGATAGCAAGTATTCCTTTTTAGCTAAAGCTTCTGTATTAGAACGTGTTTTGATACGACCACCTTTTATCACCTATTCAGCAAAAAATAAAAGAACTGGAACCTATCCTGAAGTATTTGAAAATCCATTACCAAAGTTATCTTCTGGATTTAAAGCAGAAGAATACTATTGTTATTCTGCAAAAGTAGGAAGCGCGTTAGCATATGTGTATTTTCATAGAGACTTTTTAGCTTTGGGTATTACGCTATGTAATTTATTTGAATTTGTTCCATTATATAAATGTGCAGGTCAAAAGCCAGATTTGCTATATATTTTTGGTGCAGATATAGAAGGAGAATCTTACTTTTATCATGACAAAGAAGAAGATATCTATTTAGGTGTTGCTCCACATAATTCAAGTGTAGATTACTTTGGATATATGAAAAAGATGCTTTTAACACTTTATAATGTTAAGATGATTGATAATGGTAATCTACCACTTCATGGAGCTTGTGTCAGCATTACAATGAAGAATGGTTCTACAAAGAATGTTGTTATTATTGGAGATAGTGGTGCTGGAAAGAGCGAATCCTTAGAGGCATTAAGTGAATATGCTGGAGATCAGATTTCATCTTTACTTACCGTGTTTGATGATATGGGTACATTTAAATTGATTGATGGAGAAATTTATGCATATGGAACAGAGATTGGAGCCTTTGTCCGCCTAGATGATATGTCATCAGGATATGCATATCGAGAAATGGATAGAGCAATCTTTATGAACCCAGATAAGGTGAATTCTCGTTTAGTAATACCAGTTGCTACCTATGCTCAAATTATGAAAGGGTATAAGGTAGATATGGTTTTATATGCAAATAATTATGAAGATGTTGATGTACAGCTAAAGGAATTTACTGATGAAAAGGATGCATTAAAGACCTTTATTCGTGGAGCAAGATATGCTAAAGGAACTACACAAGAGGTTGGTTTGGTAGAATCCTTCTTTGCAAATCCATTTGGACCTGTTCAAAGAGAAGAACAAACTCGTCAGCTATTGGATTTATATTTTACAAGATTATTTGCAAATCATATTTTTGTAGGAGAACTTTATACTAAACTAGGCATTTTGGGAAAACAACAGGATGGACCTAAGGGTGCAGCTGAAAAATTATTTGAAATATTAGAAAAATAAAGTTTCAACTATGAGTTGAGTACAGTTCAAATACGCGTTTCTAGACTTGTTTTATACTCTATTATATAATGAAGTCATAAGGAGGAAAGAAATATGGATAGAATAAAAATGGGAAACTTTTTAATTGAATTAAGAAAAGAAAAAGATCTTTCCCAAACAGACTTAGCAGAAATCATAGGTGTTACCTTTCAGGCAGTATCCAAATGGGAACGTGGGGAAGCAATACCAGATATTTCAATTTTAGAGAAGCTGGCAAGCTTTTATGGCATCACAATAGATGAAATTATTAAAGGAGAAGCATTAGTAAGACAGACAGGAGAAGCTTATAAATTAGAAGGTAAAGCAGATCAAACCGTTAAAAAAGAAAATGAATTTTTGAAACAAAAAAGAATTTTTGGATTTTGGTTTTCTTTAGCCTATTTCCTTTTATTCTTTTTAATAGGCTTCTGTCCTTTTGCATCCGCACATGTATCTGATGCATTTTTATCTGAAATTTATATATCAGCTAATTATTATCAAATTATATTTAGTTCTAATTATGGAGTTGCTAATTTTATATTTTTAGTTCAGTTTTTAACTACTTTAGGAATCACTGCAAGTACGTTATTATTTTATGCTTGTACAAGTAAGAAGGCAATCTGTGCAATGTATCGTACTCGCTTTGTTCTAATTATTATAAATTTATTAACCTTATTGATGAATTGTATTGTATTTATAACTTCACCTACCGTTGGTGTTTGCTTAATGTTTATATTGATATTAGCCTTTGATATTTTATTCCTATGTTTAAAGCCAAATAGAAAATCTTATATTTTACAGGATTATCAATAAAATAGATTCCAATACATAATTGTATTGGAATTTTTTTTCGTAAATGATATAATATTTTTATAAAGGTTATGGTGATAGAATGGCTGTTGTAATTTCAGGTAAAGAGTTAGCGAAAAGTAAAAAAATAAGGATGGCAGAAGAGGTAAAAGGCTTTGAGCAAGCTTATGGAAGATTGCCTCATTTGGCAGTGATTTTAGTTGGAGAAGATCCAGGAAGTGTGTCTTATGTTAAGGGGAAAGAAAAGGCATGCGAAGAGGTTGGCTTCATCAATACCACTATTCGTAAGCCAGATACAATTTCAGAAGAAGAACTTTTAAATATCATTGATAGCCTCAACAAGGACAATCTTGTGGATGGCATATTAGTTCAACTCCCTTTACCTAAGCATATTCATTCAGAAAAAGTGATACAAGCTATAAGAAAAGATAAGGATGTAGATGGTTTTCATTTTGCGAATGTTGCAAGTCTTTATTTAAAACAACCAGGAATTGTATCCTGTACACCTAAAGGAATTCTTGAAATATTGGATTCTATTTCTTATCCAATAGAAGGTAAGCATGCAGTTGTTATTGGTAGAAGTAATATTGTTGGCATGCCAGTTTCCAAATTATTATTAGATCGAAATGCCACCGTTACAATTTGTCATAGCCGTACGAAGGATTTAGCAAGCATTACAAGACAAGCAGATATTTTAGTTGCTGCCGTAGGAAGAGCAAATTTTGTTACTGCAGATATGGTTAAAGATGGAGCAGTTGTAATTGATGTGGGTGTGAACCGAAACCTTGAAACTAACAAGCTTTGTGGAGATGTTAAATTTGCTGAGGTAGAACCTAAGGCTTCCTATATTACAAAGGTTCCAGGAGGTGTTGGTCCTATGACAATTTGTTGCTTGATGGAAAATACAATAGAATGCTATTTAAAGCATGTAAAGGAGTAAACTATGATTGAACGTTACAGTAGACCTGCAATGCGTAAAATTTGGACGGATGAAAACAAATTTAAAGCATTCTTAAAAGTGGAAATTTTGGCTTGTCGTGCTTGGAGTGAAATTGGTCATATTCCAAGTACAGATGTTGATAAAATAGAAGCAAATGCAAGCTTTGATTTAAATAGAATCTATGAGATAGAAGCACAAACTAAACATGATGTAGTAGCATTTACTAGAGCTGTTTCAGAGTCTTTAGGGGATGAAAAGAAATGGGTTCATTATGGTCTTACCTCTACAGATGTTGTTGATACAGCAAATGGCTATTTACTAAAACAAGCAAATGAACTGATTTATCAGGATATCATAAGCTTTATGGAAGTCTTAAAAGCTCAGGCTTTAAAATATAAAACAACACCTTGTATTGGTAGAACCCATGGAATTCATGCAGATATTACTTCCTTTGGACTAAAGTTTGTTTTATGGTATGAAGAGATGAAACGAAATTTAGAAAGATTCCAAAATGCTAGATTAGAAGTAGAAGCTGGTAAAATGAGTGGAGCAGTAGGGAACTTTGCAAACATACCACCCTATATTCAAAACTATGTATGTGAAAAATTAGGTATTCAGTCTGCAAATATATCTACTCAGGTTTTACAAAGAGATCGCCATGCCTATTATGTTGCTACTCTTGCAACTATTGCGAGCTCATTAGAACAAATGGCTTTAGAGATTAGACATTTACAAAGAACAGAGGTTCATGAAGCAGAAGAAGCTTTCAGCAAGGGACAAAAGGGATCTTCAGCTATGCCCCATAAAAGAAATCCTATTTCTTCAGAAAATATTTGCGGGTGTTCAAGAGTGATGAGAGGATATATGCATACGGCTTATGAAAATATTGCATTATGGCATGAGCGTGATATTTCTCATTCTTCAGCAGAACGAATCATATTACCAGACGCAACAATGCTATTAGATTATATGCTTACGCGTTTTAAAGGTATTGTTGAAAATGTAGTTGTTTATCCAGAGGTTATGCTAGAAAACATCTATAAAACAAATGGTGTTATTTTTGCTCAAAGAGTAATGAATGCTTTGATTGAAGCTGGTCTTTCTCGAGAAGAAGCCTATGATTTAGTTCAACCGATTTCTATGGAAGCATATAATGAGAAAAAAGATTATCAAACACTTTTAAGAGCCAATGGGAATGTTATGAAGCATTTGTCAGAAGAAAAGCTAAAGGATTGTTTTACATTGGATTATTATTTTACAAATATTGAATATATTTATAATCGCTGTTTCAATTTAAGTTGACAAGTGATTAGGAATTATTTATAATATTTTATAGGGAATGATGTTCTCCCTTGTGTGATACACAAAACCGCTTTTTAAGCTGATGACGTCTATAAGTTTTTTCTTATGGAGTCATTGGCTTTTTATTATTTTAAGGAGTTGAAAATATGTTTCTTAGTTTATTTTTAATATTTGGACTGGGTGTTCTTGGAGGATATATATTTGAAAAAATTCGATTGCCTCGTCTTGTATGGTATTTAATAATAGGTATTTTATTTGGGCCTTCCTTACTTAATATTATTGATCAGGATTTACTTCAAATTTCATCCTATTTAAGACAGATTGCATTAGTCATAATTTTAACTAGATCGGGATTGTCCTTAGATATCAAAACGCTAAAGGAAATTGGCAGACCAGCAATATTTATGTGTTTTATTCCAGCATGCTTTGAAATTATAGGTGTAGTTATATTTGGCCCACTTTTTTTAAAGATTTCTTATGTAGAGGCATTACTACTTGGAAGTGTACTGGCTGCAGTATCACCTGCCGTTGTTATTCCAAGAATGATTAAGATAAAAGAAGCAGGCTTTGGAAGTACAAATCATGTTCCTGAATTAATTATGGCAGGAGCTTCCTGTGATGATATTTTTGTTATTGTTTTGTTTTATGGTTTTAAAGGCTTAGTTGCTAGTTCCAGCTTTAATGCTATTCTTTTTTTACAAATTCCTTTAAGTATTATTTTGGGTTTGCTATTGGGAATACTCGTTGGAATTGTCCTTTTCCTTATTTTTAAGTATTTTAAAATAAATACTATTGGAAAAACAATTCTTATGTTAGCTGCTTCCTTTGGTATGATTGCTTTAGAACAAGCTCTAAAACAATATGTATCTATTTCATCTTTATTAGGGATAATTGTTTTAGGAATTCTTATCCTGAAGAAAAATAAAGAAGCTGCAAAGGAAATTCAAAATAACTATAATGCATTGTGGAATGCTTTTGAAATTTTATTATTTGCACTAGTGGGATGTGCTGTAGATATGCACTATGCTTTTTCAAAGGATGGAGGTATTCTTCTTGGCGTGATTGCCTTAAGCTTGTGCTTTAGAGCAGTAGGAGTATTTATCTGTTTAATTGCCACAAAATATTCTATAAAAGAAAAGGTATTCATCTTATTATCCTACTTGCCTAAAGCGACTGTGCAAGCTTCTATTGGTGGGATAGCCTTAAGTGAGGGATTGGAGTGTGGTAAAATCATCATTACAGCTGCAGTTCTATCGATTTTAATTACAGCTCCTATAGGTGCAATTTTGATGGACTATACATATCCTAAACTATTAGAAAAGAGTCTTTTATAAAAAGAAAAGTAGTTAAATGAAATAAAAAATGATATAATAGAAATACAAAAAATAAAAAGGAAGTATTCGTTATGCTAAACATTAAACTTGCAACATTTAAATCTCGTCTTCAACATTCTTTAGAATTTGATAATGAAATTAAAAGCTTTATAGAAAATATAGAAAAGGAAATAGAGACACAATTGGTAATGTCAGAGCTATCCGATTATGATTGTGATTTAAAATTGATTTTTATTCAAACGGGTGGTTCAGAGGGCTTATTTTTAGAAAATATAAATGTTTTACAAGAGCCTTATTATTTATTAACCAATGGTGGTAATAATAGCCTGGCTGCCTCCTTAGAAATTCTTACCTATTTAAATCAAAATGGGAAGAAGGGTGAAATTCTTCATGGTAATATATCTTATATCGGAAAAAGAATTAAAGAATTGGCTATTATGGAAAAGGCGACTAAGCTTTTAAAAGCTTCTAGATTAGGTGTTATTGGTACTCCTTCAGATTGGTTAATTTCCTCTATTCCAAGCTATGAAAAAATTAAAGAAGCGTTAGGAGTAGAGCTTATTGATATTCCATTAAAGAATGTAGAAGAGAAAGCTAAAGCTCCACATTTTACATCTTTACGTCCTGAAAACTTTTTAGAATATAATAAAAAGGATATGGTAGCTTCTATTGATATATATGATGCTTTAAAAGAAGTTATTAAAGAGAATCATCTTTCTGGAGCTACTATACGATGTTTTGATTTATTGACCTCATTAAAAACCACAGGCTGTTTGGCTTTAGCTAAATTAAATGAGGATGGATTTATAGGTACTTGTGAAGGAGACATTATGGCAATGCTTAGTATGTTTATTGCAAAGCTATTGACAGGCCAATCTAATTTTCAGGCAAATCCTTCTCGTATCGATGTAGAGCATAATAGTATTGTTTTTGCACATTGTACAATTCCTTTTGATATGGTTCAAAATTATAGCTTTAATACACATTTTGAAAGCGGAATTGGTGTAGCTATAAAGGGTGAAATGAAGACAGGAAATATTACTATCTTTAGAATGTCCTCTGATTTAAAGCATTATTTTGTTTCTAAGGGAATTTTGATGAACAATCTAAAAGAAGAAAACTTATGTCGTACTCAAATTAATGTTCGTTTAAATAAGGATGTGAAGGAGCTTTTGAAGCATCCTTGTGGAAATCATCATGTCATTCTTTATGGAGATTATGAGGAATTAATTGATCAATTTATGAAATCTATACTAAAATAAAAAAAGACTTGTAAAAGTCACTTAAATCGTTTATAATCAAGAATGAAGATAGAAACCTTACAAAGTGGGGCTTCCATCTCTCTTACAGAATATGTATAAAGAAATAGAAGCCTTAAAACCCTGTAAAGTTATGAAGGCTCTTTTTCTTTATACGGGTACATTTTATGAATTGTTCACTCTTGCCCTATAGATATTATTTATCTTTAGAGTTTATAAGTGCGTAGACAATCATTAATATGATAATCACAATTAAAATTGTTTCCATATATGAAAGCCCCTTTCTTTAGAATTTGTAAGAAAGAGGGAACCCCACAATTTCATTATACATAAAGTATTTGTGTTATCAATACTAATTTGAGGTTCTTTAGTGAAATTAAATAGGAGTTGTGATATAATACTATCATTGAGGATGAAATATGAAAAGATTATTTTTGATAGACAATTATAAGTCTAAATTAGATTTGTTAAAAACAGAAGAAGCCATTAAATTTGTTAAGGATACCTTTGAAAGAGAGTTGGCTAAAAGCTTATCCTTAATGCGTGTATCAGCGCCTCTTTTTGTCTTGCCTTCATCTGGCTTAAATGATGAATTAAATGGTACAGAAAGAAGAATTGAATTTCAATTAAGGAATATAGAAGAACAAGCAGAAATTGTTCAAAGCCTAGCAAAATGGAAGAGGAATGCTTTAGCTAAATATCAATTCCCTTTAGGTACAGGTTTATATACCGATATGAATGCAATAAGAAGAGATGAGGAATTAGATAGTCTTCATTCTGCTTATGTAGATCAGTGGGATTGGGAAAAGATTATTTTAAAAGAGAACAGAACTATAGAATTTTTAAAAAATACAGTTCGGACAATTTATTCCGTATTAAAGGAAACGGAACAAAAGGTTTTCAAGTCCTATCCAGAATTAGAACCTGTGTTACCAGAAGAAATTCATTTCATAACAACTAAGGAATTAGAGGAGTTATATCCTGATTTATCTTCTATGGATAGAGAAAAAATGATTTGCAGAGAGAAAAAGGCTGTGTTTTTAATTGGGATAGGTGGACCACTAAGTAATGGACTTCCTCATGATGGTCGTGCTGCAGATTATGATGATTGGTCACTCAATGGAGATTTATTAGTTTATTATGAAGAGCTTGATATTGCCTTAGAATTGTCCTCTATGGGAATTCGTGTTGATGAAAATTCATTAAGAAAACAACTAGAATTTAAAAAGGAAGAATATAAACTCAATAATCCTTATAGTATAGACATATTAGAGAAAAGATTGCCTTATACTATAGGTGGAGGAATAGGGCAATCCAGATTATGTATGTTCTTTTTGAAGAAGGTTCATATTGGAGAAGTACAGGCATCCCTTTGGCCAAAAGAGGATATTGAGCTTTTAAAAAACAAAAATATCCATTTATTATAAAAGAAGGTGATGGGAATGTTAGTACTAGGTGTAGAAAGCAGCTGTGATGAAACCTCTGTTTCTATTGTTAGGGATGGTAAAGAGGTGTTATCCAATGCTATTAACTCTCAAATTGACATACATAAAAAATTTGGTGGTGTTGTTCCTGAAGTGGCCTCTCGTAATCATGTATATCAGGTTTCGATGATTTTTGAAGAAGCTTTAGAAAAAGCAGGAGTAAAGCCTGAAGAAATTGATTTGGTTGCAGTAACGATGGGACCGGGCTTGATTGGTTCTTTGCTAGTTGGAGTGAATGCTGCTAAGACATTTGCCCTACTTTATAAAAAGCCAATTATAGGAGTTCATCATTTGGCAGGACATATCTATGCAAATGCAATAGAGCATGAAATGAAATTTCCAGCAGTGGCCTTACTTGTTTCTGGTGGAAATACAGAACTTATTTATATGAAGGATCATTTCAGCTTTGAGATTGTCGGAGAAACTCTAGATGATGCAGTTGGAGAAGCCTATGATAAGGTGGCAAGGGTAATTGGGCTTCCTTATCCAGGTGGACCTGCCGTAGATAAGCTTGCCCATGAGGGAGAAGATACCTATCACCTACCTAGAGTTTATTTAGAGGATGGTTCTTATAATTTTTCCTTCTCAGGCTTGAAAAGTGCAGTAATCAATCTAGCTCATAACGCTAGCCAAAGAGGGGAAAGTATAGATCCTAAGAATCTTTGTGCTTCCTTTCAAGCTTCTGTAAGTGAGGTATTAGTAAACAAAACCTTTCGCTTAGCAAAAGAAAAAGGTGTAAAGCAGATTATTGTTGCAGGAGGAGTATCTGCAAATAAGGGCTTAAAGGAAAGATTTAATAAAGAAAATCCGGGCTTTGAAATTTGTATACCATCGATTAAGTATTGTACAGATAATGCTGCAATGATAGCTGTTGCAGGCTATTATCAATATAAAAAATTTAAGAAAGTAGATGATTTAAGCTTAAATGCTTATGCATCTTTAGATTTGGAGGAACTATATGAAATTTAGTGAATTTAAGTATGAAAGACCTGATTTAGAAAAGATTACAAAAAGCTTGCAGGAATTGACTTCAAGCTTAAAGGAAGCAAAAACATTCAAAGAGGCTAAGCCTATTATTGATAAGGTTAATGAAATTGGAAGTCATTATTCTACAATGGCTACCTTATGCTCTATACGAAATAGCATTGATACAACAGATACTTTTTATGAAGAAGAAACTGCCTTTTTCGATGAGAATGGACCTAAGTACAGTAATGCAATCAATGCCTATTTTAAGGTATTAGTTGATCTCCCTTATAGAAAAGAATTAGAAGATGCTTATACTAAGCAATTCTTTACACTTACAGAGATTCAGTTGAAAAGCTTTGATCCTGCAATCATGGAAGAACTTACAGAAGAAGCTAAGCTTTGTACAGAATATTCCAAGCTTATGGCTTCTGCAAAGATTGAATTTGATGGAAAAATCAACAACTTAAGTCAAATGACAGTATATGCGAACCATCCTGATAGAAAAATCAGAAAAGAGGCAGAGCTTAAAAAGGTTGAATTCATGGAATCTATTGAGGAAAAACTAGATTTTATCTATGATAAGCTTGTAAAGGTTCGTACCCAAATGGCAAAGAAGATGGGCTATGAAAATTACGTTGATTTTGGATACTATCGTCTAGGAAGAAGCGATTATAATAGTAAGGATGTTGCAGGCTACCGCAAGCAGGTTTTGGAATCTGTAGTTCCAGTTGCTAAGAAGATTATTGTACAGCAGGCAAAGCGTATTGGAATCAAGGATTTTAAATCCTATGATATTCCTATTTTCTATCCTGATGGAAATCCAAATCATGGAAAAACTAAAGATGAGCTTGTTGCAGGAGCAAAAGACTTCTATACCAATTTATCTAAAGAGACAGAGGAATTCTTTAACTTTATGATAGAACATGATTTAATGGACTTAGAAACAAAGCCTGGTAAGGCTGGTGGTGGCTATTGCACAATGATTGATGAATATAAGGCGCCATTTATCTTCTCTAATTTCAATGGAACTATGGGAGATGTAGATGTATTAACTCATGAAGCAGGTCATGCCTTTGAGGTTTATACAGCTTCTAAGCTTTTACCTGTTTCAGATATTTACTGGCCAACATTAGAGGCTTGTGAAATTCATTCTATGAGTATGGAATTCTTTGCGTATCCTTATATGGATTGTTTCTTTGATAAAGATGCAAATAAATATCGTTATAAGCATTTGAGTGAGGCAATCACCTTTATTCCTTATGGAGTATGTGTCGATGAATTCCAACACTATGTATATGAAAATCCAACTGCTACTCCTAAAATGCGAAAAGATAAGTGGCATGAGTTAGAACAAAAATATACCCCTTGGAAGGATTTTGATGGTATTTCCTATTATGAAAGAGGCTGTTATTGGCATCGCCAAGGTCATATTTATTCCAGTGCATTTTATTATATTGATTATACACTCGCTCAAGTATGTGCATTCCAATTTTTATTAAAGGATAGAGAAAATCATGAAACAGCTTGGAAAACATATTATGACTTATGTAAGCTTGGTGGATCTAAATCCTTTGTTGCGTTACTGGATAGTGTAGGATTAGAGAATCCTTTTGAACAAGGATCTTTAAACAAAATCATGCCTAAATTAGAAAAAATATTAAAAGAATTAGAGGTATAAATGTGAATCAACTACTCAATATCTTTAAAATAGTTTTATTTGGTATTGTGGAGGGCATTACAGAATGGCTTCCAATTAGTAGTACAGGTCATATGATAATATTAGAAGAAGTCCTAGATGTGCAAAAAATCTTTGTAGGTGGTAAAGCATTCTGGGATTTTTTCTTGGTTGCTATCCAGTTAGGAGCAATTCTAGCGGTTATCGTATGCTTTTTCAATAAGCTAAATCCTCTATGGGGGAAGTCCTTAGAGGATAGTTCAAGACCTAAATCCAAAGAAGAGAAAAGAAGAATATGGATTTTATGGGCAAAGGTTTTGATTGCATGTCTTCCGGCAGCTATCATTGGATTATTCTTAGATGACTGGTTAGATGAGATGTTTTATAATTCTATCACGGTTTCAATTATGCTTATTGTTTATGGAGTTTTGTTTATTATTATGGAATTATGGAATAAGAAGCGCAGCTTTCAAATTAAGATTGTGGAGGACTTATCCTTTAAAACAGCATTTTTTATTGGCTGTATACAACTCCTTGCCTTAATTCCTGGAACCTCTAGAAGTGGTGTTACTATATTAGGGGCAATGCTGTTATTATGCAGTAGAGATGTTGCATGTGAGTTTTCCTTTTTCTTATCTATTCCTGTTATGTTTGGAGCTTCCTTACTTAAAGGAATAAAGTATATGGTTTCTGCTGAGGCTATTGCATCTAGTGACATCTTTTTATTATTGATTGGGTCTGTAGTTGCTTTTGTAGTTTCTATGATTATCATTAAATTTTTAATGAGCTTTATTAAGAAGCATGATTTTAAAGCCTTTGGAGTTTATCGTATTCTATTGGGTATTATATTGTTGATTTTATTTTTAACTAAAGTGATGTCCTTTTAATGATTGAAATAAGAAAATATCAAACAAAAGACAATGCATCTGTTAGAAGTATTTGTATGGCTACAGCAAAAAAAGGCTTTCGAAATAAGGAAGTGGTTTGTTGGATGTTTTTGGATTATTATTTAGAATCTGAAAGTGACCATGCTTATGTTTTGGTAGATAAAGAAGAAGTCATTGGCTATATAGTTGCATCTACAAATGCTCAGCTTTATGAGAAGCAAATGAAGGAAAAATGGATTCCTAAAATAAAGGAATACTCTTTCTTCTTGGGCATTTTTTCTAAAATATGTTTATTAGTATCTAAGCCTTTAGATAGAAAATATAGTGGAGGCTTTCATATGAATATAGCTCCTAACTACCAGAAATTGGGTTTAGGAAAAAGATTATTGGCTGTAATGGGAAACCACTTATCCTTATATGGATATCCTTATTTATATTTAATAACAGAAAACAAAAGAACAAGAGGATATGGTTTTTATAAGCACTATGGTTTTAAAGTTGTGAAGAAGTATTTGACAGGATCTTTAGCTTTAGCGTATGATATTAAAAAGAATTGAGATATTTTTATATCATTAAGGCTTAGTATAATAAAAATAAAAAAGGACTTGTAAAAGTCATTTAAATCGTTTATAATCAAGAATGTAGATAGAAACCTTACAAAGTGGGGCTTCCATCTCTCTTTCTTTTAAAAAAGTATAAAGAAATAGAAGCCTTTAAACCCTTGTAAAGTTTGTAAAGGCTCTTTTTCTTTATACGGGTACATTTTAAAGGTTATCCACTTATGCCCTACGGATATTATTTATCTTTAGAGTTTATAAGTGCGTAGACTATCAATAATATGATAATTACAACTAAAATTGTTTCCATATATGAAAGCCTCCTTCTTTTAAAATAGAAAGAAAGAGGGAGCCCCACAATTTCATTATACATATTGTTATAGGTTTTTCAATACGCTTTTAAAATACCTTTAAAAGTTTTATAAATACTATTTTAATACCCGAAAAGTAAGAAACAAAAAAAGGACTTGTAAAAGTCATTTAAATCGTTTATAATCAAAAATGTAGATAGAAACCTTACAAAGTGGGGCTTCCATCTCTCTTACGAGTTTGTATAAAGAAATAGAAGCCTTTAACCTCTGTAAAGTTATGAAGGCTCTTTTTCTTTATACGGGTACATTTTATGAATTGTTCACTCTTGCCCTATAGATTTTATTTATTTTTAGAGCTTAAAAGTGCATAGACTATCAATAATATGATAATTACAATTAAAACTGTTTCCATATAGGAAAGCCCCTTTCTTTAGAATTTGTAAGAAAGAGGGAGCTCCACAATTTCATTATACATATAACTAGGAGCTTTTCAATGCTAATTTAAATAAATTAAAAGTAGTAATAGGTAAGGAAAAATGCTATAATACTAATAAAAGAGGAGTGATACGATGCGAAAGGTTTTAGATTATCTTCATAGTCATTATTATTTAGAAGTCTTCGTATTTGTATTTTTCTTCTTGGCTTTTTTTATAGAACCAATCTTAGAGGCAGATGCAGGAAGCGGATTTGTATTTAATCCTGCAAGACAAGTTTTTGCTGGATATTTTGAGATTATGAAATCACCTTCTATCCTGCTTACAGATTATGTTTATGTTGCAGGATTAGGAGCTACATTTTTTAATGTGGCTACAATAATGCTTGCTAATATTTTGTTGGTACAAGCTTTAAAGTTTAAAATGAATGGTCCTATTTTTGCAGGTATAATAATGATTGGTGGATTCTCATTTTTTGGGAAGAACATATTTAATACTATACCAATTTATTTAGGGATTTATCTTTATTCCTTATTCAAAAAGATTCCTTTTAAACAATTGATTATTACCATTCTATTTTCTACAGGACTTTCTCCTTTAGTAAGCTATACTATGTTTGGATTTGGCTTGCATTTGGGAATATCTATTCCCTTAGGAATTTTATGTGGATGTATAGCGGGCTTTATTATTCCTGTTTTTGCTTCCCATACAATTATATTTCATGAAGGATATAATCTATATAATACAGGATTTGCATTAGGCATACTATCAGCATTCTTTTATGCAATATTTTCATTTTGTGGATTAAAGGTAGAGTCTGTAGTTCTTTATGAATATGAAACATATAATGTATTATATTATTTATTATTAATCCTTCCTATTTTATGTATTATTCTTGCTTATTTAAATGATCATCATGTGCACAAGAAATATTTTCATTTATTAAAGACAAATGGTCGTTTAATCAGTGACTATGGTGGACAATTTGGCGAAGATGCAGTATTATTGAACTTTGGCATTTTAGGGTTTGTATTGTTATGCATTTGTTTAATCTTTCAGGTTCCGATGAATGGTGCTGTGTTCGGTACGATATTTGCTGCAATAGGCTTTGCAGGATATGGTTTGCATATTAGAAATGTAGCACCTATATGGGTTGGCTGTGGGTTGACGATCTTTATTGGTATGGCAATCAAAGGAGATTATACCTTAACAATAAGTAGTATAATGATGTTTGTATTTGCATCAGGACTAGCTCCTGTTAGTGGAAGATATGGTATAGGATATGGTTTGCTGATTGGTGCTTTGCATATAATATTGACACCTATAATGATATCCTTCCAGGGTGGATTTGATTTATATAATAATGGACTAGCTGCTGGATTTGAGGCGGCACTAGTTACTGTACTTGCAGAAAAGATATTTGTAAGGAGGAAACGTCATGGTCGAAAATCAAAAGATTTGTAGAATCATTGAGGAATTCAGTTTATATTTATTAGAGGCAGAAATTCCTGCATTAAATATTTCTGTTTCAAAATCTGGAAAGAGAGTTTCTATTTTGTTTGTTTGTGATAAAATAGAAGAAGAATTATTAAATGAATTAGAAGAAATATTTAAAGCAAAGCGGCAGCATGAATTTGAGGTGTATGGCTGGGAGCTTATAGGTCAGGGAGATGCAGAAGGACATGAGCTTATGCTTGTAAATAATCTTGTGGATTATTTTACATATTACATTAGGGATGGAAAGGTTTATTTTAATTTGGTGAGATATGAGTAAAATGAATTGGAAATACGCAATTAAATATACAGGTATCGTAATTTGTCTTGTAACCTTTGTAACATTAGCTGTTGTCATTTATTTAAATCGATTGGAGCCTTTAGCCCTAGACCGTGCTATGCGTGATTTTGCATATAAAATTAGAGGGGAAAAGTTTGGTTTTGGATTTTGGTTTTTTAGAATTATAACAGAGTTTGGTAATTTATATATTATTGCTGTGATTATTATTGCGGTTGTAATATTAACAAAATGCGATTACAGGGCAATGGCCATTTCTTTAGGAATATTACTTGCAGTATTATTAAATGTGGGTTTAAAAGAAATCTATATGAGGGAAAGACCATTTGCAGATATGAGATGGATGAATGAGGATTCCACAAGCTTCCCATCTGGGCATTCTACAGCAGTAGGCTTTCTTTATCCATTTATTATGTATTTAGCATATCATTCTAAAGCTATTTCTAACAAATGGAAAAATACGATATATGTAGCTTGTTCTGTTATTATTCCATTAGTTATGTTTTCTAGATTAATCTTAGGAGTTCATTATTTTACAGATGTTGCTGCTGGAGTGAGTGTTGGTATAATGGTTTCCTGTGGAGCTATGCTATTTTACAAGCTATGTGAGAAGTATGATTTTATGCAAGAAGGTCTTCTTGATAAAATCATGAAGAGTAAGAAAAATGATAAAGAATAAAATTTACTTGTAGGCTAAAGCTTACAAGTTTTTCTTTTATCATATTGAGACTTTTATTCTTTTATACTATAATAAAAAAGAAGAGGGTGAGTAAGAATGGGAAAGCATAATGGAAAAATTCCTTTGATTATCCAAGTCATATTTATGTATGCATTCTACATTTGTTTTGGAGTTGCAGTGATTATTTGTTGTATGGGAGAAGAACTATCAAATCAACTGATTTTAATAATGTGGATATTGTTTTTTTTATGCTTTGGTATAGGCTTCGTTAACGTCATTGTTGCAATATTACATATTTTTCTTAAATCGCAAAAACCAACAATGGTTACTATAATAGCTAAGTTTTCCTTGATACCATGGTATATTATGAATTTCATTTTTTGGGCTCTTGCAGTTGTAATTTTTATTCATCCATTTTTTTTACCAATCGTTCCTATTATTTTTGTGCTTGGCGTTTCTAGTACATATTTCTTTATGATTTGTACAGGTGTGCATAATCTTTCTTATGTGATTAAACTTGTTAAGAATAAAGAATTAAAGCTTACAGGTGGAATCATTGTCAGTGTTATATTTCATTTCATATTTGTTCTAGATATTATTGGTAGTTTTGCATTACACTATTATTTGAAGCCATATTCAAATCAGAAGATTGAGAAAGCTGCTGAAGCAATTATTGAAGAGAAGTAATTTACTATTGTTTTTATTAGATATGAGAGAATAAATTCAATAGATTTATACTTGCGTAAATTTTCCTATATCGGCAAAAACATGAGTTTTACACTGATACCAATTTTGAGTTTTTTGCCGATAAAGTGTTAAAGTTTATTCATTGGGAGGTACTATAAATGATGAACAAATTACAGTTTGGTGGGTTCAATTGGACACACCTTTTTGTTTGTTCCTTTCTTATAGAAATTTATTTTCTTGTATTCATTTAATATTATAAATATATTAATATATTAATATATTCGTTGTCAAAAAACCTCAAATCATGTTATAATAATTGTGAATTCTTAAAAATGTACTTTACCAAAAGGAGGAAAAAATGAAAAATTTATTTTTAGTAGATGGAGCTGCAGGTTCAGGTAAGACAGATTTTTTTAATTTTATAAATGGGATAGGTAGTGAATCTAACGATTATGCGATTGCATTACCCAAGTATACCACAAGAGAAAAAAGAGAAAGCGATAAGAATAATAAAGATTTAAAGCATTTTGATGGTACAAAAGAAGAATGTATAGCTTTATATCATGAAGAAATGGATCGATTAAGAAAAAAGGGCGATACGGTTTTTGAATATCAGTATCCAGCTGGAGATGCTTATTACTCAATAGAAAAATCAAGCATTGATAAAGCTCTAAAAAAATATAAAAATGTTTATATTATTATAAGAAGTAGTTATTGCATAAGAGAAATTGTTAATTCTTATAAAAACTACAGTAATATAAATGTTGTGCCAATTTTTATTTATAGTGATAAAGATTGTGTTATAAAACGTTTGACAGATGAATTAGAAGAATTATTAAAAGATTTAAATGAAAAAGAAAAAAATGAAATTATAAACAAAGAAATTCAAAAGAGAGTAAAAAGAACAAATATTGCGATGGAAGATTATTACACGCAGCCTGAAGACATTTATAAGGAAATCATTATCAATAATTCTAATAGAGAAACATATATTCGTCAGATGCGTATATTATTAGAAAAATATAATAGTCCTGTATATAAAGAGAATAGTGCATTTATAATAATGCCTATGCCTAAAGACAATGATATAAATCATGATATAAAAAAAGTAATAGAAGTTGCTGCAGAACAAGAAGGATTTAAAGCAAACAGATCAGATGATATAGTGGATTTCAATAAAAATTTAATTATAAATAAAGTTTATGATGCAATTAAACAATCACAAATTTGTATTGTAGATCTTACAAATAATCGTCCAAATTGTTATTTGGAATTAGGATATGCAAGAGCACTAAATAAAGTTATTATTTTAATATCTCAAAATAGGAGTAATATTGAATTTGATGAAATTGGTTATGATTGTTATGAATATAATACCTCAGAAGAGGGCTTGGAAAATTTAGGAAAGCATATAAAAACACAAATTTATTATTGGAAAAGAAAACATCTTTTATAGTATATAAATTAATTATGTAAGTTAAAGACATAAACTGATTATGTGGAGGTTTATTAAATGATATTTGTTAACATTATTTTTATAGTAGTAGAGATTTTAATAATTTTCTATTTAATTTATATGATAAAAAAAGATAAAAAATTTTCTTTAAAAACAACATTAGTTTATCCATTGTTAATTATACTTGCTATTATTGTTATTCTTACAGCAAAATTAAGTTATCAAAATGAAAAGGCGTGGTATATTTCATTATTAGAATCTTTTTCAGAAGCTTTGAAAACTATTAAATTGGATGTTAATACTGTTTTATTGGAAAGCTTAATTAAAAATGATAAATTTTTATTAGTTGATTATTTAGGTCTTTTTGTAGTTTCTGCTATTTCATTAATCAGTATTACTTTTGTGATTTTCAAGTCAATTATTTTAAACATTTTAAAAATAAAGTATTTTGAAAAAGAAATTACATATATATTCGGATTGTCAGAAGAAGGAAAGACTTATATAAGAAATGTATGCAATGAAAGTGATAAAACTCATAAAAGACAAATCGTAGTTGTTTTGAAAAAAACAAATATAAGCAATTATTCTGATGAAAAAATGTTTTTAAATGAACAAAATATTAAATATAAAATATGTGATTTTAAAGATAGACAGCACTATTTTAAAACAATTTCACATTTGACAAAGCATTTGGATAAAAAGAAATATAATATTATCTCTTTTTATAAAAAGGATAAGGATATTTATGAATTTGTTTGTTGGGCACAAGAGTATTTAAAAAATAACAATCTTTATAAAAATAATAATATTCAATTTATTATTTCAACTGATTATAATCAGAAGCATATTGTGAATGAATTAATAACAGGAACTCCTTGTGAAATTAAAAATCCAAATGGTGATATAACTTATGTAAAAGATCAAAGTCATGGAAAGATAAGATCTTTTAACAAATATGATATGATTTCTTATGATTTTTTATGGAAAAATAATTTAGCTAAATATTTTCCTAAAGAGCTTATAAATGATGATTGTACTATTAATGAGAATGTAAATGTAAATTTATTTGTTTTAGGATTTGGCAAAGTAAATCAATCTATGGTAAGAGATATATTGATTGATACTCAGTTTGTTAGAAAAATTACAAATGGCAGCGGAACTTACAAGCTTTCTCCTGTTAGATTAAATGTTCATATTTATGATGAGAATGAAAAGTTATTAAATCATGAATTTTCTAATGGATTTATGAAATATAAAAAGGAGAACTATAAAGATAAATTAAGTGACTATTTTGATTTGCCCGAGGATTATTATACTCATATAAAGCAACATTTTAATAAAAATACAAATGAAGAGTATTTCATTAGTTCATTGTATGATGAAATTAAATCTCAAACATCAAATCCAAATGTTATAGCAGTTAATTATTTTTTAATATCTTTAGGATCAGATTTTGATAATTCACTGATAGCACGGCAAATTATAGATTCTTTAATTGAGGTTGATAATATTCACAATACTATTTTTGTGAGAACTAGAGAGAGCTTATGCTTGCCAAATCATAACCTCAATAACATAGTATATTTTGGTGATGATAAGAAGATTTTGACTTTCGATAATGTTGTTGCAGATCAAATATATTTATCAGCCAAGATAGAAAGTTGTATTTATAATAAAAAGGAAGCTACAGTAGATAATATAACAGAAATATGGTCTGATATATCTAAAATTAAACAGCAATCTAATTTATATTCTGTAGCAACTATTCCATTTAAATTATCATTATTGAAACTTGATGATAAGGACTTATCAGTAAATAATTTCTATGAAAGGTATGATCCTCAAAAAAGAAGAGATGCTTACAATATAGATGAATATATTGAAATGATTAAGGGTACAAAAGAATTCCATGCTATAGATGTTTTAGCATATCTTGAGCATGAAAGATGGAATGCTTTTGAATTGAGTCAAGGTGTTTTACCTATGAAAAAATCTATGTTGAAAAAGAATGAAAGTGGTAAAAATGTCAACGAAAAATATCATATTAATATTTGTTCTGCTCAAGGATTGATAGAATACTTTAGAGAAACTCAAAAAGATGTTATAAAGTATGACTATGATATACTTAATAATTTTGATAAGCATTTTAACCAACTAAATAAAAACAATACAGATAGTAGTGTGAAGTCTAGCAAATAATGTTTAGAAATTTAAAAGTGTTATCCTATAAGTAAAATAATTTGATTTAAAAAGGAGAGAAATATATGCAGCATATTGATAAAAACTTTTTTAAATCTTTTACCATTTCTTTTAATGGAGAAGATTACTTTTTGCTGTCTTATGAAAAATCAGTAATCATTGATCAAATTTTAAATGAGATTCCATATAGCAGAAATAGTTTAGGGGAAGCGAATTTAAGTGTGTCAATGATTGTTAAGAGTAATAAAGTTTTAATAAAATCAATTACTTATTGTTCAAACAAAATGGAGAAAGTTAAATTTTTAAACAAAAGTTTTCATAAAACGGGCCAAACTTTTATATTAGAAAACTTGAATTATGAATTAAGTAATGCATATTTTGTTTTAGTTAAAGATTATATAAATCAAGATATAGTAAAAACACCATATTTTTTGCCATATGATTTTGCAACAATAGTTATATTTTTTCAAGGAGATTTCTACAATATTTCAACTCTTTTGAATGAACTATTATCAATAGATTTTAGTATTTATCTAGAATTTAAAAATCCAAAAATTGCCCTATTGAAATATAACGAAATTGTTTCAAAATATGATTTGCCATTTTCTTTTAATGATATTTTTCCTTTTGAGGATTACTACGAGTATAAAATATTTAATAAGGGTGATTATTATGGAGTTCCTAAAGCATAAGGATGTGTGTTTACCATTAATAGGATTTGGATCATGGCAAATTGGCGACGATCCTTCTCAAGAAGCAAAAGAAGTAGAGGCAATTCAAACAGCAATAAAAGAATATGATATGTGTTTGCTAGATACAGCTGAAATGTATGGAGAAGGTAAAAGTGAACTAGTTATAGGAAAAGCAATAAAGTCGTTAGAGCGTACGTCTCTATTTATTGTTGGTAAAATTTTACCTCAAAATGCTATATTGGGAAAATATGAAGAATGCTGTAGAAATTCTTTAAAGCGCTTGGGTATTAATTTTTTTGATTTATATTTACTTCACTGGAAGAGCCATGTACCTTTACAAGAAATGGTTGATGCAATGGAACATTTGAAGTCTTTAGGTTTAATTAAGCACTGGGGAGTATCAAACTTTGACACAAATGAAATGGAAGAACTTTTTAAATGCAAGAATGGAAATAAATGCTTTACAAACCAAGTTTTATATAATATTCGATCTAGAGGAATAGAATATGATTTGATTCCTTGGTGTGTAAAGAATAATGTTCTTGTAATGGCATATTCTCCTTTATGTAATAATAGTTTTTTGCGAAATGAGGTATGTGAAAAGAAAGATATAATTAGGATTGCACAAGAAGAAGACAAAACTTTGAATTCTTTAATGTTATCATTTGTTATTCAAAATCGCAAAATAATTACTATTTTTAAAACTGCCAATATAGAGCACTTGCAAGACAATATGAAAAATGTATTTGATAAAATTTCAAATAAGCATTTAGAAGAAATAAACGAGATTTATCCTTTTCCAACTTCAAAAATACCATTGGAAAAAATTTAATGAGGTGAAGATGTTATGGATGTATTTATTAGTTATCGACGTGATGGAGCTTTAGACCTTGCGGGAAGACTATATGAGAAATTTATTAATCAAGGTTATTCTGCTTTTTATGATATAGAAAGTATGAACGAAGGTAAATTTAATGAACAAATATTTAAAAAAATAGAAAAGTGCTTAAACTTCTTGCTTATATTACCTCCAAATGGCTTGGATAGATGTATAAATCCAGACGATTGGGTTAGAAAAGAAATAAGAAAAGCAATGGAATTAAACAAAAATATTGTTCTTGTTTTTTTACCTGGGTTTGAATTTCCGAAAGAATTACCAGATGATATTAAAGATATAAAACAATATCAAGGAGTTCACTATTCTTTTACAATGTTTAAAGAAACATATGAGAAAATTTTAGAATATCTAAAAGATTCAAAAGGCGGATTATTGCGAGCATCACATAATAAAGAAAAATCAAACACATATTATGAAAGTATCGGCATGAGTGAATTTGAAAGAATGAGAATTAAAAAGGATCGTGATGCATGTAAGAGTATTGAAGACAGTATCTTTGAAGAAATGCTCTATGGAAAAGAAAATATAGTACTCTTTAATCCGGCAGTATATGATGTTGATACTGTTATGGAAAAGTATTCTCTATTTCCTCAAATTAAGAAAGTCTATGGCTTTGTCTGTAATCAAAAAACTGCTGATGAAGCTAATGAAAAGTATGGAGATGAAAATCACAAGTTCTATGCAGGTAATATGGAGGATAAAGATTTTGAAGAAAAAATGGAGTTTGTTTTAAGCGATAATATGCTTTACGGATTTGATTTTGTTGAGTTGACATTAATATTAAAAGATTCAGAAAATCCTTTTCAAAAACTTCAAAAAATAGTAGAAATGTTAAATGATGAAGCACTAATATATGTAAGAGAACTAGATGATGATATGATAATAGCGTATCCAGATGACAATTTATTAATCTCTCAAATGCTGAAAATAATAAAGCATGATAAATTTAGTGGTTCTAGAACGATGGGAAGAAAGGTATATACGCTTTTAAAGCAATCCGGAGCATCTAAAGTAAAGCAATGTAATCAAATCATTACTACTGCTGGACTTAATTCTAGAAAAAGAAAAACCTTATTTGACACATATTTTTCTTATGTTGAACCAGAAATAGATGATTTATTAAAAATAGATCCTGATAATGATATATTAAAGAAAGATAAACAGTGGTTAATTGATAATTATCAGAGACTAGAGCGATTATTTCTTTCTAACGATTTTTATTTTATATCGGGTTTTCAATTTTTTTATGCAGTTTTTAATGAAGAAGACTAAATTATCATATAAACTTTAATTTGCATAGTTAAGAAAAAATTGAAGTATAGAGGTACAAGTATGGATAATTTCAATATATTTATTTGCTATAGAGGAAAAAGAATAAAAAAACAAGAAAATCAATATTACGAAAAAGATAAAAAGAATTATGAGGATTATAGTGATGGCAAATATATAGCTCTAGATATATATTCCGAATTACAAAAATATGAGGAATGCAATTGCTTTTTTGCTCCCAAGCATTATAAACCTCAAGATGATTTTAAATTTGATATTTCGAGAATCTTAAAAGAGGTTAAAATTTGTTTATTAGTGTTAACAAAAAATTTCTTTAAAGAATGTTACAATGAAGATGATATTGTTAAAGAAGAATTACGGCAAATTTTAGAAAAGAATATTGTGATAATTCCTATTTTTGTCGAAGATTATGATATTGAGAGTGAAAGAGATATTATTAATGAAATTTTTAAAAAAGAAGAGATAAAAAAATTTTTCCATAAGAGTGGAGTAAAATATAATAGCATATATGATTTTGATTGTTTAGGATTATATAAATCTATTTTAAATATCTTAGCATGTAATGAGTGTGATATAGATGCATATTTGATTGATGATAATATGAATATTGGAGAAATTATAAATAGTCCTAGCGTAACAGTAGCACAAAATAAAATAATGGATTATATAGAAAAAAAATTATATGAAAGTGTTAATTTGGATATGGATTCTCTTTACAACGAAATGAATCTATGCATAGAAAAAATATGTGAGAATGTTCCCCATTTTTCAGTTTTAAAAATATATTGGCGAGACGAACTAGAAAAAATATTAAGTCAGACACAGACAGCAGCATCAGTATCACTTAAAAAATCAAAACGGGAATTTGAGCAAAGAAAAGACAACACTTCAAATTTTGCTCATCTTGTAGTTAAGGAAAATGATGGTATTTTAGTTTTCAGTCAAAGTCAATATGTAATTGAATTTTTATCTAGTCTTACTATTCCTGCACATGTGCGTAAGTCCAATCATTTATACATAAGTGAAGGAAGAAGTAAATGCAGAAAAGCTTTTGATGATGCTTTATCGATTTATTATAAATTTGAAAATGCCTGTTATGGTAAAAGAACAATTATTACAGATTGTAGTATTCCTCAGTTGATATGTGATGGAAAAATCAATAAAATTTTTTTAGGTGCTTGTTCTATTAGAACAAAAAATGATAAGCTTATTAGTTTTATAAATGCTGCTGGTACGGAAACTATTCTTATGTTAGCAGATAAATATAATATTCCAGTTTATGTGATTAGTTCACTTAATAAGCATATAAATGATTTTAAAAATAGAGAATTACAAATTCCAATAAAAGATTTGAAAAATCAAAAATTTGAAGATGTTGATTGTATTGATTATGTGGAAATGTATAGAACTCCTACTTTGTTTTTTATAAATGAAAACGATATGGATGTATTTGAAATGGTAAAATATTTTCAAAAGGATATAAATAAAGATAAAAGAAAATTAAGTGAAGCTAGTCAAAAGAATTTTTTCAAATCTTGTGATGAATCAGAACTTAACATTGAAAAAAAATTTTTATTGCTATTGAATGATAATAACTGCAAGGTTCCAAGTGTATATGTAGAAAAGAGTCAAGATACTACAATTTGTTTAGAGAAAATCAAAGGAATTAGAGTCTTTGAATTATTTGTCATTTTAGATGAACTTTTATTTGATGGATACTTAAAAGATGCTAATATTAAAAATATTATTTTAACAAAATGCAATAAAAAACAAGAAAAAATACTACAAGTTTTATGC
>CAMWKG010000008.1 GCA_947174785.1 uncultured Mollicutes bacterium
AAAGAAAAATAAAATAACTGTTTAATTATCCCAAAAATCATTTACTTGGATATACATAATGTAATTAAATAAATTTTTTAGACGATATTTATTCATATGAAAAAATCGAAATTTGGATATAAAACTTAAATAACTATTGACATTTTGCTTTGAATCATGTAAACTAGACATTGTATAAACATGTAAAGTGGACAAAAGGTGAAAATATGGCAATAATGACATTGGCAGAAGTATCAGAAAAATGTGGAAAAAGTCAAAAAACTGTTCGAAGAGCAATAATGGCAGGTGAACTTATTGCTACTAAAGTACAAAATCATTATCAAATTGAAACAGAAGATTATAACAATTGGAATAATGGTGAGAATAAAAAAACTTCTGAAAAGAATACAGTAAAAGAAAAAAATGATAAAGTGAATTGGATAGACATTAGTGATGTATGGAACATAAATGGTTGGCAAAATCCTCAAGATAGAAATGGTCTTAATTTTATAGATTTATTTTCTGGTGCAGGTGGATTAAGCTGTGGATTATGTATGGCTGGATTTACACCAATTGCCTCTGTTGAAATTATGCCAGAAGCTGTTGCGACCTATGAATTTAATTTTATTCAAACGAAAGGTTTTAATGAGCAGGTTGAAACTAGAGATATAAGAAGTGAAGAAGTTAAACAAAGATTATATGAGGCAGTTGAAGGACAGCATATTGATTTAATAGTTGGAGGGTTTCCTTGTCAAGGATTTAGTATGTCTGGATATAGAGTTCATACAGATCCTAGAAATAGTCTTTATTTAGAAATGTTAAAAATAGTTAGAAGATTGCAACCAGAGTTCATTGTGATGGAAAATGTTGAGGGACTACGCTCTATGCTTGGTGGCAAAGTGGAAGAAAAAATAATAAAGGACTATAAAAAAATTGGATATAATATTAATGTGACTCTTCTTAATAGCGCAGATTATTGTGTTCCACAAACACGTCAAAGAGTTATATTTATTGGAAATCGAATTGGTAGTAAAAATTTTCATCCCAAGCCATTACTGAATCCAGATGAATATTACACTGTTGCAGATGGAATAGCTAGATTTATGAACATTCCAAATGATGCTCGCATAAATCACGTTGCTTCAAATCATTCTGCAGAAATGTTAGTAAGATTAGCAGCAGTTCCAGAAGGTGGTAGTTTATATGAAAACTATTCTGACTCATGGAAAAAAGTGTTTTGGAATCGCCCATCGTGTACAATCAAAGAAAACCATGGTGCAACAAATATTCATCCTATCTTAAATCGATGTATGACAGCAAGGGAATTGGCTGCACTCCAATCTTTCCCAGATGACTTTATTTTTGCAGGAAGCAAGAAATGGCAATTGGTTCAGATTGGAAATGCTGTCCCACCCTTATTAGGAAAAGCAATAGGATTAGCGGTTCAAAAGTCTTATAATGTTGCTCATCAGCTACAAATTGTAGAAAAGAGAGAGGATAAAACTTATCACACTTTGTAAAAAATTGGAAATATCGTTTAACGATATTCCTTTTTTTATGGTATAATTATCTAAAGGAGTGATTTATAGTGAGTCAAAAATATGATTTAGGTATTACTGCACAGTATCTAATAGCCAAAAAATTTAATTTAGAGGTTTCATCAGCTCTTTTGAATAAAATTAATGCAGCATTGGATAAAGAGAATTATCAATCATTGAGTGAAGTGATTGATGAGATTTTCAATGCCACAACTATAAAATTGTCAAAATGTACCTCCCTTTCATCAAATTATAGCGTGGTTCCTTATCAATTTTTAACTACTGACGGGAAGTCAGTTTCTATTCGATGTAATAAATCAAATGATCGAGTTGCCGTTAGATATTTAGGACAACCTGGGAAAAAGATAATTAATCAAACATTTGCTTCTATTCTTGGGAAACAATTAGATAATTCAAACGATTATAAAAGATTATTTATTGAACATACAACTGAAATATTACCATTGTTTGTTGATGCTTTTTTTGATGCTGACTATATTATTTGGATTTATAAAGACAAGCAAGACAATAAATTTAAGTATCATTTTATTGATGGAAATTCAGATGTAAAAATGGAGTTTTCAAATTATCATATAACGAATACTCAAACGTTGGAGTCATGGAACAATAGCAATATTATTAAATATGATAATGAACCATTAGCAAATATTCAAGTATTTAAAGATTCTCAAGCAAGAACTTGGATTTTTAGATTTTGTGTTGGCACTTTACTCAAATATATTGAAAAATCAAACTCAAATAATGAAACTCTTGGTGCAACTGCTGAACGTTCAATTTGTAGTATGTTTAATTTACCTTGGAAAAAAGAAGATAATTTAGATTTAAGATATGATCCAACTCTTGCAGGAATGCTGGAGGATACAATAAGGTATACATTTTCTAATCCAGAAGGACTTCCTAGACCAATACAATATGTAGGAAGTGAAAAGGGATTAAGACTTGGAAATAGTAAATGTAGCTATGATTTTATATTAGTAGGAAATAAAACACTTTCTTTAAAAACAAATTTGACAGGTGCAAAGGTATGTCCACCTGAAATAGGGCAACCTTCTGCAGAAACAGCATATTTATATTTTTCTAATTTTGTAGATGAAGATTATATAGATAGAACTAATTTTAAAATTATGGTTTTAAATCATATTGACAAATTGATTCCTATGTATTTGGACTATCTATTTGATTCTGACTATTTATTAAGAATCTTTCCATCTAAAAGATTTTCATTTCATTTTGAAAGTGAAGTTTATGAAAAAGGCTTTGGAAAAAACTACAAATGGAATAAAGAACTTTTTTCTTTCAGTAAAACAAAAATAGAAGATTGGAATGAGAGTAATACAGTTAAATATGATGGAGTTACTATTGGAGAATTTCAAGTTCATAAGAATAGAAATTGTTATAAATTTAGATTTGATTTAGATGGTTTAAAGACTATTATATGCAAAAGAAAACTATTTGTTGAATAAGAAGACCCCTTGCGTTTACGCACGGGCTTTTTTTATACAGGCAAAATCCCTATTTTGGGGGAGGACTATTTATTTCTTAGTATCTATACTAAGTGGTAAATAAGAGGCACTAGGTTCGGGTTCAAACAACAAGAAGAAGACCCAAGACTTCTTCCCATAACTTAATTACCAAACCAATCTTCATTTGACATAAGAAATCTTAATAATTTTTTATTCTCTTTTTAAAAACATACTTCACAAAAATAAATTTTTTTCCAGTATAGATTGAAAAAAGAAAAGGAGAATCTATTCTTATGTATAAACATAATTCTATCTAGTAAAAAATCAAGGTTTAGTCCTTGCGGAAGAATGGGCTATACTAATAGCCCATTGGACGCAAACTAAACCGCCTTTTAGATAGGATGAATTTGATCTATTATCAAGTCAATAATGAAGATGTTTAAAACATAGGACAAACTTTCTCCTGCATAAAATTATGTACAAGAATGGAGAAAGCTTATGCCTAATAAAATAGAATATAAAGTAGAAAGGACCTTTTCAAGCGATGGTCCTACCTTATTAGAAAAAATAATGGAGTATCTTTTTGAACAGGAGGATATAAATATAGATGAATCTAGAATTGAACCACCACCAGAGCTTAATAGAAATATATAATGTAGGTATCTATTGCCGTCTTTCTAAGGATGATAATAAAGGCACAGAATCTAACTCAATCACCAGTCAAAAAGAAAGCTTGACTGACTATGTAAAACGACAAGGATGGTTTTTACATAAGGTCTATATTGATGATGGATTTTCTGGAGTATCCTTTGACAGACCCGCATTTAAGGATATGATTTCTGATATTGAAAAAGGATATTTAAACTGTGTTGTAGTCAAAGATTTATCTCGTCTAGGAAGAAACTACCTAGACAGTGGATATTACATAGAAAAATATTTTCCAGAACACAATATCCGATTTGTTGCGGTGAATGATTCTTTCGATTCAATAGATGGAGAAAATGATTTTGGACCATTTAAAAATATTATTAATGAATGGTATGCTAAGGATATATCAAAGAAGATAAAATTTAGCTTTACTACAAAAGCTAAACAAGGAAACTTAATTCAAGGCTTTGCTCCTTATGGTTATGTAAAAGCTAAAGATTCTTTAGATTTTGAAATTGATGAAGAAGCAGCTAAAGTCATCTCATACATCTTCAAAAGCATCTATAATAAAATCCCTGCTAAAGAAGTTATTGATACCTTGAAAAAGAATAAGGTCTATATACCAGGATATTATAACTATATGAAAAAGAATGTATGTAAAGAAAAATATGTCTACATAAGTGAAGAAAAGAAATATGCTTGGGATTATTGGAAGCTAGATAGTATTCTAGCAAACGAAATCTATGTTGGAACATTAATCAATTTTAAAAAACGAAAAGTAAGCTTTAGAAGTAAAAAACTGGTTCCTAATGACCTATCCAAAATTTTGAAAATAGAGAATCGTTTTCCAGCCATTATCTCTAAAGAAATGTTTACTGCAGTTCAAGAAATCAGAAGCTCTAAATTTAGAGCTTCAAGAGGGGAACATAAAGAATTCTCTAATTTGATTTATTGTGGGGATTGTGGAAGAAAAATAATTCTTAGACGACAATCCAAAAGTAAAGAGCATTATTTTTATTGTGCTAAAGAAACCAAAGGCTGTGGAGGACACTATATTCCTTTAATGGTATTACAAGATTTAATCTTGAAAGATTTTAAAGATTTGCAAAGCTTTATTTCTTCAGTTCCTAAAGAAATCCTCCTTTCTAAATTAAATCAAATCAATCAACAAAAAAATAACAATCAAATCGCCATTTACCAAAAAGAAAATACAAAAAATGAAAAGCGTCTAAACCATCTAACCGATTTAATGAAAAAACTGTTAGACACTTATACTTCAGGAATATTACCTGATGAGGCATATCAGTCTATGATGAAGGACTATAAAAAAGAATATGATGAACTATTCAGTCAATCTAAAATCTTGAAAACAAAAATAGAGAATACCAAGTCATTTACTGATGAAAAGTTGAGTGAACAACAATTAAACTTCATATTAAGTATAGATGCAAATCATCTATTTGAAGAACATCTTCTCAAAAGTATAGTCAAATCCATTCGCATATATGAAACGAATGAAGAAGGAAAAACAGTTAAAATCATCTTAATTGAATATTTTGGAATTGGAGTATTAAAGGAGTTATATTATGATGAGCAAAGTAGGAATTTATGCAAGAATTAGTAGAAGTGATAACCTAGACTTCCACATATCTATTGAACATCAAATTGAGGGAATTACCGAGTATTGTAATTCCCAACATTTTTCTATAACGAAAATCTATAAGGATATTGGCTATAGTGGCAAAAGCTTTGACAGACCAGCATTCAAGGAAATGCTACAAGATATTGAAGATGGCATCATCAATACGATCATCGTAAAGGATTTATCCCGCTTTGGAAGAAATCATTTAGAAGTAGGCAAATACCTAGAGGAAACATTTTTAATTAACGACGTAAGGTTTATAGCTATTGATGATAATTATGATAACCAAGGTATCATTGATGAATCTGCAGTATTTAAAAATATCTTTAATGAAATGTATTTAAAGGATATAAGGAAAAAAATTAAAACAACCTTTGACTTTAAATCAAAAACTCAACTTTTAAATTCTAAATTAGGAGCTTTTTACGGATTGAGGCTAGATGAAAACAAAAATTTCATCATTGATGAAGAACCAGCTAAGGTTGTAAAAAGGATATATGATTTATATATTCAAGGGGTTACAACCAAGCAAATTGCTGAACTTTTAAATAAAGAGCATATTGTTTCTCCTGGACAATATAGGTATAACCAATATAACGATAAATCTGGTTTAAAGAATAGAGAGTCTGCCTGGAGAGATTGTTCCATCTATAAGATTTTAACAAATGAGAGCTATACCGGTAAAATTATCAATCGAAAATATATTTATGTAAAAGGAAAAAGAATTTTAAATCCCACCCCAGATATTATAGAAAATGGATTGCCAGTCATTATTGAGCCAAGCATATTTCAGCATGTTCAAGAAATCAGATCAAGCAGACCTAAAAAAAAAGAAAAAGTATATTGTAGTCCTTTCTTAGATAAAATCCAATGTGGACATTGTTCTAAAAGCATGAGATATACTTATTCTCAAACGATGAATGATTTTTTCTATTGTTGCCCAAAATGTAGGACAAGAATCTATTTGCAGGATTTAATAAAACTTCTTAAAGAAGATATCTCAAAGCAGCTTTCTACAATTCAAAATAAGGATGTCAAACAATACAAGCAATCTCATATTTCTAAATTAAAAGAAGATATAAAAAGAGTAAATTTAGAAATAAGAAAAGAGTTTGAAAGCTATGCGAAAAATAAAATTAGTGAGTCTGCATTTCAAGGTACTGTAAAACAACTGATGTTGAAGAAAGAACAACTTAGCTTAGAAATCAATAATCAAGAAAAAACTGTTATTCATTCATTAGGAGACCGTTTAGAAGGTATGAAAATTGATTATGTACTCATTAACAAATTAGTAAAAGAAGTGGTAGTTAAAAATACAGGAAAAAGAAAATATGATGTACATATTAACTATAATTTTAAAGATTAAATTGACTTGAATTAAAAAATATTTCATTAAACGACCACAACGACATTGCTATGTAAAAATAGTTGGATTTATTTCGACTATATTAAATGCTTTCCCCAGATACTCTAATTTAAACTTTAAAATGCTTAAAATTGGTTTTTTATATGATATATATCGCAAAAAGTTGAATAAAGTGTAATTTTGTAGTCAAAAAACATTGAAATAAATGCAGTTTTTGAGTTTTAAAACATTGAAAAAAGGTTTAGATAAAATAGAGTTTTTACTTTATTCTAAGTTATTTTAACAATTTTAACATTGTTATAGCGCAAGAAGAATAGCTTTTATTTTTCTACAAAAAGAGAGTTGCACTCCCTATTTGTAGATAGCTTAATATAATAAGGAAGATGATACTTTCTTATAAAAAGAATCAGTTTATTTTGTGCACATATTGACTAATTGCACAAAAAATGCTAAAATTTGTGCAAGAGGTGATAGTATGCACAAATTACCAATTCAGTATAATTATGATGATATTGATATTTTAAAAGCATTATCTAAAGCTAATAATAAATTAGGTGAATTAAATGGCTTAATAAAACTTTTACCCAATCCTCACATAATTTTAAATGCAGTTACATTGGGTGAGGCTAAAGAGTCAAGTGAAATAGAAAATATCGTTACAACATTTGATGAAATTTTTAAAGAAATTACTTTGAAAACAAACAATGCTAATTCAAAAGAGGTTGTTGGTTATAGGCAAGCCATTTTAACTGGATACTCAAATTTATTAGATAAGGGATATATATCTAAAAATATGATAGTTGATATTCACTCTATAATAGAACCAAATGTTGGTGATATTAGAAAAATTCCAGGCACGGTAATTTTAAATACAAAAACAAAAGAAGTTTTACATACTCCTCCACAAAGTGAATCCGAAATCATAGATTATATGAGTAATCTAGAAAGATATATCAATTATCCAGAATTAGAGGATGTAGATTCTATAATTAAAATGGCAATGATTCATTATCAATTTGAATCCATTCATCCTTTTCATGATGGAAATGGTAGAACAGGAAGAATATTAAATGTATTGTATTTAGTATTAGAAAAGAAATTAAACTTGCCAATTTTATATTTAAGTAAATATATCAATCAGACAAAATCCACTTACTATGAATGCTTATATAATATGAGACTAGATAATAAATATATTAAAGATTATTTATTGTATATGATCAAGGGTGTTGAAGAAATGAGCCGATTCACTATTGAATTTATTGAAAGCTTTAAAAATTCAATGGAAAAGGCTAGTATTTTAATTCGGGATAAATGTCCTAAGCTGTATTCCTTAGAATTAATAAATTATTTATTTTATGATTTCTATACCAAGAATGAATATTTAAGAGATAATTTAAAAATATCAAGAAATACAGCATCTAAATATCTGCATGAGCTTGTGAAAGCTGGATTCTTAATTGAAGAAAAAGTTGGAAATGAAAAAATATACAAAAATGCCTTTTTATATGAGTTGATTTCTAAATGGTAGAAGCTGATAGCCGTATCAAACAGGATACGGTTAATTTGTTTTCATATGTGAATTCCATTTTAAATTATATGAAAATCAATGCCAATAATCTTAATGCACGATGAATTAAATGTTTTCAAGTTGCACTCTAATCTAAACTTTTTTGCAAAAAATCAAAAAAAGTTTAGACAAAACCAGGAATGCGGATTCTAAGCATAAGATGGAACCTCATGTGTTATTTTAATGACATGGTTTATATAATAAATGATAATATATATGCATTACCTATATCTGTAATTTGATGTATGGCTTCTTTTACGATTTTTCTGATTATTTGATTGTTATATTGGGATTTTAATCTATTACACAATTAAGTTGAGAACAACACATGTTGTAAATAATTTTGTAAAGCGTCATGTAAATATTCCTACTTATTCTACATCATCAGAAAATGTAGTATATAACGAATATGTACAAGGTCAACCAATGTACCAACAACCTATTTTCTATCCACAATATCCACAACAACCAATGATGCCAGGACAATATCAAGGAAATGTAGGTACAGATCCATTTGGTCCACAACCTACTACACCAAATGTTAGTCCACAAAACTTCCAAGGGTTTGTTCCACCTATGGGCAATGTTCCATTTGGATTCTAATAACTATTTACTTGCAAGCTAATCGTAGCTTGTTTTTTGTTTCTTTAAGATGGCAAGTGTATTGCATTATATGCAATATAATTAGTTATCATATGTAAAGCTGTTTTATTGTTGACAAATAATATTTTGTTTGGTATTATTATAGTGCTAAATAAATAATCAAATAATAATATGTTTTGAGAATAGGCTCAAAAAATACACATAGAGATGTGGATTTCAAGCATAGAATTATTTCATTTGCATAATAACATCTTATGATCTTAGATAAGCTACTTATTTATTTGGCACTGTAGGCTCTAATCCTGCTTACAAACAAATATTTAAATAAGGAGGCTTTTCTATGTCAAAACAAAACATAGAAGGGTTTTTGAGCAACCCTTTTTTCGTTGCTTTAAAAACCCAAAACAATGATTCTAAGTTTATAGAGCTTAGACTTATGGAATCAATCAAAAGAAATTATGATAAAGACTATGATTATCCTTATCAAACGATTCTTGATAAATATTGCTCTTATCATAAGGTTGAATTAAGTGACAAATATAAATATCAAAACGACTATTTACGATTAATTAAAGAAACTATATTAGAATATCTACTAGAAGAAGACTGCTTAAAGTATTTTTTGGATAATGAAGAAGAAAGTGAGAAGTTTAATAATGTTTTTAAAAGAAAACAATTCAATTCCAAACTAATAAAAACAATACTAAATCGAGTTGCATCTTTTATGAGTTTTACATCGTCACAAGACAATAACAACTTATCTTTAATTCTTTTTAGAGATATTAAAAGAAAAATTGCAGAGTTTAATAACAATTATGTGATACAAGAAATGGGAACTTTAAAAACTATTGTAGATAAAGTGACATCAGGTGTAAAAACAGAATGTTATTTAGAATTTGGAAAAGGATTTTCTCACTTCTATAGTGAAGAACTGGCAAATTATATTTTTGAGAAGCATGGATATAAATATACCCAAGGTTATAACTCATCTGAATTTCCATTTTTCAATGAAAGTGATGATAAGGTTTTAAGTCTTGCAGTAGTAAATGATGAATCATTCTGGATTTTTAGTCCACTAAGTCAAAAAACATTACTATCTTTTGCTCATCTTATAGTAAAGCATAATGGCATAAGGCATGCACAGAAATTAATTGATTATGCTTTTGAACGAGTTTGTGAGGATCGAGTATGTAAGTATCTTTATGATAATAAGCTCAATTTGTATATTTCTTTAAATCCAGAAGAAAAAATGCTTACATGGTGTCTCAACAGACTTACCAATCGTTTAAAGTCAGTAACTACTCGAGAAATAGAAGAATCTGATTATGAAGGCTTTTTATATCCTCTTTATAATGGATACGATTTAAAAGTACAAGAAGGAAAGAAAATCTTTACAAATTTCATTAAAAAAGTATATTCTGATGATGCAGAAAAAATATTCCAATTGTTTGAGAATTTAGATAATATAATACAGGAGTCATTAGTAGTTAACAATCGTGTTCAAAAAAGACGCCTTACCATAAAAACAATGTTGGAAGCAGAATTATTTGGCTATGATGAAAGTAATAATCTTAAGAGATTTATGTACGGTTATCATAAAGATTTTGGTACTAAAGAATCTATTCTTGGAAGAATGTATTATCGATGCTTTATCATTAACAAATTAACAGGAGAAGTTTCAAATGAATGCCTATATGAAATATTTTTTGATATTTTGAATATGATTAATTTTATGCATGGTACAAAATGTTCTTACATCGTTAATCATGATTTAAGAAATGAGCATTACTTTTTACTAAAAGATTTGTTAAAAATATATGGTTTTAAAATAGATGATTCTTATAAGGAAAAATATATTACAGCATTGCTTGATCGTAAGTATGCATCCTTTGAAGAAGTTGAAATGTTCCCTCAATTAGAACAATTGGGAGATGCAATTTATGAGTTGGCAGTAGATAATATTTTATTTTATAATCCAAACACAACTTTAGATCATTCAAACCGTGAAAAATTGGTTAAGGCAGATGCACAAATTAAAGTATCAAAAAAAATAGGTTTAAACAAATTATATATTTCAAATCTTCACCATTCTCTCAATTCAAAGTATTTAGATTATGAGAAGATTGAAATGGGATTGCATTCATCATTACAAGGAAATTATATTGCAGATTCTCTTGAAATGATTATAGGTGCTTTATCTTTAGAATTTGGTTTGCAAAGAGCATTAGATTTTACTACAAAAATTATTTTGGAAGCTAATAGTGATTTAAAAGAACCAAAAATAGAAAGTTTTGATATTGTATCTCTTAGTCGTTCAAGTATTGACAAAGCTTATTTGAGTAAGATATATCCTTGTCCATTTAGAAGCGAAGTTTATTATGACCAAGAATATAGTCTGCTTGGATATGCTTTAGGAAAATTACTAAAAATATGTATCATAGGTAATGAAACAAAGGAAAAACGACAAATGATTTCAAACACTTCAAATCAAATTTTGCCGCATGACGAAATTGGATATTCTTATACTTATGTTGTGACATACCTATACTATGGTATAGAAGCAACAATAGAAAAATATAGATCTATAGTTGAGTCTAGCTATAAAGAAAGCAAATAATTAAATCAAGCAGGGTTAGAGCCTCTAAAAAATATGATTTAGAGGTGAAAAAAATGAAAAAAATAACTTTTAATTTACATTTTACAGATTTCTGTAATTTCAAATGTAAGCATTGCTTTGTGAATAAGCAGGGCAAAGAATTATCGTTAAACAATATTAAAATTATCATTGACAAAATAGCTTCTTATTCCAAAGAGAATAATATTGAGTCTAGAATTAATTTGGCAGGTGGTGAACCACTTGTCTCAAAGAATATACAATTTATTATTGATTATATTTATTCTAAAGGAATAGAAGTGTCAATTATAACCAATGGATTAGCTTTGTCAAAGGATTTTATAGAGCAAAATAAGAGTAAGGTTTCTATGATTGGAATAAGCGTTGATTCATTGCATTATCAGACAAACTTTCAAATAGGAAGACATTTATATAATAAAACTCTTTTAGAGAACGAATTAGTTGAAAAATGTTTATTCATTAAATCTAATGGCATTAAACTTAAAATTAATACGTGTGTTATGTCTTTAAATAAAAATGAAGATTTGCATAATTTTTTTGAAAAAGTGAATCCAGATAGGATTAAGATACTAAGAGTGTTTTGTGAACATGATGAAAATCTTAATTATCTTTTAATATCCGATAAAGAATGGCATGATATACAATTAAAATATTCAGATTTAAAGGTGGTTTTTGAAGATAATGATTATATGAGGGATAGTTATTTAATCATTGATTCAGAAGGAAATCTATCGAAAAATAATCTTCATTTAAATAATAATTCATTATTAAGTAAAAGTGTAGATGACTGCCTTGATGCTTTGAAACAAGTGAATTGAGGTATAGAATATGTCAGTAGAACTTGATTTACATGGGTTTACAATTCCACAAGCTATCCATATGATTCAGCGAACAATAGTTGCGAATCCTAAATGTACCTGTATTGAAGTAATACATGGTTATAATAATGGATGTATTTTGAAAAATGTTTTGAAGAATAAGTATAATATTCATAATCGAAAAGTAATAAAAACTGTTCCAGCACCTTTTAATGAAGGAAGAACACTTATATTTCTTGAGAATTGAACATTGAATAATATATCATATTTAAAATATTATGAAAGGGGGATAAAATTATGGGAAAGAACAAGCAAGGTGTTTCATCTTATACACATACACAGCAACAAAGAGATCATTATGCAAATCAGCATAATCCTAACAATGCTGCACATCAAGCAAATAATAATAACCATGCTAATCAGTTAAATCCTAATAATCCAAATTATAAAGGAAAACGATAAGATTAGTATAAAAGCCTTACCAACAAAGATTACTTGTAAAATTGGTAAGGCTTTATTTTATATTTGTTTTCTAAACGAAATATATAGATTATTTTGTGAGAAAGTGTGTAATTAAATTCTCATCGTTTTGCTATAATTTCTTATTCCAATATTCTATGATAAATGGTATAATAGCATATGTAAAGAAGGTGATATCGGATGGAAAAGCAATGGGAAAAAGAACTTACTGAATATATCATTCAAGGTGAACCAAATCAAAAAGAAAGAAGTCTAATTTGGAAAACAGCTATAGGATTACAAGATGTTGATAAGCTTTCTACATCTGAATATCTTCTTAAAACTGCCAAGGAACATATTGAAGGTAAAATCAGCATTGATTCTGTTCAAACTAGAATCAACTCATATTATGAAACAAGAACAGAACGTATAGATTTAGAAAATGATACAGAAGAAGCAGATAAGGTCTCAGCTCGTATTGCGAAAATTTTAGGTGAAAAAGCTTTTCAGTTTTCACCAACTGAATTACTATCTATTCATAAAAGATTATTTGAAGGAATTTTTTGTCATGCTGGTAAAATCAGAGATTGTAATATTTCTAAGAAAGAATGGATACTCAATGGAGAAACTGTGACATATTCCTCTTATAATAATATAATGGCAACATTAGAGTATGATTTTACAACAGAAAAGGCTTTTTCATATAAAAACTTAACTAAGGATAGTGTTCTTAAGCATATTGTAGAGTTTGCATCTAATCTTTGGCAAATCCATCCTTTTATGGAAGGAAATACAAGAACTACAGCTATCTTTATAATCAAGTATTTAAATACTTTAGGATTTCAGGTAGGGAATGAAGTTTTTGCAAATAATTCTTGGTATTTTAGAAATGCATTAGTTCGTGCAAATTACAATGATTTATCTAAAGGAATTTATGCTACAAAACAATATTTAATCTTGTTTTTTGAAAACCTAATGCTAGGTAAGAAGAATGAATTGAAAAATAGATATTTGCATATAGAGTATGAATCTGCCATAGTTAATGAGAAAAATGTCGGTGTAAATGTCGGTGTAAATGTCGGTGTAAATATAACAGATATGGAACAAGAAGTTCTTGCAGTGATTCGAGAGAATAACACAATTACTGCTACAATTATTGCTAATCAATGCCAAGTTTCTACTAGAACTGTTGAAAGAACGATAAAATCTTTAAAAGAGAAAAATATATTAGAACGTGTGGGTTCTGATAAGACAGGACATTGGATTGTAAAGTGAAAAAAGAACTAAAAAAGGAAAAGCCCCACAAAGCACAGAGTAATGCTTTGTAGGGGCTTTTTTATATTTCTATATCGCAACATTTAAAGTCAAAATCAATATAGTTTGCAATTAGTCTTACTTTGTATTTCTTTGTATTGCACATAGCACAAGAACTTCCATTATCTATGTCTCCAGGTATTACAAATTTAATGCACCGAAGAGTTACATTTTGACAAGTTGTGCCTGTAAGAGCTGGTATCGTTAATGTCTTCATACCTCGAGTATGTTCTTCATCATTACAGTCAATTTCGTTTAATAAAATAGCTAACGCAACTCTCTTGTTAGGACATACATCATTGATAGTTACATCAAACTGGAAGATATGTCCTAGGGATTCTAAGCTGACATCTCCCAGATCAAATTCAATAGAATCCTCACAGCCATTGATGCTTACATCAATTGGATCAGGACATGGTTCTATAATGATATTAGAACAATCAATTTCTATTGTAGGATCAGGGAAAGTTGCAGTATTTCCTTCAGTGTCACTATAAGCGATACTTTCATTTACAACTGTAGTTCCTGTACAAACACCATTATGCTGAACAGTAAATATTAAAGAAGCACCTTCGCTTTGTGTTACACCAAGCTCATCAATTTTCCATTCGATTGTATTTGAATCAAGTAAGCTTGCCGTTCCTTTTGTAGGGGCTGACATTGCTATTATTTTAAAACAGTCTGAAATCTTGTCTGTAAGAACAATGTTGGTTGCACCCGGTTTGGAAATATTATTTGCTAAATCCTCAAACAAATCTTCTAATTCAGTGTCGTTTGGTGTGATTGCTACATAAGCTGCATCTGGATCTGATGACCAGTCATTTAAAGCCTGAACATCTATACCACCATTGCCAGAAAGACCTATACAGTAAATAATGACACCCTCGGCTTTTGCCTGTGTTGCGACAGTATTTGGATTACCACCAGCAGTAGTAATACCATCTGTAAACATAACCATAACCTTGGCATTCGGAGAACTCATATCAAATAAATCTAAAGCTTTAGTAAAAGCATCTGCATGATTGGTAGACCCATCTGCGTTGAGGGAATCTACTGCCGTTTTTAAATCTGCAACAGAAGTGATTAGTTGTGTATTTTGTGTTGCAGTATCTGCAAAGCTCACAATACCAATACGACTACCATTTCCTATTTGACCATCCTGTGTACCATCAGTAGCTTCATCAATAATGTCAATGAATTTCTTAGCTCCATTTTTCATATTTGTTAAAGGACTTCCTGCCATACTACCAGATCTGTCTAGGATTAAGACAATATCTGTTGGATTAGTAACGATATCAGGTGCGGCAGTTAAGGACAATGTCACTTGAAATGATTCATTACATTTAATACTGGTTTTATTAATTTCCTTATTTGAAAGTGTTAAACCCATTTTTTAACCTCCTTTTCTAATATACCCCTTTAACTTTAAAGGGGCTCTTTATATTTTATGCTTGAAAAAAGACATATTTTAGGCAATACAATCCCTTAGAAAATAGTGGTTGAAGAATATATTATATGATTTTAACTTTAGAAGATGTGTGAATTGATATAATTAGTTTATCGTACACAATTGAAATGATTACGAAGTGTAATATTCCTTTTAAAATACTTATAAAAATATGTTGATTTCCTCAGTGAATTATTATGAAATCATAATTGAATGAGGAAAATGATATACTTATAAAATCATATTTAAAGACAAAGTTTTTAAAATCTCATATTAAAATGTTTTCAATTTACTTAAAAATTTGAAAAAGTATTGTTTTATTTTGCAATAATGTGTATTATATTCAGTGGGAAAGAATATAAGGATTACTTATATTAAAATTATATAAATTTTAATATACTTTAAAGAACATTAAACCAAAGAAATGATAATGAAGTTGAGGAGGTTTAGAAATGGAGAATACGTGGAGATTTCCTGGAAATGGTTATACCCAGGACCAAGGATTAGATACTTCAGATATGGAAACATTCAAAAAGGATCCTATTGCATCCTTAGCTAGAGAGCTATGCCAGAACTCTATAGATGCAAGAAGACAAAATGCGAAAGGTCCTGTTCGAATTGAATTTAAATCTTTTTCCATAAAAAGAGGAGATATTCCTCAGGTTGAACTGATAGAAAAACAAATCCTGGCATGTAAGGAAACCTGGTCAACAAATAAAAAAATATCAGATCAGCTGGAAAAGATGATTGAGCAAATCAAAAAAGAAAAGATTTCCTGTCTAAGAATTAGCGATTTTAATACAAAAGGACTTGTCGGTGTTAGTGGCGGAGATAATACACCTTGGCATTATATGATCCATGGTTCAGGTCTATCTAATAAAGCTGCTACCAGTGGTGGTTCTAAAGGTATTGGTAAGTTTGCTACCTTTGTCACCTCATATTTTAATACTGTTTTTTATTCAACAGTGACAGAAGAAAAGGAAAAGGGCTATCAGGGAATCTGTAAGCTTTGTTCTGCAAAACAGGAAGGGACTACAGAAAAAACAATAGGTATTGGTTATTTTGGTTCCTCTGTTAAAAATGAACCAATATCTGGTGAATTTAATCTGGATAAAACATTTAAAAGAAGTGGTAAAACAGGAACAGATATATTTGTTTTAGGCTTTAAAAATCCTTCCAGCTGGAAAGCAGATATTATTTCTAAAATACTAGAAAGCTTTATAAGTGCAATTATTTTTGAGGATTTGGAAGTAGTGGTAGATGATGTTCTTTTGAATAAAGAAAATCTTGGAAATATTGTCTATGACGAAGGTCTTATCAATAAGCCCAGCAGAAAATCTGTAATCTCTCAGTATCTCTTACTTACAGATGTTGAGCATAGATTTGAAGATACAATTGATTTTAAAGGCTTAGGACAAGCAAAGCTTTATCTTATGGAATTTAATAGTGAAAATGAGCATCTTGCTACAAATGGATGTGTGATGATTCGTTATCCGTTAATGAAAATTAGAGACATTGAAAAAATAACAACTTTACCTTGCAGTGCCATGTGTATCATAGAAGATAATAAATTGAATGCCATGTTAAGAAATATAGAAAATCCCCAGCATACGAATTGGGAATTTAACCGTATCGAAGAAGATGCTAAGCGTGCAGAGGTCAGAAGTATATATAAACAGCTATTAGATGAAATTAGAACCATCATATCAGGGCATTTAATTTCTAGTGATAGCTTTCAAACTGAGGTTGCAGGAGCAGGAAATTTCATACCTGGAGATGATGAAGAAAAGAATGGCGATCTGCAAAAAGGTATTTTGGATACTCCATCTATTACCACAAAGAAGGTAAAATCTACAGAACTAAAGCTGAAGGCTTATGTGGCAGATGAAAATGGAGATGAAGAAATTGAGATTGAAGAAAGAATCAGAAAGGAATTAGAGGAGCATCAACGAAAAACGGGAAATAATTCTAAGCCTGGGACTGGCGATAGAAGAGAAGGCCATTTTGGTACTGCTCGTAGTACAATAAAGGTTTCTGAGCTAAAAGGAATGTCATATCGCTTGATGTGTATCAATAAAAAGCTTCGTATGTATGCTATCGTATTTACATCTGATTTTGAAGAACGTGATGTCATGCTGGAATTATATGCCTTAGATGATAGTGGTGCTAAAACTCAGGTGCTCATCTTAGCTGGCACAATCAATGGCGAACAGGCACATATTATAAACAGAAAAAGAATTCAGTTTTCTATCAGAAAAAATCAAAAAATCAAAATAGAAATGATTACAGACCAAACAGAATTATTTAGCAGTGAGGTGAGAGTATATGCGTGTAGGTAAAAGGCTATTTCCATATCCGTTATTGAATAACAATCCCTTATATTCTCAATATATCAATTCTACAATTTCATTTAAGTATAATGAAGTGATTACGAAAACCCAGTTTATATTAGATGATATTCAGTGCAATATAGACTGTGAGTATCTCTCTTCTTTAATAGAAGATGGTTATGCTGAGGCAGTACTTGTTGTTGAGTGTGCCCAGACAATGTTAAGAAAGCACTATACCATTACAGATGATATGAATGACATTAAAATTCCTTTGATGGATGTTAGTGGTAAAGTAGATATTTCCTTATTTGTTGTCGCTCTAAAAGATATCCCAAATTTTAAATGTAATGACTTTTTAGCAGATTATGGAGACTATGAGTTTTTCATTGAAAAAAATGATATCCTTGCCGTGGATGATGGATATACAAGCCGTATTGAATTTAATGAAGATGAACAAGGAGAAAAATCCTCTATTTTCCTTTTGATTAAGGATATGAATATATCTGATAAAACGATGAGAGTCGATTTATCAGATGAGAAAATTATCATATCCCTTCCAGTTGACCAATGGAATGAGTATGATAAAACAAAACAAATTAAGCAATATCAGAACCTTTATTTTTCTATTATTGCAGTACCAGCTTTAAGCTATGCTTTAGCAGAGATGCAAAGATCAGGAGATAATGTAGATAGTATCAGGATAGAAAAGAAGTGGTTTAATGCATTTTGCATAGCTTATGAAAACAGAAATGGAATGGAACTAACGGATGAGTTATTTATACAGATGAATCCATATAATGAAGCTCAGAAGCTTTTAAATAATCCTGTGACAAAGGCTTTAGATGATGTGTTCTCATTAACTATGACTATGGGAGGTATTGATGATGGAAATCAATATTAAGTTTATGAAGGAAAGTGCCTATATAACGCTTCAAAAAAATCCTGAAGAAGTTTATAATCACATTTTAAGATATCCTAATGATTCTTCGTGGTTAAGAGACTATCTTGGCTTTGAGCCTTATGAAGTAAAGGAATATTCTATTGAAGATTTTCACCTAAAAACTTCAGACAACTACAATAAGGTACTATTCGAAAATAGTATAATTTTATATGAGCATTTAAAGTATTTACCAAGATATATCTTGTGCAACCCTAGATTTTGGGCTTGGATTACTTTTGAAAAAGCATATAAGGTAGCCCAGGCATCCAGCAGTTTATCCAGTTCCTCCTTAATATCTTCTGCATGGCTGATTACTAATTCCAGAAGATCATTAATGCTTGGCATAATCTCCAGATTTTTCTTTATGGTACAGATTTCTGTTGATGAAACAAAAAAGGATAAATATGAGTTGACAAAATATCTTATGTCTAATGCAGAAACCTATAGAAATTTTTGTTATCGAAATATGGGTATGTTAAAAAATGTAACACTAGCTGTCATTCGTGCTCAAAAGGATATTTGTGAGAGATTGAATATAACATTAATAAATAAGGTAAGTGCGGAGATGGTAAAGGAAACATCAAAGATTGGTTCAGTTATGCTGATTGATGTAATGTCAGAAAAAGAGATTTATGAGATTGTATTTCCTAAATTTCTTAGATTAGTGGTAAATGTAAGAGAATAAAATTAAATAAAAAACAAGTAAGCTTATAATTATCTATATTCATATAGGTCTCTTTTTAGTTTTCTCAAAAGTCTTTAGGAAAAATATTTCTTTTTAGCTGTATTTCTTTCTATTGAAAGAAAGAATGTGATTAAAATGGTAAAATAAAGAAGAAAAGAGGATTTATAGATATGAAGACTAGATTAGAAGAAATAATAAAAAGAAGAGGCTTATCAAGAAAAGACATTGCACGTGATTTGCAAATCGAAAAAAGAACATTAGATAATTATGTAAATGAAGTAACCCTAATGAATAGTGATATCATTACAAAGCTTGCCAAATATTTAAATGTATCTACAGATTACTTATTAGGAGTAGACACTTTAGATGATGAATTTCTAAATGAGAAAATAGATACCATTTGTAATGAATTGAAAGAAATCATCTTTCATTTGAATCATAGAAAATAAAACTCTGGCAGCCTAAATTTAGGTTGCTTTTTGACATTTTCCTTTTAATTTTTCTAAAATGTGTTAAACTATATTATGTAGGTGATGAAATTGAAAAATAAAGAGCTAGTCCAAGCATTAATAGATAAAAATTTTAAAATCAGCTGTGCAGAAAGCTGTACTGGAGGACTGTTGGCATCAAGTATTGTTGAGGTTCCAGCAGCTTCTCAGGTTTTTGATATGTCTTTTGTGACCTATGCAAATGAAGCGAAGGTACAGTTAATTGATGTGAAAGAAAAAACCATTGCAACCTATGGAGTAGTCAGTGAAGAGGTTGCAAGAGAAATGGCTATAGGCTGTGCGGAAAAAGCAAATGCTAATGTTGGAGTAGGGATTTCTGGAATAGCAGGACCTACAGGTGCAACATCTACCAAGCCTATTGGTATGGTATGCTTTGGTTTTTATATCAATGGCGATATCTTTGCCTATACCAAGCAGTTTGGAAACATCGGAAGAACTGAGGTAAGAGTCGCTTCTGTTACCTTTGTCATTGATACATTATTAGAACTTTTAAAGTCAGCTTAGGCTGATTTTATTTTTTTGTCGTAATTTTAGTTTCTTTGTGGTAGAATAGAAGAAGTGTGTGGAGGAATGTAGGTATGAAACCAATTTTAATTGCAATTGCTGGTGGTACAGCAAGTGGAAAAACAACAGTAGTTGATGAGATTATTAACCATTTTCATTCTGAGGATGTTGCAGTTATCTGTCAGGATAATTATTACAAGGCTCAGGATGATTTATCCTTAGAGGAAAGAAGAAAGATTAATTATGATCATCCAAACTCTTTTGATTTGGATTTACTATTTGAGGATCTTTCAAGGCTAATGGAAGGTGAAACGATTTTTTCTCCTGTTTATGATTTTAAGGAGCATAATCGAAAGAAGGATGAAACTACAGCAATTAGTGCAACAAAGGTCATCATATTAGAAGGAATACTTGCATTATATGATTCAAGAATCAGAAGCTTAAGTGATATTTTGATTTATGTAGAATCTGATCCGGATGTTCGTTTTATTCGAAGATTAAAAAGAGATATCCATGAGCGAGGCAGAGATTTAGATAGTGTTATTATGCAGTATTTAAGTACAGTTAAACCAATGTATGATGAATATATTGCTCCTACAAAACGGTTTGCTGATATCATTATTCCTAACGATACAAAGCATGATGTAGCTATAGAGATTTTAGCAGCAAAAATTAAAGATATCATAAAATAAAAAAAGTGACTTCACAAACTGTTATTTTTGTGTTATAGTAAAAATGTGGCTAGTAGAAGTTTATAGGTAAGGGCTCTACTTCCTAATAGATGGCCAAGACAACTGAATTGTCGTAGAGAGAGTTTCTTATGGTGATAAGATAGCGTGATTGAAAATGGTGAGTACAAATTGTACTCTCAAATTTCATCACGCTTTTTTGTTTTTATAACCGAAGCTATGAAGCAATTCATTTTCACAAGGAGGAAAAGTATGAGGAACTATAATGAAATGGAAATTAAACTGTTAAAGCTGATTGATGAGCATCCTTCTATGACAATAGAAGGTATGTGTGAATATCTTTATTTGGGCAGAACCTGCCTGACAAGGTATCTTCGTATTTTTAAAGAAGAAAAGCTAATCTGCGATAATGGACAAAAAAGACCAAATTATCAAAGATTATTGACAAATAAAGGGCGACTTTTATTGACAAAAAAATAAATTCCTTTTATAATTATAAGAAGTGATAAAAGGAGTTGATTGTATGCTAAATAAAGTTAGTGAGCGTTGTGCTTTAGATAAACATGCTAAATTTTATTATGCTTCAAATCGATTGTTCTTTGAACTTAAAATTATTCGAATCCTTTTATACCTTTTAGCAATCATTCCAGTTGTAATTACAGCTTTACCACAGATTAAATCTAATCCGGTTTCTAATGTGGTCTGTACACTTGTTTCTTTTGCTATCACTTTGATTAATGAGTCAACAAGCTCTTTTATGAATCGTCAAAAGGATACTGCAATTTATTCTCTACAATTATATGAAACAGGGGTTACAGGTTCTACATTTTCAAAGATTGAATATGATCGTGAGCTGACAAATGAATTAAATGAGCTTGCAATAAGAAGAGGTATTCCTAAAATGAAACAGCAGGAGGAATATCATACTATTTGTGTTCCTAAGGATATTTCTGATGATTACAGCTATTTATATATTTGCAGAATTAATGCTGCAACCAACAAGTATTTATTAAGCAGAGTCATTTATATTTATTTCTTTGTTTTAATCGCTATTGTAGCTATCTTTGTTGGGGCAATATTTTTAAAGAAGGAAACAAGCCAGTATTTAATTTTGATTATTGGATTTTATCCATTAATCAGTCCAATCATCAAGGATTTAAATAGTGCAAAGGAATGTGTCAGAGACTGTACGAAGGTATGTGCAGATATAGATAATTATTTTGCTGATGGAGATGATTCTGTAGAGCGTCTTGCAAGAATGCACTATTATGTTCAGCAAATTGAATTTGAAATGTTTTCCAGTAGACCAACCATTTATAATTTGTTTAAGAAAATGTTTAGTAATGGGGTAGCTGTTTTACAGGATGGTGTAACGGAGCGTTTCAGATCTTCTATTGTAGAATTGAAACAAAAGTCATTAATGAATAAGGGAATCCTTGCTCAGCCTAAGGGAAAATCCTTAATCACCCAAAAGGAATATGACTTAGATCAACTAAAGAAAATAGAAAAACAAAAAAAGGTTGTTAAGATTACTAAGCCTGTAGAACCAAAGCCAGTAATTTCAAAGTCTGTTCAGGTTAAGCCAGTAAAAACTGTAACTAAACCAGCTGAACCAAGGTCAGTTGCTCCAAAGACTACACAGGCAAAGACAGTAAAGCCAGCAGCTAAACCAGTAACAGTGAAAAAGAAGGAAGCTCCTAAAACTGTCAAAAAAATCCCAGCACCAAAGACTACCCAACAAAAGAAATCAAAGAATTCGACAACAAAGAAGAATACCAAATAGATTTCTATGTTTTTCTATTGTAATATTCAATAAAAAAGGGTATAATACATTATGTCCATAAAGAGAAGATGAGAGACAAGCTCTGTGACTCTTCAGCAACCTTTTCAGTAAGGTGCTAATGCTTGTATGATGGCGATAAAATGTAAGTGATTTAAAAAGCCATCATTACGATGGTTTTTATTATACATAAAAGGAAAGGATGGGATGATATGATCGCAAGCATTGTTGTGGACATTGCAGCAAAACAAGTAAATCAAACCTTTGATTATATGGTTCCATCTCATCTTGAGGATATCATTCAGGTGGGCTATAGAGTCCGTGTGATTTTTGGTAATCGTACAGTTCTAGGCTTTGTAGTAGAGCTTAAGGATAAAACCGAGTTTAAGAAAAAACTACGTGAAATTAGTGATATTGTAGATGTTTATCCTGTCTTAAATGAAGAATTTGTTCATTTAGCAAAATTTATTGCGAATCATAATTTTTCTTATTATGCGGTTGCTTTGCAAACCATGATACCTTCTGCCCTTAAAATCAAATATCAGAAGATAGCCAGAGTGAAGGCTATTCCAGAGGATTTAAGTGATATTTTTAATGGCAGAAAAGAAATTATCATTGATCATAAAACTCCAGAAGAACTGAACAGGATTTATAAAGCCCATAAACAAGGAATTCTTGAACTGGATACTAAATTTAAACAAAACCGAAAAGAAAAGATGATAGAGTATGTCTATATTAAGGATGATACAATGCTTCCAAAAAGTAAACAGGGAGTAAAGCTTTTGGAGTATTTAAAAGAATTAGATGAGGCAACCTCTGTACCAATGCTACTTGAAAATACGGGCTTTTCTAAAAGTGTAATAGATACTTTGATTAAACAAGGAACGCTTTCAACCTATAAGAGGGAAGTATTAGAAATGGGAAGTATCCCTGTTTCTGAAATTCCTCCTTATGAACTGAATCCATCCCAAAAGAAAGTATATGAGGCTATTAGCTATAATGAAACAAAAACCTATCTTTTACATGGTGTTACCGGAAGTGGAAAGACCGTTGTCTACATTCATTGGATTAAGGATGTTTTAGCTATGGGCAAGCAGGCATTGCTCTTAGTTCCAGAAATCTCCTTGACTCCTCAGATTACTGCCATTTTCCAAAGCCACTTTGGAAATGATGTTGCCATATTGCATTCCAGGTTATCCATTTATGACCGTTATACGGCATGGAAGAAAATATTAACGCATCAGGTTCGAATTGTAATAGGTGCCAGATCTGCAGTATTTGCACCTTTAGATCAGTTGGGAATTATCATCATTGATGAAGAGCATGAACAATCCTATATTCAGGATAATAATCCAAAATATAATGCGATTGAAATTGCTAAGCTTAGGAGTCAAACCCATAAGTGTCCTCTTGTGTTAGGAAGTGCCACACCCAATGTTTGTGATTACTATCAAGCAATAGAAGGAGAATATGAATTACTTACTATGCCAAGTCGTGCCAACAAGCACCCTCTTCCTAAAAAGATTCTTGTAGATATGCGTGAGGAATTAAAATCAGGAAACAAGTCTGTTTTTTCTAGAAGTTTGCAAAAAAGATTAATAGAAGTTTATGGAAGAAATGAACAATCTATTTTGTTTTTAAATCGTAGAGGACATTCCTCTTTTGTTATGTGCAGAAGCTGTGGAAAGGTTATTGAATGTCCACACTGTGATGTATCCTTAACATATCATTCTAGTACGAACACACTGGTATGTCATCATTGCGGGTATAAGCAAATGAATGTGGAAAGCTGTCCTGAATGTGGAAGCTCCAAAATAAGATTTGTGGGCAGTGGTACAGAAAAAGTAATGGAAGAAATCCAAAACCTTCTGCCAGAGGCTAAGGTGCTTCGTGTGGATTTAGATACAACCTCTAAGCTGGTAGATTATGAAGTTCTTTTTGAACAGTTTAAAAAGCATGAGGCAGATATCATGGTAGGAACCCAGATGATAGCTAAGGGACTTGATTTTGCAGATGTGACTTTGGTAGGTGTTATCAATGCAGATTTAGCATTGCATTATCCTAGCTATGCTTCCAATATGACAGCCTATAATCTGATTGAACAGGTTTCAGGACGAGCTGGACGTGGAGAAAAAACAGGAGAGGTTATTATTCAAACCTATCAGCCAGAGCATTTTGTTTTAGAGACTTCCCTCAGAAATGATTTTGATGGCTTTTTCAAAAAAGAAATCGCCAACAGGAAAATTACAGGAATGCCTCCTTTTTCCCTGGCTATAGAGATTATGATTGAATCAGAAAATCTGTCTATGGCAAAAACAGAGGCTTATCGTATGATAGAGGCATTAAAAACAGTGGCTAAGGAAAGTGAGATTTTAGGACCAGCCGAAGGACTTCCTTTCCGCTTGCATGATATGTACAGGTTTACGATTCAGCTTAAGATTGTAGAAGATGCAGTTATGGATAAGATTTCTGAGATCTATCCGCTTTATCAAACCAATAAAGATGTGAATATAAAGATTACAAGGATGTGAAAATATGAAAATTGTATTTATGGGAACACCAGAGTTTTCTGTACCTATTTTAGAAGCCCTTCATAAAAAGTATGAAATTGTCTTAGTTATTAGTCAGCCGAACAAACTAAAGAAAAAAGGGCAGTGGATAGATACACCAGTAGCTGCAACTGCTAAGCGTTTAGGCTTACCTCTATATCAGCCTGAAAAGGTTGGTGCTGATGTTGAATATATCCAAAGCTTTCAGGCAGATGTATTAGTGACTGCTGCCTTTGGACAGTATATCCCTTCAAAGGTTTTAGCCTTATTCAAAAAGACAATGAACGTTCATGGCTCCCTACTTCCTAAATATCGGGGAGGTGCACCTATTCAGCGTTCCATTATGAATGGAGATACTAAGACAGGAATTACTATTATTGAGATGGCAAAAAAGCTAGATGCAGGAATTATGTATGCCAAAAGAGAATGTCCAATTTTAGAAAGTGATACTTCAAGCACAATGTTTGAAAAGCTTTCTTATATTGGAAGAGATTTACTATTAGAGGTTATAGAAGATATTTATACAGGAAAGCTTACAGGTGAGGTACAAAATGAAGAAGAGGTTACCTATGCCCCTAATTTAACCCCAGAAGAAGAAATCCTGGATTTTAATCGTCCTGCAAAGGATATAGTTCATCAGATTATGGGCTTGTCCTTAGACCCAGGGGCTACTATTCTATTTAAGGATGTAAAGCTAAAGGTCTTTCAAGCTAAGGTTGTAGCAGATGCTTCTTTAAATCAACCAGGAACAGTTTTATCTTTAAAGAAGCAGGTTTTAATTAAGGCTTTAGATGATGCTGTAAGCTTGGATTTAATTTTAATCCCTGGCAAAAAGATGCTTCCAGCAAGGGATTTTGTCAATGGTCAAAAAATTTTAAAAGAGTTTGATGTCATTTAATGTCAGATATGGTATAATGTAGTTTGAAATGAGGAGGTGGAATATTTGTCGCTAAAAAATAAAATTAAGAACACAAAGTTTTTTAACAATGCATTTGGCTTTGAAAGTGGTATTGATATAGCAAATGAAACACAAGTGCTTTATAGAAAAAATATTGTTATAAAAAATATTATCTTTTTATCGAACCTAGTATTCACCTTGATTTTCACAGTGCTATCGTTTGGTGAGAAGAGTAATTTATTGTTAGCAGGATTATTATTTATTGTGACCTTTGTTTTGAATATTTATTTGAAACGCAGTATCAATAAAAATCCAGAGAACTATACTTCACAGGAGATTGCAAGCTATTTCTCGTGCTTCTATATGCTGGCCTTAGCAATCGTGCTATATATCAAATTAAAGTTTGGAGAAATAAAATATTTACAGGAGTGTGGATATATCCTCCTCTATTATTCTTTGGCTGTTTGTTCTTTTTACCAAAATAAGAAATTATTAAAAACAGTATTTGTGTGGACATTAATTGCAGTTACATTTTTGCATTTTGCAGTAACCTATACTATCATATGGTCTGACATTGCAAAGGACATCAGTAAAATATTTACAGAGTTTTTTGTGAGTGAAGAATTCAGAGATATCCTACTTAGAACTTTACTGCTATGTATTTATATGTTGGTTTTATATAGTATTGTAACAATGAGTGGGTATATGCAGGAAGAACGTAAAAAGGAGCTAATGAAGCGTAGAGAGGTTCAAGAGGATTTTACAAATGTTGTTACAAAAATATTTGAAGTGACTTTGGATAATTCTTCAAGAAGTGAAGAGGATAAACAGGATATTTACATTGTCTCTAAAATGTCAAGGCGTTTGGCTGAACTGCTGAGCTTATCCGAAGAAGAAATCGATATGATTGATATTCAGTCTAAAATCCATATTGAACAAAGCGTAAACTTTTCTCCTGATGCAAACATGAATGAGGATGAAAAGTATGCATTATTAAAGGAACAAACCAATTTAGGTAGTATAATTATTTCAAGATTGCAGTTAGAAAGAAAATGTGAGGCAATGATTCGTTCTACATTTGAGGGATCCGATACGGAGGAATTCATCAGAAGAATGAATTCTATTCAAAATGAAATAACTGCACAGATTATCTTAATATGTGAGCTTTATGTGACAATGCGCAGTATTAAATCCTATAAAAAGGCATATAGTCATAAGGTGACAATGCAATATTTAAGTGAGCATTTTAATGTTTACTTTGATAGAAATGTCTTTGAACGATTTGATCGTTTTAAAGATGAATTTGAAAAAATATATGATGGAAATGAAGGAGTAGAAAATGACTTATAATTATGAAACTAAGGGCACTTGCTCTAAAAAAATAACTTTTGATTTAGATGAAAACGGAAACCTACATAATGTTTGTTTTATGGGAGGCTGTAATGGAAATTTAAAGGCAATCGGCAGATTGGTAGAAGGAAAGCCAGCTGAAGAGGTTGTTCGTATATTAGAAGGAAATACCTGTGGTCCAAGAGCTACCTCTTGTGCAGATCAGCTTGCAAAAGCTATAATGGAGGCCATTCATGCGTAGATTATTTACATCAGAGTCTGTTACAGAAGGACATCCTGATAAAATTGCAGACCAGATTTCAGATGCTATTTTGGATGATATTTTAGCGCATGATCCAAATGCCAGAGTAGCCTGTGAAACCATTTGTACAACAGGCCTTGTTATGGTTTTTGGAGAGATGACAACCAACCATTATGTCGATTTGCAGAAGATTGTTCGTAAAACTGTTGCAGATATTGGGTATACAAGAGGAAAGTATGGATTTGATGCTGATAATTTAGCGGTACTGTCTGCTATAGATCCTCAATCCCCAGATATCGCTATGGGTGTAGATGAAACGAGTGACCACGAACAAGGAGCTGGAGACCAGGGCCTAATGTTTGGATATGCCTGTGATGAAACAGAAGAGTATATGCCTATGGCTATTACTTTGGCACATAAGCTTGCCCGTAAATTGACTGAGGTAAGAAAACAAAATATTTTACCTTACTTAAGACCTGATGGAAAAACACAGGTAACTGTTGAATATGATGAGAATGGTCGGATTGTAAGAATTGATACAGTTTTAATTTCAACTCAGCATTCTGCAGATGTGGATATGGCTACTCTTGCCAAGGATATTAAAAGAGAAGTCGTTGACAAGATTATCCCTAGTCACTTAGTAGATTCTAAGACAAGATATTTATTTAATCCGACTGGACGTTTTGTTGTGGGCGGACCTGCAGGAGATTCAGGCTTGACAGGAAGAAAAATCATTGTAGATACCTATGGTGGTGCTGCCCCACATGGAGGAGGCTGCTTTTCAGGTAAGGATCCTTCAAAGGTAGACCGTAGTGCTTCTTATATGGCCAGATATATTGCAAAGAATATTGTTGCTGCTAAGCTGGCAAGAAAGTGTCAGATTCAGATTTCTTATGCCATCGGTATTGCAGAGCCTACCTCTGTACTAGTGGATACCTTTGGTACAGCAGTAGTAAGTGAAGATAAGATTGCCGAAGCTATCCGCAAGGTATTCCCACTTACACCAAAGGGAATCATTCAGACATTAGATTTGAAGCGTCCTATTTACCTTCAAACTGCAGCATATGGACATTTTGGTAGAACAGATATTGATTTGCCTTGGGAAAAATGCGATAAAACTGCAGAATTAAGAAACTTATTGTTGAAATAATGTTGTTTTTTGTTGAGTTTAAGTATATAATTAAAATAAGAAAACCTTGTGTAATTGGAGGAAATGACAAATGAGTACACCAGTAATTATTGTTCTTGTTGTTATAGGAGTTATTCTATTACTCGTTCTTTGTGTGGTTGGTTGGGTAATTTCAACACGTAATAAATTTATTCGTATGGAACAGGATGTTGAAAATTCTGAATCTCGTATTGATGTTTATTTGACAAAGAGATTTGATTTATTAACAAAAATGTTAGATACAACTAAGGGATATATGAAGCATGAAAGAGAAACTTTAATAGAAGTTATTCAAATGCGTAATCCTGGGGTAAATGCATCTTTAAAAGAAAAAGCTAATTTTAATGAACAATTAACAACAGCTTCAAGAAATATTAGAATGGTTGCTGAACGTTATCCTGAATTAAAGGCAGACAGAATGTTTAATAATCTTCAGCAGGCTCAATCTGAGGTAGAAGAAAACCTTCAGGCAGCTCGTAGCAACTATAATGCAAATGTTGCAAGCTTCAATAAGGCAATCCTACAATTTCCTGCTTCCATAGTTGCAGGTTCTAGATTCCCTAAAAAAGATTACTTTGAAGCTGAAGAACAAAAGAGACAAGACATTAAAATGGAATTCTAAAAAGAAAACTTTACTCTAGATTTGAGTAAAGTTTTCTTTTACTTTTAAAAGGAGTATGTTTATGGATAAATATGAGGAATTAAAACAAATTATTAAGGATAGTAAAAAAATCGTTGTCTTTACTGGAGCGGGCATATCTGTCCCATCAGGTATACCGGATTTTCGTTCTGCAAGAGGAGTATATAGTGAGCAATTCAAGGAGTACTCTCCAGAAGAAATTATTTCCCATTCCTTTTTTATGGAACAGCCTGAGCTCTTTTATGAGTTTTATGGAAGCAAAATGGTTTTCCCAGATGCTAAACCAAATTTAGCACATCTGTATTTTGCCAAGCTTCCCAATGTTTCTGCAGTGGTTACTCAGAATATTGATGGTTTACATCAGGCTGCGGGTAGTAAAACAGTTTATGAGCTTCATGGCAGTGTTTTAAGAAATTATTGTATGAAATGTCATAAGTTCTATGATGTAAAGGATATTGATGTTCATAAGCCTTCTTTCTGTAGCTGTGGCGGAATGATTAAACCTGATGTTGTTTTGTATGAAGAACCATTGGATAGTAAGGTCGTATATCCCGCAATAGATGCGATTGCAGAAGCGGATACGATGATTGTTGTAGGTACCTCTTTAGTGGTTTATCCTGCCGCTTCCTACTTACAGTTTTTCAGAGGAAAGCATCTCATCCTAATTAATAAATCTAGCACCTCTTATGATTCAAAGGCTGAACTTGTATTTAATGAGGATGTAATAGAAGTAGTGAAAAAACTATAAGAAAAAAGTATTTGAGTGCTTTCTCAAATACTTTTTTAATTTACTTATAATAGGCAATTTTATAGAAGTAAGGATAATTTGCCATAACTTCACTTAGTTTTGTTTTTGTAGATGCAGGATCATTGACTATGAAGCTGCTTGCTGAAAGTGAATTGGCTCCTGTAAAGCCTATAACTAAAACCCAATGTTGTCCACCGTTAGCGGTCTTTAAACCAATCAGTACAGGTTGATTATTTTTTAGTTTTGTATAGATGGTACTTAGATAATCACTGGCAGTTGAAGTAGTATAGTTACTTGGCCAGTATAAGGAACCATCTGCAGTATAGCTTGAGCTATTTCTAATGGTTGCAGGAGTTTTTTCAAGTCCTGTTCGATAGCTTTCGCTCATAGCCATACATGTAGTCAAGCAACCAATTTCTCTGATGGTTTGACCTCTTGAGCCTAGGGTTAGACTTGCCCATCTAGAATCATATTGCTTATAGCTTACAACGGATAAGGAAATAGCATTATAGATAGTATTACTAACTAAATAAGAGTTTGAAACATATCCTACTTTATTTCCTTCAAATAACACTTTGGAAAATGCTCCACTATTGGCTAATACAATAACATAATCCTTATGCTTCACCTTTTCAAACTGTTCATAAGAAGTGGAAGGACCAGTACGAACATTTAAATTGGATCCATCACCAGTATCCACACGTTTGACATTGCTAGATAAAATATTTACGTAATCCTTATGGACATAGCCATAAGTGTTTTCTAAATATTCTACATAATAGAAGTTTCCTTTTTCATTTAGGATAGTTAGATAAGATTTATCTTTTACCTTTCCTATTATGGAAGATGAAGTCGAGTTGCTTGCTCGAACGTTAAGATTTGTTCCATTTGTTTCTACAACACCTGCCTTACTGGTTGCAGTGGCAGCATTAGCCTTTGGAAAAATATTCAGACTAAGTAAAGCTATGAGTGCACCTATAAATATAAGTATTTTTTTCATTATATCTACCTCCACTACCATTATAAAGAAAATACCAACCCCTTGGGCTGGTAATATTTAGCAGTGATTATAGAACAAGATAGGAAAGTGCATCTGGAACCTTTAGCTTCCAAGCAGCTTCACTATGCTCTTTATTCTCATCTATAGCTACAATGGCATTTGGGAATACCTCTTTTAATAAGTCGGTGTTTTTTAAACATAACCCTTTTTCTTCCATTTTTCCAGAATAAATGTAGCATAAATTATTTTCTGGTATGGATAGTGCTTTTACTGCATCCATATTTACAATAGGAGAAAGAAGAATCATACCTTTAAAAATTTCACTCTGGTTTAATGCGATAGCTGTATAACAGGCTTTTGAGCATCCAAAGGAGTAGATATAGTTATTCATACGATATCTTCCCGATAAATAGGGATGAATTGCTGAAACAATAAAATCAGCTAATGTCTTTGACTCATATTCCTCATCTCTTCGTTCAGGATGACTTGCAGCAGCAATCCCTACATAGATAGCTTCCTTGCCATCATAGGATAAATCTTCAATAATCTTATCTAATCCTAAAGATACCCCTCTATACGAATCCTCATCCTTATAAAGATTTTGTCCATCTAAAAAATAGATTACAGGATAATATCTTGAGGTATTGTTATAATCCTTAGGTAAAGCTATTGATATTCGGATGGCACGATTTAGAGGAAAACAGTTTATTTTGAATCCTTCTAGCATAAAACATCACCTACTACCATTATACTTTATTTTTCGAGTTTTTAAAGAAAATAAAAATATTTGGCAAACAACTATTGACAGTGCCAAATTATAAGTATATAATTAGGTATGTAATTTGAAACGGAGGACAATATATGAAAGAAAAAATGGAATTTAAAACAGAAACCAAACGTTTATTAGATTTGATGATTAATTCTATCTATACGCATAAAGAAATTTTTTTAAGAGAGTTAATTTCAAACGCAAGTGACGCAATTGACAAAAGACATTATTTGTCTTTAACAGATTCTACCAAAGCGGCAGATGCTTATGAAATCTTAGTAGAAGCAGATAAGGAAGCTCGTACCCTAACGATTACAGATAATGGTGTAGGTATGACTAAGGCAGATTTAATTGACCATTTAGGAACAATTGCTAAAAGTGGCAGCAAGGAGTTCTTAGAGAAGATTGCTAATGAAAAGACTCCTGATGTAGATATTATTGGTCAGTTCGGTGTAGGCTTTTATTCAGCATTTATGGTTGCTAAAGAAATTACAGTATATACAAAGTCTGTTGCTGATGGTACAGCACATGTATTTACATCTTTAGGACTTGATTCTTATGATATAGATGTGTGTGATAAAAAGGATTTTGGTACGCAAATTGTAATTTCACTAAGAGAAAATACAGAAGATATAAATTATGATGAGTATTTGGATGAATATCAGATTAAGGAATTGATTAAGAAGTATTCTGATTATGTAAGATATCCTATCAAAACTTGGGTAACTAAGTATGATGAAAAGAAGGATGACAAGGATGAGGAAGAGCATACACATCTAGAGCTTGAAACTATCAATTCCATGCTTCCAATTTGGAAAAAGAATAAAAGTGAAATAACAGATGAGGAATTAAATAATTTCTATAAATCTAAATTTATGGATTATCAGGATCCTATCACTACAATTCATGTAAATGTTGAAGGAATGCTTACCTACAATGCTTTATTGTTTATTCCTAAAAAACCAATTTATGACTTTAATGACCGAAATGAAAGAGGTCTACAATTATATACAAAGGGTGTATTTATCTTAGACAAATGTAAGGATTTAATTCCAGAATACCTACGCTTTGTAAAAGGCTTAGTAGATTCAGCCGACCTTCCTTTAAATATTTCTCGTGAAATGCTTCAGGAGGATCGTTCCATTAAAAAGATTGCTACGAATGTAGAAAAGAAGATTCTTGCAGAGCTTGGACGTATGCTTAAAAATGATCGTGAAAAATATGAGGAATTCTTCAATGATTATGGCGTTAATCTAAAGTTTGGTCTATATGAGGAATATGGTGCTAAAAAGGATTCTTTAAAGGACTTAATTATTCTTTCCAGCTTAAATCAGGAAAAACGTATTTCCTTTGCTGAATACAAAGAGGCTATGATAGAAGGTCAAAAGGACATCTATTATGCTGTTGGTAAGGATAAGGATGCCGTATTAAAGCTTCCTCAAATGGATTTAATTAAGAATAAGGGCTACGATGTTTTAATTTTAACTGATGATGTAGATGAATTTATGCTACAGGTATTATCTGAATATGATGGAGTTAAATTTAAATCTATCAATCAGGGCGATTTAGATTTAATTGATGAAGAGGCAGCTAAAAAGATTGATGATCTTAAGGAAGAAAAGAAGGACATCTTGGAGGATATCAAAAAGGCATTACCAGAGTGTAAGGATGTTATCTTCTCTAAACGTCTAGTAGAAGCACCATGCTGCTTGTCTGCTGCAGAGGGTTTATCCTTTGAAATGGAGCGTGTTTTACAGGCACAGCATCAAGGTCATGGAATGAAGGCAGAGCGTATTTTAGAAATCAATCCTAATCATGCTGTATTTAAAGCAATGGAAACAGCATATGAGAAAGATAAGGAAAGCTTATCTAAATATGCTAAGCTTTTATATACACAGGCTTTACTAATGGAAGGAATTCTTCCAACAGACCCACAAGAATTTTCTAATAGTTTATGTGAGTTCATGGTAAACTCTGTTAAATAAAAAGAAGCATAAGAAAAGGATATTCATATGAAGGCAACCAGTCAATTTCCTGAAAACAATTCAAAAAATGTTTGTATAGATACGGAGCTTATTCTGACCTTTGACGAAAAGCCTATTTTAAATGAAAAAGGATTTATAAAGGTATTTGATTACAATACGGACAAACTGATAGACTGCATTGATTTGAGTTTGCCAGCTGGTCCCACTAAATCCAAACAAAATCCGTTAGCAGATTATATCAAAAAACCATACGAGTACAAAAACGATGTTGTTACTAATAAGAACACCATTGCAGGAACACCTTCTGCAGATTACATAAAAAGTGATGAAAAATATCAACTCACAATTATTGGAGGATTTTCTGATGGATTTCACTTTTACCCAGCTTATGTCAAGGAGAATTCAGTTCATATTCAGCTGCATCAAAACTTGTTGGAATACAACCGAAAATATTATGTCTTGATTGATTGTGATATCGTGCAGGGATTTAAAGGCTTTTCCAAAAAGGACGATTGGACTTTTTCTACCAAACATAGTTTTCCTGCTACTAAAAATCTGACTGTTTCCAAAAACGGAAATGGGGATTTCCGTACGGTGCAGGGTGCCCTAGATTTTATACCCAACCACATAGATAAGAAGTCCCACTACACTATATTCGTTGAAAATGGTGATTATCAGGAATTGGTCTATTTTCGAAATAAGGACTACGTCACGATTATTGGGGAAAGTAGAGATGGCGTTATTATTCACTACGCAAACAACGAAGTATTCAATCCCCATCCAGAACTTATAAAGACCAACGAAAGACCTGGAACCTTTCCTTCAAGAAGAGCTGCCTTTGCAATTGATAATTGTACTCATATTGTTTTAAAAAATCTAACCATTAAAAACGATGCATACGGACAGGCAGAAGGGCTCCTTGTAAACGGGAAAAATAATTATTTCAAAAACGTACATATCATCGGCAGTGGCGATGCGCTACAAACTAATGGTTCAGCTTACTACGATAATTGTATAATAGATGGACACGGCGATACCATTTTAGGAAGAGGACCTACTTACTTTTATAAGACGACAATTAATAGTATTAACGCCTTTATGTGGATTAGAAATACCAAAGAAAACCACGGTAATATATTTGTAAAATGTATTTTTAATGGTAAGGGGGAAGATGCCGTAATTGCAAGATTGCCTAATAATCATGGTCAACAATATCCTGATGCTGAGTGTGTATTGATTGACTGTGAATTAAACAATATTCCACCTATAGGCTTTGACCCGATAGATACCTTGACTGTAAATCTTTGTGAATACAATAGCCATGATAAGCAAGGTAATCCGATTGATATGTCTTTAAGGCATAAAATTGTAAAAGCTTTAGTTCTTGAAAGGGATGCGAAAATCATAGAAAATTACAGTAATTATCAATACGTTTTGGGTGAAGAATTCCGTGATTTCTATGAAGAAATAGAAAAATAAATTTTTAATTGAATTATTTGTAATTAAAAGCTCTCGAACAAATTTGTCCGAGAGCTTTTTTGGCATTGATTGAGGTGTGCTCTTAAAATTTCAGTTTTTTAGTATTGCGCTTTCAGATATTCCTTTTTTATTTTGCTTCATAGCCTGCATCAGCAACAGCTTTGATTAAAGCATCCTTAGCAAGACCTTCGCCAGTTACAGTTGCAGATTTGTTTTCTAATGAAACTTCAACCTTACTTACTCCTTCAACACCAGATAAGGCTTTTTCTACATGTGCTTGGCAATGCTTGCACATCATTCCTTCAACACTTAATTTGATGGTTTCCATCCTTTTCCCTCCTTTTTGTTTTGTTTTATTTGTTTTAAATGTATTTAATCTTAGTGCGTTTGTTACAACAAATACACTACTAAAACTCATAGCTAAAGCTGCAATCATAGGATTGAGCTTAATATGAAACGCATAGTAGAACACGCCAGCTGCAAAGATAATTCCAATAGCATTGTAGAAGAATGCCCAGAATAAATTTCCTTTGATATTATTAATGGTACGTCTGCTTAATTTTATAGCACTGTATACATCAGATAAGGAATTAGATACTAATATGATATCTGCAGCCTCTATGGCAATATCAGCACCTCTTCCAATCGCGATTCCGATATCTGCACTCATTAATGCAGGAGCATCATTGATACCATCTCCTACCATCGCAACCTTTTTTCCTTTTTCTTGTTCTGCCTTAACTACGCTCTGTTTTTCATTAGGAAGAACATCGCTAATTACACGGTCAATGCCAACCTCGTTTGCAATACTTGCAGCAGTAGAAGCATTGTCTCCTGTAAGCATAATGACATCAAGTCCTAAATGCTTTAATTTGGAAATGCCTTCTTTTGAATCCTCTTTGATTTCATCCTTGACAGCTATTACACCAATAAAAGTATCGTTCTTTGCAACAAATAGAGGTGTCACTCCAGGTTTACAAATTTTTTCAATTCTTGGATCTTGGGTATCTAATTTTATACCTAGAGTAGTTAGATAATTTTTATTTCCTATATAATAGGTTTGTGTATCAATTACTCCTTCAATACCTAACCCAGCATGACTATCATAGCTAGAAAGAGAATAAGGTTCAATGCCATCCTCAGTTGCCTTAGCTATAATTGCAGAGGCAAGTGGGTGTTCAGATTTTTGTTCAAGAGTATATGCAATTTTGAGTAAATCATCGTTTGTAAAGCACTGATAGTCAATTACTTTTGGCTTTCCTTCTGTAATGGTTCCTGTTTTATCTAAAATAATAGTATTTATAGAATGTGTTCTTTCTAGTATTTCTGCATTTTTAATCAACAGTCCATTTCTTGCTGCTACACCTGTAGCCACCATAATTGCAACAGGGGTTGCAAGTCCTAATGCACAAGGACAAGCAATTACTAAAACAGAAATGCCTATTCCAAAGGCAAAGCTTGGTCCTTCTAGGAAACAAAACACAATAAAACTGATGATTGCTATCAGCATAACTACAGGCACGAAGAAGAAAGAAATGCGATCTGCAAGCTTAGATATTGGAGCCTTAGAATTTGCTGCCTCTTCAACTAGCTTAATAATCGTATGGATTGTAGTATCCTCTCCAACCTTTGTTGCCTCAATAACTACATAGCCACTGGTCAATATTGTAGAAGAAATTGCTTCCTCATGGACTTCTTTATAAACGGGGATACTTTCACCTGTAATATTACTTTGGTCAAAGGAACCAGCTCCTTCAATAATGATACCATCTACTGGTACCTGCATTCCTTTTTTTACAAGGATATGATCCTGTAGCTTTACATCCTCAACAAAAACTTCTATTTCTTTACCTTCTCTAATTAAAAGTGCAGTTTTTGGAGCTAAATCCATTAATTTTTCAATAGAAGCATTAGTCTTTTTCTTTGATTTTCCCTCTAAATATTTACCTACAGATACTAAAACCAGAATTGTAGAAGCAGATTCTAGATAAAGCTCATGTGCTAAATGAGTAATCTCTTGACCGATACCTAAACGATATGCCATCAGGTAAATGATATAAATACCATATAAAAGACTTGCAGAAGACCCCATTGCGATTAAACTATCCATATTTGGTGATAGCTTCCAAAGTCTTTTGAAACCATTAATAAAATAATTGCGATACAAGATAAGTACTGGTAAAGTAAGCAGTAGTTCTGTAATTGCAAGAATTAAAGGATTTTTTTCAAATATTGGTGGAATGGGAATATAAATCATCGGTCCCATTGCAAGATAGAACACAAGAAGAGCAAATACAGCAGCGATGATTAAGGTTCTACCTTTGTGGTCATCTTGGCTGACCTTGGTTGTTTCTTTTTTCTCATTTAAGAAGGCTTTATATCCTGCCTTTTCCACAGCATTTATAATAATTTCATCCTTAAGAATTGTTTCATCATAGGATACATCCATTGTGTTCGCTAGTAAATTTACATTACAGGTTTCTATGCCCTCTAGCTTCTCAACAGCATGCTGGACATGACTTTGACAAGCAGAACAGGTCATACCTTCGATTTTAAATTTTCTTTTCATTTTAATCACCTACTGAAATCTTTTAAATAAGTCGACAATTTCATCTAACACTTCATCATTTCCAATTAATATATTTTCCTTAACACATGTTTTTATGTGTTTATCAAGCATGAAGTTTGCAAATGATTTGATAGACTTATCAATAGCGGATAATTGAATTAAGATTTCATCACAATACCGATCCTCCTGAATCATATTGGCTATGCCTCTGATTTGTCCTTCAATTCGGTTTAGGCGATTCGTTAAAACCTTTTTGTCTTCATCAGAACGGTATGTCTTTTTTTCCTCTTTACAACAATCCATAAGAAACACCTCTTTTTCTATTTATTATTTTATACCCATCAGGGGTATATTGTCAAGGCGAATATTTATTTTTAAAAATATTGTTATAACTGGATTTCTGTTTTTTCTAAATGGAAAAAATTGACAAAAAGATTAAAATAGAGTATGATAGAAGTACTTAGGGGAGTAGATGACCAGATAGGTAGTAATTTCGTCAAGACGGGGGAAACCTCCGGGATTACTTGAAACATCAAGACTTAAGTATAGTAGTATTACTATGCTTGTCTTGTGGCATACTATAAATGAAGACAGGCTAGTGCCTGTTTATTTTTTTGGAGGAAAATATATGGAAGAAAATATAAAGTTCGAACAAAAAAGTATAGAAGAAACAAAAGAGCTTTTAAAAACAGATTTAGAAATGGGACTTTCTAAGGAGGATGCAAGAGAGCGTCTTTCCTTATACGGAGCAAATGAATTAAAGGAAAAAAAGAAAAAATCATGGTTTATGATATTCTTAGGAGAATTAAATAATCCTATGATTTTTGTTTTATTTGCAGCTATTGCGGTAACCTTAGGTTTATCTATTTACGAAACGATTGTCACCCTAAAAGCTCATGAGCCCTTTGATTTCTTGTCAACAGGAGACTGGCCTGATGTTATTATTATTTTGGCAGTAATATTTATCAATTCTTTAATTGGAACCATCCAGGAATTAAAGGCGGAAAGCTCCTTAGAAGCATTAAAGAAAATGTCTAGTCCTGAGTCTACAGTTATACGTGAGGGACTTCATCAAAAAATTAAAGCCAGTGAGCTTGTGGCTGGAGATCTTGTCGTTTTAGAAGAAGGGGATACAGTAGGTGCAGATTTGCGTCTGATAGAAAGTGTGAATTTAAAAATTAATGAATCCTCCCTGACAGGAGAATCTGTACCAATAGAGAAGAATGCAGAGCTTGTTTTTGATAATGAAATAGGAATAGGTGATCGTTTAAATTGTGCCTATATGTCTACTACTGTAAGCTATGGGCGTGGCTTGGGTCTAGTCATAAAAACAGGAATGGAAACAGAAATAGGTAGGATTGCAGATGCAATATCAGAAACAAAGGTTGAACCAACCCCACTTCAAAAGGTTCTCGCAAAGCTATCTAAGACCTTAGGATTTTTAACACTTCTCATAGTTCTTGCAGTTTTAATTGTGGATATCATATGGATTTGTGTGGATGGGAAAGGAACCATGCTGGAGTCTTATATTGAAGCCATCCTAACAGCGATTTCTTTAGCGGTTGCTGCAATTCCTGAAGGCTTACCAGCAGTAGTTACAATCGTCCTTTCTATTGGTGTGCAGAAGATGGTTAAAGCAAATACGGTAGTTCGTAAGCTTCCTAGTGTAGAAACCTTAGGTGCAGTTCAGGTAGTTTGTTCAGATAAGACAGGTACATTAACTCAAAATCGTATGACGGTTGTTGAAGCTTATTCTAAAGGAAAATACTTTAAAGCATCTGACTTTAAAGAAGAAAATCAGGATGAAGATTTAAAGCTTTTGGCAAAAGGAATGAGCCTTTGTTCTAATGCTACCGTAGATGATGGATTATATGGAGATCCAACCGAAATAGCCTTAGTGCTTTTTGCCAACAGCTTTGGTCTATCGAAAAAAGATTTAGAAGCTTCCTATCCTAGAGTAGATGAACTCCCCTTTGATAGTGTTCGTAAAATGATGTCTACCAAGCATCAAGTAAAGAACAGCACAGTTATTTATACAAAGGGTGCAGTAGATAGTATTTTAAAGGGAGCTACTCACATAATAGAAAATGGCAAGATTAGAAAAATAGAAGAGGAAGATATTTTAAAAATCAATGAAGCAAATTCCTATTTTTCAAGTAAGGCTTTAAGAGTACTTGCGTTAGCTTATACTACAGCATCTGAAATTACAGAAGAGAATATGATTTTTGTTGGATTGGTTGCAATGATTGATCCACCAAGACCAGAGGCTAAGGCAGCAGTGGAAAAATTTAAGACTGCTGGAATTAAAACTGTAATGATAACAGGAGATCATAAGGATACTGCCTTTGCGGTGGCTAAGGAATTGGGAATATGCGAAAAACAAGAGGAGTGCTATACAGGTCAGGAAATAGATTCCTTAAATCAAGAACAATTAAAGGAAATCTGTAAAACTGCTCGTGTATTTGCGAGAGTTTCTCCGCAGAATAAAGTGGAGATTGTCTCAGCATTTCAAGCTCTTGGGAATACAGTTGCGATGACGGGAGATGGTGTCAATGATGCTCCAAGTTTGAAGACAGCCAATATTGGTATTGCAATGGGAATCACTGGTACAGACGTTGCTAAGAGCGCAGCAGATATGGTTTTAACTGATGATAATTTTGCTTCTATAGAAAAGGCTGTAGAAGAAGGAAGAGGAATCTTTGCAAATATACGTAAAACAGTATTCTTCCTTTTAGGTAGTAATATAGCAGAAGTATTTGCTTTATTTTTCTTAATTTGCTTAGGTCTTCCAACACCATTAATTGCAATTCATCTTTTATGGGTGAATTTGGTAACAGATTCCTTACCTGCAATTGCTTTAGGTATGCAGCCTAAGGATAAAGACATCATGAATGAAAAGCCTAGAGATTCTAAAGAAAGTATTTTTGCTCATGGTGGTTTAATCTTAACCTTGGGATATGGAATTGTAATAACATTTGCTGTAATTATGGCTTACTTTACATGTGGTTGGTTAAATGGTGCTGTTTCCTTGTCTGAAATTAAGTCTTTATACAATTCAAATTCAGACTTACTTCATCAGGCACAAACCATGGCATTTACAACATTAGCCCTATGTGAACTCTTCCATATGCTAGGCATGAGTAATGTAAGCAGAAGTTTTGTCCATATATTTAAGGATAAGAACTGGATGCTGTTTATTGCTTTCTTTATAGGGATAGTATTGCAATTGTTTGTTGTTCAAACACCAGGGGTGAAGAATGTATTTTCTACTTACAGCTTAACAGGAGTAGAATGGGGAATTATGTTAGGTTTATCATTATTACCACTTATTGTTCATGAAATGGTTGTATTTATCAATTGGATAAAAAGAAATAAAAAGTAAAATAGAAGTTATCTCAAATCCCTTTTATAACAGTATTAAGAAATGAAAAAATATCATATAATTCTTCCTAAATGAATTGTTTTATGGTATAATAAAAATGTAGCTAGAAGAAGTCTATAAGTAAGAACTCTACTTCTTATAGATGGCTTTCGACAATTGAATGTAGTAGAGTGGTTTTCCGAATGGATAGCGTGATTGAAAATAGTGAGTACATTTGTACTTACAGCTCAATTACGCTTTTTATTTTTAATTCAGAAAGGAGTCAAAAGAATGAATCGCAAAAAGATTAGGAGGTAATCAACAATTATAATATGTGATATGTGGTTTGATATCTTCCCCACAGATATGAAAAAGATAGTAATTTAACTATTAAAGGAGAAAAAATTATGGCTAATGAAATAATGGATGGCACATTTTACAATCAAATTAAAAAGATACTTTCGAGTGCGCGAGCAAAAGTTTATTCCACTGCAAATTTTGCAATGGTGGAAGCATATTGGGAAATTGGTAAAAGCATTGTTGAAAAACAAGGAGGCAATACAACTGCCGAGTATGGTGCTAAGCTGATTGAAGAGCTTTCCAAGAAAATGACAGTTGACTATGGGAAAGGTTTTACTGTTGCAAACTTAAAGAATATGCGTCAATTTTATCTCACCTTTCAAAATCGCTACGCACTGCGTAGCCAATTGAGTTGGACACATTATAGAATGATTATGCGTGTGGAAGATGAAAAGGCACGCAAATTTTATATGGATGAGTGTATTAAGGCAAATTGGAGTACGCGTCAGCTTGAACGACAGATAAATACATTCTCTTATCAGCGTTTACTTGCAAGTCATGGGAATTACGATGTAGTAGAAGATACTGCAAAAAAGGAACCTGCTAAGACGCCCGAAGATATTATACGGGATCCGTATGTATTAGAGTTTTTGGGTTTGGAACAGAATGCAAGTTTTTACGAATCTGATTTGGAACAAGCACTTATAGATCATTTGCAGAAATTCTTACTTGAACTTGGACGTGGTTTTTCCTTTGTCGGTAGACAACATAGAATTTCATTTGATACTCAACATTTTTATATAGACCTTGTTTTCTACAACTATATTTTGAAATGCTTTGTCTTAATCGACTTAAAAACGAGTAAGCTTACGCATCAAGACATTGGTCAAATGCAAATGTATGTCAATTATTTCACTCGTGAAATGATGAATGAAGGAGATAATCTGCCTGTTGGTATTTTGCTCTGCGCAGATAAAAATGATTCGGTTGTGCGCTATACTTTATCAGAGGATAACAAGCAAATATTTACTTCAAAATATAGGACATACTTGCCTAGCGAAGAAGAATTACAAAAAGAAATTACTGCTGAACGTAAGGCACTAGCTAATAAATAAAAATGCTACTTAGCAAATCGTGATATGAACAAAAAAGGACTAATTCAAATTAGTCCTTTTTCTTTATGCTTGATTATATTTATTTTTAATGTATTGGTCAATTTCTTCAGCAACCTTCTTTGTTGCTGCCACAGCTTCAACTACAGTTCTAGCTCCTGATACTACATCACCTGCTGCATAAACACCAGGACGAGTAGTAGCACCTTTTTCAGAGGTTTCAATTAAACCTCTTTGGTTTGTATCAATTTGCTTTGTATTCTTAACTATGTTGGTCTGAGCACCTTGCCCAATCGCAATGATAACAGAAGAACTGTTAATCTTATAAGGATGTTCACTATCATTTTTATAGGATATTGTTCCATCCTCATTTTCAATCTTTAGAACAGGTTCAACGATGATACCATCTGGTTCAATTTTTATGGTATTGAGATAATAGTTCATCTTAACACCATCAACCTCAGCTAGCATTAACTCTTCTTCAAGAGCGGTAACCTCTTCACGTCCACGGAAGAAGATGATGTCTACTTTAGCAGCAGTCTTTCTAAGAATCGTTCTTGCTGCATCCATTGCTACATTACCAGCACCAATAATCACAACATGATCTCCTAAATTATTATAGGAATCAGGATTTTTTAAGAAGTCAATTGCAAAGTGTACATTTCCTAGTGTCTCTCCAGGAATTCTTAAACGATTTGGTTTCCAAACGCCTGTACCAATGAAGATTGCATCATAGCCATCCTCAAACATATCATCTATTGTTACTGTAGGTCCTATAAGTGTATTTGGTCTAAACTTTATTCCTAAATCGCTCATTCGGTTTAGTAGCTTATCTAATATAGATTTTGGAAGTCTAAACTCAGGTATACCATAACGTAAGACACCACCAATTTTATCCTTTGAATCAATGATAGTAACATCATATCCCTTTTGAGCAAGTAGAATGGCTAAAGTTAATCCGGCAGGACCAGCACCTATGATACCTACTAAGTGCCCATTTTTTTCGCCTGGTTCTAGTTTCGCCTTATCTAAGAAGAAGCTAGAAATATAATGCTCCACCTCAAAAAACTTGATTGGAGAGCCTTTATGATTTAAAACACAATGTCCCATACAATTTTTTTCATGGGGACAGATTAATGAACAAACTGCAGAAAGTGGATTGTTTTCAAACAGCATCGCTCCTGCCTCATCCATTTTTCCTTCTAAAAACATTTGCATTATGGTAGGAATTTCTGTTCTGACAGGACATCCTTCCTTACATAATGGTCTTTTACATTTTAAGCAACGTTGTGCCTCTTGTATAATATCACTCACTGTTTTTCACCTCATATCATCTATTATACCTTTTTTTCTTGCAAAATGAAAGCGTTTTATTTATTTTCTTATCACATTTGTGATACAATTATAGTATGAAGCAAAATGAACTAATTATGAATGTTGAAAAAGAAGATATTTTATCGGAAATATTAAAGAAAAATGTATCCAAGCGATTTTATCGCTTTTTAAAGTATAGTAAGGCAGAGGTTTTAGTTAATGGAGAACCTTTGGAATGGTTTAAAAAGGTTTCTAAAGGAGCAGAAATAAAGGTTATTTATATAACTCCAGATAAAGAAATTGATTGGCCTAAGGCAGAAAAGTATCCTAGGGTTGTTTTAGAAACTGACCATTATTTGATTGTGGATAAGGAACCTAATCTTTTGACAATACCTACTAGAGGAAACCCGAATAGCTTATATCAGCAGTTGGTAGCCTATTTAGGCGAACAGGAGATTCATATTTTGAATCGCTTAGATAAAGAAACGAGTGGTCTTGTAGTAGTAGCTAAGGACCGTTATGCAGCAAGTCTCTTAGAACCTACCCATAAGCATATGACAAGAAAATACCTATGCTTAGTAGAAGGAAAGGTTGAGACATCAGGCACAATCGAAAATTATATTGCCAAAGAGGAAAACTCTAATAAGAGATATGTGAGTGAAGAAGGCAAGCTTGCGATTAGTCATTATCGTAGTATAGAGGCTAGAAAAGAGGAAAGCCTATTAGAATTTGTTTTAGCTACAGGAAGAACTCACCAAATTCGAGTACATACAAGCCATATGGGACATCCTATTATTGGAGATAAGCTCTATGGCGGAAAGGAAAACTCTGTTTTATGCTTAACCAGCTATAGTGTAGAATTTATTGATCCTTTCACAAATGAAAGAATTCATTGTACAATAGAAAAGGAGTGGTAAGATGGAAGAGAATAATAACAAAAAATATAAAATGATTCGAATCATTATTCAGTCAGTTCTTATTGGACTCCTTTTAGGCTTTGCTATTTTTGCATGTGTTAAGCTATATCCTATCTTTAATCGTATGCAAAAGGATGAGGCATATTTAGAGGAAGTTTTAACCTCTATTCGTTCTTATGGAAATATCAGCTGGCTAATTCTCATTGGTATGCAAATTTTGCAAACTGTTTTGGCCATCATCCCATCAGGACCAGTTGTTATTCTTACAGGCATGATTTACTCTCCTGCAATCGCTGTAATTATATGTATTGTTGGACAGACACTTGGCGCTTTAGTAGTTATAGGCTTAGTTAAGCTTTTTGGATATAGCTTTCTTGCATTATTTGTAGACCCGGAAAAATCAAAAAAATTTAAACTCTTAGAGGATGGAAAACGTTGTGGGGTCTTGATGTTTTCTTACCTGCTGATTCCTTTTTTGCCTAAGGATCCAATCGCCTTTATCGTCCCCTTTACAAAGGTTAAGGTTCGTTACTTTATATTAATTCTTATTTTTGCAAGACTTCCTATGACTATCGTATCGGTTATATTCGGAAATTCTGTAATCACTGGAAATTATATTGCAGCTATTGTTATTGGTTCTATTAGCTTTTTACTTGCCTTACTATGCTTTGTTTTTAATAAAAAAATAGTAGAGTGGTTAGATAAATTCACTTCAAAAAAATCTGAAACTGAAGTTGAATAAATCCCTGAAATTTTGTTCATACTATTCTTGAAAGGAAGAAGAGTATGACAAACGTAAATTGTAATGTTAAGATGTGTGGTTATAATGAAAATTCTAAATGTGCAAAAAAACACATCAATGTAGAAGGATTATTTGCTAAAAGTAAAATTGGTACTTTCTGTCAAAGCTTTAAAAATCCACATAATTCTGATATTTTAATTTCTGAAATGGCAAAAGAAATGTCTGCCGAGGCAACACCAGTGAAAGTATTATGTAGTGCAAATTATTGTGTTTATAATGAAAACAATGAGTGTTATGCTAAAGACATTAGTATTGGCAATGAAAATGCTAGCTACCGCAGTGAAACAGAATGCGACAGCTTTAAAGCTCGTTAAAGAAAAAACTTAAATCAAAAGAAAATAATTCTGGATGAAATTGAACTCCATAAATAGGTAAGGATTTATGCTTAATAACTTCAATTTCACCATCTAGGCTAGTTCCTATAGCTTCTAAATCAGGAGCCAGCTTATCAATGCTTTGATGATGGAAGGAATTGACTAGAACATAATGATTATTCATATAAATGAAATGATTTTCATTCATATGGTGAGCAATATCTTGTTTCAAGGTTCCCCCTAAAAATACATTGATACTCTGAATACCTCTACAAATTCCAAGTAGAGGTTTTTTTGTTTGGTAGGCATAGCAAATGATTTTTTTATCTAGCATATCCATTTCATAATCAATATGATGAGAAGCATAGTTTTCCTGATTGTAATGTAGGGGGTCTATATCGTATCCTCCGGGAAGTAAAAAGGCATCGAAGGCATTCAAGTTTGTTTCCAGCGTGAGAAAATCATAGGTATGTCCATATTTTTTTAATAAATAAAGATAGCTTTGATGAACAAAATAATCTGTTTCATTTTTTCGTATTGCAACACCAAATTTCATAAAGATCACCTATCTTAAGTATATTGATAAGTTTTAAGAATTATGAGATAATAGAAAAGGTGATTGAAGTGTTAGAAGAAATTAAAAAAAGATTAAGTGAATTGGCTACTCCTAAAACTCAAAGCTTTTCCTATAAGCTTATTCCCAATAGCCTTCCCATATTAGGATGCAAATTTCCTGATTTAAGAAAACTGGCAAAGGAAATTAATAAAGGAGATTACCAGGTTTTTTTAAGAGAATATGATCAGAGCTCCTTTGAATTACAGCTTTTATATTCTTATGTGATATCCTCTGCAAAAATGAGCATAGAAGAAAGAATAGAGTATTTAAGAAAATTTGTACCAACCGTGCAGGATTGGGCTGTTTGTGATGGATTAATTAGCTCATTAAAATGTTCAAAGAAATATCCTAAAGAAATGCTAAAGTTTATTTTAGAATACCAAAATAGTCATAAAGAGTTTGAGGTACGATTTTTAGCAGAAATGCTGATGGCCTATTATCTTACTCCTGAATATGTTAGTGAAGCAGTCAAAATTATTTATACATTAGATATAAAAGAGTATTATGCCAAAATGGGTGTTGCTTGGTTTATTGCAACCTTAATGATAGATTATAAGGAATATGCGATAGAATTCTTAAAAACTATAGAGGATCCAGTTGTAATAAAAATGGCTATTCGTAAAATCAGAGATTCCTATAGAATATCCAAAGAAATAAAAGAAGAGGTTTTATTTTATAAGAAATAGTTTTTTTGATAAAATATACAATATATTTTATAAAGTAGCACATTTCATTTTAAATTTAAGACAATCTATGATATAATCATACTATATATGTTTTTATTTTAGAAAGGAGAAACGTATGGATAAAAAAACAGCTAAAAAAATTTTATTAGAATGCCTTACAACTGGTGGAGATTACGCTGAAATATTTTTAGAGGATACAGTAAAAAACTCTATTAGAAGAGTAGGGGAACAAATAGAAGATATCAATGCGAGTCATCTATATGGTGCTGCCATTCGTATCTTAAAGGAAAATGCTGAGGTATATGGATATACCAATGATGTAAGCGAAAAAGGATTATTAAAATTAGCTAAGAGCTTGAGAACAGCTTATCATGGCAATGTGGTGGTTTCAAATTTCGATTTTACAGACTGTGAAACAACAAATGATACAAGCTTTAAAGTGCTATCAAAGGATATTCCAAATTCTAAAAAGTTGAGTTATTTAGAAACTTGTACAAATACGATTCAAGCCTATAGTCCTCAAATTGTTCAGGCAGTAGCAAATTTTACAGATGAAACTCAAGTGGTGACTATCGCTAATAGTAATGGAGTTTATAAGACAGATACAAGAAATCATCAGAGAGTCTCCGCTATCGCAATAGCTAGTGATGGAAAGTCAATGGAACAGGCTTCTAATTCTTATGGTGGAAATTTTGATATTACCAATTTCGATGCCTATGATTTTGAAGATTTTTCAAAGAAGGTTGCAGAGGCTGCAGTAGAGACACTTACTGCCGATGAAATGGTAGGTGGTGTTTATGATGTAGTGATTCATAACGCTTTTGGAGGAGTAATTTTCCATGAGGCTTGTGGACATGCCTTAGAGGCAACAAGTGTTGCTAAGGGAATGTCTGTGTTCTGTGGCAAGATGGGAGAAAAAATTGCTGCTGATTGTGTTACAGCCATTGATGATGGTACCATACCGAATGAGTGGGGTAGTGCTAATATAGATGATGAAGGAAATCCTACAAAGAAAAATGTTTTAATTGAAAATGGTATTTTAAAGAGCTATATGGTAGATATGCGAAATGGTAGAAGAATGAATGCAGCCCCAACTGGTTCAACGAGACGTCAAAGCTACCGTTTCTCTCCAACTTCTAGAATGACTAATACCTATATTGCGAATGGTCCTTATACTCCAGAAGAAATTATTGCAAATACAAAGTTTGGTTTATTTGCTAAGACAATGGCAGGTGGTTCTGTAAATCCTGCAACTGGAGAGTTTAACTTCTCTGTTGGTGAGGCATTTATGATTGAGGATGGCAAGCTTACAAAACGTGTTAAGGGAGCAACTCTTATAGGAAATGGTAAGGATACAATTATGAACATTGATATGGTTGCCAATAATCAAAGCTTTGGCTATGGTATGTGTGGTTCAGCCTCTGGTAGTATTCCTGCCTGCGTAGGACAGCCAACGATTCGAGTTAAACAAATGACTGTCGGTGGAAATGGAGGAAATAAGTAATGAATTTTGAAAAATTAAAAAAGGCTGCTTTAAAAGAGGGCATTACAGATATTGAAATTTATGAATCTGCTTCTGACGAAATAGAAATAACAATGTTTAATGGTGTTGTAGAAAACAATACATCAGCTACGACTAAGGTTTGTGCTATACGTGGTGTATACCAAAATCAAATTGTTACAGTTTATGAAGAGAATTGCGATGATGAGATGATTCCATCTATTATCGAAAGAATAAAGGATAATTGTTCTATTAAAAATCAAAAGGATCCTTACTTTATTTATTCAGGAGATAAGGACTATCCTAAGCTGAAAGAAAAAAGTCATGACTTTGATGACTATACTTTAGAAGATAAGGTAAAGCTTTGTACGAAGCTTACAACATTTATGAAGCAACAAAGCTCTCATGTACAAATGGCAGAGGTATCTTATTCAGAAGAAGAAACTACAACCACCATTGTAAATTCTAATGGATTAGATGTAAAAAGACATTCCAGATATGCATTTTTAGTTGCAGAGGCTGTATGTGTTCAGGATGGCGAAACTAAAACAGGATTTGATTTTATACGTATAGAAAATATTAAGGATGCTGATTTGAATACGTTAGCTAAAGAAGTAGTAGATTCAGCGATTTCCTCCTTTGGTGCTGATAGCATAGCCTCAGGAGCTTACCCAGTCGTATTAGATAAGAAAGTTGTTAGTAGCTTATTAGGGGCATTTGCAAATGTCTTTTCTGCCGATGCAGTATTAAAAAATATGTCCTTTTTAAAGGACAAGGTCGGAGAAGCTGTTTTTGGAAGTAACATTACCTTAATGGATGACCCACTTTCATTAGATGCTCCTAGTCAATCAGCCTTTGATGATGAAGGTGTTGCAAGCTATACAAAGGCTGTAGTAGAAAATGGTGTTTTAAAAACCTATTTACATAATTTAAAAACTGCAGCTATGATGGATGTTAAGTCTACAGGAAATGGATATAAATCAGGAGTTCAGACTAGTGTTGGAGTACAACCTTCTAATTTATATTTGAAGGCAGGCGATACCTCATTAGAGGATATGTTTTCTAAAGTAGAAAACGGAGTTTATATTACCTCTGTTACTGGTCTTCATGCTGGATTAAATCCAGTAAGTGGATCATTTAATCTTCAATCTAGTGGCTTTATGATTGAGAATGGTAAAAAGACAAAGCCAATTACATTAATTATTGTTTCCGGTACCTTGCAGGAGCTTTTGAATAATGTGAGTGCTGTTGGTAGTGATTTTGAATTTAAGAGAGGAGTCGGTGCGCCTAGCCTTATGATTAAGTCTATGGCCATCTCAGGTAAATAATATGGAATGCTTAAGAATGCGTCAAACCTATAGTTATATAGGTGATTTAGTTGATTTTTTAATTAACAATGAGCAAAGAATTAAAAATTTAATGTTAGATTATGAGATTCAAACGAAAGTAGATACTTTACAGGACGGAAGAGAAGTAAAGAGTTTAATGTTTACAAAACAAAATATAAATGTTCGCTTTTTACCTAATCGTATTGATTATACTTATTCTTTTCCTAATCCTAGTACAGATCCTAAAAGTGTATATGCTGCTGTAAAAGAATATTTTAAATTATTTTCAGAAATATTTCCTGATGTCAAAGGACAAAGAATTGCCATCGTAAGTCAGGGATTTATTAAAAATAATGATAATGAGGCTATCAAAGAATTTACATCTAAAATGGGATTTGAATCTGCATTTGGAATGTCTAACGAATTGCATTTTAAAATTAATAACCCTAAAACAGTTTTTGAACCAATTAATTCTGTTTTAAATATTGATATGGGTGAAGCAAAAAACAATAAAACACAAGAAGTAATGAAGGTTTTATTGGTAAGTATTGATGTCAATACTTTGGCTGCAAATACGGTAGCACGTTTCAATCCAAAAAGCTTTGATCGTGATTTTAAAGAAATATTTGCAGAAGTTGAAGTAAAGCATACTCAATTAGCAGGATATTAAAAATCAAAGGGACTGTTAAGAAACCGAAAAAGTTTCTAACAGCCTTTTTTCTTTGGAAGAGATTCTATCTGGAAAGGAATATTCTTTTGTCTTTTTAAGAAATGTGTAAATAAAACTTGACATATCACTTTTCGTGGAATATAATAAAAGTGTAAATAAAACTTTACACCATAAAATCTTAAAAGGAGTGAGAATATGAACAAAGATGAAATTTTAGAAAAGGCAAAAAAGAAACATCCTGTTGGAGAACTGGAAGAGAAGAAAATTAGCAAATCTGTTTGGATTGCTTTAATTGTAACAATCATTATGGCTGTAGCACTTTTAATAGCTGAGGGCTGCCTTGGTCATTTTTCTGCTATATTTGCAATTGGAGCTATTTGTTTTACATGGGCGAGTGTATTTTACTTTTGTCAGTATTTTATTGCCAAAAGACCTTGGCAAGTACTTATTGGAGCTGTACTTGAAGGTCTTGGAGGAATAACAATGATTGTACTTTACATTTTATTAAATTTAAAAATTCTCTTTTGAAGGCTTGGATGATTTGATATGCGCGAAAAATTAATCCTTCAAAATAATCTAAAAGAAACTAGAATATCTCATGGATATTCACAAGAAAAGCTTGCAGAACTCGTTGGAACTACACGACAAACCATAATTGCAATAGAAAAGCAAATCTTTAATCCAACCGCAAAGCTTGCATTACTATTATGTATAGCATTGGATTGTAAATTTGAAGATTTGTTTTATTTCTAAAATCAGGTTGATATTCTCCAAGATTAAATGACCGATAAAACGGTCATTTTTAATTTATTGGCATTTTTTTGCAATAAAAAATGGGTTTTTAGAAACCCACTTTTTTCTATTACTTTACAATTGTACCAAATACTTGACCAGCTAAAGCACCAGCATTTGATTCATCTGTATCAACATGCATTGCTAAAGCGTAAGTAGAAGAAACACGGATGACAGTATCACCAAATATTAATGATCTACCAGTTTCACTTGTTACCTTAACTTCTACAATTTGGCCATTTTTAACACCAAACTCTTCTGCATCAGTAGGAGTCATATGCACATGACGCTTTGCTACGATAACGCCTTGAGTTAATTCAACTTCACCTGCAGGACCAACAAGCTTGCAGCCAGCAGAACCAGCAACATCTCCAGATTCACGGATTGGAGCAGTAATACCTAATGTACGTGCATCAGATAAAGAAACTTCAACCTGATCTTCCTTTCTTTCAGGTCCTAAAATAGAACAATTTAATTCACCCTTAGGGCCAACAACCTTTACCTTTTGGTTAGAAGCAAACTGTCCAGGCTGAGATAACATTTTCTTAACCTCTAATGTTGCACCTTTACCAAATAGCTTTTCTAAGGTTTCCTTAGTAACATGTACGTGTCTAGCACTTGTTTCAATAATAAATTCTTTCATAAAGTCATTAATCCTTTCAAAATTAATATTTTACTCCTCTATTATACCATAAAATATAAATTTTGTATCCTATTTAAAAATTTTCTTTTAATTATTCTGTTTTTGAAAAAGGCGCCGATGAAAGGTTGTAATTTATTTTGATTTATTGTATCATTATAGCGGTGATTGAAGTGATTTATAATATATTAGGAATTCTTATTGGAATATTTGTTCTTATCAATTCTATTTTATTGATTGCAGGAAAAAAAGAAAAGCAATTGGTATGTATTTTTAATTTTGCATTAGCTATAGGATTTATAGCAACAGGAATTTGCGGATTTTTTATTCCTGAGAATTTAGACTATATTACAATAATTTTATTATTAATATTTGCGGTTTTGTTTCTGGTTCAGTATTATCTATTTTTAAAAAAGAACCAAACATCCCAGAAGCATAAAATAACTTCTAGCAAAAAGTAGTTTATAATAAGGCAGTTCATCTGCAATAGATAAAATTTGCAAATGTTCAGATATTCCTAAAAAACCCATAGCCATAAAAGCGATTAATGGATTTGTAGTTTTTTGCATTCCCCCAAGTATTTCTAAAAAAGGATAGATTACGGGATCTCCCTGTAAAAGAATTTTAATGAGAACTCTAAAGATTATTAAAATTCCTAAAACCTGTAAAACAATTTGAATGTTTTTTTGAATAGATGAAAATAAAAATTTCAAGTAAGAAATCGGTTCTAAAGAATTGTTTGAACTGATTTTTTCTTTTTTGTTAAAAATATGCATCCAAATAGAGGCTAGAATAAGTACTGCTGCATAATAGAGTGGAACAATGATGGCAAATTGCTTGCATAATAAAAGTGTATACGGTAGGGAAAGGGTAGAGAAGGCACATATTAAGTTTTGATATTCTCTTTTTGAAATTTCCTGTCGTTCATAGCTAGCCTTAAAAAACTTAGTTGATGCAGGAGACCCACATAGCAAGCTGAATAAAATTAAAAATGCACTTTTTTCATTATGGATATGAAAGATAAATTTAAATGGCTTGAAGAGAAGTTTACTGATTTTAGATATTAATGGCATATGCTCAATAAAATCTATTACAACAAAGCTAGGATACATAATGGGTAAAAGTACTGTAAACCACATTTGGCAGGCATCCATAACTTCTTTAGAAACTATAGAAGGATTAGTTATTAATAGATAAAGTATCAGCAAAAGTATTATAGTCATAGAATCACATTTAAGTATATTTTTATCTATTAAGTTTTATTCATATTCTTATGGAATATACTTTTGCTGATTTACCTTTTAAATTATTAATCTATTAACTTTCTTTAACAATATGGATTAGTATACAATCTTCCAATATTTTATGATATCCATTTAATGTCAATTGAAACTTTTTCTTGTTTATAGTAAAATAGAAATATGATAAGATGACAGGAGGTGTTGGATATGTTCTTATTTAATGGTAAACAAATGAAACGTATATTTATGGTTTTCTTTTTAGTTTGTTTTTTTGTCCTATGTTCTTGTCATAAACAAGTAGAGCAACCTCAAGAAAAACCACAAGAAACATATAGTATAACATATGTCATCAATGGTCATGGAGAACAACCAGAAAATCTAGTAGAGCAAACGAATCTACCTGATCCACTTCCTATTCTATCTGAAGAGGGATGGACATTTGAAGGTTGGTATACAACACTTTCCTTTGAATCAGGCAGTGAGGCAGTTGCTGGAATTGAAATAATCGAGGATACAATACTATATGCACGTTGGAAATATATACCAACACCAATTGAATATTTATACAGTATTACTTATGTAACGAATGGGCATGGGCAACAACCAGCTAATCTTAAGAATCAAGCATATATTCCTAGCTCATTACCAGTTTTAAGAGAAGAAGGCTGGAGGTTTGAAGGTTGGTATTTAGATAATGAAACCTTCTTAGATGAAGCTAAGGTAAGTGTTAAATTAAGTGAAGATACAACTCTATATGCAAAATGGACAGAAGTCATACCTTCTTATGTTGTTGATTATAAAATAAACAATAGTAAAGCTGGAACCTTAATTGGAGAAACTCATCAAATTGTATATAGAGGAGAGGATACAACACCTATAATTGTCGTTCCAAATGTTGGTTATAGATTTCTTGGCTGGAGCAAAACAGGTGAATATCTTGGTGAAATGGAACGTGTTGATGAATTAACTAGAGTGGATACCAATGTTCAAGACCATATTACTGCGATAGCTATGTTTCAAGGACCTGTCACTTGTGAAATGGAGTTTAAGGCAAGAGATGGAGGGAAAGTAGAAGGAACATTAAAACAGTCAGTGTGGTATGGAGGTAGAGGAGAAATTGTCACTGCTATACCAGATGAAGGATTTAGATTTGTTAGATGGAGTGATGGAGAAACTGAAGCAGTAAGAACTAATGAGTGCGTTACATATTACCCAGCCTCAACACCACAAATCTTTGCTGAATTTGAACGATGTGCAAGAAAATTTAAACTAGAATATAATGAAGCTACATCAAATACTGAGTTAACTGACTATACTTTCTATTTAGATGATATGGAAAAAGAACAATACTTACCTGTACCACAAAGAGAAGGATATGAATTTGTAGGTTGGTATTCAGATTGGTTTCATTCTGTACAAGTGACTGATGAAACAGGAAAGATGATAGTAGATAATGATTGGTTTAATAATGACTGGATTTTTTATGATAGAACAAATCCTGATATGAAACTATATGCAAGATGGAGACCTATTAAAGAAGTTCCTGTCTATAAGATACTTTTGATATTTGTCACTCAAGTACATGCAACATTAGAATCTACTAAAAATGGAATGATCCAAGTAGACTATGTAATGAGTGATATAGAAAGAGAATTTTGTATATTAATCACGAAAAGGTTAGAAGAATACCTAGAAGCTATATTAAATGGAACAGTAGATTTTCAAGTAGATGCTTACTTTACAAAGATAGCATTATCTGAAGAGAATTTTTATAGAGGTTCAGCATCACCACTTGGAGGTGGAGGTTTATATTATGATTATGGTATTAATCTAGAGAATGGAGATTTACCTGAAGTAAATGATATGTTAGATGATTATGATAGTGCATTGGTTTCTTTTAACCTAAAGGACCGTAACGGTGATTTACATGTTACAGCAGGACATTCAGGAGCTAAATATGGTAACATATATCTCGAATCTGTTTTTGGTTCTAAAGTAAATTCAAATTACAATGACTTTTCTCTTGCAGGTGTTTATTATGGTTGGGTTGAACACATTGGACTATATGCCCATGAGTTAACTCATACCATAGAATTACAATTAAAGAAAGAAGATTGTTATGGGCTACATGAAGCTGCTGAGTATTATGGAAAGCAAGTCCCACTTCAAACAGAATTTGATATTCTTAATGATTACTTAAGAAATGAATGCAATATAGGAGGCAAAATTGTCGGTATTCCTTACGAATTTTGGACTGGGGAATATGAAAAAAATAGTCTTTCAATAAAATTTTAAACTATTTACTTAAAAGAGATACCAATATCAAAACTGCTCAAAAGAAAAGGCCATGAATATAGGACTTATGTCCTTATTCAAGGCCTTTTAAATTTTTTAAATACGAGAACTGGCAACTTGAAGACAGTTCAAAACTAGGGAAATAAAGAGATTTATTTCATAAATAGGTGCTTTTATTAATTAAATGGTATTTGTATGAGAGTTGGCATTATTGACTTACTTTTCAAATTAGTTTATAATGGATTAGACTAGAAAATGCATATAAATGATTCTGTTGCTTTTCAAGTATATAAACAAAAAGAGGTTCTTAATCAGTACCTCTTAATATATAAAAAATGGCGACTCGGACAGGATTCGAACCTGCGACCGACGGCTTAGAAGTTAAGTTACCCACTTTCAATATCTTATTTTTGGTTGATATTCTTTATAAAATGGGCAATTTCTTATAGAATAGCTTTGTCTAACTTATCTAACTTTTCTATCATTTTAGCATATTATATAAGTTTCCCGCAAAAAATCCCGCATAGTTTTTCCCCGCACAATCCCGCACAAACTCTTTTATATCATTAAAAATAAAAAACTAGAGGAACAGTACCTCTAGTGTTTTTTTATGGAAATAAAGGGGAATCCAATGGTAAAACCGAGTTGGAGCCTAAGAAGTATCATAAGAGCTTTAATTAGAACTTTCAAGATACCACCCCCTTTATTGACATTTTTTATTATACAACAAAAATAAAATTTTGTAAATGTTTGTAAAATCCAAATCATTTGTGGTAAAATTTCATTAACTAATAAAAAGATTAAGTGATTTATAAGGAGCTAATATATGGAAATCAACAAAATTGATTATTTGAATTCAGTTATCAATACAAAAGAAGAAATTAAATATTCTGGACCTGCTATTTTATATAAGTATAAACCTTTTAATAAATATACTTTTGATATGTTAGAAAAGAATTATCTATATCTTTGTCCTGCTAAGGATTTAGATGATAAATCTGAATGTGACACATCATTAGATTTTTATAGACTAATGGATTTGGAAACTAATAATTTGAAAAGAGAGTGTGTTGATCAAATTATTCAAATGATTATAAAACCTCATACTTCCCCTGAAAAATATGAGAGACTAGTAGCAATGGTTAAAAGAATAACTAAACCTGATGGAACAATACGACCAAATTATATGATGGAAATAGCCCCTGAACTTCAAGAACTAGCTCCAAGCATAGATATAGCACCTTTTGTCAATTACATTATTGCGATACCTGATATGTTAAATGAACCTTCAATTAAGCCCCAGCTTGAGAAACTTCTTTCCTATGGAGTATATTCTAAAGAAAGGGTAGGAATATGTTCTTTAAGTGAATCTAAAGACATTGATGAAATGTGGAATAATTATTATGCTGAAGATGAAACAGGTTGTTGTATTGCGTATGATGTATCTAATTATCCTTTCAATCAAAGCATTTTCCCTGTAGTATATGAAGATACACGAGAGACAAATATTATAATTCAATTGGTTTCAAATCTTATAGGTCAATGGATAAGTGGTTTGAGTAACGGACAGATAAAAGCAGATATAACACAATATTTAAGATTATTTCTAACCAAAAACACACAATGGAAATATCAACGAGAATGGAGATTGATTGGAGATGCAGAAGAAAAACCAATCGCACCTAAAATAATAGCAATCTATTTAGGTAAAAATGTGTCTAAAGAAAATAAGATTAAGATGATGGAATATTGTAAGAGAATGGATATTAAGTTAATAGAAAGAAATTAAGTTAGAACTAATAATTGAAAGGAATATAGATAAAATGCTTGGAAAAGATATTAAGATAAATGATTATCCGAATGATGTTTTTAAAGCAGTTGGAAAGATTATAATGTATTCTCAGGAATGGGAACAGGAGTATAAAAAACTTGCTACTATACTTCAAATTCCAATCAAGAAAATTGATGTAGCTTCACTAAACAAATTAAATAATGCGTTAAAGAAAGAAAATCATCTAAATGATAAACAATATAAAGATTTAGAAGGTGTTATTAATAAAAGAAATTACATCAATCACGAATTCTTTTTAAAAGACTTTCATAAGGATTTTAAAGAAATAGAAAACATATTAAATGACATACAGTTTTTAATATTTGAGGCAACTGATGTTATTGATAATTTAATAGATAAATTACAGGGGAATTGCTATTTTCGAAGACCAACTATATTTGATGATACTAAAGCTGAATAGTCAAAAAACACCTAAAAAAAAGAAGGAGCTGTTAAGAAACCAAAAAGTTTCTAGCAGCTTTTTTTATAAAAATATTGTCAGTTTTTGACGAACAGATTTTATTGCTTTGTTGTAGAAAAATGATGTAAAATGTAATTATAAAGGAATAAATATAAGAGAGGTCTTAACATTATGGAATACGTTTCTGATTATGTTTTCTCCAAGATAATGGATGATGGAGAATTTAACCTTCCAATTGAGTGGGATGGAGATGATTTTTTGAGTACGATATCAAATTTATTTGATAAGTATTTAAAAAAGATAAATGCATATTGTACAGAAGAAACTACTCATTTTATTAGTTTTGAATGTGATAAAATAAAAAAATGTATTGAAGTTTATTTGAATGGTTTGCCATCTAAATCATATGAATATTTAAATGAGATAATGATAGAATTAATAAAGTTTCCTCTTAATATTTTTATAAAAGCTATACCTTATACTTTTAGAAGTACGTCCACTTTCCCACCTATTGAATTTTATAGAGTAGTAAAAGTCCAAAAGGAAAAAGATTGTGACATAAAAAGACTTTTTCATGTTCCTTATAATTTAAGAAGTAAGATTTCTACATCAAGATATAGTATAGCTGGCTATCCATGTCTTTATTTAGGAACCTCATTAGATTTATGCTGTGAAGAATTAAATGTTAAGCCTTTAAAGAGTGAAGCATTTGTATCAAAATTAACATTTAAACATATTGTTCCAAATACAATAAAAGTGATAGACCTAGCTATTAAACCACAGGATTTCTTGAATTTTGGTAAAAGCTTTGGTATGGTGGATTATAAGAAAAGACGCTTTGTTAGACTTGGTCATTTAACACCTGATGAGATATTCGTTCATTATTTGCTATGGTATCCACTTCTTGCAGCATGCTCATATATTAGAAATGATAGAACCGCCAATTTTTCTGCTGAATATATTGTTTCACAAGTTTTAATGCAATGGCTAAGTAATTATAATAAGCAATTTAAAAACGAATTATTCGGATTAAGATATTTTTCTTGTGCATCTAAAAGTGCTTCAGAAAAGGGTTTTAATTATGTGTTTCCTACAAGTGGAAAAAGTATATCTTCCGATTTGAGATTTTGCCCTATTTTGTCACAATGCTTTGAATTGACAAAACCTAGAGATCTTAGGAAATATAGGTCTTTGGAAGAATTAGAACAAGATTTAGATAATGATAAGGAGTTGTTTTCTATTTATGATTATCTACCTCTTTACATTGATGAATAACAATATAGTAATAAGGAATTGATTTCGATTTATATTCAAATCAATACAAATCAAAATGAGAGGAAAAAATCCTCTCATTTTTTACTTTTTTCAATTTTTAAAATCAAATGTAGTTTACGATGAAACTAAGATAGATTACCATAACTATCACAAGAAAGCTTTATATCTATATTGACATCTTGAGTAGGGAACAGCCACAAAACCTTATATGTAAATTTTCCTTTTCCATAAGCTGTATTCCCACTATAAGTAGCTGATCCATCACTAAAACTCCAAGATGAATTATTGATAGAAGTAGAATAATCTGCCTTTGTACATCTTACAGATATTCCTTCCTCAATCCAATATTCAGCTGTAAGAGTATAAGTCCATAAAACATTATTATCATTTCCACGCTTTGTTACAGTTCTTTTTCCTTCCTTACTGTAAGAAGTAGAAAGAAGAACCACATCATTCATTTGTTCAAATGTTTCATAAATGATATAACTGCCATCTTCAAAATACTGTGTTTCGCTTGAAACTAGAGTGAAATCATCTAAAAGATTATTCCCACTTGCAGCAATTTTTTGATTTGTTGAAATCAAAAGCACAAATAATAAACAAACAACACCTATAATTTTTTTCATTTTTATTTCCCCCTTATTACTCTGTTGTTACTGTTATGTTTCCTCCAAGATTTTCTATGATGCTGTAAATGACTATGCTGGAAACTGCAATGCAAACAATTAACAATGCTAATAAAATAATTTCTATTATTAGTCGATTTTTAGCTTTTCTTTTCAAGCATTCATTATCTTTATCGAAGCTTTTTGCAATCTCTTGAGGAGCACCAAAATTCTCAATAACATCATCTATTGTAGAATTTGGATTATCTTCTAAGAACTCATGAATTCTATCATCTAAGTCTTTTATAAATACGGACTTCATATTGAAAGAACAAGATAAGTTCTTTTTGATAAAAGAATAATATTTTTTTAAATCATTTTTATTTAGCATAAGTTTACCCCTTTAATATTGCATTTGCTCCAGCATAAATTTTATCGAATACTTGTCTACCGCATTCCAAATATTCCTTCCCTTTTTCCGTTAGATGATAATAAACTCTAAACCTCTTAGCACCAACTAATACTTTATTAGAAGTAATGAATCCTTTATTTTCTAAACGATAAAATGGTCCATATAATGAACCTTCTTTAATTTCGATAGAGTTATTACTTTGAGATAGAAGTTCTTGCTTTAATTGATAACCATACATATCCTCTTTAGAAAGAAGCTTTAGAATTAATAAGTCTAATAATCCTACCTTAAAATTTTCCTCTATATCCTTTTCCCACGTCATTGCATCACATCCTAAATTAACATTTTTAAATATAACATAAAATAAATTTTTACACAATACCTTTTAACAAAATATATGTTGACAAAATATTATGCAGAATGATAAAATTATAATAAGAAAAGAGGAGTAAAGAGGGTGGTATCAAATGTTAAATTTGAAAACAGAATTTGACATAAAATAACTGAGGTTTCAAAGTCAAAAAAACATGCATTTCAGTGAAAAAAGTGAGGGAGGTAAATACTATGAGGCATTTAAAATTAATGTTATGTTCACTAGTAATAGCAATAGTATCACTAATAGGAGTTGATTTATACTATCAAAGTGATTTCCACTTGAACAATGAATTAAAAAAGAAAATCACATTTGAACCTGAATCAGCAGTTCTAAAAAATTCAAGCTTAAATGAAGATGAAGAAAACTATGAATATGAAATTACAGGAAGTAATATAATGATAGAACTTTCATCAGATTTTGATTCCTACAGCTTAAGAGATATGTATATCAATAGTGGAGAAACAGATTATGATTTTATATTGAGCGAGATTAGAAGTGAAGCAAAATCATATTACACAGAACTAAGAAGTGAATTTGCAGATAAGTATCATTTAGATATTTATAAGGAATTCAGTAGTCCATTTGTAAACATTCATAGTGACAAAGTATTAGAAGATGTAAATGATTTAGATAATAATTTGAAGAAAGCTATTCTAGATAGTGATGTAATATGTTCCTTCATTAGCAAAGATCTTACTTATACTTGCTTTGATGGTGGAGGTGGTGGAGGTGGTGACCCATATCCTGATAAAGAAACACCATCTGGATTCTTAGGTAAAAAAGAAGTATTAGAAAAAATCAATGCTAGCAATACGGATCTAGATGGTAGTGGCATAAATATAGGAATATTTGAAGTTTGTGATAATAGTGGTAAACTAGGTTTACCAAATACAAGTTATCTATATGGATTATCAGTGCAAAAAAGAGGGGATAACGGGGAGTTTTCTTCTCATGCAACTGCTGTAACAAAATGTGTGTCATGGTTAGCACCTAAATCAAATTATTATTGTGGCAGTGTGGATACAGAAGAACAAGGTAACACTAAGAGGTATGAAGCCACTTTAAATTGGTTGCTGGAAAAACAAATAAATGTAATTAATATGAGTTTTTCAACTTATATTGAGAATACAGAAAGACAATTTGATATGTATGCTAAAGATAATTTTATCTCTTTAGTAGTTTCTGCAGGTAATAATTCCTATTGTGTGACAACTCCAGGCATATGCTATAATGTAATAACAGTTGGAGCAACAAATGTTGAATGTACAGATAGAGCTGATTTTTCATGTTATAGGGTTCCCTATAGCATAGCTAAACCAAATATAATGGCACCTGGAGAAAAAATTTTCTTTGGTGGTAGTATAACAAACAATGGCAAAACTTATGATAGTGGTACAAGTTTCTCTGCTCCAATAGTGACAGGGGCAGTAGCACAGTTAATGCAAAAAAGACCAATTTTGAAATTGTATCCTGAGGCAGTACAAGCAGTATTGTATAATACTGCAAATCAAAGTATGTTAGCTAGCCATGATAAATATGCCGGCTTTGATACGGAAAATGGTGCTGGTATGCTAGATGTAAAAAAGGCATTAGATAACATTTTTAATTATAATCTTAGAACACTAACAAGTAATGATTATTATAAAAAGACTATTACTATGGCTAATATAAGGGTAGAAGCAGGTCAAACTCTTAATGTGAATTTAAATTGGTTGATTAGCTATGATGATATAGAAAAAAAGAAATTAATGACTGATTTTGATTTGTATGTGTATAATTCAGATGGTGAAACTATTTCTATCACAAATTCAACTTATAATAATAGTGAACTTGCAAGAATACCTATAACCAAATCAGGGAATTATCAGATTTGTTTATATCAATTTGACTCAATAAAAAATCCGATAGAACATATAGCACTTGCATGGTCTATCACATAAGGAGGAGACTTTATGAAAAAGATATTACTTTTATTTCCATTACTTTTATTGGTATTAGTAGGTTGTAGTAAAGCTGAAGTAAATGCTGATATGTATAAAATAAAAGATTGGGTATATAAACAAGAAGTTAAGGATTACAAATATGAGATATTAAACACCTATGAGGATTATCAAAAAAACCAAAATCATGACTGTTTACATAGTTATGAAAAAGATTATTTTGAATCCAATACACTTATTCTTGTATATTTATATGAACATAGTAGTGGTTTTAAATGGACAATAAAAAATTCGTATAAAAGTGGTAACACTATTTCTTTAGAAATATGTGATGAATCATTTGAAGTTCAGCCGATGATAACTAGTAGTGCATATTGTGTTGAAGTAGAAGCAAAAGGAATTAAAAAAGTAGAAGTAAAAAGAATAACAAAAGAATAAAAGAAGAGGAGATAATAAAAATGAAAAAGATATT
>CAMWKG010000009.1 GCA_947174785.1 uncultured Mollicutes bacterium
CTTTAGATGAACCTGTAGGCTTAGAAGATAATCTTTCACCAGAGGAGTTAGAAGAAGCGCCTCTAGAAGAGCCATGGGAACTACCAAGTGAAGAGGTAGAGGAAGTAGCTTTAGATGAACCTGTAGGCTTAGAAGATAATCTTTCACCAGAGGAGTTAGAAGATGAACAGGTTAGCTTTGAGGAGGATTTACTTGAAGAAGATCAAGAAGATTCTTGGAGATATGATGATCAAGATGAAGAGTCTATAGATAATTCATATGCATTTGAAGAAAGAGAAGAGGAAGAAATTATCCCAACACCTGCTCCTCCTAAAAAAGAAGTCAAGATTATTGAAGGAGAAAAGTATATTGTAAAGGAGACAAAATCTTCATTATTCATTCGCGAAAAGGATCCAATTCGCGAAATAGATGAGAGTGAAGATGATGAAGAAGAAATCCCTTTACGTAAAATTAATATTTTTGATTAACTAAGGTTTAAGGTAAAACACATTATGTGCTTTACCTTTTTCTCATTTTTAGAAGTTTTTTTATGAATTCTATATTATTTTCTTTTCATTCTATTATATATATGTTATAATAAAACAAAAGAAAGCGTTTACAATGGAAAGGAAAAATAAGATATGAGTGAGAAAACAATCCGCAATGTAGCCGTTTTAGGACACCAGGGGAGTGGAAAAACCTCTCTAGTAGAAGCATTATATTCTGTAGCTTCTGATCGTCCAAAGGGCAGTGTAGAAAGAAAAAATACAATTAGTGATTATTTAGCAGAAGAACAAAACAGACTTGGGTCAGTTAGACTTTCTGTTGTTCCAGTAGAAACAGAAAATTGTACAATCAATTTGATTGACATCCCTGGTAACGATGACTTTATAGGAGAAGCTATCTCTGCTGTGAATGTTGTTAAAGGAGCTATTTTAGTTATGGATGCTTCTAGTGGAGTAGAGGTAGAAACGATTAAGCACTGGAATCTTTTAAGAAAAAAGAATATTCCTACTATTTTATTCGTAAATAAAATGGATAAAGAAAATGTTGTTTTTGAGAATGTTTTAGCTGAAATACGTGAAAAGCTTGGTAAAAATGCCATTCCATTTTGTTATCCAATGGGACATAATGATGATTTTGATGGTTTTGTGAATGTTGTTACCTTAAAGGCTAGAAAGTATAATGGTCATGATTGTGAGGATGCAGAAATCTATGATGATAAAAAATTAAAGGTTTTTGAATTGAACAATATGATGGTAGAGGCTGTTGCTCAAACATCAGAAGAGCTTTTAGATAAATTTTTTATGGGAGAGCCACTTACTCAAGAAGAAATACAAAAAGGCTTACGCTCTGGCGTACTTTCAGGCGAATTAATTCCAGTCCTAGTAGGGTGTGCAACTAAAAACATAGGTGTACATACAACGCTCCAAATGCTTGAGGACTATTTGCCTAACCCTTCAGATTTAAATCCGATTTTAGGATATGATGCCTCTTCAAAAGAAGTATATCGTAAGACATTAAATGATGAACCTTTTTCAGCATTAGTATTTAAAACCTATGTAGATTCATATTCTGGAACAACAAGCATTTTTAAAGTGAATTCAGGTGTTTTGACTGCAGGAGATGAGGTTTTAATTGCGAATACAAACAAGACCTTTACTGCAGGTCAGCTCTTTAAGATTTGTGGAAATAAGCAAACTGCAGTTCGCAAGCTAATGGCAGGAGAAATAGGTGTATTGAATAAAATAGAAGGACTAGAAACCTCTATGACTCTTTGTTCACCTAAGAATTTTATTCAGTATCCTCAAATCGAATTCCCAGGTGCAGTTTATTTTAAGGCATTGGATGCTAAGAGTAAGAGTGATGTAGATAAGCTTGGCGGAGTTTTAGCGAAGATGATGCTAGAGGATAAATCTCTAGAGGTCAGAAGAAATATTGAAACCAATCAGCTTCTTTTAGGAACTTTAGGTGTAGGACACTTAACCTATATACTAGAGCGTATGAAAAATGCGTATAAGCTAGAAGTTTCAATCCATGAATATAAGGTCGTATACCGTGAAACTATTAAGACTTCAGCCCATGGTACAGGAAGATATATCAAGCAAAGTGGTGGTTCAGGCTTTTATGGAGTTGTAGAAATGGATTTTTCTCCAGCAAAAGAAAATATGTTTACTGAGGAAGTATTTGGTGGAACCGTACCTAAAAATTATTTTCCAGCAGTAGAAAAGGGCTTCAATGAAGCTTGTGAAAAGGGACTTTTAGCAGGCTTTCCAGTGATAGGAGTACATGCCTGTCTTAAGGATGGAAAATATCATGCGGTTGATTCCAATGAGCTATCCTTTAAAATGGCATCTATTTTAGCCTTTAAGGATGCTTATCTAAAATGTAAGCCAGTTATTTTAGAACCAATTCTACAGGTTACTATCACAGTTCATAGTGATGATGTAGGTACAATTCTTTCTGATTTGAATTCTAGAAGAGGAAGAATTACAGGAATGGAAATCAATTCAGTCAAGGATCAAAAAATTACCGCTTTAGTTCCTGAACGCGAAATATTAGAATATGTTAATGATTTGAAATCTATGACACAAGGTAGTGGTTATTTCTATCAACAATTCTTTAACTATGAAGAAGCACCAAATCATATTCAGGAAAAAATATTAAAAGAAGTGCAATAAGCTAGAAACGAAAAGGACACTTTTCTTTATTCTTAAGTGTCCTTTTCTTGTATATTTTAAGAATTTTTGATATACTATTTATAATATTAAGGAGACACAATTATGAAACCAAAAGTATATTTTACAAGTAAGACAGATGCCGAAGGGCTTTTAAAATTATATAAGGCTTTAGGCTTTCCATTAAAGGGAAATGTTGCAGTTAAGCTCCATTCTGGAGAAAAAGGAAATCAAAATTTTGTAAAGCCTGACTTTGTACGCCCAATGATTGAGCATGTTCATGGTACAGTAGTAGAATGTAACACGGCTTATGAGGGAGCAAGAAATTCTACAGAAAAGCATTTAAATCTTATGAAAGAGCATGGCTGGACAAAATATTTCAGAGTAGATATTTTAGATGCCAAAGAGGATTTAGAACTAGCTATCCCTAACGGAAAAGCAATTCAAAAGAATTTCGTTGGAAAGGATATAACACATTATGATTCTATGCTTGTTTTATCTCATTTTAAGGGACATCCAATGGGAGGCTTTGGCGGAGCAATTAAGCAATTGTCTATCGGATGTGCATCCTCAGCAGGTAAGGCTTATATCCATTCTGCAGGTGTCACAAAGGATCAGACCATATTATGGGATCATGTTGCAGAACAGAATAAGTTTTTAGAAGCTATGGCAGATGCTGCATCCTCAGTTGTTGATTTCTTTAAAGGAAATATTGTCTATATCAATATGCTCGTAAATTTAAGTGTAGACTGTGATTGTTGTGCAGTAGCTGAAGATCCTTGTATGCAGGATATTGGTATGATGATATCATTAGACCCTTTGGCTATTGATCAAGCCTCTATTGATATGGTTTATCAGTCTAAGGATAGAGGAAGGGATCATTTTGTTGCAAGAGTAGAACGCCAAAATGGATTACATACCTTAGAAGCAGCTAGTGAAATTGGTTTAGGCTCAAGAGAATATGAGCTTATTTCTATCGATTAATATTAATTAAATAGAGTTAATTTGATAAGACTATAAAAAAGGAAGCGATAGAATGTGTACAGCTGTAGGCTATAAAACAAAGGATTTTTATTTTGGGAGAACATTAGATTATGATTATTCCTATCATGAGGAGGTTGTTATTACTCCAAGGGGATATAAGTTTCCATGGGATAGCATATATGCAATGATTGGGATGGCCTACATTCAAAATGGATATCCCTTATATTATGATGCATGTAACGAAAAGGGCTTAGGTATTGCAGGCTTAAACTTTGTTGGAAATGCAGTTTATCATCAGCCTCGGGAAGGAAAAATCAATGTTGCACAATATAATTTTATTCCTTTTATTTTATCAACCTGTGCTTCTGTTAAAGAAGTAAGAAAGGTTTTAAAAAATCTAGTGATTACAGATGAAAGCTTTTCTAAAGAGTTACCTACTGCCCAACTCCATTATATCATTGCAGATGCTACAGAAAGTATTACTGTAGAATCTGTGGCAGAAGGAGTCATGGTTTATGATAATCCAGTTGGAGTTTTAACGAATAATCCTCCATTTCCTTATCAGCTTTTCAACTTAAACAAATATATGGGTCTTTCCATTAAAAAACCAGAATCTAGTTTTTCTAAAGCAATAAAATTTGATGCTTTTAGTAGAGGAATGGGAGCCATTGGATTACCAGGAGATTTATCCTCTACCTCTCGATTTGTAAGGGCTGCTTTTGTTAAATTGAATTCCATATCCAAAGACACAGAGGAAGAAAGTGTAAGTCAATTTTTCCATATCTTAGGCTCTGTAGATCAACAGCGAGGATGTTGCGAATTAGAGAATACCTCCTATGAAATTACAATCTATACCTCTTGTATGAACACAACAAAAGGAATATATTATTATACCACCTATGATAATCATCAGATTACGGCTGTATATTTACATCATCAAGATTTAGATGGTAAAGAGTTAATTGCCTACCCTCTACGATTAGCAGAACAAATTCACATACAAAATTAGTTTATAGGAGTAAAAGTAAGTATGAAGAAAGTATCCTTCCGTAAGACACAAGAATGGACAAGAGAAATACTAAAAAACTATTTCATTGTTGAAGGAAATACACTAACTGCAGAGCTATATTATGATACCTTTGCAGAGCTCATTGACCAAAGTATGGGAAATGATAAAGTAGAAAAACTCAACGAAACACTTTTTGATAAGATTAATGAGATTTTAGCCTTGGTTCCTAGGAAATATCAAATTCATTTTTCTATTCATATAAAAAATTTGGGAGAATATGAATTTGAAGAGGTTGAACAAATATTAAAAAGGAATTTAATGTTAAAAATCTATGGATTTACCTTAGAAAGAAAAAGAAGACATATTACGAGCTTATCCTTACTTTTGGGTGGAGTTCTTTTATTACTTGCAAGCTATTTTTTAAGTCGTTTAGAGTGGCCACAGCTTATCTTTGATGTGATTAATATAAGCGGAACACTTCTTGTTTGGGAAGCAGCAGATGTTAGTTTAATCGAGCGTAATGAAGAAATCAAAAAAGTTAAGCAATACGTAAAAAAGGTCAAGGGTATTCACTTGGTTTTAGACCCAATAAAAGAATAAAAAAGACCGTGAGTTCAAATTGAATCACGGTCTTTTTAATTTTTATCTATTCTAGAATTTTTTGATATAAAAATTGTTCAGGTCCTGTGTCTTTCATCAATATAGAATTATCTTTATATTTGAATAAGAAAAGTCCAAACATAAATAAATCTCCAACACATCCTCCAATATGAATAGAAAATAGAAAAGACATCAAAATATAGAGTACCCCATTTAAAAAGTAAAACCAAACGAGTAACCCACCAAAAACTAAAGAGAATACAGCAAATGGTGCTATAAGAGCAATAATAGATGTCTTACGGTAGACATAAATATTAGGTACTCCACAGTAAGCACAGCTCCAGCTTAATCCAAAGGTAAGCTTTTGTTTTGTAAGAGCCTTATAAGCAATACCATGAACCAATTCATGCAATATAACATAGGTTATCATAGCTACCAAAAATCCTAACAAATATAAATAGCTTTTTAAGGATATTTCCAGTTTGAAGTCTCTTGTACATAGATAAATAGGTAATACTATGGCAAGAGGAAGTATCGTTAAAATGAAGGAAAATAACGTAAATAGGAGTCCAGTTTTTTTATCCTTGGCATTGATATGAAAGATTTCCTTATAGCCTTCAGGCAATAGTTCTTCATAGTTTTTTGACATATAAAACACCTCAGCTTTCATTTTATGATAAATGAATATAAATGTCAATCCTTGTAGAAACACCTTTACAATTAAAATAGTTAGGTACCTTGATATTTTTTAGAAAATAATGTAAAATAAGTTCAGGTGATTTTTATGGAAAGAAAAGAATTACTTAATTTATTACAAAAGTGCGGACATTACTTGCATCACCAAAAGGGGAAGAAGCTAGGTCAATATCGGATTTTATTGATTCTAAAGGATCATCCCAATCTTCCTCAAAGTGATTTATTAGAATGGCTCCATATTCAGGCAGGCTCCTTATCAGAGATTTTATTAAAGATGGAATCTAATCAATTGATTTTAAGAACTAAGGATTCTAAGGATAAAAGAAGAATACTTTTAAATTTAAGTGCTGCAGGACTTGAAAAGGTAAATATACTAATTCAAGAATATGAATCTGAAAATGAAATGCTTTTTTCTTCCTTAAGTGACGAAGAATGCTTAAAGCTATATGAATTATTGGCAAGGCTATATAAAAGCTGGAAAGGAGAAGACTATGCTTAAATATATTAAAAAATATTGGTATTATGCAATATGGGCTCCTATCTTTATGATTGGAGAGGTATGCATGGATTTACTGCAACCAAGCTTTTTATCTAAAATTATTGATGAGGGTGTAAATGGTATTCATAATGATGGAATTCCTGATGTGAATATTATTTTGACTAATGGACTTATTATGATTGGTCTAGTCATCCTAGGAGGAATCTTTGGCGTTTTAAGTGGAGTATTTGCTAATCTTTGCAGTCAAAATTTTGCAAATGATTTAAGATGTGATTGTTTTAGAAGAGTGATGCATTTGTCCTTTGAACAAACAGATCAATTTGAAACAGGCTCTTTAGTGACAAGAATAACAAATGATGTGACACAAATTCAAAATTTAGTTGGTCTTTTAATTCGAGGCTTTGTCCGTACCTTTATGCTGTTTGGTGGTGGAATCTTTTGTATGCTCATGCTTGATTTAAGCTTTGGTATTGTATTAGCATGTGCACTACCTCTTGTTGTTTTGTTCGTAATTGTTTTCATTCGTAAGGCAAGTCCTAAATTCAAAATCCTACAAAAAAGAATTGATGACTTGAACTCTGTTTTGCAGGAGAATGTTTCTGGTGCCAGAGTAGTGAAAGCTTATGTGAAAGAAGAATATGAGAAAACACGCTTTGATCAAGCAAATATAGGATTAGTAACAACACAAAGGTATGTATTAAAGCTATTCAGCTTGATGCAGCCGATTACTAATATTATCTTAAATTTAAGCATCGTTGCAATTATTTATGTCGGAGGAATCAATGTTAAGACGAATCAAGGCTTAACAACAGGGGAAATTATGGCAGCTATTACCTATATTTCTAGAATCCTGATGGCAGTTTTAAATATGGCAAACCTGTTTCAAACAGCCTCTCGTGCTCAAGTTTCTACCATACGTATTAAAGAAATTCTTAGAACTCTTCCTGTAATTTTTGATGGCTCCTTTAAAGAAAAAACATCCTCCTTTGGGAAAATTGAATTTCAGAATGTAAGCTTTTCTTATCCAGACCAAGAGGATGTGGCTGTACTTCATGATTTAAGTTTTACAATTGAAAGTGGGCAGACCATAGGTATTTTAGGATCAACGGGAAGTGGGAAATCATCTTTAGTTCATTTGATTCCTAGGTTTTATGATGTAAGTAGTGGAAATATCTTAATTGATGATGTTAATATAAAAGAATATTCCTTAGAATACTTACGTAGTAAAATTTCTATCGCATTACAAAAGAGTGAGCTATTTTCCAAAACAATTTATGAAAATATAGCCTTCAGTAACCCTTCAGCAACTAAAGAAGAAATTGAAGAGGTTGCTAAAATAGCTTGTGCAAATGACTTTATAGAATCTAAAGAAGCTGGCTATTATACAGTTGTAGCAGAAAAAGGAATGAGTCTTTCAGGAGGACAAAAACAAAGACTTTCCATCGCACGAGCTATTTTAAAACCATCTGAAATTCTAATATTTGATGATACCACCAGCGCTTTAGATTTAAAAACAGAAGCAAAGGTATTTAAAAATTTAAATGAAAAGCATAAAAATAAAACAAAGATTATAATTGCCCAAAGAATTTCAACAGTGATGAATGCTGATATCATATTTGTTTTAGAGCACGGAAGAATTGTTGATAGAGGAAATCATCAACAGCTTTTAGAAAGCAGTAGGATTTATCAGGAAATCTATAACTCTCAGCTAAAAGGAGGTGTAGGTAATGAATAAACAAGAATTTTTAGACATCCTATATTTAGCTCAAAAGGAAATCGCTCAAGAAGGTAAACTTAGTAATTCAACTAAAGATCTTATCATAAAGGAAAAGGAGAATCATCTAGAGGAACTAACAGAAAGTGAAAAAATTGAGTTATACAAGCTTTTGCAAGCTACTAGCAAAAAAGAAAATTCACCTACTATGGCTCAACCCTCCTTACGTTTTGGTGGAAGAGGACCTAGAAGCTTTGGTACAGGAGAAAAGGCAGAAAATCGAAAAGGTACAATGCTCAGATTACTTAAATATTTTCAAAAGGAAATCCCTCTTGTTTCTATCTTATTTTTTGCAATTCTAGTTGTTGTATTATGTAATGTCATTACGCCAAGATTACAAAGCTCGGCAATTGATTCTATTGACCAAGGAGATTTTGATAGCTTATATCCTTATTTATTTTGGATGATTGGTTTTTTTGTCCTGCTCTCCATCTTTAATTTGGTTCAAGGATTTATAAGTGCAATCCTATCTCAAAAAATTGTCAAAAAAATGCGAAGTGATTTGTTTCATAAAATCATTCATCTTCCGGTTGTATATTTTGATACTCATTCTCATGGAGATATTATGAGTAGAATGACAAATGATGTGGATAATATTTCAAACACTTTAGCTCAAAGCCTAAGCTCTTTATTTAGTGGAATAATGATGATTATAGGTACATTAATTATTATGTTTATTACATCTTGGCAGCTTGCAAGTATGACACTTGTTGTTATTTTATTGACAGTACTTACAACAAAGTTCTTATCTAAGGCGATGAAAAAATACTTTAAGCGTAGACAGATTCTTTTGGGAAAGCTGAATGGAACAGTAGAAGAGATGGTAACGAGCTACCGCACTGTTGCAAGCTATTCTAAGGCAGAAGATATTATAGAAGAATTTGCTGACACGTCTAAAGAGCTTACTAAAGCTGGTATAGTTGCAGAAATACTCGGTGGCTCTATGGGACCAATTATGAATGCTATTAGTAATATTGGCTTTGTCATTATTGCAGCATTTGGTGGATACTTTGCAACTAAAGAAATTGTTTCTATTGGAGTGATTTCAGCCTTCATTATCTATGCTAAGGAATTTTCTAGACCTCTTAATGAGATTGCCTCATTATACGGTCAGCTTCAAACGGCTATTGCCTCAGCTGAACGAGTATTTATTATATTTGATAGTCCAGCAGAAAATGATTCTGGAATAGAAACGATGGAAAACAAAGAAGGAAATATTGCCTTTTCTCATGTAAATTTTTCCTATGCCAATGGGAAACAGGTTCTATTCGATTTTAATTTAGATATTCATAGCGGAGAAAAGATTGCTTTGGTAGGTCATACAGGAAGTGGAAAGACAACCGTTGTTAATCTTTTAATGCGATTTTATGATGTGAATGAAGGAAATATTTTTATTGATGGAGTAGATATCCAAGATATAAATAAGGAAGAGCTTAGAAGAAATACAGCAATTGTTTTACAGGATACGATATTATTTCATGATACGATAAGAAATAATTTGCTGTATTCTAATCCATTCGCAACTGAAGAAGAGATGCAAACTGCTTCTAAAGAATGTCATTGTGATTCCTTCATTGAACAAATGAAGGGAGAATATGATGCTATACTTTCTGAAGGAGGCTCAAACTTAAGTCAAGGTCAAAGGCAGCTATTAAGTATCGCAAGAGCCTTTATTGCTAAGCCTAAAATTTTAATTTTAGATGAGGCAACCTCAAGTGTAGATACAAGAACAGAAAAGCTTATTCAGGATGCTATGGTTCAGCTGATGAAAAATAAAACAAGCTTAATTATAGCTCATCGACTTTCCACTATCTTAGATGCTGATAAAATCATTGTTATGGATCAAGGGCGCATAGTGGAAAGCGGAAATCATGATTCCTTAATGAAACAAAAGGGAAAATATTATGAGTTATATATGACTCAGTTTGCAGGAAATGCATTATAAAAGAATAGGGATACTCATTATCCCATTCTTTTTTTTGACATTGCTTTAGTTATCTAGTATAATAAAAAAGTGAGGTTGTTTTTATGTTTTTATTTTCGTTAATTGATTTTAATTTAACACCCCTAGAAATTGCAGGAAATATTCTAACCTTTATTGGAATGGTTTTATTTTTGACAAGCTCATTTTGTAGAAAGAAAAAGAATATTTTATTATTTCAAACGGGAAACCACTCTATTAGTAGTATAGGGGAGATTTTTCTAGGTCAAATTTCAGGAGCGATTCAGGATGGTATAAGCATTATAAGGAATATTTTTATCCTATTAAATAAAAATAATAAGGTTTGGAATATTATCTTCATTGTTTCAGCAGCTGTTTTAGGAACTGTATTTAATATTGTTTTTCAGTTGGATGAACCCGTTTTAATAGCAATTGGATTTTTGCCAGTCATTGCTTCCTTGCAGTATTCCATAGTTGTATTGTTTCCCAACATCAAGGTTCCTTATATTAAAGCCTCTATGGCATTTTCTTCCATATGCTGGTTGATTTATGGATTATTTTTAAAGAATTATTCTATGGCCATATTCAACGCAGCAATTTTTATAGTTTCTATAGGTTCAATTCTTCAGTATATGATTCACAAGAAAAAAGGGATTGAGGTTAAAGAAAATATAGTAGAAGATAATCAACAATCTAAAGAAGAGGTATAAAAGATAATCTACTTATTTCCTTTTTTAGGATTTTAGTAGATTTTTATTTTTATATGTCACTAAATTTCATTGTATTTTGTTTTATAGGTGGAAAGAGAAAAAGGATGTGAATCGTATGAATGAACAAGAATTTTCTATAAAATGGCAAATGTATAGTCAAGAGCTATTTACAATATGCTTTGGATATACAAAGAATTCCTCAGATGCAGAAGATATTTTACAGGATGTGTTTTTGAAATATTTAAATCACAAGGTTGTCTTTTCTGATGAATCACAGGAAAAATATTGGTTAATTCGTGTGTGCATTAATGCATGCAAAAATCATGTGAAAGCATCCTATCATACTCGAGTAACACTTTCCCAAGAGATTTTAGAAGCTTATCCGGATAAAAGCTTAAAAAGAGAAACTGATGTTTTAGCACGTATTGTTAAGCATCTTCCTAAAAAGTATAAGGAGGTTATAATACTATATTATTATAATTCCTTAAAAACAAATGAAATTGCTCATATTCTTGGTATTTCCTTATCTGCAGTAAAGAAGCGCTTAGAAAGGGCACGTAATATCATTTTAGAAGAAATGGAGAAATACTTATGAATTTAGATGATAAGTTAAAAGAATTAAAAGAGGAAGTTCCAAAAGTAGATTCCTCCTTAGAAGGTAAAATCTATTTAAAAAGCGTACAGAAGAAAACAGGTAGAAATCCTTTTTTCAATAAATTGACACTTTCTTTAGCTGGTATAGTTTCAATGATTCTTATTCTAACGATTGGTTTTGTATCCTTTAGACAAATTGAAAATCATAAAATGAACTCTGCAGTTCATTTGTTAAAGACAGTTACAGAGCCAAGTGATAAGGTCAAAGCATCTGATACCTACACTCAGTTTTGTGATTCTGTGAATCTATTTTCAGGAGAACTTGCTTCCTTAGCAGTAGAAGAGCTTGGAGCATTTGGAAATACTGTCATATCCCCAGTCTCTCTTTTCAGCGCCTTGGCTCTTGCAGTTGAGTGTAGTGATGGAACCTCTAGACAACAGCTTTTAGATGCTATGGGTATGGACTATGTCACTTTAGCTTCAAATTATGAAATGTTGTATCAAGACATCAATCGTGTAGGTTTATTTAAGGATCCATCTAAAACCAAATGTAAGCTTACAAATTCTATTTGGATTGATAAGAATGTATCTTTTAAGGAAACAGGATTAAATCAGCTTGCTAAAAAATATTATAGTTATTCTCATAGTATTGATATGAAGCAAAAGGGATATGTGAATCGCTATATAAAAGAATTTATCAATAAGCAAACTGATGGTTTCTTAAATCCAGATGTTTCTATTTCTAAAGAAACAATTTTCCTTTTAATGAATACCTTGTATTTAAAGGATGTATGGAAGTCTACAGGAAAAAATATTGGTCTAACAGATAAGAATTATGATTTCATCAATAAAGATGGAAGTAAGACAAATAAAAAATTGATGATGGGAAAATATATAAGTGGTAAGGCTTATGAACAGGAAGAGTATTCTGAGTTTTATACCTCTACAATGAGTGGATATAAGCTTCATTTTATTCTTCCAAAGGATGGATATGAAATTGATCAAATCTTTACAAGCGAGACAATTTCCTCTCTTTGTACAAGAGAGTATGAGAAGCTCAATGAAGAAAAATTGGAAGCCTATTTTACGCGTGCATTATTTCCAGAATTTAAAGCAGAAAGCAGCTTGCATTTAGAAGAGGTTTTATCAAAGCTTGGTATTTCTGATATTTTCCATGCGGAAACATCTAATTTTTCAAATCTTTCAGATGGAAAGCTCGTTTGTAATGGTGTAAGCCAATCTGCAAAGCTTGTTGTAAATCGTAAGGGGATTGAAGGTGGAGCAGTGACCTTTATAGAGGGAGCTACATCTCCTGCTCCAAGTGAGATAAAGGAAATCTATTATGATTTTATCGTAGATCGAAGCTTTGGATATGTCATTACAAATTCTACTGGAGTAAACCTATTTAGTGGAATTATCCGTCATATTTAAGATGCTTTACATGGTTACTTATAAGGAGTAACCATGTTTTTGTTTTTTGAAAGCATTTTACTAAATTATTCTCTTTTCAATTTTTTAAAAATATGCTATTATTTGTCATATATAAGTTTCATTATGTGGAGGATTTTGTCGATGAATAAACCAGAACTAATAGCAAAGATAGCAGATAAAACAAACTATACGAAAAAAGAGGTAGAAGAGATTACTGCTGCAGTATTTGATGTGATTACTGAAGCATTAGTCAAAGGAGATAAGGCTGTTATCTCTGGCTTTGGTACATTTGAGGTGCATGAGCGTTCAAAAAAGACAGGCAGAAATCCTCAAACAGGAGAAGAGATTCTTATTGAAGGCTCAAAGGCTCCTGTGTTTAAATCAGCAAAAGTATTTAAGGATGCAGTGAATAAAAGATGATAGATCCATTTCAAGCTATTTTAAATCAAAACTGGAAGCAACTCAATAGCTACCTAGAACATGGAAATGTCAATATTGTTGATGCAAAGGGAATGTCTTTACTTTCTTATGCAATTAAGCTTCAATATAACGATGCAGTACAGATTTTGCTGCGTGCATATATTGATGTGGATATCGCAGATAAAAAAGGAAATACTAGCTTTCATTATGCCGTTTTATATAATCGATTAAATTATCTACGCGTATTAATGACTACAAACGGCAATCCAATGCAAAAGAATAAAAATGGACACACGCCTTTATATCTTGCCTGTAGATATAGAAAAGAAAAAATGATTGATCTTTATTTAGAAAAATATAAACTAGATATGGGTGAAAAGGATCATAATGAAGAAACAATCTGTATGGCATTTGTTCGAGGTAAAGCTCCACTCCTTTTAAAAAAATATGGTGGCTTTGAGGGATGGCTAGAAGAACCCAATTATATGGGAAATACACCACTATTAGTTGCTGCAGAGAAAGACTCTTTATTAATGGTAGAATTTATTTTAGAATATCCTGTTTTTATCAATATTAAAAACCATATGAATGAAACAGCTTTATTTTATGCAGTTCGAAATGAAAATAAAGAAATGATAGACCTTTTATTAAAGAACGGAGCATTTTTAGATTTTAAGAATAATAATGCTGAAACGATATATGATATTGCAACAAAGGAAATAAAAGAATACATAGAAGAACGTAAAAGAACTTATAAGATGAATACATATGAAAGAAGATATCCTTTGCATTATGCGATATATAAAAATGATGCCAAGCTTATTGAAAAAGCTATGACTTTGAAAAATGTAAATACAGTTGATATGTATCATTTTACACCTTTAAAGCTTGCCAAGCTTTATCACAATAAGCAGGCAATAGATGGAATAAAAGCATTAGAAAGGTATGCAAAAATTGCAACACTAGAAACAAAATGATAGACATTTTTAAAAGAATATGATATAATGATTTTGTTATATTTGAATGATAGAGGTAGCAATGTAAATGAGTATTCTATGGAGAAGGCATTCTGTGAAGTAGAGGAAAGGTAACCATTGCCGAATAGAAATTTTAGGCATAGAATTTCTATGGGGATATAGGGAACACCTATATCACTCCTACATATATCTATGTAGAGGCGCTAGAATAAAAAAATCCTAAGCGCTATAAGCGCTTATTTTTATTGATGAGGTAACTTTATGGACTATCAAGGGCTAAAAGAAAAATATGGAACACCTTTATATATTTATAATGTCGATGTAATAAAGGAAAACATAAACCAATATGTAAAAGATTTTCACTCCAGTCAATTTGAAACGGAAATTATTTATGCATCTAAGGCCTTCAATATTAAGGCAATGCTTAGACTTCTTATGAGATATAACCTTTCTTTGGATGTGGTATCCTTAGGAGAATTATATACAGCCAAGATGGTAAGCTTTCCAATGCAAAAAATTTATTTTCATGGAAATAACAAAAGCTTAGAGGAGCTAATCTACGCTGTAACAGAAGGTGTTGGAACGATTGTAATAGATAATGCTATGGAGCTAGAACAGCTTCATCACATTACAGAAGAATTAAAAAAAGATGTCCATATCTATATTCGATTAAATGTTGGTGTAGAGGCTCATACGCATAAATATATTGTTACTGCACATGTGGATTCTAAATTTGGTGTTCTTTATCAAGGAAAAGAATATTTAGAAATGTTAAAGATAATTGAACAGTCAAACTATATTCATTTGGAAGGATTTCATTCTCATATTGGTTCACAAATCTTTGATTTAACACCTTATGATGCAGTGATAAAAAAATTAGTAGAGATTGTGAAAGGCTTTAATCACCCTTTAGATATTAATTTAGGTGGAGGCTTTGGTACAAGCTACACTGATGCTGATCATCCTATTCCCTATCATGAGGTAGCTAAGCATTTAATCCAGACTATGGAAGATGAGCTTAAAAATCAGAATGTTCATATCCACAAGCTATGTATTGAACCAGGAAGAAGTATTGTTGCAGAAGCTGGTCAAACCTTATATACAATTGGTGGTATCAAGCAAACTCCGAATAAGCTTTATTATTTTATTGATGGTGGTATGACTGATAATATTAGACCTGCCCTATATCAGGCTTTGTACAAGGCAGATATTGTGGGAAAAGAAAAGGAATTTAAGAATAAAATAGTGACTATTGCTGGAAAGTGTTGCGAAAGTGGAGACATCATCATAGAAAATGCTTTACTACCAGAGGCTAAAAAGGATGATCTATTAATCACATATTCTACAGGTGCCTATGGGTATTCTATGAGCAGTAACTACAACAAGGCTTTAACTCCTGCAGTGGTATTTATTGAGGATGGTAAGGAGGAGCTTGTTGTAAAAAGACAGTCCTTAACAGAATTATTAGAAAGGGAAATTTAAATGGAATTTTATAAAATGCATGGCTGTGGCAATGATTTTTGTATAATTGAATATGAACAAAATAAAGAGTATTCAAAGCTTGCAAAACAGCTTTGTGATAGACGTTTTGGTGTAGGAGCGGATGGGTTAATTGTTGTCAAAAGAAAACCACTTGAAATGTTATTTTACAATCAGGATGGTTCGAGAGCCAGCATGTGTGGAAATGGATTACGTTGCTTTGCAAGGTATGTCTACGAGAAGAAAATTGTGACTACAAAGCAATTTGATTGTCTTACCTTAGCAGGTATTATGAAAATTGAAATTACAAATGAGGATCCTTTCTTATGCAAAATAGATATGGGAAAGCCAAGCTTTTCTAATACTATGATTCATGTTTCAGATGATATCAAGTCCTTTGGTAGACTTTTAACTATTGACAAATATACCTTAACGATTTATTCGTTTTTCATAGGAACAATCCACACGGTTATTTTTGTGGATAGTTTAGAATCCGAAGTGTTAAAGTCTGCTGAAAAGATATGCAAGAATCGTCTTTTTAAGAAGCAGACAAATGTGAATTTTGTTCATCTTATAGATGAAACTCATATTGAAGTGAAAACCTATGAGCGTGGGGTAGGCTGGACATTTGCTTGCGGAACGGGAGCTTGTGCAAGCGTGGTCACCTGTACAAGATTGAAGCTGACTAAGAATAAAGTAATTGTTCAATTACCTTATGGGGATTTGAAAATAGAAGTAACGAAAAAAGAAAATGTTTTAATGGAAGGACCAGCTGTCCTTTCCTATATTGGACAGATAAAGGAGTGTTTAGAATGTTAAAGGGAAGTTTAGTGGCACTTGTCACACCATTTTCAGAAGATGGTAAAGTCAATTTTTCCAAGCTGAAGGAACTTTTAGAGTATCATCTAAAAAATCAGACAGATGGTATTGTTGTTTTAGGAACAACAGCAGAGGCAACAACGCTTTCTTTAGAAGAACAAGTAGAAATCATCAAGCTGAGTGTAAAGACAGTAAATAAAAGAGTGCCTATTATTGTTGGGGCAGGGTCAAATGATACTGCTAAAGCTATAGAAAAAGCAAAGCTCTTTTCTACCTTAGGAGTAGATTATTTACTTGTGATTACACCTTACTATAATAAAACAAATGAAAAAGGCTTAGTTCATCATTTTGAAAGTATTGCTGAAGCTTCTAGTGTACCTATTATTTTATATAATGTACCTTCAAGAACTGGGATGTCTATTAGCTTATCAGTTGTTGAACAGCTTTCTAAGCACAAGAATATTTGTGGCATAAAGGAAGCCTCTGGAAATATAAGCTATGCTGTGGGAGTTTCTAGATTCTTAACTAAAGATTTTGTAATGCTATCAGGAAACGATGATATTATAGTACCAATGATGTCTATAGGTGCTACAGGTGTGATTTCTGTTTTAGCCAATATTTGTCCTAGACAAACTCATAGGTTATGTGAATTATGTCTAAATGAAAATTATAAAGAAGCAGGAAAGCTTCAAGGAAGGCTTCTACCTATTTCAAATTCTTTATTCTTTGAAACAAATCCTATTCCTGTGAAAGCAGCTATGAATTATTTGGGCTTTGCTGTTGGAAACTATAGAATGCCATTATATCCTATGGAGGATGAACTATTTAAAAAAATGGTCCGCATTTTAGAAGAGAATAAGGAGCTGATTGAGTAATGAAGGTATGTGTTGTGGGTTATGGCGCAATGGGACATATTGTTTGTGAGCTTTTAGAAAATGAGCTTGCCTATCCTGTTGGCTTAGAATGTGAATATAAAAAATTAGAGGAAACAGATAAGAATTTTGATTGCATCATTGATTTTTCTAATCCGGCAAATTTGGATATGATTTTTGATTTTGCAAAAAGGTATAAGAAGCCAGTCGTTTTTGCAACTACAGGGTATACAGAAAATGAAGTTTTAAAAATTAAAGATTTATCTAAGCATGTTCCTGTTTTGCAAAGTGCAAACTTTTCTTTAGGAGTGATTTTACTCAATCGTCTTGTAAAAGAAATCACACCAATATTAAAGGATAGCTTTGATATAGAAATTATGGAAGCACATCATCATCATAAGGTGGATAGTCCAAGTGGCACCGCAAAAATGCTTCTTAATACTGCTGTAGAGGCAACAGGCTTTATACCCAATTATGAGCGCTTAGGATATAGTCCTCGTAAGCCAAATGAAATAGGGGTGCATTCCATAAGAGGTGGATCCATCGTTGGAGAACACGAGGTGCTATATTGTGGAGAGGATGAAATCATAGCTTTAAAGCATAGTGCCCACTCCAAAAAGATTTTTGCGGTTGGAGCAATTAAGGCTGCCCATTTCCTTGTAGAACAGCCTGTAGGGTATTATGATATGGAGGATGTTTTATTTGGAGGAACCAAACAGTGAATGCAGAAGAAATCATCAGCCTTATTCATTCCTCACCTAAAAAAACACCTGTAAAATGCTATTTAAAAAGTAAGGTAGAACTAGACTTTAATGAATTTGAGATAAATTTTTTTGGAATGCCTAATCTTTACATCCTATTTGGAGAATATAGTAGTATTAAGGAGTTTATAAAGAAGAATAAAGAATTTATTATAGATGCAGTTTTTGAAGGAGATACCCACAATTCTGCAATTCCTCTTTTAGATATAAGAAAATGTAATGCTCGTATAGAACCAGGGGCTATTATTAGAGATATGGTTGAAATTCATGATCATGCTGTAATTATGATGGGAGCCATTTTGAATATTGGTGCTGTAGTTGGTGAAAATACGATGATTGATATGGGAGCTGTTCTAGGAGGAAGAGCCACTGTTGGGAAAAACTGTCATATAGGGGCAGGAGCTGTTTTGGCAGGTGTTGTTGAGCCTCTTTCCAGTCAGCCTGTAGTTGTAGAGGATGATGTACTCATTGGTGCGAATGCAGTAGTCATTGAGGGCGTAAGAGTAGGTAAAGGCGCTGTTGTAGCTGCTGGATCTGTAGTCATAGCAGATGTTGCTCCCAATACAGTAGTTGGAGGAGTTCCAGCAAAATTTTTAAAGGTTAAGGATGAAAAGACTATAACAAAAACAGCTTTAATTGAAAGCCTGAGGTCTTTGTAATATACAAAAATAAAAGTACTGCATTAAATAATACTGGACGGCTAGTTTTTAGCGGTTGTATTTTGATAAAATGAAGGAGTAGTAAAGATGAAAAAATATAGAGTAGGCATTTTAGGTGCTACAGGTGCTGTAGGTAGAGAAATGCTTAAAATCTTAGAAGAATATGATTTTCCTTTAGCTGAGCTAAGGCTTCTTGCAAGTAAGCGTAGCGTTGGAAAAACGATAGAGTTTAAAGGGGAAAACTATAGTATAGAGGAGGCAACCAAGACATCCTTTAAAGGATTAGACTTTGTGTTAGGTGCTGCATCTAATGAGATAGCCAAAGCCTTTAGTGAGGATATTGTCCAATCAGGTGCTATCTTTATTGATAATTCCAGTGCCTTTCGAATGAAGGATACTGTACCTTTAGTGGTACCTGAAATTAATGGTGAGGATGTTTTTTCTAATCAAGGAATCATTGCAAATCCGAACTGCTCCACCATCATTGCACTTATGGCAATCCAGGCGATTCATAAACTATCTTTAATAGAATCTATGGTGGTATCTACTTATCAGGCGACAAGTGGTGCAGGTGCTCAAGGTCCAATAGAATTAAGAAATCAGATGGAAGCTATTTGCAAAAATGAATCCATTGAGCCTTTCGTTTTTCAGCACCAAATTGTAGAAAATGTGATTCCGCATATTGGATCATTCTTAGAGAATGGCTATACAACTGAGGAAATGAAGATGCAAAATGAAGGAAGAAAAATCCTACATCATCCTACGTTAAAGGTATCCTGTACCTGTGTACGTGTTCCTGTTGTAAGATCTCACTCCATATCTATTGATTTAGTGACAGAAAAGCATTTAGATTTAAATGTGGTAAAAGAAGCAATTTCCAAGGAAAAGGGCTGTAGATTATATGACGGTCCTATGGAAAATGTATATCCGATGCCTATTGTTACTTCCAATCAGGATTTGGTTTATGTAGGAAGAATTAGAAAGAGTTTAATCCATGAAAATGGAATAAGCCTATGGTGTTCTGGAGATCAGATAAGAAAAGGTGCAGCCACAAATGCTGTCCAAATTATGATGAAGCTTATAGGGCTTGAAATTTAGGAGGGAGTATATGTTAGTAGTGACTAAATTTGGGGGTTCATCATTATCATGTGCTACCCAGTTTGCTAAAGTAAAAAAAATTGTAGAATCTGATGCAAAAAGAAAAATTGTTGTAGTATCAGCATTAGGTAAAAGAGATTCATCTGATACAAAGATTACAGATTTACTCTATATCCTTCATGCACATTTAAAATATGGTGTGCCATACGAAGATATTTGGGAAATGTTAAAGACACGTTTTCTAACAATTAAAGAAGAATTAGGATTGCATCATGCTATTGAAGAGGATTTAGAATCCTTAAAAAAGGAATTAAATAAGACCATATCTGAGGATTATTTAGTTTCACGTGGTGAGTATTTGACAGCTAAGCTTATGAGTAGCTATTTAGGCTATCAGTTTGTTGATGCAAAGGACTTAATTTGTTTTAATTATGATGGAAAAATAGACTATAATTTAACAGAAAAAAAAGTTAGATTGGCTTTTTCTGAATATGGAATATTAGTGGTTCCAGGGTTTTATGGAGCTTATCCTAATGGAAGTATTAAGCTTTTAAGCAGAGGAGGATCTGATGTTACAGGTTCTATTTTGGCTAAATGCTTAAATGTTTCTTTATATGAGAATTGGACGGATGTTCCAGGAATTTTGGCAGCAGACCCAAGAATCATTGACCATCCAAAGGCAATCAAAGAAATTACCTATGAGGAGTTAAGGGAGCTTTCCTATATGGGAGCAAATGTTTTACATGAAGAAACAGTCTTTCCTGTACAAAGCTTAAATATTCCAATTAATCTTAAAAATACAAATGATCCTGATAATCCAGGAACTCTTATTAAGAATGTTTGTGATGATACATCAGAAATTATTACTGGTCTTGCAGGGAAGAAGGAGTTTGTATCCTTTAACATAACCAAAGACCATATGTCTAATGAGGTTGGTTTTTTAAGAAAGGCTTTGACTATTTTTGAAAAATATCATGTATCTGTAGATCATATACCTTCTGGTATAGATACATTTTCTGTTATAGTTTCTGCCACAAATATCGAAAAATGTCAGTATGAAATTATTACGGATTTGAAAGCTGAGCTTGGTGCTGAGGTTAGCCTTGATTCTGACATTGCTTTAGTTGCAGTAGTTGGAAGAAATATGGCTAGAAGAAGTGGTATCTGTGGATCTATTTTTGAAACATTAGGAAAAGAGAATATCAGTGTTAAGCTTTTGGCTCAAGGGCCATCTGAATTGAATATCATCATTGGTGTTTCTCAAAAGGATTATGAAGGAACTTTAAAATCCTTATATAAAAATTTAATTGCTTAAAAAATTATGAGTGTAAAAGAATTTAGAATGAATTTACATACTATTCCAGAAATTGGAAAGTGTGAACTTAAAACAAAAGAATATATATTAAATCAGCTAAGGAGTCTCTCCTGCAAAATCTATGAACCTACTCCAACTGGACTTGTTGCTTACTTTAATGCACATAGAGATAAGACAATATGCTTTCGTGCAGATATGGATGGATTGAAGATAACTGAAAAGACAGATTTGCCTTTTTCATCTATTCATCCTGGGTATATGCATGCTTGTGGACATGATGGACATATGGCTATGCTTTTAGAATTTGCATTATGGGCAGATCAGCATATGCCAGAGTTAAAATACAATGTTGTATGCTTGTTTCAGCCTTCTGAGGAAGAACATGCAGGAGCACTGGATATCCTAAATAGTGGGATTTTAGATCAGCTTCAGGTTGAGGAAATCTATGGAATTCATATATGGCCACAGTTGAAGAAGAATCAATTATTTACTATGACAGGTGGTTTACTTGCCTCATCAAGTGAACTGAATATAGAGTTTTTAGGAAAAGGTGTTCATGCTGCAAATCGTAGCAAAGGAATTGATGCCTTAAAAATTGCTAGTTCCTTTTTATTGGAGTGTTATCAAGAATTTGATAAGATTAAAGGAAAACATTTACTATCCTTTGGTACAATGCATTCAGGTTCTGCAAGGAATATCGTCAGTGATTATGCAAAGCTAGAGGCAACCATTAGAAATTTTGAGGATAATGTATTTTTAGAAATGAAGGAGATTCTTTATAAACTAAAACAAAAATACGAAAAGGAAACAAATATTCGTATTCAAATCACTATAGATGATTTATATAAAAGTGTTATGAATGATTTTTCTTTAATTTCTAAATATAAAGATTTGTTACAGGTTGAACTTTTAGTAAGTCCATTTATGCAAGCAGAGGATTTTGGCTGTTACACAAGAAAATATAAAAGTATGTTTATGCTGTTAGGTTCAGGAGATAAGCATTTACTCCATACCGATACTTTTGATTTTGATATGGATATTTTAGCTACTGGCGTAGAAGCATATAAAACCATTGCAACAAATTAAGAGGAGGATACTTTCAAAGTGTCCTTTTTTTATTGAACTATTTATTTCAATCTCTTTTTAAATCATTCAATTTGTGATATACTACTATAGAGGTATAGCACAAATGAAAGTATTATCGACCACTTCTAGAACCATAACTTTAGAATTGAATAATAGTGAGCCATATTATGCTTTAGAAGAATTTGAGATATATGTGAACTCTCTTTTTTTAAAAAAAGAAAAAATAAATGTTTTTACCATTTATGACTTAGAACCCAATACGACTTATACAATTTCTGTATGTGATGAAAGAGTAAAGGTAACTACTAAAGAAGAGAGCTTATGTCTAAACATAAAAGAGTTTAATGCTATTGGTGATGGTATCGCAGATGACACAGTAAAAATCCAGGCAGCTATTGCTTGCTGTCCTAAGAATGGTTGTGTTTATATTCCTAAAGGCACATATTTGATTAGTTGTTTATTCTTAAAATCAGATATGCTTCTTTACCTTGAAGAAGGTGCTAAAATCATCAGCAAATATGATAGAATGGAATATCCAATATTGCCAGAGGAGGAAAATGGTTTTTCTTTTGGAACCTGGGAAGGAAGCATGGTTGCAGGCTTTGCATCTAGTATTACAGCTATGAGTTGTGTTAATCTTTCTATTGCAGGTCAAGGTGAAATTGATGAACAGGCATCCTTGGGAGATTGGTATCATAATCATAGAGAAAAGAAAATAGCTTGGCGAGGCTTTGGAATGTATTTTAAGGATTGCCTGAATCTTGAGGTCATTGGAATTCATATTCACGATACCCCTGCTTGGAATGTTCATCCATTTTTTTCAAGGCATTTGAAATTTTTGAATATGCGAATAGAAAATCCTGTTTCTATGCCAACGACTGATGGACTAGATCCAGATTGTTGTGAGGATTGCTTGATTGCTGGCTGCTATTTTAGTGTTGGGGATGATTGCATTGCAATTAAATCGGGAACCTATGAGCTTGCTAAGAAATATAAGCAGCCATCTTCTAATATCACGATTAGAAATAATTATATGGCATCTGGACATGGAGGAGTAGTTTTTGGAAGTGAATCCTCTGGAGGTATAGATCACATAACTGTAGAGCAATGTATCTTTAAAAATACAGATAGAGGCTTAAGAATTAAAACAAGACGTGGAAGAGGTAGAGTTGGTGCTATAGATCATATTGTTTTTAATAATATTTTAATGGATGGAGTAAAAACTCCATTTGTAATTAATATGTTTTATAATATGGGCTCTCTAGGTGGACATGAAGAATATGTTTGGTCTAAAAAGCCTCAAAAAATAACTGAACTGACTCCAATATTAGGACATTTTAGATTTTCCAATATGATATGTAAAAATGTAGGCTATGCCGCTGGAGTATTTTTGGGCTTGCCTGAATCTCCAATTAAAGGAATAGAATTAGAAAACATTGAATTTCATTATAATCCTGATTGTGAAGAAGGATATCCTGTGATGATAGAACATAACTTCAGACTGAAAAATGCAGGATTATATTGCTTAAATGTCGGAAAAATATATACAAAGCATGTCACTTATAATGGTCTTATCGGAAAAAATATAATTATTGAAGAGGAGGATAACCAATGAGAAATTTACTATTTACACTGAATGCAATTTTACCAATTATCTTACCTATTTTATTAGGCTATATATTAAAGAGAATTCATTTCTTTAAGGAAGGCTTTTTAGCAGAAGCGAATAAGCTTGTATTTAAAATATTGATTCCTATCTTATTATTCAGCAATTTGTATCTGGCAGATTTATCAGAAATTAATTGGGCATTTGTAGGATTTTCTGCTGCGGCAATATTAGTATTATTTTTGATAGGATTTATAATTGTACTTTTTATTCCTGATAGAAAACAAAAGGGAGTCATTTTACAAGCTAGCTTTCGATCAAACTATGCGATTATAGGAATTCCCCTTGCCACAATGCTAGGTGGTGCAGAAGCAGGAGCAGAGGCTTCTGTTGTAGCAGCTGTAAGTGTTCCTTTATTTAATATGCTGGCAGTTATTGCCCTAAGTATTTATGATCATGATGAAAACACTAAAATATCTGTAAAGGATATATTATATAAGATAATTACGAATCCGCTAATTCTTGGTGTAGCTGCTGGATTGGTTGTATGTGGTATTAATATGGGTATTCATGCAGCAGGAGGAGATGTAGAACAATTTTTAAATGACTATATGGCCTTTATCCCAAGCACAATTAGTAGTTTAGGAAAAATGGCGACTCCACTAGCTTTAATAGTTTTAGGAGGAAGATTCGAGTTTAAGGCTGTTAAGGAATTGTGGAAGCAGTTGACACTTTCAGTGACATTGCGTCTAGTTATAACTCCAGCTATTTTCCTTGTGATAGCCTATTTTCTTGGCTTTAAGGGTTCTACCCAGTTTGCAATTTTAATCTCCTTATTTGCAACACCTATAGCTGTTTCTAGTGTTCCTATGGCAGCTCAAATGGGACAAGATGAGGAGCTTGCAGGTCAGATTGTGGTTTGGACAAGTGCATTATCAACATTTAGCTTGTTTGCAATTATAATGATTTGTGCTGCAATAGGTATTTTCTAAACCAAAAAGACATCTTAAAAACAATGAAAAATACCGCTTAAGAGCGGTTTTTTTGCTTCTTAAAAAAAGGAGTTAGATATTCTAACTCCTAAACCTTTTCTAAAACAATTTCCATAAATTTTTTAGTATCCTCAAATTCCTCAAATTTTGCTGCAAAGAATTCATCACCCATAGCTACAGCCAAAACCTTGCTCATACGTTCATGCATCATAACCTGTGTAGGATACAATTTTTTTATTTCCTCATAGGTGTATTTATAATTTAGGCGATCACGTCTTCCTACAAAGCAGCAGTAGTACTTTGGATAATCTAGAACCACATTTTTAATTTCATCATAACAAATAATATCTGCATAGATTTGATAGGTATCTACGGATTGACCAAAGTTAATCAAATCTGGAGCTGGTCCCCCAGGTGGTCTCATATTTACTTCTAAGGCTACGATATCTCCAACTTTACCTAAGCCTTTTTTTGCCTTACTTAGCCTGAAGAATTCTAAGTGGAAATATCTTGAATGAATATGGAAGGCCTTTAAAACCTTAGACCCTGCCTCATAGATGTCCTTTGGAATTTCCTTGTTCACATAATAGGTAACCTCTAAATTTTCATTGACAATATCCATGATAGAAGGAGGAAAAACCTCATTGTCACAAAAAACAATATTACTATTAGAATCGCATATTCCATCTAAAGAAGTTATATTTCCTTCTATAAATTCTTCCATAATGTAAGGTACTTGGAAACCACCCTTATAAAAGTTCTTCAAATCCTCTTCATTTTTTATTTTATATGTTGCAGCTGCACCAACACCTACATTGGGCTTCACCACCACAGGATATCCTACCATTTCAATAAACTTCAAATCCTCTTCAAAGGATTTACAAAATACATAGCGAGCAACAGGAATTCCAGCTTGTATATAGTAATCCTTCATCAAGGATTTAGAAGTAAAGGCAATGACATCATCCATTTTAGCTCCATTGATATTGAAGTCGGTTCTAAGCCTTGCATCCTGGCGTAGCCAATATTCATTATTTGATTCCAAATAATCAATTTTTCCATACTTAAAGGCAAAGAAGGCCACTGCACGATATACCTCATCATAGGACTCTAAAGAATTAACTTTGTAATATTCTGTAACAGAATCCTTTACGCATTGTTTTAATTCATTATACGGAGTGTCGCCTATTCCTAATACATTAACGCCATTTCTTTTTAAACGGTCACAAAAATTATAATAATTTGTAGGAAATGCTGGCGAAATAAATATAAAATTCATAAAATTCAGCTCCTTTTCGTATAAAATATAAATTATTATAGCATAAAAAAATGAACTTGTGAAGTGGATTTATCTTGTTTATGAAAGAATAGTAGTGTATAATTATGAATAGATTGATTTAGGAGGCTTATAAATGAAAAATCCGTTTAAAACCTATTCCTTTTGGATAAAAATACTTGCTGCTGCATTATTAATTACTTTAGGAGTTTGGTTGATTATAGATGTCAATACAGGAGAAAAATTTGCTACATTCATTGTACTTATGTTTACAGGCTTGGTTGCAGGAGTTTTTGCAATCATTCGTGCTATTCCCCTAATGCGTACTCTTAAAACAGGAAAGGGACGCTTAACCTGTATTATTGAAATAGCCGTTCACATTGGACTTGCAGCTGGAATGATTTTTGCAGCCATTGCTAAAATCAGCAATGAGGATTCCCAGTTTGCAGATTTTGTATATCAGAATTATAGATTTGCGATTGCTCTATTTTTCTATACACGTGTCGTTTCCTACTTTGTATGTACGGTTTTATGCAAAGAAGAAACAAAGAAGCTTGAGTTTTGGATACATATTGGAATCCTTACACTTACATGTGTGATTTGTGCAGTAGCGTTTAAGGGTAGAACTATTGCATGGATTATAGCAGTATTAGCATTATGCTGTTCTGTATTCTTAATTGCTGAGGGTGGAATTGGATATAACCGTTATCGTAAGGCAATTGCTAAGGAACGTGAAGAAAAGAAACAGGAACAATCCTCTTTAGAAGAAGGGATTGAGGCTCCAGCTGATGAGGAGCTAATTATTCCAATGAATGATGACGAAGTAGAGGATACTATTCATATTCATTAAACCGTTTCAGTTAAGTATAAATGATTAAGAAAAAGGAATTTGTTATGCAAATTCCTTTTTCTTTCGGAGAGTTTAAAAGCTCTTTCCACTTGAAAGTATGAAATAAAAGAAGTATAATAGAAATGCTTATGGGACCTCATAAAGAGGCCTAAAAAGAAAGGAAAACTTTATATGAAAAACAGTAGAAAAATTCAACGAATGGTTGGTATTGCTAGCCTTGCAGCAATTACAGTTGTGCTTCAGGTGATTGCAAACTACATTACCTTCGGACCAGTCAGCATTACGCTTGCTTTAATTCCTCTTGTAATAGGAGCCATTTTATATGGACCTTGGGCAGGAGCAGGATTAGGTGCATTGATGGGAGCGATTATTTTAACAGCTCCATCTACAGGAAGCTTTTTAGCAATAAATCCGTTCCTAACAGTCTTAATTTGTTTAATTAAAACAGGAGCTGCTGGAATTGCATCAGGATTTATTTTTAAGGGACTTTATAAAAAGAACCTAACAGTAGCAGTAGTTTTAGCTGCAATTGCTGCACCAATTGTGAATACAGGACTATTTGCTCTAGGATGTATGGCATTCTTTTGGAAGACATTACAGGAATGGGCAGGAGGCTCTAACACACTTGGATTCTTATTTTTAACAATGATAGGAACAAACTTCTTAATTGAGTTTGCTGTAAATTCTATACTTTCTCCATCTATAGTTTATCTTGTGAGAATCATTTCAAGAAATTATAACATCGGAGCTAATTTCAATGCTGGAGCTATCTATTCTGCTGAGGAAATCAGTGAAGCTATAGAAACAAAAACAGCTATAGAGAGCGAAGAATAAAAGAAAGGGAAAAGGAGGAGGCACCTCCTTTTTTATGGTTTATGCTATGTTATTATTAGTAGATATAGGGAATACAAATATTGTATTAGGGTTTGCTGAACAATCTAAGATTATAGATACTTATCGTCTTAAGACCTCATTAAATCGTACTGCAGATGAGTATTACGTGATGATAAAACCTATTTTAGAACAATATACGATAGAGGATTGTATTATTTCTTCTGTAGTGCCTGTAATTACAAGTGCACTAAAGAAGGCTTTAGTGAAATATAATAAGAAACAGCCTATTATTTTGGGTCCTGGTGTAAAAACAGGAGTTTCCTTGAAGGTAGATGATCCTAAGACAGTAGGGGCTGATATTATCTGTGATGTTGCTGGAATAAAAGGACTTGCAGAAGAGGCAATCATTGTGGATTTAGGAACAGCTACAAAATATATTTATACTAAAAATCAAGTGTTTTATGGTGTCAGTATAGCACCAGGCGTTAGTGTATCTATGAAGGCTTTAGTGAATAATGCAGCCTTACTGCCTAGTGTAGAGCTTGTTTGTCCAAAAAAGGTAATTGGAACGTCAACAGTAGGCTGTATACAATCAGGTGTCATCTATGGCGGTGCTGCTCAAGTAGATGGCATGATAGAGCGAATTAAGGAAGAAGTGGGCTGTAAGGATGCTAAGGTATTTGCTACAGGAGGGCTATCTAGCTTGATTGTGCCTTTATGCAAAAATGATATTACCTTGCTAGAAAGCCTTACTTTAGAAGGACTTCTAAAAATATATGAATTAAATCAATAGGGGAGTATTATGCTAGCAATATATATTACAACGGGTATTATAGTAGGAGCAATTGTTATTTTATTTAACCTTGCCATTTTTATCCATCATCGCATTTTTGGAAAACGTTGGGATCCAGATGGGATTGTAGCATATTATAGTCCTAAGGATTATTCTAATATTTTAGAAGAAAATGTAGAGATACCTACAAAGAAGGGAAAGCTAAGAGGTAAGCTTTATTCCTATCCTATAGATCAATATAAAGGAATTTTGGTGTTTTCTCATGGAATGTGGGGCTCACATAAGGCTTATTTTCAGGAGATGGAGCTTCTTGCAAGAAATGGATATAAGGTTCTTGGAATAGATGCTTATGGTACAGAATCTTCAGATGGAAAAAATATAAAGGGACTTGGAAACAGTCTTTTAACACTAGATAAAGCTATTTGCTATATTAGAGTTACCTATCCTAATGAAAAGATATATGTTATGGGACACTCATGGGGTGGATTTGCAGCTGCAAATATAGCTAAGTATCACAAGGATATTACTGCAATAGTAGCAATGTCTCCATTTCTTAGTGTAGCTAAAATTTTAAAGCATCAATTACCTAAGCTTCTCTATCCAACCATTCCCTTTTTAGTTTTACTTGATCGAATGCATTGTGGGAAGTATAGCTTTGCTCATGCTAAAAAAACCTTAAAGAATACATCCGTTCCTACTCTTATCCTTCATTCTAAGGATGATCCAATGGTACCTTATCTTACTGCCACAGGACTTCTTCAAAAGAAGATTCATAATCCTAATGTTACCTATTATATTGTAGATGGAAAGAAGCATAATCCAGACTATACAATAGAGGCACTTGCTTACACACAGGAAGCCTTTGCGAAATTAAAAACAATGCCCAATGAAGAGGATAAGCTAGAGTATAGAAAGAATTTAGATTATCATAAAATGGGTGAACTTGATGAAAAAGTATTTGCTGTTATTTTAGATTTCTTGAAATTACAGTAGAAGTATGATATAAATAGTAATGAATGTTGAGGTGGCATTATGCAGAAAAAGAACAATAGAATGCTATTAGCATTTCGAATTATTATAGTGATTGCATTTATATTTGTAGTTACTTGCACAATACTTTATTTTATGGAAGTAGGTCAACCAGAAAAATCTTACTTTTCAAAGCATTTTGCTCTTCCGATAATTTTGTTTTTCGTAGGAGTAATTGCTATTATGCTTAGTATTTTATCTAAAAAAAGTATGTCTGGTGAAAATAAAGGAGATACGATGATGATAGGTGTAGGAGTATTATTATTTCTTTGTGCTATCCTCACTCTCATTTTTTCCTATGTGATGTAAAAATTTGGATACAAAAATTGACAAAAACTGGATAAAAAAATATGGAAATCTATGCATTATGAAAGTATTGGTATATCTTTCCAAAAACGGACTATACAGATTAAAAAAATGTATAGTCTTTTCTTTAGTTTTATTTACATTTTAATTGTTTTATGGTATATTTAAATTGCTAGGAAGATGGCCGCGAAGCTCAAACAATTAGAAAGCGAATCCGAGAGGAAACAGGTGATGCGTTCTTATCCATAGCGAACTAGAACCCTAAATGTTACTAAGAGAGGATTCAAACGTAGAAGATATTAGTCTTCTCGACCTTCCTAGCGCAAATAAAACATATTCAAGGTGGCTTTGATTAGCCACCTTTTTCTTGTATTTTGTCATAATTTTTGTTATAATAAAATGATTATGGAGTATAAATTTATGAATGATTTTTTTGATATGAATATAGATGCAGCAATTTTGTCTGCATTAAAAGAAAACAATATAGAACAACCGACCCCAATTCAAAAGGAAGCTATTCCACATTTACTTGAAGGCAAGGATGTCATCGGTCAAGCTCAAACAGGAACAGGAAAGACTTTTGCATACGCAATTCCTTTATTAGAAAGAATTGATAAAAGAAGAAAAGCGGTACAAGCATTAATTATGTGTCCTACAAGAGAATTATCTTTACAGGTTTGTAAGGAAGTGGAAAAGCTTGCAAAATACACAAATGTAAAAGCAACCACAATCTATGGTGGCGAATCCTATGAAAAACAGTTTAAGGCGATTGCAAAAAAGCCTCAAATCATTATAGGAACTCCAGGAAGAATTATAGATCATTTACACCGTGGAACCTTAAGCTTTAAGGAAGTGAGTTATCTTGTCCTAGATGAGGCAGATGAGATGCTTAAGATGGGCTTTGAAGAGGATATGGAGACTATTCTCAAAGAGGTTCCTGCTGTAAGACAAACCTCTCTTTTTTCTGCAACACTGCCTTCTTGGGTAAAGCAAACAAGTAAAAAATATATGCAGTCTCCTGTTTTAGTTAAAATTGAACAGAAGACTCTTACAGTAGATAAGATCAAAGAAGTTCTTTACTATGTTAAAAAGGAACAAAAAAAGGATTTGTTAGTCCGTCTATTAGATTATTATCAACTAAAGTCAGTTATGATTTTTGCCAATACAAAGGCTATGGTAGATGAACTGGTTTTATTTTTGCAGGAGCATCACTTTAAGGCAGACGGGTTACATGGAGATTTAAAGCAGTTGAGTAGAGATCGTGTTATGCAATCCTTCCGCTTAGGATCTGTAGAAATTATGATTGCTACAGATGTTGCAGCTCGTGGAATAGATGTAGAAGACGTAGAAGCAATTGTCAATTATGACTTGCCATTAGAAAACGAAATCTATGTACATCGTATCGGAAGAACAGGTCGTGCAGGTAAAACGGGTCTTGCTATTACACTTGCAACTACTCGTCAAGCTACAAGGGTTCATGAAATAGAGACTTTTACAAAATCTAAAATGGATGTTATGGAAATTCCAACGCCAAAGCAAATTGCTACTAAAACCCAAAAGGTCTTGACGGATAAAATTTTTACTGGTCTAGATGCAGCAAGTCAAAATCATATATATGATAATCTTTTAAAGGATTTGGCTCGAAAAACAACAGATCCAACTCCAATCATTATTCGGTTATTAGAATTATTAAATGAAAATACAGGACGTAATTATCCTTCCATAGATACTGTGCATCCTAAACAAAAGGCAAAAGAAAAGAAGCCTATGTGTACTTGGGCATGTATATGCATTAATGTCGGCTCTAACGATAAAATTCGTCCAAATCAGCTTGTTAATTTTTTACATGATGAGATAGCCATTCATAGAGAGCATTTTGGCAAGATTATCATAAAAAAGGATTCCACATATTTAGAAATAAATTCTCAAGCATTGCGCTTCTTAAAGGATATTAAAAATAAGAAATATTTGGGAAAACGTCTTACCTATCAACAGGTAAAATCCTTGCCAAGAGATTAGGAGGTGTGCTAAACTATGCGAATTGTTGCAGGAAAGCTTAGACATCGAAATATTGAAATGACAAATCTTCCTACTACAAGAGAAACACAAGATAAGGTACGAGGAGCTATCTTTAATATGATAGGTCCTTACTTTGATGGTGGTAGTGCTTTAGATTTATTTGCTGGAAGTGGTGCTATGGCGATAGAAGCTTATTCCAGAGGGATAGCTTCCATAGATCTTAATGATATTGAGCCAAAGGCAATTGAGGTTTGCAAGAAAAACTGTTTAAGCTTAGGCATTCAGTCAGCAAGCTTTAGCAATATGGATTACAAAAGCTTTTTAAAAGAAACGAAGAAAAGCTGGGACATCATCTTTTTAGATCCACCTTATAGGATGAACGATATAGAAGAAATTCTAAAGGAGGTTTATCCTCATCTTTCTCGACAGGGGAAAATAGTCTTTGAACTGGCTAAAGAATCTATTTACCCAAAAGAATATGAGGATTTGGTTTTGATCAAGGATAAGACTTATGGAATTAAAAGAGTGATTGTTTATAAATTTTAAAAAGGAGGATTTAGAAAAATGACATATAAAGAGTGCTATATGGAACTTAAAAAAGCTATGAAGCTTTTACAGAATATGCATGTCTTTGAACAATTTAATTATATGAATTTGTTTTATTTGCTTGATGAAAAGTCAAAGGGTATTGTCATTTTTTCTGATCATCTTATGGGAGAATCCTCTGGATTGCAAATTCATTTTGAGGATTCAGGAATCAATTATTTATATGATAGCTATATGTCATCTACAGGAATGATATTAAACTGCGTATTTGCAGATATGGTTACAGTTTCTTTAGTCTCTAAAGAAGAACTAACTTTAGAGGATATTGCCTATTTAAAGAAGCATAAAATACGCTTGAGTACAAAAAATCTTATTCCTTGTGCATTTAAGGAAGGTCATGATTATTCTTACCTTACCCTCAAAAAGATGCAGCAGGTAATTGCATATATTTATTATCTGCTTAGCCTGATTAAAAATGAATCTGAAGATATTATGAAATGCTTTGAAAATTCAGATTTGGTTCTCGCAGCCTTTGATACCTCCCATCATGTTTATGAGGTGAAATATACAAATGACCTTGCTATCGGAAGTATGCCAAGATTTAAAAAAGCAAGTCAAGAGTTTATAAATGAATACAAAGATGCTACCTATGTAGAGGATACTTGTTATATTTCAAGATATTATTCTATGGAAAAGGTTCCTACAAAGGAGTATTATCAAAGCATTTTATTTGGCTATTATCCAAAGAAGGATACTTATATTGTGCATACGATACAATGTAAGCCTAAGCAGATTGGGGAGTATTTAATTGGTTTTGCTGATGAGCTATTTAAAGAAAATCATTTACCAACTAAAGTTATATTGAACGAAAGAAGAATGGTTTCAGAGCTTTACAAGACATTACAAGGATTGCACATTGATGTGGAATTTAAAAGAGAAACAGAAGAAATTGATACTATGTTTTTTGAAATTATGCGAGATAGCAAAGAAGGTTTAAAGGAAGGAGAGCAAAAGCTAAATGTAGCTTTCGTATCATAAGATGAGAAAAAGATATTTAATATTAAGTATTCTATTTATAGGTCTTTTAGCTGGGTGCATAGAAGAAAAAAAGGATCCCATACCACCAAGTCCTACTCCTCCTATAGATGAACCAGAAGTAAGCAAGTATGTTAAAGTTGAAATATTGCAAATGAATGATATTCATGGTCATATTGAAAATGAAGGCTCCTATGGTGGGCTTGCAAGAGCAAATCACTTAATTCAACAAATCCGTGGTGAGACAAAGGAAGATAATACCGTTTTAATTGGTAATGGAGATATGCTGCAAGAAACGGCCATTGCAAGAGTAGGCTATGGGAAAGTTGTCATAGATGCGATGAGTCAAATGAACTTTGACATGATGGGTGTTGGAAATCATGAGTTTGATTGGGGATTTAATCAGTTTTTGAGTTATTTTGATGGAGATACCTCTAATGGAGAAGCAAGCTTCCCCCTTGTCAATTCTAATATTTATTATGAAAATCAGCTTGTAACTAAAGGAAATCAGGTGACTTCCTCACTATTACTTGAAAAGGATGATGTAAAGGTAGGCATTCTAAGCTATATTGGAAATGTATATTCCTCCATCAATGCGAATATGACAGAAGGATATACCTTTAAAGGAAGACCTAAGGAGATTGCTGAAAGTGTAGAGACTTTAGGAAAAACGCTTAAGGATCAGGGGGCTGACATCCTTATTGTCAATATTCATGATGGAGAATCCTCCTCTTGTAAGGATTATGAAGCTAATGAGCTTTTAGCCAATTTAAAGTATAATGATTCCTATTTAGTAGATGCGGTAATTAATGGGCATACCCATACAAAACAGGATGCATTATTTCAAAGAAAAAATGGTATAGCTTTACCTGTAATTCAGTCCTCTGGCAAGCTTACTGATTTTGGCAGAATCGATTTAACATATGATGTGACTAAGAAAAAAGTCACTTCTGCAAAAGCTACTCATATTAATGTTTCTAAGGCGGATGGTATCGATGAAGAGGTACAGAAAATTATTGATAATCACTATACTGCGTCTAAAGATATTTTAGAGGAGGTCTATTGTAAAAATCTCCAATATATCCAGCGCTATGACCAGAATTTCCAGGCTTATATTTCTAATGTAATGATGGCTGCCACAGGGGCAACAGCCTCTATTTGTAATACAGGTGCCTTTAGAAATAATGTTCCAACAGGAAATTTTGATTTTAATGTGCTTTATGCTTTAAATCCATTTGATAATCACATCATTTTATGTGAGATTAGTGGTATAGATTTAAAGAGGTTCTATGATGCTAACAGGGAAAAAGAGATTGTTTATACAAAGGAATATGGTGCTTCCATAGCAACTGATCAAACCTATACCCTTGCTATCATAGATTATGTATATTTTGGGTCTTATTTTGCAGGCTATCGAACAGCTACCTATACAGATACAAATCTAGTATTAAGAGACCTTATCGCTCAGGATTTAAGACTTCGAAAGGATACAGGCTTTACCGTAGATAAGGATTATTCTAACATTTTACTTTCAAGAGTGATAAACTGATGAAATGCATTAAAAAGGACTTGTAAATATTTAGCTTTAGTTTATACTATAAGCATCAACGAGTATAATGGGTTAAAGAAAAGGGTAGGTTGCCGCCTACCCTTTTCGCTTACAAGGAACTATTAACGAGTTGGAGTTTTATACAAACTCCTAACGGGTCTCCCAAAGCAACTACTATTTGTGTTTAATAGTATACTTATAATTGCTAATGGTAGGATTAAAGGCACTATAAGCAGACTTATTTCCACAACTCTCATAGCAAAGATTTTTTAAACTTTCAAATAGGGTAAAAGCACCCATTTTTTCATTTTAGAAACAAATCATACCTTTAAGCTATCTATTCCAACGAGTACATAACGTCTTAATTTTTTAGAAAAAAATGGAAAAATATTCAAAAAACAAAGAATAAAAAAAATTAAAATTTTATCTATGGTCCATTCAAATCCTCTCATTCTCCTTATTTTTGATTTTTAAAGAGAAAAACTGCATCATCTTAAATAAATTTTTCTTGAAAAAATGATGTATAAATGCTAAAATGATAGCGTATGATAAATTGAAGAAGAAGAGGAGTACTTATTTAAACTTATACTAGCGAGGATGGTTGGTGGAAGCATCTATAATGAAAAATAAGGAAAGACACTTTGGAGAGCTTTTAAAACAAGACGTACCAGGCGTTAACGGACTAAGAAGTGCTAGTATGATACTAGAAGTAAGGTGGCACCGCGGCTTAATTCGTCCTTAATATTTTTTTAAGGACGTTTTTTTAATAGAAAAAAGGGTGATGAGCTATAGAAACAGAATTACCAGTAGTAAATTTAGGGCGATATGAGCTTAGAAGTATTGTAAAAGAAGATTTTTTGGATTATTTCGAAATCGGTAAAGATGAGGAAACCTGTAAGCATTTAAATTGGGGTCCTTTTCAAAGACCAAAGGAAGCACTTTGGTGTATTGAAGAGGTTTTTTTAAAGCGCCCCTTATCAGGTCTGCCAGCAGGCTATGCAATTATAGATAAAAATGCTTGTGGTAAAATGATAGGTATGATTGATTTTCATACCTACTATGACAGCATCAATACAGCAGAGATAGGCTATATATTACACCGGGACTATTGGAACCAGGGGATAATGACTATGTGCCTAAAGGAAATGACAAGGATTGGCTTTCAGCTACTTAGATTAGACAAAATTTTAGTCGGCCATACTCTTGCCAATCAATCCTCCAAGCAAGTGATTTTACAATGTGGCTATCACTATGAGTATCAGTCTTTAGCCAAAATTAAAAATAATGAATGTATAGCGATGTATTATAGTATGTATCGCTATGAGTATGAAGAAAGGAAGTAGGAAGTATGATCAGTAAACCAAAAGGGACATATGATGTTTTGCCTGAAGAGGTCAAATCTTGGACAAAGCTAGAATCTACTATAAGAAAGATTTGTCAAATCTTCAATTATAGAGAAATAAGAACACCTATATTTGAGGCAAGTCAAACCTTCCATAGAGATGCCAATGATACCTCAGACATGGTGACAAAGGAAACCTATGATTTTAAGGATCGTTCCGATCGTTTAATTACATTAAGACCAGAAGGAACTGCAGGTACAGTTAGAGCGTATATTGAAAATAAACTATATGCACAAAATCCTATAGAAAAACTATTCTATATGGGACCGATGTTTCGTTATGAGCGTCCACAAAAGGGAAGAACCAGACAGTTTAGTCAGTTTGGAGTAGAAGCACTAGGCTCCAACTCTCCGACAATTGATGCCGAGGTTATTGCCTTAGGGGCTACCTTGATTAAGGCTTTAGGACTTACCAATGTTAAGGTGAAGTTAAATACATTAGGAGATCAAGAATCAAGACAAGCCTATAAAAAGGTACTCGTTGAGTACTTTAAAAATCATACGGACGAGCTATGTAGTGATTGCTTAAATAGACTAGAAAAAAATCCTCTACGTATCTTAGATTGTAAGGTAGATAGAGATAAAGAATTCTTTAAGAATGCTCCTAAGATTAATGAGTATCTAACGGAAGGCTCTAAAGAACACTTCAATCAGGTTTTAACATCTTTAAAGGATATGAATATTGCCTATGAGGTTGACCCTTCCTTAGTACGCGGTCTAGATTATTATTCTCATACTGTATTTGAGCTTGAGGTGGATATTCCTGAGTTTGGTGCTCAAAACGTTATTGGTGCAGGGGGAAGATATGACGCCTTGGTTAAGGATTTAGGCGGTCCAGAAATCCCAGGAGTTGGAATGGCCTTTGGTATGGAAAGATTACTCCTTGCCTGTGAGTATGCTGGTAAAAAATTAGCAACACCAGATTTTGTTCATGTCTATTTCATCGCTTTAGGTGAGGCTGCAAAACAGGCTGCATTAAGAGAAATGCAGGTTTGCCGTTTAGGAGGTCTATATTGTGATATGGATCATTTAGGAAGAGGGCTTAAGGCTCAGTTTAAGGCAGCAGATACAAATAGGGCAATGTTTACTTGTATCCTAGGCGATAATGAACTTAAGGAAAATAAAATCAATATCAAGGATAACACAACAGATGTACAGGAAACCATTTCTTTATTTGAAATTTATCCTTATGTTTTAAATAAAATCAACAACAACTCTGCTTGTGCAAAATGTAAAGAAAAAGAGGTAAAATAAAATGAAAAGAGTTATGTTAAAGGATATAAAGCTTGGACAAGTTAACAAGATTGCAGGCTTTGTAGAAAATATTCGTAATAAAAAAGCTATGTGCTTTATCGTTTTAAGAGATGTTTCTGGAAAATTACAGTTGACTATCGAAAAGGAAAAGCATCCAGAGCTTGTAGATATTTTAGATCAAATTACTGTAGATAGCGTAATTGAGGCTACTGGTCCTATCCTAGAAAGTGAATATGTAAAGCTAAATCATATGGAAATGTATCCAGATTCTATCAAGCTAGAAAGTATTGCAGCCCCATCTCCAATTGTTGCACCTAAGGGAGAAGAGACTAACATCGATTTAAGATTAGATTATCGTTGGATAGATTTACGTACAGATAAGAATACACTGATGTTTAAGGTTCAATCTTATTTTATTGCAAAGTGTCGTGAATTTTTAGTAGACCGTGATTTTATTGAGATTCATTCTCCAAAGCTAATAGGTGCTGAATCTGAATCAGGTGCTGGTGTATTTAAGGTAGAATATTTTGATAGAGATGCCTTCTTAGCCCAGTCTCCACAATTCTATAAGCAAATGGCTATGGCTGCAGGCTTTGAGCGTATCTTTGAATCTGGTCCAGTTTTCCGTGCTGAAAAGTTTGCTTCTCGTAAGCATGCAACAGAATTCACAGGCTTTGATTTAGAGTTTTCCTATATTGAATCCTTTGAAGATGTGATGAAAATGGAAGAAGAAATGCTAACCTTCGCTTTAGCAGCAGTACATGAAAAATATGCAACTCAAATCAAGGAGGTTTATGACATTGATTTAGTTGTTCCTACCCTTCCTTTCCCTAGGATGGATTTACATGATGTCTATAATGAATTAGAAGCACGTTATGGTTATAAGGTGCCTGAAAGTGAGAAGGGGGATTTGACTACAGAAGGAGAAAGAATGTGTCAAAAGCTTTCTATGGACAACTTTGGTCATGAATTCTTATTCATTACAGGCTATGCAAAAGAGAACAGAGCCTTCTATCATATGCGTGATGAGCATGGTGTTCCTTGTGGATATGACCTAATTTGGAAGGGTTGTGAAATTACTACTGGTGCCCAAAGAGAGCATCGCTATGAAATTTTAAAGAAGCAAGCAGAGGAAAAGGGCTTAGATAAGGATGTTCAGTTCTATCTAGACTTCTTTAAGTATGGTTGTCCTCCACATGGTGGCTTTGGTATAGGTGTAGATAGAATTACAATGCTACTATTTAATCAAGGAATTAAGGATGCAATGTTCATCTTCCGTGGACCAGATCGATTAAATCCATAGGAGGGAATATATGAATCATATTACTTGGGATGAATATTTTATGGGGGTTGCTGCTCTTTCAGCAAAACGGAGTAAGGATCCAAATACTAAGGTAGGTGCTTGTGTTGTTAATGAGGATAAAAGAATCATAGGCATTGGCTATAATGGTTTTCCAATGGGCTGTTCTGATCAGGCTTTTCCATGGGGAAAAACAGATGACAACTATTTAAATACAAAATATCCTTATGTAGTTCATGCTGAACCAAATGCAATTTTAAACTGCACCTCCTCCCTTAAAAATTCTACACTTTATGTAACATTATTTCCATGTAATGAATGTGCCAAGCTTATCATTCAATCAGGTATAAAGCACATTGTTTATGGAGATGATAAATATCATAATGAGGATTCCTTTAAAGCATCAAGAAGAATGTTTGATGCAGCAAAGGTAACCTATACAAAAATGCCTAAGATTACTGTAGATATAAGGAGTGAAGAGGCTTGAAATATTTCATTAAGAAATTTTGGATTATCATCTTAATCGCTTTATGTATAAATATTCCGCTTTTAGTATTAGGGTCTACCCGTACCAATAAAACGGTCACTTTAAAAGGCGATACAACAATAGTAGAGGATTTTGTTGAAATAGCAAACCCACATCAAGCAAAGGGAACTCTTTCAACAATTTATGTAATCAGCTTTGATCATTCAACGCTATTACAAAATCTTATGGTCTCAGCAAGCTCAACCTCAGAGCTTTCTGAACTACCATCTCATTATCTACATTTTACAGATGCTGAGCTGAGCCAGATGGGAAGAATTCAACACGAATCTAGTATTATGTATTCTCTTATGTTATCTTATAAAGCAGCATCTCTAGTAGATGAAAGCATACATTTAGATTATGAATATGATGCGTATGTCATCGCTTATTATGATGCAGCTTCAGCATTTCGTATTGGAGATAGAATTATTGGTGTAAATGGTGTATATGCTCGTGATGGATTTGAGGCTTTTGCTTTAGAATTTAATAATGCCAATGAAGGAACGGTTTATCAGGTTAAACGTGGAAATGAGGAATTAGAAATACCTTATACGAAGGAGAATATGAGAGTTGCAGGATATTCCTATTACACTTTGAATACTAAAACTGCCTCTCCTCAATATAAGATTAAGTCTTCAAATGTAGGCGGTCCATCTGGTGGTTTACTACAAACCTTAGCGCTATATAATTCTTTAATAGAAGAGGATATCACAAAGGGATATAAGATTGCAGGTACTGGTACAATTGAACCAGATGGAACAGTTGGAATGATTGGTGGTATCCAGCAAAAAATCTATACCGCTTATGATGACAATATGGAAATATTTTTATGCCCTGAAGGAAATTATGAGGAAGCATTAATTGCTTATAATAAGCTTCCGCATAAGGAAAGAATGCAGCTTTATTCTATAAAAACCTTTGAACAGGCCTTGGAGGTGCTTAAAAATGCTTAGCTTTCAAGAACGATATAGAGCCTGTAAGGATGCAGTTAGGGAGCTATCTAGTCAAACACCCAATAAAATATGGATTGCTCTTGCTTCTATATTACTTTCCATTTTAATTATGGTGGGACCTATTGTTGTATTAGTCAATTGTTTTATCTTTAATGACTTAATGAACCTAGTACTTATAGGAATTATTTTGTGTGTATATTGTATCATTTTACTCAGTCGTATTTTTTATTATAAAACCATAACAAAGAAGCAGGTAGAGGATATGCATATCTTTTATTTGGTGGATGCAGGAGTTTGTGCTATTGTACTTTGTGTTGGTATTTTTATTGGATTATTCATTTAGAATGGAGGGGTCTTTATGTGGATTACCTTACTTGTTTTAGGAGGCTTGCTCATCCTAGATCAGCTAACTAAATATTTATCTGAAATCTTGATTACACAAGGAAGTGAGGTTACACTCATCCCCCATGTACTTGATGCTACCTTAACCTATAATACGGGTGCTGCATGGTCTTTCCTTTCAGATCAAACTTGGATTTTAGTTGTTGTGAGTCTTATCGCTTCTGCAGTTTTAGTTTATTTTATTACTAAAAATAACTGGAAAAAGAAGAAGTGCTACTCTATCGCAATCACTTTGATGCTTGCAGGAACCTTTGGAAATTTTATTGACCGTTTCTTTTCTTGCATCGGATTAAGAGCTGGTGTAGTGGATATGATTATTTTTAAACCTTTAGATACAGTATGGACATGGATGACCAAATCCAGCTTTCCAATATTTAATGTAGCTGATATGTGTTTGGTGATTGGTATTGTATTTTTAGCAGTTGATATTATCTTTTTCCAAGAAAAGAGAGCAAAATCATGAGTCAGTATATAGTAGATGAAGGCATGGTTAAGGTTAGATTAGATAAGGCTTTAACCCAAATCATAGAAGGAAAGTCTAGAAGCTATACACTAAGATGTATAGAGGAAGGCAAGATTTTAGTTAATGGAAAAGAAGAAAAGCCTTCCTATTCCTTAAAAAAAGGTGATGTAATTTCTTATGATCCTTTAGAAGAACAGACTCTAAAAATGGATGGGAAGGATTTAAACCTAGAGATTGTTTATGAGGATATGGATGTTGCAGTAGTCAACAAGCCTAAAGGAATGGTTGTTCATCCAGGAGCAGGGAATACAGAAGACACACTCGTTCATGGACTACTATATGAGTTGGATGATCTTGCAACAATCAATGGTGTAGTTCGTCCTGGGATTGTGCATAGAATAGATAAGGATACTACAGGTCTTTTGATGGTTGCTAAGAATGATATGGCAGCCTTATCCCTTGCAGAACAATTGAAAAATCATAGCTGCAAAAGAAGATATCAGGCATTAGTATATGGGACATTTGCTGAGACAAAAGGAAAAATCAATGCCCCTATCGCAAGAGACCCAGAGGATAGAAAAAAAATGGCAGTATCTAAAACAGGAAAGCATGCCATTACACACTTTACTGTATTAAAAAGGTTTAAGGAGTTTACTCTAATCGAGTGTGAATTAGAAACTGGTCGAACCCATCAAATTCGTGTTCATTTAAGCTATATTGGTCATCCCATTGTTGGGGATAAAGTCTATGGAAGAAGAAAGGTAATCGGTGACCAAGGACAATTTCTTCATGCAAAGCTCATTGGCTTTAAACATCCAAGAACAAATGAATGGATGGAATTTGATTCTGAACTTCCACAATACTTTAAAGATTATTTAAAAACATTAGAATAAGACATAAACACATGGCGATTTTATAAATCGCTTTTTCTTTTGAAATACTATAATTATTCTAGTAAGAAAATGTATTGAATTGTAAAAAAATATTTGTTATAATCATATTAAGAAAAATAAACTTTATAATGAGGAGATAATATGATGTTAAAAAATACGTTTAAGCCATTATCTATTTTATTCCTTATAACCATAGTATTTATGGTTCTTTTTAATTTTAGTCTAAATGCTCAAGCTTCAAGTGAGGAAAAAGAAGAGGACTATGAGCCTAATACTGTTCTTGTTACTTTAACAAATGAACAAAGTTTAAAATTTGAAACTTATACAATAGAAAACTTTTCAGAGATTGATTGTATGGATATCAAGGATTTATCTGAAGGCAGTACTGCAAGAATGAAACAACAAATAAATGAAAGTAAGACTATGACTTCTGATTATTTGCGAATAAATCCTGATAATTATCATCATCAATACAAATTAACATTTCCCGAATATTTAAATGTTGATGAAGTAATCCAAATATTAGTAGAGCGTGAGGATATCCTTTCTGCAAGTCCTAATTATTATATGGTTATGGAAGAAAATGAATCCGTTGTAGAAACCAATCAAGCACTATCTCTTTATAGTAATATTGGAGTAGATATGTGGGTTAATGACTATTTAGCAGATACACAATGGGGATTAGATCATATCAATATATGTGATGCATGGGATATAGCTATTGGCTCATATGATATAAAAGTTGGAGTTATCGATAGTGGAATTTTTAGACATGAAGATTTAGATAGCAGAATAAGTAAAACCTTAAATAAAAAATTTTCAAAAGATGATCCTTGCTATGATAAGGCACATCATGGAACATCTGTTGCGGGTATTATTGGTGCCGAATGTAATAATGAAATAGGTATAGCTGGAGTATGTCATGCAGTTACTTTAGTTTCTTTAAAGGTTTTGGATCAAGATGGAGATGGCTGGGGATGGGAAAGAATAATATTAGCAATTGATTATGCAATTGAGAAGAATATTCCCATTTTGAATATGAGTCAAGGTTTAACGAAACTGACTACAAGACAAATCGATGATTATGAAAAAAAGATAAAAGAGTATCCAGGATTAGTTGTTTGTGCTGCTGGGAAAAAAGGGTGGGAAATGGATTTAGATGGTAATGCAGTTTATCCTGCATGCTTTAACCTAGATAATCTTATAACTGTAGGAGCTTGTAATGCGTTTGATGAACGTATTACAAACTCTGATTATAGTAAACAATTTGTAGATATATTCGCACCTGGTGAAAATATAATGAGTACATACGATACGACATCTAATTCTAATACAACAAAATATTTAAGTCGTCAAGGAACATCATTTGCTGCACCATTTGTTACGGGTGTTGCAGCATTATTACTTTCCTATAATTCAAGTTTTACTGCAAAAGATTTAAAGGATATTATTTGTGCTCCAAATTTAGATACATATGGAAATAAGGTTTCATCACCAGTAAAGGATTTATGTGTTAGTGGAAAGGTATTAGATGCGGGAGCAGCATTAGCTCTAGCAAAGGAGTGGAGATAGTAAAATGAAAAAGATAATTAGTTTTATATGTATTATATTATGTTCTCTTGCATTGTTTTCTTGTAAGGATAAGGGCTTTGAGGAAGTAGAATTATCTGATAAAATGAAAGAACAGATTGCGCTAGATGATATTAAACTCTATGAAGAAGATGATGAATTTGAATTTGATTATGATATAATGCCTTACGCTTGTCAAGGAAAATATAAGAATATTTATTTTATACGTTTTCTACACATTAGATGGGGTGTGGACGTTATTGTGGAATTTGTAACAGAAAACTATCGCATAAAAATTTATGGAGAGACTCCGATACGTGCGTATTATAATCATAAATTTTATGAACTAGAAGAAATATATAATATGGGAAAAGTTCCAGAATCTGTATTGCTTGCCCTTAGCGAATATACAAAAGAACATAGAGAATATTCTAATATGTGGGAATATTCTTATTTAGAAAAGAAATTAGTGTCTTAGTTTAATTTAATAATTACTAAAATATTAAATTTGATGTTAGTATAAAAGAATGGAGATAGTGTAATGAAAAAGATAATAAGTTTTATAGGTATTATATTATGTTCTCTTGCATTGTTTTCTTGTAAGGATAAGGGCTTTGAGGAACTAGAATTATCTGATAAAATAAAAGAACAGATTGCGATAGATTATATGAAGCAATATGAATATGATGAAGATGATCTTGAAGCGCTTCTCTTCGATTGTCAAGGGAAATATAAGAGTGTTTATTTTGTATCTTTTTTAAATGGCTTTTGGATTTGGGATGGTCCACTGGATGTTTTAACAGATAACTATCGCATAACGATTTATGTTTCATTTCCGATACGTGCATATTATAATCATAAATTCTATGAACTAGAAGAAATATATAATAAGGGAAAAGTACCAGAATCAGTATTGCTTGCCCTTAGCGAATATACAAAAGAACATAGCGAATTTTCTAATATGTGGGAATATTCCTTATCAGAAAAGAAATTAGTGTCTTAATTTAATAATTCCTAAAATTATTTTTAAATTTATGGTCCAAAGGAATGGAGATAGTAAAATGAAAAAGATAATTAGTTTTATATGTATTATATTATGTTCTCTTGCATTGTTTTCTTGTAAAGATAAGGGCTTTGAGGAAGTGGAATTATCTAATAAGATGAAAGAACAGATTGCATTAGATTATTTAGCTAAGGAGATAGAAAAGTATGGCCCTCTTGATGATTATGGAGCGATAGAACTCGCTTGTCCAGGCAAATATAAGAATGTTTATTTTATATCACTTCTTAGCAATATAATTTTTGATATAACAACTGAATTTCGTACGGAGAATAGTTATGTAAGAATAGATTATGGTGGTGTTCCTATGGTTGGATATATAAATCATAGATTTTATGATTTAGAAGATTTATATAGAATAGGCAAAATTTCAGAGAAAGCTTTATTAGAATTAAATGACTATACTGATGAACATACAGCTTATAAAGATAATAAGAATTGGATATATTCTTATGATGAAATGAAACTAGTTTCTTAGTTTAATTACTAAAATATTAGATTAAATGCTATTATAAAGGAATGGAGATAGTAAAATGAAGAAGATAATTAGTTTTATAGGGGTTATAATATGTTCTCTTGCATTGTTTTCTTGTAAGGATAAGGGCTTTGAAGAAGTAGAATTATCTGATAAGATGAAAGAACAAATTGCTCTAGATTATGATAATCATTATTCTAAAGGAGATTCTGAGCATCGTTTAGGTAAAGGTTGGTTTTCTTCCTATGGCAAGTATAAAAATATTTATTTTATTTCCTGTTCAGGTGGTACTGAATTGTTTGATGTAATCCAAGAATTTGCTACTGAAAATAGCTATGTAAGAATTTATAGTTCCAATTGGATTTATGCTTATTACAATCACAATTTTTATGATATTAAGGTGCTATATAGACTTGGTATAGTTTCAGAAGAAGCTGTGCTAGATTTATGCGATTATGCAAATGAACACCCTCTTTTTGCTGATACGGATTCATGGCAGTACTTATATCTAGAAAATAAAATTGTTTCAATTTAATATTTCTTAAGAATTGAAAGTTGAAATTGGAGGGGAAGAATATGACGAAAAAAATTTTATGTTTATTAGTCGTTATTTTATGCTCATTTTTAATGTTTTCTTGTAAAGATAAGGGCTTTGAAGAAGTAGAACTTTCTGACGAGATGAAGGAACAAATTGCATTAGATTTTCATGATGAATATTATTATGCGGTTTTTGAAAAAGGAAGGTTTTCTTGTTATGGCAAGTATAAAAATATTTATTTTATTTGTTCTCTCACTGAAGGTATTTTAGCTCCTGACTATAAACCTGATGTCATTCAGGAATTTGATACTAAAAACAGCCATGTGAAAATTTATAGTAGTTATCTAGTTTTTGGTTATCTAGATCATTACTTTTATGATATTGAGGTGCTATATACCCTTGGCATAGTTTCAGAAAAAGCTTTACTAGAGTTCAGCGACTATACAAAAGATCACAAACCTTCTGTTGATTTAGATGTATGGGAATATTTGTATACAAACAAAAACTAATATTAGTAGACAGCAATCTTAGGATTGCTTTTCTTTTTAGCAGAATGATAATAAGAGAATTGACAAAAACTATAAACAAGGTATAATTAATAGTAAAGATGGAGGAATTTCCTATGTTGAAAAAATTTGGATATGTGCGTGTTGGCGCTGCAGTTAATAAATTGAAAATTGCAGATATTGCTTATAATGTTGAAGAAATGATAAGCATTTTAGATGAAGCTATTAAAAAGGGAATAGAAATCATAACCTTTCCTGAGCTTAGTATCACAGGATATACAGCACAAGATTTGTTTTTAAATGATGATTTAATTCAGAAAACTTTAATTGGCTTAGAACAATTAAAGGAGTACAGCAAGAAGCATTCTATTGTTTTCATTGTAGGTGCACCATTGAAAATTGGTAATGTTTTATATAATTGTGCAGTTAGCTTTTCAGATGGTAAAATTATTGGTGTTACACCAAAAACCTATATTCCTAACTATAATGAATTTTATGAGGCAAGATATTTTGCTTCTGCAGATCGCTTGAAGGTTACTCAATTTTCATTGTTAGGAGAAGAGGTTCCTGTTTCTAACCTATTGCTATATCATGCTAAAAATTATGTTGAGATTTGTTATGCTGTTGATATTTGTGAGGATTTATGGGCTTCAACATCTCCTAGTAATATGACTTGTATGGCAGGTGCCACTATTATTTTTAACTTATCTAGTAGTAATGAGCTTGTAGGAAAATGTAATTATCGGAAAAGCTTAATCAAATCTCAGGCATCTAAGACAATATCTGCCTATGTATATGCATCTTCAGGTATTTCTGAATCTACTACCGATTTAGTTTTCTCAGGTCATGCAATGATTGCTGAGCCTAATGGAGAAACAAAAGAAAACGATAGATTTTCATTTGAATCTAATATTATTTATCAGGATGTTGATGTTTTTAGAATTGCTCATGACAGATTAACGCGACCAACTGCAGAAGGAATTTTTAAAGAAGGCAATTTTATTCATACTTCCTTTTGTCTTGCAGCAAAAGAAAATTCCTTATCTAAGGTATATTCCAAAACCCCATTTATAACTCAAGATAAGGATGCCTTAGAAGAAATATTGAATCTTCAAACCTATGGACTAGCAAAGAGAGTGAAGCATTTAGGAAATGCTAAAATGGTCATTGGTATTAGTGGTGGTGCAGATTCTACCTTGGCATTTTTAGTATGCCTACGAGTTGCTAAGGTATTGCATATGGAGACAAAGGAAGTTATTGCAATTACTATGCCAGGCTTTGGAACAAGCAGTAGAACCTATGAAAATGCAGTAAAGCTCATTAAAACTGCTCAAGCAACCTTCAAAGAAATATCTATCAAGGATGCTTGTATCCAGCACTACAAAGATATCGAGCATGATCCTAATGTACTAGATGTAACCTATGAAAATGCCCAAGCAAGAGAGCGTACTCAAATCTTATTTGATTATGCGAATAAGGTAGGAGGCATAGTAATAGGAACAGGTGATTTATCTGAGATTGCCTTAGGTTGGGATACCTATAATGGAGACCATATGTCTAGCTATGCAGTGAATGTTTCTATACCAAAGACACTGGTTACAACCTTAATCGCCAAGATTAGAGATGATCAAGAAGAAGGAGTATTTAAGGATACTTTATCTGATATATTAGATACTCCAATTTCCCCAGAACTATTACCACCAGATGCGACTGGAAAAATTGCACAAAAAAGTGAGGCTAGCGTAGGTCCATATATTATACAGGATTTCTTTTTATATCACTTTATGCGTTATGGGGCAAGCGTAAAGAAGTTGTATTTTCTAGCTTGCCAAACCTTTACATATCCTCATGAAGAAATTAAAAAATATTTAACTACCTTTATCAAACGTTTCTTTACTCAACAATTTAAAAGAAACTGTATGCCCGATGGAGTTAAGGTAGGAACGATTAGTCTATCTCCAAGAGGAGATCTAAGAATGAGTTCTGATACCTCATATAATCTATATTTAAAGGAATTAGAAAGCTTATGAAAATCGGTGTTTATGGTGGCTCCTTTAATCCATGTCATATTGTACATAAACAGATTGTTTTGACACTCTTAGAACAATATGGCTTTGACCGAATTGTTCTATTACCTACAGGAAATTTTTATAAGAAAAGCAATTTAGCAAAAGGAGAAGAGCGTATCCATATGCTGAATTTAATGTTTCAAAATCATCCTAAGGTAATTCTTTGCGATTATGAATTTAAAAATAATTTGATATGTACCTATAGGAGCTTAGATTATTTACAAAATCTTTATAAGGGAGATGAACTCTACTTTATTATGGGAAGTGATAATCTTCTTCATTTTGATACATGGAAAAGATATGAATATATTTTAGATCATTATAATCTTTTGATTATTGTACGTAAGGATATCAGTGTTCAAGGAGTATTAGAAAAGTATCAGCCTTATAAAGGAAAAATTGAATTAGTGGATTTGAACGTTGAAGGTTTCAATTCATCTTACATCAGAGAATGTATTCATAAAAATGATTATGCTTCCGTATCTAACATTTTGGATTCTAATGTTTTAGGGTATATTCAAAATAGGAAGCTTTACACAAAGGAATACCAAGAATATAGAGAACAGCACTATACCTCTGATGAGGAATTCTTAAAGAATTATAGTAGTGATGATTATGAAAAGATGAGTATTACAACTGATATCACATTATTTAGTGTAAGTGATATTGAAACAAAAAATTATCGCAAGAAAAATGGGAAAAACTTTAGTATTCTTTTAGTAGAAAGACAAACTGCTCCCTTTATGAATCGGTACTGTATACCAGGTGGTTTTCTTTCTTTAGATGAAAAGCTTTTGGATTCAGCAAAAAGAATCCTTTTTACAGAAGCCAATATTGATGATGTTTACTTGAATCAATTTCATACCTTTTCTGATATTGATAGAGATATTAGAGGAAGAGTACTATCTGTAAGCTTTTTAGGCTTGATAGATAAGGCAAAGATTATCAGCGACTTAAAGCCTAAGGCAAGCTTTTTTGATTTGACATTCCAGCAAGAAAAAGATATTGTTACAATTGAATTCAAAAACGAATTTAGAGAATTTAGATGCAAGGTAAGAAGAACGATAGATGATTATGGCATTATAAGCTATACAGAATTAGAAAATGAATATTTAGCCTTTGATCATTTAAAAATTATAGCAACAGCATTAGAATATTTAAAAAATCAAATTGAAACACAGGATATTGTTTATCATATGTTACCGAAGGAATTTACTTTAAAGGAGCTTCAAATGGTCTATGAAGCCATTTTAGGAAAAAAGCTTATAGACTCTGTTTTTAGAAGAACAATTAAAGATAAGGTTATACCAACACAAAAATTTAAAAATGATGGTGGGCATCGTCCATCAAGGCTATACAGCTATAAAGCAGAATAAGATATTTTAAAATTAAAAAAGGACAAGTTACTCTTGTCCTTTTATTCTTCAGGGTTAATTTCATTTGCTATTGGTGTTAAAAATAATTTTTTGATTTCTGCCAAGTTTTTTGTCTGACCTAATGCATACATCAGCTTTGTTACGGCCGCCTCAGTGGTCATATCATAGGCTTCAATTGCCCCACTTGCAATCACCTTTGTTCCAACCTCATAGATATTAAAATCAGAACGTTCATATAAGCACTGACTACTTACAACAATGGGAATTCCCTGTAAAATAGCATTCTTTATTTCTTTAATAAAATCTCTTCTAATATAAGATATTCCACCAGCACCGTAGGCCTCTATGACAATACCTTTTATGCCAGATGATATTAGAAGTGGAATAATCGAAGGATTTGTTGTTGGAGTTAATTTAAGTAAAAATACATCTGTATTAATATCTAAAATAAGCTTTGGAGATTTCTCGTTTTTATGGAGCATATCCTTTTGAATTACAAGTCCTGTTGCAGAAACTCTACCTAAAGGATGAAGATTGATAGATTCAAAGGCATCAAAGCTTGAGGTTCTAGCTTTTACAGAACGTGAAGCAAACATAATTTTTCGATTAAAAGCCAAAAAAACACCAGGAATTTTTGATTTTGCCATTGCCAAAGCACAGTGAAGATTATCTACTGCATCTGTCAATGGATGTGTTATAGGCAATTGTGATCCTGTAAATACAATTGGGATATTCGGATTTTGAACCATAAAGGTAATCATAGAAGCAGTATAAGACATTGTATCAGTTCCATGGGTGATAATGATACCATCATAAGATTTCAGATTCTCATAAATTTTACTGGCAATGAGCTTCCATTCCTCAGGCTGTATATTAGAACTATCTAATACTAATATACTTTGAATGTCTATATGGGCATCCTCCTCTTTGAAAACGGATTTTAAAACATCTATAGAATTCTTAGGAACAAGACCATCTTTAGATGGCACACTGGAGATGGTTCCTCCTGTTGTTAGGATTAATATTTTATTCAAAAAAATCCCTCCTTAGGTTTTCTTTATATATTATACACTAAATGTATCATTTTTTAGTAAATATTTTATAAAATAGATAGATTTTTTGTTGAATAGAGTAGGAATGGAAAAAGAGAAGAAGGAATTTCATAAATTGTCTCATTTTTCTTTACTTTTTCTTAGTTTATGCTATAATAATAGTTGCGTTTGTACCAAATTTTGGTACTTAAAATATTTATATTTTAGGAGGAGTGAACATTAGTTCACGGTAGATGTAATATGAAAGTAGAAAAATTAGAACATAGTCGTAATAAGGTTGTTTTTGAGGTAACACCTGAGGAATTTGAAAAAGCATTAGATAAGGCTTTTGAAAAATGCAATGCAAAGGTTACTATTAAAGGTTTTAGAGCAGGTAAGGCACCTCGTTCTGTTTATGAAAAAATGTATGGAGTTGAATCTTTATATGATGAGGCTTTAAATGTTGTTTTAAACACAAAGGCTCAAGAAATCTATAAAGATCAAGACTTGGCTAAGGAAATTGTTGGTCCTTTTGAACCAGATTTTGAAAGCGATGAGAAGCTTGAACGTGGAAAACCATTTAAGGTTTCTTTATCCTTTGATGTATATCCAGAAGTAAATTTACCACAATATAAAGGAGTAGAGTGTGTAGCTGCTAACCTAACAGTTACTGATGCAGATGTAGATGCTGCAATTAAGTCAATGATGGCTAAGGATGCATCTATGGAGGTTAAAAAAGAACAAGTGATCGAAGCAGGAGATACTGCTAACTTTGACTTCGTTGGAAGTGTAGATGGAGTGGAATTCCCTGGTGGTAAAGCAGAAAATTATGAATTAGAAATTGGTTCTGGTCAGTTTATCCCTGGCTTTGAGGATCAAATGATTGGTATGAAGGCTGATGAGGTTAAGGATATCAACGTAACCTTCCCTGAAAATTATGGTGAGAAGTCCTTAGCTGGTAAACCAGCAGTATTTAAGGTAACAGTTCATGAGGTAAAGCATAAGATTTATCCTGAACTAACTGATGCATACGTAAAAGAACAAAAATTAAAAGATATTGAAACAGTAGATGCATGGAAACAATCTAAGAAGGCTGAATTAGAGGCTTCTAGAGAAAAATCTGAAAAGGATCGTCAAATTGATGAAATCATCAATAAGATTTTAGATAATGCAGTTGTTGATATGCCTAAGGCTTTAGAGGATGAAAGAATTGCTCAAGTTCGAGGACAATATGAACAACAAGCTAAGATGTACAATATTCCATTTGAAACCTTCTTAGGCTTAATGAATATTACTAAGGAAAAATTTGATGAGGATACAGAAAAGCAAGGAAAACGCCAAGCATTATTTAATGTAGTTGTTTCTAAGATTATTGAGGTTGAGAATTTAACTCCAACTAAGGAGGATTTAGAAGCAAAGGCAGAGGCTGATGCAAAAGCTCATAATAGCACAAAAGAAGTAATGTTAAAGAATAATGCTCAAAGATATTATAGTGATATAGCATATCAAAGAGTTGTAGATTTATTACTTTCTAATGCAACTATGGTTGGAAATGCAGCTCCTAAGAAGGCACCTGCTAAACCAGCAGCAAAATCTACTACAAAGAGTACTGCATCAAAAGCAAGCACCACAAAGTCTACTACTAAGAGTACTACATCAAAAACAAGTACTGCTAAGTCTACAACCACAAAAAAGACGACTACAACAAAGAAGACTACAAAGGCTTCTGAGTAATACATTAAAAAATAGGGAAGGAAGGTCATTAGACTTTCCTTTTTCTAAAAAATAGAATTATTTTTGGCAAATTACTTGCAAAAGTGCCAAAAATGAGATATATTATATTTGTCGAGATTTTATTATCGACTGAAAGGATGGTAAAATGGAAGAAAATAAGTTAGTTTTACCTGCGATTGCAGTTCGCGGTGTCATTCCACTACCTAGTAATGAATTTCGTATAGAAGTAGGTCGCCAGAATTCTGTTATGGCCTTAGATGCTGCAGAAAAGATGTATGGCGGAAATATATTGTTATTAATCCAAAAGGATGCAAATAGTAAAGAGGTTACAAAAGAGGATGTCGAGAGTGTTGGCGTTTTAGCTAAAATCACTCTTAAATTAAAGCTTCCTAATAAGAATTATAAGGTAAAGTTTAAGATTTCAGATCGTATTTCTGTTCAAAGCTTTACTTCTATAGATCCTTATTTTGTTTGTGCCTATGAAAAGCTTCATTCCTTTATGCATAATGATGATAAGGAAGCAGCTTTAATTAAAAATATTGCTTCAGCTATATCTAAACCAGCTGCCAATATTGTGCAAAGCTTAGATGAGGTATCCCGTGCATTACAGCAAGGGACAAACGCTGCAGTTTTATCTGATGTTATTGCCTATAATTTAAAGGTGACTGGTCCTCAAACGATGAAATATCGTTATCTGGCTGAACTAGATGCTACAAAGCGTTTAGAATACATTTTAGAAGATATAGAGCATGAAAAGCAAATTGTTGAGATAGAAAATAAAATCAATGATGATGTAAAAAAATCTATAGATGAATCTCAAAAGGAATATTATCTACGTGAAAAGATGAAGGCAATCCAAAATGAGCTTGGTGATAAAGCACGTCAGGAAGAGGATGTAGAAGCCTTAAGAAAGGCTATAGAAGAAGCTCACTTACCTCAAAATGTTTATGATAAGGCTAAAAATGAACTTCAGAAGTATGCCTCTACCAGCAACCAAATGGCTGAATCAGGTGTCATTCGTACTTACCTAGAATGGATTATCAATCTTCCTTGGTATAAACAAACAGAGGACACCACAGATTTAAAGAAGGTTGCAGAAAGTCTAGATAAGAATCATTACGGTCTTGAAAAGGTTAAGGATAGAATTGTAGAATATTTAGCAGTTAAGATGATGACTGGTAAAAATCCAAATACGATTTTATGCTTTGCAGGTCCTCCTGGAGTTGGTAAGACTTCATTAGCCAAATCAATTAGTGAAGCCTTAGGCCGTAAGTTCATTAAGCAATCCTTAGGTGGTGTTCGTGATGAATCTGAAATCAGAGGCCATAGAAGAACATATATTGGGGCTTTACCTGGTCGTATTTTAAAAGGTATGAAGGATGCTGGGTCAATTAATCCAGTATTCCTACTTGATGAAATAGATAAGATGACTGCAGATTATCGTGGTGATCCTGCTGCTGCAATGCTTGAGGTTTTAGACCCTGAACAGAATAAGTATTTCTCTGATAATTATTTAGAGGAGCCTTATGATTTATCACAGGTAATGTTCATCACTACAGCAAATGATTTATCTAATATTCCAGCTCCATTAAGAGATCGTATGGAAATTATTGAGCTTTCCAGCTATACAGAAATTGAAAAGTTCAATATTGGATTTAAGCATTTGCTAAAGAGAAACCTAGATGAGCATGGCTTAAAGGAAGAACAGTTAACAATCAAAGAGGATGCAATGTATGCAATCATTCAAAACTATACTAGAGAAGCAGGTGTACGTGAATTAAATCGTATGATTGCAACCATCTGCCGTAAGACAGTTAAGAAAATATTAATTGATAAGATTGAGTCTCAAGAGGTTAACTGTGATAACCTATCTGAATTCTTAGGAAAGATTCGTTTTACAAATAATAAAAACCGTGAAATGAATCAGGTAGGTATTGTTACAGGACTTGCTTATACACAATTTGGTGGTGACACTTTAGATATCGAGGTTATGACATATCCTGGTAAGGGTGGCTTACAGCTTACAGGAAAGCTAGGGGATGTGATGAAGGAATCTGCTCAAGCTGCTTATTCCTATGTGAGAAGCCATGCAAAGGATTATGGAATTGATAATGAGATTTTTGAAAAGAATGATGTTCATATCCATGTTCCAGAAGGAGCAGTTCCAAAGGATGGTCCTTCAGCTGGTGTTACTTTAACAACTGCTCTTGTGTCTGCACTTGCAAATAAGCCTGTAGATTGTCATATTGGTATGACAGGAGAAATCACGTTAAGAGGTCAGGTTTTACCAATTGGCGGTTTAAGAGAAAAGTCTATTGCGGCACATCGTAGTGGCTTGACAACAATCTTTATTCCTAAGGATAATGAAAGAGATATTGAAGATATTCCTGAAGAAGTAAGAAGTGTTTTAGAGATAAGACCAGTTGCTCATATTAAAGAAATTTTAAATAAAGTCTTTCAATAATTAAAGCTACAGCCGAAATTGGGCTGTAGTTTTCTTTTGCTATTTTATAGTTTTAATGCTATAATGAATAGAAGAAGGGAGTGTCGATAATGGAAGAACCTGTACTATATGTTATTGGAGATTCTACAGTTTCATCCTTTAATGATCCATATTATTATCCAAGATATGGCTATGGAACAAAACTAGAGAATTATTTTCATAGCATTAAAATAGTGAATTTGGCCTTATCTGGAAGAAGTTCAAAAAGCTATAAAGAAGAAGAAAACTATAAAGCAGTATTTCAAAATATTAAGCCTAATGATTTTTTAATGATTGGATTTGGGCATAACGATGAAAAAAGTGATGACCCTTTAAGATTTACAGATGCATCTAAGCCTTTAGAGGATAAGAACTCCTTTGCTTATTCCTTATATGAGAATTATATTAAACGTGCTTTAGATAAAGGAGCAATTCCTATTTTGTGCACTCCAATCTGCAGAGTGGATTTAAAGGATGACTATACAAAAAATAGTGCACATATTACACCAAATGGGGATTATAAAGAAGCAATTCTAAAGCTTGGAAGAAATAAAAATATAACCGTTTTAGATTTGACATCAGCTACAAAAAATCAATATATGGGGCTTGGACATTTAGAAGCAATGAAATTTCATGCGACCATAGCTGGTAAATATGCAAGTGATGGACATATTGTTCCCGATTTAGCAACAGTAGATACTACGCATCTAAATGCCTATGGAGCAAAAAATGTTGCATATTTCATTGCAACTTTACTAAAGGACACGGATTGTCCTTTGAAGGAATATTTAAAGCCACAGCTTGTAGAACCAAAGGAATCCAGAGATTTATTACCTAATCCAGCCTATAAGGTACGTGTATATTCCCCACCTAAATTAGAAGAATATCAACCAAAAAGTCATTTTAAAACCTTAACTTTTGGATGGTATGGAACTGCTTTTGGAGATTGTGGAGGTATTCCTGATGAGGAAGAACAGGGCTTTGTTGCCAAAGAGGTTGAAGAAGGAATCTTCCACGTTGGACAAACAGGACCTTCAATAAAAGGAAAGATTTCTTTAATCTCAGATGGACTTGCCTTTTGTTTTAGAAGGATAGATGCTCAAGATAATTTTATACTTTCTGCAACAGCAAGAATTCTTCATACCTCTAATACAAAACAAGCAGGCTTTGGTTTGATGCTTAGAGATGATTGTTATATTTGCCAAAAGGCTTCTACAGAAATCATTACTTCAAACTTTTTGGCAACAGGCTTAGTCACAACAGATGTCACGATGAGTCCTATCTTTTATAGAGAACAAGCAGAGCTTCATAAAGAGGAGCCTTTGTTGAATTATTTATATCAAGAAGGAGATACTGCAGCACTGAAGATTGAGCGTGTTGGTCAGTCTATGACGATGAGCTTAATTTATAAGGGAGCTAGCTATTCTAAGGTTTATGTAGATTTTGATTTATTAGCGATAGACCATACTTCCTTTTATGTAGGCATGTTTGCTACAAGAGGAACGGTTGTAGAATTTAGTAATGTCGATTTTCAAATTACAGGAAAATCACAAGGTGCATAAAAAAGGAGTGTTATAATGAAAAAAATTATTTTTGCGATTTTTAGTCTTGTTTTAATATTCTATTTAGTCTCATGTGACAATGAAAAGGAACCATATCCTTTTCCAACTGATGATCCAGTAGAGCTTTCTGCTCCAGTGCTTAAAATTACGAATAATGAGGTTTCCTGGGAGAAGATAGATTATGCATATGGTTATATTGTAAATTTAAACCAGAAAGATTTAGAACTACAGCAGGAAACAAAATATAAGATTACTGCAGAAGAGGCAGGAGAATATGTAATCAAGGTAAAGG
>CAMWKG010000010.1 GCA_947174785.1 uncultured Mollicutes bacterium
TTAGAAGAGTTACCTGAATACTTAAATAAAAGATTAAAGGAGTAAAAATAAAAAGGATTTTTTTAAATCCTTTTCATAATCCTTAATATCCACATCTCCATAAAATCATTTTGACAATAGAAGTTACTAGAGTAAATAGACAGCAAACTGCTAAGAAATAATTAAAATATCTTATCCACTTATTATTAGAATGTCTATTATGCACTGCAACTAAAACTAGTATTAAGCTTGCAATAAGGATGAAAATTGCTAGGACATATGAGAAAATTCCTGCTAGTCCTATGCTTAGCACTACTGCGCCATAATAAATCAGTGCCGCTTCTCCTTCTAATTCTGAATCTGACATAGAATCAGCTGCAGCTTGAAGTGATTCTGTAAGATTAATAGGTATGATGCTTAATGTCAAAAACATAATGAAGGCTATGAATGCTGTTAATACAATAGTTTGAATAATTTTACTTTCTTTCATAAGCTTACACCTCTATTCTATTTTACCCTATAGAGTCTGTCATTTCAAGCTTAATCAAACGATTTAGCTCAACTGCATATTCCATAGGTAGCTCTTTTGAAAAAGGTTCAATAAATCCCATTACAATCATTTCTGTTGCTTGAGCTTCTGTTAATCCCCTACTCATCAAATAAAATAACTGTTCTTCATTTACCTTAGATACTGTTGCCTCATGTTCAATATACATATCACTATTTTTTCCACTATTAGTAGGAATCGTATCTGAAGTAGAAATTTCATCTAGGATCAATGTATCACATTCAATATGACTTCTAGCACCTAATGCCTTAGGTCCACAGGAAGCAGTTCCTCGATAGTTTACCTTACCGCCACCACGACAAATGGATTTAGAAATAATTGTCGAACTGGAGTTTGGCCCTAAGTGAATCATTTTTGCACCCGTATCCTGAATCTGGTTTTCAGCAGCAAAAGCTATAGAAACAGTTGTTCCTTTACTGGAATTTCCTTTTAATACACAGGCAGGATATTTCATATTTAATCCAGCACCTACATTACCATCGATCCATTCCATATGACCTTCATCATCAACAATAGCTCTTTTAGTAACTAAATTGACAATGTTATTTGACCAGTTCTGGACTGTAGAATATCTACAGTGTGCACGCTTGCCTACAAAGATTTCTACTACTGCTGCATGCAAGCTATCCTTAGAATACTGTGGAGCTGTACAGCCTTCAACATAGTGAATATCCGCATCATCATCCACAATAATGAGTGTTCTTTCAAATTGACCCATACGCTCTGAATTAATTCTGAAATAAGACTGAACTGGTTTTTTTAGCTTAACACCTTTAGGTACATAAATAAAAGAACCACCACTCCACACTGCTGAATTTAAGGCAGCATATTTATTATCTGTATAAGGAACTAACTTACCAAAATACCTCTGCATCAAATCGGAATGTTCTCTTAATGCTGTATCCGTGTCACAAAAAATAACACCAAGTTCATCCAATTCCTTTAAATTATTATGATAAACTACTTCTGATTCAAATTGTGTAGAAGATCCTGCCAAATACTTAGCTTCGGCTTCTGGAATACCAAGCTTATCAAAGGTTTCTTTAATTTCTTCTGGTACATCCTCCCACTTATGCTCTGTCTTTTCACTTGATTTTATATAGTAGGTATACTCGTTAAAATCAATACCAGATAAATCAGGTCCCCAATTTGGGTTCTTTAAATTTAAAAAGGCATCATAGGAATTTAGACGAAACTCCTTCATCCAAGAAGGTTCCTTTTTCGCATTAGAAATAAATTCTACAACTTCTCTCGATAAACCCTTACCAGAGGTTAATACCGTTTTGGCATCTGTAGTAAAGCCATACTTGTAATCTCCAACAATATCATCCACCTTGGTCTTACTCATGCTCTTCTACCTCCTCAATTGCCTTTTCCACACACTTCCAGGCAAGAGTTGCACATTTAATTCTTGCAGGGAAATCACGTACTCCTTTATAGGCAATTGCCTCTTCAAGCTTGTCCTCATCAGGCAAGTCTTCTCCCTTAACCATAGAATAAAAGCCTTCAATTAAGTTCTTTGCTTCTTCAACTGATTTTCCGATTAAAAGCTCACTCATAACTGAAGCAGATGAAAGGCAGATAGAACATCCCTTTCCATCCTGACGCACATCAACAACTTGTCCATCACTTACGATGATTTCAACACGCATATCATCACCACAGCTTGGGTTTGTTAAATGCACCATATGATAAGGATCTGTATTCTTTAAACCTTTATTTTTAGGATTTTTATAATGGTCCATAATGACCTCACGATATAAGGTTTTTAAATCCATAATGACCTCCTAAAGAGTACCAAAAAATTCTTGAGCCTCTTTTACACTTTGTACAAATTTTTCTACATCCTCTAAAGTATTATAAAAATAGAAGGATGCTCTTACTGTTCCAACAGTATTTAACCATTTAATTATAAGCTGTGCACAATGATGACCAGCTCTAATACAAACATCATTATTATCAAATACACTTGCAGCATCATGAGGATGAACTCCTTTAATATTAAAGGAAATAATTCCTGTTTCTGCTGATTCATTATATATTTCAATATTCGGTATTTTCTTTAAGCCTTCTAAAGCTTTTTGTTTAAGGAAGAATTCATATTTTGCAATTTCTTCTAAACCAATACTAGATACATACTCAATTGCCTTGCCTAAGCCTATAGCGGAAGCTATAATAGGTGTTCCTGTTTCAAAGCGATACGGGGCATCCTTATAGGTCATAGAATGAGGATTAACATCATCTGCCATATCTCCACCAAATTCTATTGGAGGCATTTTTGATAAAATCCTTTCTTTTCCATAAAGAACACCAATTCCAGTAGGTCCACATAGCTTATGACCTGAAAAGGCTAAGAAATCACAATCTAACTTCTTTACATCTACAGGCATATGTGGAACAGCTTGAGCAGCATCTAAAACCACTACAGCACCTCTTTCATGAGCAAGTGTGATGATTTCATCAATTGGTGTAACATAGCCCATAACATTAGAAACATATGTGATTGCAACTACCTTTGTTTTGTCTGTTAAAACAGATTTAAAGGCTTCTACTGTAATTCTTCCTTCTTCATTTAGAGGAACATATTTTAAGATAGCACCTGTCTTTTCACAAACATTGATCCAAGGCATACAGCTAGAGTGATGCTCTAGCTCTGTTGTAATAACTTCATCCCCTGGCTTTAAGGTATTAGCTCCATAGCTTGCAGCAACTAAATTTAAAGCAGAGGAAGCTCCTCTTGTAAAGACAATTTCATCAAAGGATGCATTGATAAAGTCAGCGACCTTCCCTCTTGCCTCCTCATATGCATCTGTTGCAAGATAGCTTAGCTTATATACCCCTCTATGAACATTTACACCTAATTCTCTATAATACTTATCTACTGCCTCAATAACACAATTTGGCTTTAAGGTAGATGCTGCATTATCAAGATAAGCTAGCTTAGGGTTTTCTTCTAGTACTGGAAAATCCTTTCTAAGCTTTGCAACATTCAGCATGAAATCACCTCTTCATTAATTCTTCTATTTTTTGATTCACTCTTAATTTTAGCTTTTCATCCGTTATTTTTTCAATGAATGGATGAACAATTCCTTCTAATATAAGAAGAAATGCCTCTTGTTTTGTTAAGCCTCTACTCATCAAGTAAAATAAGCTTTCATCAGACATTTTACCAATAGAGGCACCATGATTGGCTATAACATCATATTCATCAATCAAAAGAATTGGTTTTGATGTAACACTTGAAACGTCATCCATAACAATTCCTTTTGAAAGCTGAACACATCTAGATTTACTCATACCCTTTTCTATTTTACCAGTTGTATCAAATACAACATTTCCTTCATTCAAGGCAACTCCAAAATTAGAAATATTTGAAGTTGTTTCCTTTGCCTTATGCACTATTTTCTGCATAAATTCTAAAGGAGAACGATTAGCTAAGGAGAGTAACTCAACACGAGCATTTGCATGCTCAGTTAATAGCTCAATATTTAAGCTTTCTTTACTTGCCTCTAGGCAAATTTCAGTAATATAAACCTCACCTAAACATTCTATTTTTCTGGTAGAGTTTGTAGAGTTTATAATCTGATAGTCTAGATTAGCATTCTTTTTTATTTGAATCTCTATATTCTGATGAATTGTAGTATCTAGCAGCTTTGCAGAAATGCCTTCCTCAATAATCACTTTAAGACTACAATCCACAACAAGAAAATCATCTAAAGATTTTTTTATGGTAAGAATATTGTTTTGAAGGGAAAGACCATTACCTTCTTTTCCTACCAAGGAATTCAAATATAGCATTACTTATTCCCGCTATTATGAGCACAAGAGCCTAAAAGAACATGGGTCTTTTCATCATCTTCTTCTTTTTCAATTTCAATACCAAGCTCTTCTTTTACCCAATCATAGCCATTTTGGTCGATTTTGGCGATTAATTCCTTACCGCCTGTTAAAACTATTCTACCATTAATCATTATATGTACAAAATCTGGTTGGATATAGTCTAATAGTCTCTCATAATGTGTAATTAATAGACAACCCAAGTTTTCATCTATCATATTGCTGACATTTTCACCAACAATCCTTAACGCGTCTACATCCAGTCCAGAGTCAATTTCATCTAAAATTGCAAACTTAGGCTTTAGCATTTTCATCTGAAGAATTTCATTTCTTTTCTTTTCTCCACCTGAAAATCCTTCGTTTAAATATCTGTGAGCTAAATCCTCTGGCATTTTTAATTCTCCACAAGCCTTCTCATAGTTCTTAATAAAAGAAAATAAAGAAACATCCTTACCACTACAAGCCTTCATTGCTGTACGGATAAAATCACTATTGGTAACACCAGGTACCTCTGCAGGATACTGATAAGCTAAAAAGATTCCTTTTCTAGCACGCTCATCGACTGCCATTTTTAAAAGACTTTCCTTATCCATAAGGACATCACCAGAGGTCACCTTAAATTTAGGCTGCCCCATAATGACAGAGGATAAAGTAGATTTACCTGTTCCGTTAGGTCCCATAATTGCATGAACCTCACCTGTTTTAATCGTTAGATTAACACCCTTCAATATTTCTTTACCATCTATACCTGCATATAAATCTTTAATTTCTAAAACATTTGCCATCGCTTTCAACTCCAATTCTATAAAGCATTATGTATTATACCACAAAATTAATCTTTTTTTCCATATTTAGCTAAATTATAATGATAGATTCTTTGAACCTCTTTAAATAATTTTTCCGGATTATCCTTTGGTAATATTTTTGTACAATATTTTCTATAATCCTCATCTAAAGAATCCAAAGCTACACTATATTTGCTGTGAACTAGTAAATGCTGTGCATGATTAGATGAGGTTAAGCCAACAATATCTAATCCTTCTGCCTCACAATACTTCTTTACTATTGCAAGATTCTCAATGCTTTTATTATATATTTTAACATACTTTAAATCAGGTGCTTGATTTGGTTCAAACACATCATAAACTAAAATAGAAAGCTTTGCAGATAAAGCTTCATTCCTATGAATATCTTCTATTAGTCTTTGTACTACATCTTCTTTTTCTACAATTAAAAAGTAAATAATTTCATCCTTCGGTGCAGGACCAGGTACATAACTACAAAATGCAGCATTCTTCTTGTCCTTTGCATAGATTTTTTCTCCATCATTATCTAAGCTCTCGTTATAAGTAAATAAAACATCCTCATGAATTTGATTGACAAATGGGGAAATATTATTTCTTTTTAAAACCTGATATATTTCTTCTGAGGTTTCTACATCAATCATTTCTGTTGCAATATAATGCTCTTTTTTTGCATCATACAATGCCGCTCCTGACATACACACTACAGGATGTGTAATTTTAACATCCTCTAATAGAGGCATAAAGGTAGTAGGTGTCCTTGTAGTAAATAAGGTTACATTGGCTCCAATTCGATTTAAATAATTCATCTTGTATTGCATAAAGCCTCTAAATCGATCACTATCCTTTAATAACATTCCATCAATACCGACACAGAATAAAAGATTCTTATTTTTAAACTTATGTGGGAGACAGAATAGATTGACTCCTAATGCGATTAAAACACCAACTATAGTAGATAAGATACGATTTGTACCAAACTGCCACTGCCAGTAACCAACATTTATATTTGGATTCACGGTAACAGATAAGAATGTAAGTATAGCAACAAATACTGCCTGATGCTGTTTTAAAGATACTCCTGTCACAACAACCGCAACCGTAAAGATAGAAATAAGTAAATAAGGAATAACAAAATTAAATGTCTCTAAACTGACTGACTGAAGATTAGGCCATTTGCCACCACAAAGCTCATAGAAAGTAATTAAAAGGATTCCTATTCCACCACCAATAACAGATGCCACACATCGGTTTTTAGCTTGATTTAAGCTTGCTTCCTTGCTAGCATGAACAGAATATGCAGTTGCAAGACCTGCAAAAAAAGGATTATACCAGGAAAACGCAAAATTATCAGGAACTCCTGGAATATATTCAAATAATTTCAAAATGATAAAAACTAGAAGGCAACAAAATACACAAATCGCTGTCTTTATCGTTCTTAATCCTATTTTTTTCACTTTTGCATCACCTCTTTACCACAAACATAGGAAGCGAAAATTCGCTTCCTATCTATTCAATAATTTCTATAAATAGTTTAAAATTTCAGAAATGGAACTGACAACTATCTCTGGTTTATGCTCTAAAGAATCTACATTTGCATCTGCGAAAATTCCCTGCTTTACCCAAATTGTATGCATATTGAGTTGACTTGCAGGCTCAATATCATTATCCAATCTGTCTCCTATCATACAAGCTTGTTGAGGAAGACATCCGGCAGAGGATAAAGCCATTTCAAATATTTTGAAAGAAGGCTTTGCAAATCCAATCTCTGCAGAAGATATAATAACATCAAAAAAGCTTCTAATACCATATTGTATCAAACGTTCTTCTGTTCCAAGACTTTGGTTGGCAATAATCCCTAATTGATATTTCTTTTTAAGCTCCTTAAGAATAAAAGGAACATCAGGATAGAGCTTTTCTAAATGAACTGGCCACTCTTTTTTTTCCAAATGGAATTCTTTTATAATTGCTTTATACGGAGACTGATTCTTAGAAATATATTCTCTATACTTTTCAATCAAAGCCTCTCTTGTTAACTTTGATTGTGTTAACAAATCAGAAAAACGATTCTTTTCACAATCCGTTTCATCGATCAGGGTGGATCCTAAATCAAAAAACAACCACTGTATCATTTTCTATTCCTTTACTTTAAAAGGTATAAATCCTTTTATTTTATTACAATGTTCACAAGCTTTGAAGGCACATAAATTGTTTTTATAACCTCATGTCCTTCTGTAAAGCTTTTTATTTTCTCTAATGCTAGAGCTTGTGAAATAATCTCTTCCTTTGATGCATCCACAGGAACCTCTAGCTTATCTCTAAGCTTACCATTGACTTGAACAACTAAAGAAAGATTCTCTGAAGCTAGCATTGCCTCATCATATGTAGGCCATGCTTCAAAGGTAATTGTTCCCTTATGTCCTAAATCGCTCCATAGTTCTTCTCCAATATGTGGACAAACTGGATAAAGAAGCTTGACAAAGCTTTCCATATAAGGACGATAAATAGATTTAGCTTTATAAGCCTCATTTAAGAAGGTCATCATTTGAGCTATAGCTGTATTAAAATTCAAGCTATCAAAATCTGAGGTTACCTTCTTTACAGTTTGATGATATATTTTATCTAATTCACGAGAATTTGTATCACTAAATTTAGATGTATATTCCTCCTGATGGTAAAATCTCCATACACGGTCTAAGAACTTACGTGCACCTTCTAATCCCTTGCTGCTCCAAGGTAGAGATGCCTCAAGAGGACCCATAAACATTTCATAAAGACGTAAGGTATCTGCCCCATATTCTTTAGCAACATCATCAGGGTTTACAACATTTCCACGAGATTTACTCATCTTCTCATTATTCTCTCCTAAAATCATTCCTTGATGGAATAGCTTTTGGAAGGGCTCTTTAACAGGGACAAGTCCTTTATCATATAAATAATTTGTCCAGAATCTAGAATATAATAAATGTCCTACAGCATGTTCAGACCCACCTAAATATAAATCTACAGGTAGCCAGTGTTTTAACAAATCATAGTCTGCAAAGCTCTTCTCATTTTGTGGATCAATATATCGCATGAAATACCAGCTTGAGGCAGCAGAACCTGGCATTGTATTTGTTTCACGAACACAAGTCTTTCCTTTATAGGAGGTATGTACCCAGTCATAGGCATTTTCTAGAGGTGCTGCCCCACTCTTCTTTGGCTTATAGTCATCTAATACAGGAAGTACAAGTGGTAAATCCTTATCCTCTAAAGCCTCACTTGTTCCATCCTCATAAAATACAACTGGAATTGGTTCTCCCCAATATCTTTGACGAGCAAAAATCCATTCCCTTAAACGATAGGAAATCTGCTTAGAACCACATTTGTGCTCCTCTAGCCAGCTAATCATTTTTGTGATAGCATCTTCCTTATTCAAGCCATCTAGGAATCCAGAATTGATATGAAGACCATCTTCTGTATAGGCTTCGACTTCTACATTTCCTCCTGCAAGAACAGGAATGATTTCCAACTCGAATTTTTTAGCAAAGGCATAATCACGCTCATCATGAGCAGGTACTGCCATAATAGCTCCAGTACCATAGCTTGCAAGAACATAATCTGAAATCCAAATAGGTACTTCCTTTTGATTAACAGGATTAATCGCATAGGCCCCCGTAAATACACCTGTTTTTTCCTTATTCAGTTCTGTACGCTCCAAATCACTTTTCATACTACAAGCCTTTTGATAAGCTTCTATAGAACTTCTTTGTTCAGATGTAGTGATTTGATTCACTAACGTATGCTCAGGTGAAAGTACACAGTAGGTACAGCCAAATAAGGTATCACAGCGTGTAGTAAACACTGTAAAATCTAAATTCGTATTTTTAACCTTAAATACTACATGCGCACCAACAGATTTTCCAATCCAGTTTTTCTGCATTTCTTTTGTAGAGGATGGCCAGTTCAAATGATCAAGTCCTTCTAATAGTCTATCAGCATACTTAGGAATATCAAGTACCCACTGCTTCATATTCTTACGGACAACAGGATATCCTCCACGTTCACTTTTACCATCAATAACTTCATCGTTTGCTAAAACGGTTCCTAATTCCTCACACCAGTTAACAGGCATCTCCACCTGTTTTGCAAGTCCATCCTTATAAAGTTGTTTAAAAATCCACTGTGTCCATTTATAATACTTTGGATCACAGGTAGAGATTTCCTTGGTCCAGTCATAGGAAAAGCCAAGCATTTTTAATTGTCTTGTAAAATTTGCAATATTTGCTTTTGTGAATTCTTCTGGATGATGTCCAGTTGTAATAGCAAACTGCTCTGCAGGAAGACCAAAGGCATCCCATCCCATTGGATGGAGAACATTGTAGCCCTCCATTCTTTTTTTACGACAGACAATATCTGTTGCAGTATAGCCTTCGGGATGTCCTACATGAAGTCCTTGACCAGATGGGTAAGGGAACATATCTAAAGCATAAAATTTAGGTTTAGAAAAATCCTTTGTATCTGTTACAAAGGTATGATGCTCCTCCCAATACTTTTGCCATTTTGCTTCTATTTCAATATGATCATAATTTTTCATAATAACACTCCTATTTATTTCTAATAATTTTAGGACCCTGTCCATCTTTAGAATTTTTATCTGCATTCCAAGTTAAAATCTTAAATATGATATATGGCACTGCAAAGGCCATTAAAACAAGGCCATACCATAAGGCAATTGTATTCGCAAAAACAAAAGCAACATGGAAAAAGCAATACCACATCAGACATCCTAGTAAAATTGTCAAAATCATACATAACGGCATAAATCTTGGTGCTTCATAATCTAAAATCATAGATGTCTTAACGACCATCATAATTAAATAAATGAGAGGATGTCCTAATAGAATTGTAGCTAAAACTGTGATAAAGGTATCCGGAGATTCAAACCCTTGAATAAATCCTATAATAGGTATAACCGCAATGTCTAAAATTAAAAGGATAATATGGATAACATTTAATTTTTTAAGCATAATACTCCTCCTTAATTTTCATTAGATTTATTCGAATATTTCATTATTTTCTTTTCCTTAAGGAAAATATAAAGTGCTGATATTCCTATCCATATAAGGATAATACAAGGAGTACCAATAGATAAATATAAATATACATTATCCTTTTTAAGAAAATAAATGATTAAATAAATAATAAAGGCTAAAGCTCCTACAATCAATAAAAAGATTTGTTCTTTAAAAAATTTCTTCCAGAAATATTTATTTTTTGAGACTTTTCTTCTTTTATAGATTCTTCTTTTTCTTCCATAAATATTTCCGCCTTATTCCTTTTCTTGAGAAAAAAGTGTGGATAAAAATTCAAAGGTTTCTTCTTTTATATCGCTTTTTTCCAAACTAAAATAATCTTTTTTTTTCGCTTCAAATCTTATTTCTTCTTTATTAGCTTTATAATAAATTCTATTTAAGCTTTCATAAGGATACTCTTGAACGTAATTCATTCCATTTACATTGTTTTTGAATACGATTCGAGTAGTATAAATAGATATCAGAAGCGTCTTCAGATTTTTTTCTAAAGCTTTTACATACTTAATATTTTTATAAGTTCCCTCTGCAAGGAAGTAAATCAGCATTAATATCGGATAAAATATGGATGCATAAAAAGGAAAGGCAAGTCCTGATGAAATGAAATATAGGACAACAAAAAAAATAGTAAAGCCAACTACAATAATATAAATTGACCATGATTTTTTTAAGTAGTTTATCCAAAAAGCAATGGAATTTTTTCTTTTATCTATCTTATTATCTAGATTGACCTCTTCAATTAAAACATCTTCTTGAGTCATATATAGCGCCTCTTTTTCTAATCAAATAAAGTTTGTAAAAATGAGAAGGTTTCGTATGATATATCATCTCTATCTACAACAATAAAATCATTATTTTTTTCAAATACTATCTCATTTGTTTTTTCCTTGAAATAAATTTTCTTTAAATTCTTATAAGGAAAATGCTCTGTATATATGGTTCCTTTCAGCATATTTGTTAAGGAGATATGTGTAGTATAAATATGAATTGCAGTGATGGATTTATACTTATCAAAGCAACGCTTATACTGATAAATTCCATCAACGAGCATGATAAAAGACAAGATTAATGGACATGCAATACAATAATATAACAGCATAACAGAAGGCATATTTATATACCAAACGACAAATGCTGTTGTGAATAAAAGGATTATAATTGATCCTAATATAGATTTTTTTAAGCATTTTTTCCAAAATTCTCTTGTATGAACTTTTTTATAATTTGATGACGTTTGAATTTTTTCTATTAATTCCATTTTTCTTTCCATATTAAACTACCCCACTATTATACTATTATACAATAAATTGTCAAAAATAAAAAGTCCTAAGATAAATCTTAGGAAATTTCTGTCATATAATTTCTACAATTATGGTTATAACTTATGAAAATAAAGAAATTAGCCTCCAAAATGGAGGCTAAATCATATTAAAATCCAAAGAATTCCTTTGCATTATTGTAGCAAACATCTTCTACAATCTTACCAAGTGTATCTAGTTCTTCAACTGGATATTGTCCAGACTCAACTAAATTACCTAGCATTTGACATAACAAACGACGATAGTATTCATGACGAGGATATGCTAAGAAGCTTCTAGAATCCGTTAGCATACCTACTGACTGTGCAACTAGTCCTACCTGCATCAAAGTTTCTAAATTTTGACGCATACCATCCTGTTGGTCTAAGAACCACCAAGCAGTACCTACCTGAACACGGCCCTTTACGCCTTCCTTTTGGAAGCATCCGGAAAGAACAGTTAAAGCATAATTGTCTCTTGGATTTAAACAATAAAGAATAGTCTTAGGTAATTCATCTGTTTCATCTAAAGCACCTAATAAAGCAGATAGCTTAGCCATATAGTTTTGATCTTCAATTGCATCAAAGCCAGTATCTGGTCCAATCTTCTTAAGCATTGATTTTGAGTTGTTTCTTAAAGCACCAATATGATATTGCTGAACCCAGCCATGTTTATGGTATTCTTTACCTAAGAAGACTAATACATAGCCCTTATACCAATCCTGTTCAAGCTCACTCACTTCTTTACCAGCCATACCTTTTTTAAATACAGCATTAGCCTGGTCATATGTACAAGGTGCATAGTGAACAACATCAAGTGCATGGTCAGATAGACGAGAGCCCATTTCATGGAAGAAATCAATTCTTTCAGCTAAAGCCTTCTCTAAATCCTTTAATTCCTTAATCTTATAACCTACAACACCTGCAAGCTGATTTACCCAGTCAGCAAACCAAGATAATTCAACATTAATTGCCTTATCAGGACGGAACGCAGGACGAACATGAACCTTAAGTGTATCATCTGCATTCATCTTCTTATGCCATTCAAGGCTATCCACAGGGTCATCTGTTGTACAAACAGTATCTACCTTAAACTTATACATCATTTCTCTTGCAGTTAAGGTTTCTAGTTTTTTGTTTGCAGCATCCCAAATTTTCTTTGCATTTTTTTCATTGATGATATCTTCAATATCAAAGTATCTTCTCATCTCAAGATGAGACCAGTGATATAATGGATTTCCTACAAAATAAGGCATAGACTCAACAAATTGCATATATTTTTTATAGTCATCATCTGGACCAGAAATAGAGTCCTCTTCATAGCCTCTTGCACGTAGGCTTCTCCACTTGTAGTGATCGCCATAACGATCACCAGCACCAAGCCAAACCTCAGCTAAATTGCGGAATTTTTTATCCTCATAAATTTCCTTTGGCTGAAGATGACAGTGATAGTCAATAATTGGCATATGCTCTGCATGCTTATGATAAAGCTTTTTTGCTGTTTCTGTAGTTAATAAGAAATCCTTATCCATAAATTCTTTCATTTTTCTTCCTCCTTATAATACAACACCGTCTTTGAAAATTGAAATCTCACGGAAGTTGTTTTGTTCATTCTTAGCTTGTTTTTTACCAGAGGCAATATCACATAATAAATCAATGAAATCCTCTAAAAGCTCATCCATATCCTTTTTATCTACTAAATCTCCTGCATTAAAATCAATCCAGTTAGATTTCTTAGTAGCTAAAGCTGTGTTTGTTGCAATCTTAACCGTTGGAATAAAACCACCAAATGGTGTACCTCTACCTGTAGTAAATAATACCATCTGGCAACCACTACAACCTAAGGTTGTTGTTGCAACCAAGTCATTTCCTGGAGTACATAATAGGTTAAGACCTGTAGTTCTGATTCTTTCACCCATCTTTAATACATCCTGAACTACGGCAGCACCAGCCTTTTGAGTACAGCCTAAAGACTTATCCTCTAAAGTTGTAATACCACCCTTTTTATTTCCTGGAGATGGATTATCGTATATGACCTGATTATGATTTTTAAAATATATTTTAAAATCATTAATTAATTCCACAATCTTTTCAAATGTTGGTGTATCCTTAGCACGTGCCATTAAAAGCTTTTCAGCTCCAAACATTTCAGGCACTTCACCTAAAACTGTTGTTGCACCATTTAAAGATAAGAAGTCAGAGAAACGTCCTAAAAGTGGATTAGCAGTAATACCTGACATACCATCAGAACCGCCACATTTTAAACCAATGCGAAGTACAGATAAAGGCTTTGTAACACGTTTATCATGTTTCATTTGGTCATATAATTCTTTAAGAAGCTTAGTTCCTTCTTCCACTTCATCCTCAACCTCTTGAGCAATTAAGAATCTTGTTCTTTTCGTATCATATGCTCCTAAGGTTTCTTTGAAAGTTGAAACTAAATTTTCCTCACAACCTAAACCTAACACTAAAACGCCACCAGCATTTGGATGCTTAACCATATCCTGTAAAAGTGTTCTAGTTAATTCTAGGTCAGCCCCCATCTGGCTACAGCCAAAAGGATGCTGGAAGGTATAAACTCCATCGATTCCCTCAGTCCCATATTTTGCCTTAAAGTTTTCAATCATATCCTTAGCCATACCAGAAACACAGCCTACAGTTTGAATGACCCAAAGCTCATTACGAATACCATATTCTCCTGTAGAACGCTCGTAAACCTCAACAGTACGATCAGATTTATAGCCTAACACCTCAGGATATTTTGGTTCATAGGAATAGGTTATTACATCGTCTAGGTTCGTAGCTACATTATGTGTATGAACATGCTCTCCAGGCTTTACATCAGCAGTTGTATGACCAATAGGAGAACCATACTTGATTACATTTTCACCCTTTTTGATAGGCTTTAATGCTACCTTATGTGCTTGAGGAATGTCCTCTAATAATACAACACCCTCTACTGCTTCACCCTTAGAAAATGGGCGTAATACGACTGCCACATTGTCTATAGGATTAATGATGATATAATCTTTCATAAATTATCTTCCTTTTTAAATTATTTTACCATTTTAGCTAATGCTTCACGCATAGAGCTTGATGTAATTTCATATAAGCAGTTTGTAACAAAATCTAATACGCCATCATACTTAGTCAAATCTGCTTCCCAATGAGATTCTAAACTCAATACATGCTTTGCAATTTTTTGGCAAGCAGCCTTAGAACCATCAAAGCCAGCCCATAATTCTTTAAACATATCTAATGCCCAAGCATCATCTGCAAGCTTAATATCTTCTGCACCACGTTTTCCTCTATAGAATACCATTAATGCTGCCAAGCTAAATAATGCATGATCAGGGAAATGCTTTAAATCCTCTAGATTTTGTAAAACAGTAGGTAAAATTCTTGTCTTATATTTTGTAACAGAGTTTAAGGCAATACTCATTAATTCATGACGTACAAATGGGTTTCCATAACGTTCTAATACACTATTTGCATAAGAATCCATTTGATCTCTTGGAATATTAATAGTTGGTACGACTTCGTTAAAAATGAAATCTAAAACAAATTTATTTAATTGTTTATCCTCAATAGTTTCACGTACTGTGTCAATTCCAGATAAATAAGAAACTGGAACTAAGCAAGTATGAGAACCATTTAAAATCTTAACCTTTCTTTCCTTGTAAGGCTTAATAGATTCAACAAATAATACATTTAAATCAGCTTTCTTTGTAGGAAGCTTCTTCTCTAAATCCTTAACTGTCTTACCATCAATTACCCATAAATGGAAAATTTCACCTACAACCATATTGTTATCAATATAGCCTAATTGACTCCATAATTCTTTATCCTCATTTCTAGGATATCCTGGAACAATACGGTCAACTAAAGTATTGTAGTAACGGTTAGCATTTTCAACCCAGCTAATAAATTTTGCATCCATATGGTTATGGTTTGCAAGCTTAACTAAAGTTTCCTTTAAGGTATCACCATTATGATCAATCAATTCACAAGGAATGATTTCTAAACCCTTAGAAGCATCTCCTTTAAAGTGGTCATAACGTGCCTTTAAGAAAGCAAGTAGCTTACCTGGGAAGCTGTTTGGTGTCTTAGAAAAATCAGTATCGTTTGGATCAAAGGCAATACCAGCCTCAGTCGTATTTGAAATAACGTACTCTAAATCCTCACTCTTTGCATAATCTAAATATTTTTGATATTCTGTAAATGGATTAATAAAGTCCTCTAAGCAATCAATAACCTGATGAGTTTTTACAGTTTGTCCATTATTTATACCTTGTAGGTATAAAGTATATAAACCATCTGCCTCACTTAGTTCTTTAACACGGCCAAAGGGCATAGGCTGTACAACGACAACACCTGCATTAAAGTTTGCTTTTTTGTTCATAGAATCTACAATCCAATCAATAAATGCTCTTAAGAAGTTCCCTTCTCCAAATTGCATAATTTTCACTGGATGTGTAACTTTTTTTACAATCTTACTACTAATATTTTCCACTGTTCTTTCCTCCATTACACTTTGTATTTTTTAAAAAAAGTGTCCATAATATAACTTAATTTTACCACGCTAAAACCAAATAGTCAACGAATAAGCGCCTAAAAATGAAAGCCCTTTACTTAAACTTGAATTTGAAGCCATTTTTTCTGGCTAAACCGCCAAATATTGAGTCCCATTCGAAGTGCCTGATCAATTAACATACCAATCCAAGCACCCATTACACCTAACCCAATGGGATAACATAATAAATAAGAAACCAAAGGTCTTATGCATGTCACACTGACTAAAGAGCTTGTAGCAGTAAACTTTGTATCTCCACTTCCTCTTAAAATTCCCGTGATGACCCACTGAATATTCTGAGGCAAGGTTGTAAAGGCAGCAATAATCATTATAATTGATGCCATATGAGCACGTTCTTTCGTTTCAGGTTTATACATACTGATGAGTAAATCTCTTGCTGAAAACATAAAAATGCAAGTGATGATTGCACAGAATAACGATATGGTCATGCTCACCTTGGCATAAACAATAGCTAAATCCTTCCGTTTTTCTCCAAGACGGTGCCCAACAATAGCTGCTGTACCTATGGAAAAGCCATCCGCTAGTGTAAACATTAAGGAGTTTAAATCATTACAGATTCCATGGACATAGGTTGCATCATCACCTAGGTAATTGACAATTAAAGCAAATAAAATAAAGCCAATTCTCATAAAAATTTGATCAATAAAACAAGAGGGTAAAATATGACCAATATCCTTTAAGGTATCCTTATCTAACTTAAACAGCTGCTTAAATTGAAGCTTTAAATATCCTTTAGGGAGTAAAATAGTAACCAAACAAATCAAAAAGGCTACGGCATTACCAATCACTGTAGCAATGGCAGCACCGCCAATTCCTAACCTTGGAAAGCCCCAATGCCCTTCTATCAAAAGATAATTCAGTCCAATATTCACAACATTCGCTACAAGGTTTGTCCACATGGATATTTTTGTTTTCCCGATACCTCGTTGACAAGCATTAATGGTTAACCTTAAACCATTAAAAATAAAGCCTGAAGCAATAATCGTTAAGTAGGTAGTTGCATAATCGATTGTATTGGAGGTTGCCCCCATAAACTGACACAAAGGACGAGCCAAACAGGCAACCAAGATACTCAAAACTACAGAGATACCAAAGCATAGCTTTACCCCTTCATGAAGTGTTCTATTTACTGCTTCTTGATTTTTAGCACCAAATCTTCTTGAAACAATAGCTGTTAAAGCAATATTTAAAGCTGTAATAAAGCAAATCATAAAATAGATGGGCTGTTTTGTGATGGTTACAGCTGAATTTGCATCATTTCCTATAGTTGATACCATAATTCCATCAAACATAGTAACTAAAGCGACTAAAAAGCCTTCCACCATAGAAGGCCAAACAATTTTCATTACATCCTTAGTAACCTTAGAATATTTAGGGATTTCTCCTTGCTTATCTGCATCTTTGACTAATCGTTGTGTATCAAATAGTCTTATCAAAACAATCACCTCTTATTTATGATAGGTTTCATGATTCAAAATCTTAAAAGAGCGATAAATCTGTTCTAAAAGAATGACCTGCATTAATTGATGAGGAAAGGTCATTTTAGAAAAGCATAAATGATAGTCCATCTTTTTTAAAAGCTCCTCTCCTAATCCTAAAGAGCCTCCTATTACAAAAACAATATGAGAATTGTAATAGGAAAATATATGAGATATTTTTTCTGCAAGTTCAGGACTAGTAAGCATTTCTCCTTTTAGATTTAACGCAATTTTATATGAATTTTCAGGCATTTTAGCAAGAAGCTTTACTGCTTCTTTGTTTTTAATGTCTGTTTCACTCGTATTATCACTGATAACTTCATCTGCAACTGATATAAACTCCACTTTACAAAATTTAGATATTCTTTTTGAATATTCCAAAATAGCATCCTTTAGATACTTTTCTTTAATATTCCCTACACTTAGTATGGTTATTCTCATAAGCTATACACCTTCGTAGGAAGTGGAGATGTAATGACAAATTCCACCTTAGATGTATCCATACCTAAGTCTTCCATAACTTTTTTTCTTGTTAACTCTATAATTTCTGACAAATTGCATTCCTGAGAGATATGAGCATAAAATACAAGTTTAGTCTTATCTCCCATAATTTTAGCTAATGTTACAGCAGCATCCTCATTCGATAAATGCCCGTGGTCTGATAAAATACGCTGTTTTAAAGCATAGGTTCTATCAGAAGACATCAAGATATATGGATCATGATTAAACTCTAAAACATAACAATCTGCATTAGAAATAGTTTCAAATAAAGAATGATGAACGTATCCTGTATCTGTAATATAAACTAAAGTTTGATGATTATCTTTAATTTTATAGCCTACAGATTCTAAGGCATCATGAAACGTAGGCAAGACTTCAACCAAAGTTTTATCTAAAGAAATTGACTCATAAAGTATAGAATTGTCCAACCTATTTAATAATATAATACTGCCTGAGGATAATTTTTCCTGTAGTACAGGCTTTAAGGATTCATTTTTTCCATTTAAAATGGCTTGATATGTTCCCTTTGTCATATAGCAGGTGAGGTTACCCTTTTTTAAAACCGTACATAAGGAACGAATATGATCCTCATGCTCATGTGTTATAAAAAGCGTATCAATTTGTGAAAAATCTAAAGAAAGCTTGTTTAATTCCATATCTATACATCTTTTGCTGATGCCTGTATCAATTAAAATTTTATGATCTTCTGTCTCAATATAGGTACAATTTCCTGTAGAGCCACTAGCCAGTACTTCAATACGCATTATAGTTCACCTCAAAAACATAATTGATTATAGCACACTTCGACTTTTATTGCAAAGAAAAAAGCCGAGAACTCGGCTAAAGAGTATATTCAAGGAAGCCTTATGCTAACCAAGCTGCACCAATAATGACAAGTAAAATAAATAATACTAAAATTAATGCATATCCATATTCATTAGAATTACAGTTTGCCATAGATGTGGCACCTCCTTTCCTTTCTACTACTATATTATGAAATAATATAAATTAATTTAGTATTATTTGCCTATATATGGAATTATTTTTATTGAAAATAAAGTTATTTATTGCAATTTGATTTCAATAATGTTATTATATATAGTGCTATGGTTTGAAATTCTAATAAAAAAGGAGTTATCGATATATGTTTAAAAAACTAAAATCTAAATCACGAAGATTGAGTTTAATCGCATCCTTCTTCGTTTTAATTATAGCACTGTCAGGGTGTAGTTCAGCAGGTAAACCAACAGGAAACCTAGATAAGGACGCAGTTTATTTGTCTGCAGGTGATCAAAAAGTCACTAAAGGTGAACTTTGGAATGAGCTTCGCTGGAGTGCAAGCAGTGTATTAACAGACAAAATTACAGAAGTTGTTATGAAAGACTATGTGGAAAAAGTAAGTCTTATCATGGACAAGTCTTATACTGATCTTACAGATGATCAAAAGAAATTATTTGCAGATGAATTTTCTAATGCAGACTATGACAAATTGAAAGAGTCTTATGAAAGTCGTCTAGAAGATTATGTGATTGAAGATATTTACAATTTCAATTACGATTCAACCAATAGCTATGATTCAGTAAAAGATGTAAATACATATGATGCTAAAAAATTAATCATTCAATATTGTGATGAAATTTATACAAATTACAATTTGAAAGAGATTAATAATCAGCCTCTTCAAAATTTCGTTACTGAAGCTGTTGATAAAAGAGAAAATTATGTAACTATAGCAAAAGAATTAAAAACTATATACTATCTATCTTTAGCTAAGGAATTATTAGCATATTCTGTATTAGAAGATGATATCAAGGAAGCTTATGACAATAGAGATACAGATAATGAAGATGATTTAGGTTATTTTACAAAGTCTGAATATACAAATAAGTTTAAATCAGATTTTGCAAATCAATCTGACTTAAATTTGATTCTTATTCATTTCTCTACAGAACAAGAGTTCACTTCTACACTTCGTTCCTTTGGATTAAAGGTATATGATAACAATCTAGTTTATATACCATATCCTGAGGATGTTGAGACATTTGCAGATTATTGTAGCTATTATGATGATATGTCAACAAGCGATGTTAGAGATAGTCATCAAAGCTTAAACACTTTGGCTATTGCTCAAATCTACATTCAAATGTATAACTATCTATATGGCGGATATCGTGATTACTTATATGATGATTCCTATGCAAGCTACTTTAATAATGTAGAAGATTTAATTAAGATTACTTCTTCTATTCGTGACCAGTCACAATTGCTTGCAGCAAATGAAGAGGTTGAAATCAATAAGATTCGTGATGCTTTAATTGAGAAAAAGGATTCCTATGATGTTGACTCTATCTATACTAGAGAAGAAATAGATAACATTTCCACTTCTTTCTCTACTTATTTATATGAGACTTTATGCTTACCATTCAAGGCCGAAGCAGATGATGATAGTCTTTGTTATTCTACTTCTACTCAAAGCTATAATAGTTCTTATTGGATTGCATTTAAATTCGGACAAGATGTAGATCAATATGAAGACATCTACAATAAGAGTACAGTTGATGATGATTTATATGATAGCATTGCTGCAGATGAAGAATTAAAGGCAGCTATAGAAGAGCTTTTAAAGCAAGACAAAATGACTGATTCTAAAATTACTGCTGCAGTTAAAGAAAGAACTGATGAAGTTGAAGTTAAGATTTATGATGAAGCTTTAGAGATTTCTTATGCTACAAGCCATTCAGATTATTCTAAAACCTATGGTAAAGCTCCTAATAGTAATGTTATTGCAACATTAAAGTATGACAAGAAGACATGGAATTTAAATATCGTTGAAAATAAAGAGGATGAAAAAGCATTAAATGATGGTGTTTATGATATTCTTGAAAGACAAAACGGTATAACAACTGCTATTGATATTTTAAGTAAAAAGGTTGTTAAGCAAACACAGGCTTATAAGGATACAGCAAAAGATATCGATGATTATAAAACAACTATAGAATATGTATTGGCTGCATTCTCTAATGATTATTATGCTTCAAGTGGTTATTCTTCTTCTATTGGTAAATATAATTTCATGATGCTTTATTTCCATTCTGTAGATATTAACTTTATTGTTACTGAAATTTATCGTGTGAATGGTGCGGCAGCAAAAATATTAACAAACTATAACTCTAATAAACTATTAGAATTCTTCAAATCTTATTCCGATAATATTTATAATAACTATTTTTCAATAGGTGGTAAAAGATTAGTTGTTTACCTTGATGCTGATGATGATTCTGAAAAGGATGAAGTTACAGAGTGGCGCGATGATCAAAAGCTATTAGCTCAAAAGCTGATTCGCCAAATTTATAACGAGGTTGCTTCTACTACTGGTTCTCATGCAGATGCTCTATCCTCAATTGTTAGTGAAATCAATGAATCAGCACGTGCTAAATTTGAAAATAATCCAATTGCTCCAGAAAACAAATGGGCTGAATATCGTAAAGCAGGATTAAATGTAGAAATGGAAGACATTTCTGCAGATAATAGTACTACTTCTTTAGATTTTGCATTAAAGGCTAGATTATTAGAAATTTTCAAATCTTCTTCTTATAGTATAAATAATACTACTCCAACGGAGTATATGGAAGATTTACAAGATCCTAACACTGAAATATTACAAACAAAAGATGGTTATAACCTACTTCTTGTAACCTCAGCTGATTTCCAAACTTCTGCTGAATTTAAAGAAGAGGATGATAAACTAGGTGTATTTAAAGATTTATCTGTTTATTATAATGAAGAATACCATCAGGTTGGAAGTGTTTATAACAACAATAAGCTTTTAACTATTGAACAAATTCGTTTATATGTTCTAGAATATGTTTCTAGTCAAACATCAAACCTTTCTCCATCTGCTATTTCTGCTGCGTTAGATAGCTTCTTATCTCCTGTAATTACAAGATATACAGCAAATGAAACTCAGAGAGATATTGTTATTTACTTAATTGAAACAAAAGCTGGAGCTCTTAACTTTAGCGAGAATAAAGATCGTTTTGAAAAGATTTTAGAAATCAATCATAATGCTGCAGATGAGTATATTTCTATCTATTATGAGGAAGATTCTACAAACACTCTAAAAACTTATGAAAACTGGTGGAAGGATCTTCAAGAAATTGTTGCAGATATTCTATTAACGGAAGGAGAGAATGCATAATGAGAAAGCATAACAAATTATTTCTAGTATGTAGTGCTGGATTATTAGCACTTTCTGTGGCTTCTTGTGGTAAAAAAGAAGTTAGAAATACCTCTATTCCTCTTGGAAATATTAATACTTCTGCTGTAGTTGCCTCTAATGGTGATGCAGTATTAAAAAATGATTTATTCTATTCTAGACTTCGTTCTAAAGGATATAACACTGTTTTAAATCAAATTAAAAAATCTTTATTTGCTGAAGAATATGAATTTGTAAAATCTCAAATTAATTTATCTGATTCTACTGTTACAGATGAAGAACAAGATTTATTTGATTCTTATGCAATGGATATCTTTGGATCTTCTTCTGCTACTCAAATCAAGAATTTAGAAGAAAAAGATAAAGACAAAGCAATTCAAAAGTATATAGACAATGTTTATCTAAGAGGTATAACTGTAACAAAAGAAAATTGCTTAAGCTATACTTTAGAACAGGAAAAAATCAAATTTTCCTATATTCCTCAAGAAATTATCGAGGAGAAGCTACTTTCCATTGCTCAAGATAAGGCAACTAAGGATGCTTTAGATAAGATTGTTGATGAAGAAAAGATTACTGATGATGATGACAAGTTAGTTGTTAATAGTAACTATATTTCTGAAACAAACTACTCTAATTATTATAATACCCATCAACAAACCTATGGTACATATCGTGCCATCATCATTCAATTTAACAATTTGAATGAAGCTCGTAATGTTATTGCTTCTGTAGAACAAAGAATGGGACATACACTTACAGGTAGTAATGCTGATGATTATGCCCTATCATTCTATGTGAACCTATATAATACTTATTATAATTACAGAACTCCATTAGATGTACAAAATCCATTTAGCAATACTAGTGAAGATTCTAAGACTGTATTTGTTGTAAATAAGGATAAAAATGAGTTATCTGATATGTCTTCTTCTATATCTAATTTAGTTACTAAAACTTTAGATGTAGATGGATCATACATTAAGCAGCCATTCAATCAAAACAATAAATATGTTATGATTTATAGAGGTGCTACAGAATTCGAATTAAACAAGAAATATAATATCACTCCATACAGTGAACAAATTGAATGGAACGATTTAAAAGAGCATGAAATTGCTTTTGAAGAAGTAAAGGCAGAGGTTAGAGACAATTTAATCGATAACAAAATAAGCTCTTATTCTACAACAGTATTAGAAAAGAGACTTAAAAATGCTGATATTGAAATCTATGATCCTTACTTTGAATATCAATTCAGAAATTCTTATTCTGATTATTATGAATTAATTACTCCATCAAAATTCAATAATAACCTTATATTTAAGTTAACATACACTAATCCAGATACTAAGGTTTCTTCTACTACTGAATATACAGTAGATGATTTCTATCAAGAACAATTCAAGCAAAGCGCATTATCTATTGTTGTAGAACACTTTAGATTAGAGTTTGTTTATAACTTCAGAAACCTATTATTAGAAGATGATCAGATTAGTGATATTGAGGAAGAATTGAATAAGTCAATTACTGCATTTAACAAAAATGAAAATGCTGCTTATCCTTCTTCTGTTGGATTGGAAACATATTTACTTGGAAACTTTGGTTATACAACAAAGGAAGATGCTTTAAAATATTATAAGCTTGCTTCTAATGCTGTATTAAATAAGTATTTAAGTCAAAGTGTATTTGATGAATGGGCTGAAAAGCTAGAAGATGGTACATATCCAGATTCTCACACTATTGATACTACAAAATTAAATATATTAAAAAATATATTAGATGCTGGAAACAAGAATTATTCAAACCTTTTCTCTATCAATATTGATCATATCTTAATTTACATAGATGATGATGGAGATGGTAGTCCAGATGATCCTAAGGATTTTTTAAAGAACTTCAGTGATGCTCAAAAAGAAGAGTTCAATCAATCCTTATTAGCTTTAGCAAATGCAATTTATGATGAAGCAAACTGTGAAGAATTGACTAAATCCAACTCTATATTAGATATACTTAAATATATCGTTGGAGCTTATAACCGTAATGAAAAATTATTCTCTCATCCTGATCAAACTTGGGAAACCTATAAAAAGTATAATTTCCTATTAACTGCTGAGTCTCTATCTTCTAGTGGAGATACAACGCAAAGTAATGTAGGTAATTATGTTGAGGAATTTGGAACTTACGTAAAAGAGCTTTATAAAAAGGCTGTTGAAAATGATTTAAAGATTGAAGATAAGAAATCTACATTCTACTTTACTGAAAGCCTTAATAAAAATCCAAGCAAATTTGAAGATTTATGTGCAACTCAATTTGGTTATCATATGATTGTAGTAAATAGCTATACAAAGCCTTCTACTACTAGAAGCTTAGCTTCTTCAGATCAATATGGTTATTATAAGGACATTGAAATATTATTAAATGAAAAAGACACAGATACAACAGATGATAACATCTTTGTAACTATTTCAGATGTTTATAATGATTTAGAAGATACTGCTACAATGAACCAGTTATTTGTATACTACGTACAAAAACAAAAAGCTGCTACTTCTTCATTAGATTCATCTTTACGTCAAGTATTAAGTTCTATGTTTGATGATGCTATATCTCGTTATACTTCATCTTCTTTCCAAAATTTCTTATTATTCAAAGAATTAAATATTGTTTCAGATTCAACTACATTAACTGAACAATTAGCAGATTATGAGGGATATTTAAAGCGTATTTCTCAAGATTATAAGACTGATGATGATTTTGATTCATGGTATAATAATACTTTAGATTGGTCTAGACCATACGAAGATTAACAATATTAAAAACCTGTACTTGTTACAGGTTTTTTCTTTTCGTCTAATTCCAAATGAAAAAAGATGGTATTTTTATATACCATCTCAAGAAATCTTTGTCTTTTAATCTATTTACATCTTATATAAGGATAAAGCCATCTTATGCTTATCATAATCAATATCAATGACATGTACATGGATCTCATCACCCACATTTAAAATGTCTGCTGGGTGATTTACCTTTTGAGTAGACATTTTAGAAACATGTAATAGTCCATCATATTTCACTCCACAATCGATGAAAGCACCGAAATCAACAACATTTCGAACAATTCCATCTAACTCATCACCGATTTTAACATCCTCAAAATGCATTATATCGCTTCTTAGCTTTAAGCCTGGATAACTATCACGAATATCTCTTAAAGGCGCTACAAAGGCATCTAAAATATCATTTAGGGTATACATATCAATGGAGAATTCTTTATGCAGTGCCTCTCTATCTAGATTAGCGACTGCCTCTGCCATCTCCTCACTACCAATATCCTTAGGACTTAAATTTAGCTTCTTTAAAATCGCTTCAGCCTTATCGTAGCTTTCAGGATGAATTGGAGTCATATCAAGCGGATTTGCTCCTTCAAGAATTCTTAGGAAGCCCACACACTGTTCATATGTTTTAGGTCCTAATTTTGCAACCTTCTTCAATTCCTCACGACTATGAAATTTATCATTTTTCTCACGATAATCGATGATATTCTTAGCTACTCCCTTAGACAATCCAGATACATAGCTTAAAAGGGATGGAGAGCAGGTATTTAAGTTTACTCCAACCTTATTAACTGCATCTACAACAACATCCTCTAAAGATTTACTTAATCTATTTTGTGCAATGTCATGCTGATATTGTCCTACACCAATTGACTTTGGCTCGATTTTAACTAGCTCTGCCAAAGGGTCTTGTATTCTTCTAGCAATAGATATGGCTGAACGCTGTTCTACAGATAAATCTGGGAATTCCTCCATAGCCAAAGGAGATGCTGAGTACACAGAAGCACCTGCTTCACTAACTACAACATATTTAGCTGATAGATGATTTTCATTAATAACCTCTGCAATAAAGCTTTCTGTTTCTCTGCTCGCTGTACCATTTCCTATCGCAATAATTTCTACCTTATATTTTGTAATCAAATCAATAATAGTTTTCTTTGATTTCTCTAACACTCTTGGATCTATTGTAGCTCCCTTTGCCTTTTCATTTGGATAGATGACTCCAATCTCAAGAACCTTAGAGCTTGGAGAAATGACTGCCAACTTACAGCCTGTACGGAAAGCAGGGTCCACACCTAACACAACATGTCCTTTCATAGGTGCCTGTAATAATAAATGCTGTAGGTTAATAGAGAAAATATGAATCGCTTGTTCCTCTGCCTTTTCTGTTAATATTACACGAATCTCTCTTTGGATAGATGGAGCAATTAAGCGTTTATAGGCATCTTGAATGGAATCCACTAGCTCTTCATTAAAGATAGAGTTATAATTATGAGTTACATTATAACGAATATGCTCGATGTCACGTTCTGGCTGTAATCCAACAGTTACTGTGATAACATCCTCATTTTCAGCACGATTAATCGCAAGAACTCTATGAGGCTTAATAAAAGCTAGTTTTTCTGTAGCCTCATAATAATTTTTATACTTTTCTTCTGGATCTAAATCATTATTTTTCTTTTTACAGCTAATTGTTCCATACTTTAAGGAAGCCTCTCTGATGTGCTTACGATACTCTGCATTATCAGAAATTTTTTCAGCAACAATGTATTTTGCCTGAGTTATAGCCTCTTCAACTGTAGGTACCTTTTCTGTAATATATTCTTTAGCAATTTCATATTTATCTCCCGTACGTGGTAAGCTTAACATAATATCTGCCAAAGGCTCTAGACCAAGGGCTATAGCAGTTGTAGCTTTCGTTTTTTTCTTTTCTTTATAAGGACGATATAAATCTTCTACCTCAATCAGCTTAGAAGCTTTAAGTATTTCTTCTCTTAATTCATCTGTCATTAGACCCTTTTCATCAATTAAGCGAATGACATCATCCTTACGCTTTTGTAAGGAAAGACCATATTGATATTCATCATCAATAACACGAATCTGTTCCTCATCTAACCCACCTGTTACCTCTTTACGATATCTAGCGATAAAAGCGACTGTGGCATCATTTTCCAATAGCTCTAAAACGGCCTTAACCTGTTCTTCCTTTACCTTTAATTCTTTTGCTATACTTTTGATAATTTCTTCGTTCATTTTATTTCCTCCTCATAAAAGAAAGCCTCCATAATGAAGGCTTATTTGATATCTTATAAAGTCTTTATATAATTCATTGCATATCGGATAGATGAATTTAAAACATCTGTCCAAGAACTTGTAGAAATGATATGACTCTGTTTACCAGCATCAGCATCTTCATATTCAACCTTTTGTTGATATTTGCCATCCTTGATATAAATAAATGCAGGTTCATAATTTAATGCATCATCTGAATAAAGACGTCCAAATACAGAATCCATGAGAATATCAGCATTCGTAGCATTATCTACTGCAACATCAACGACATATAGTTCAATAGATACACCCTTTGCCTTAGCCTTATCAACTTCTAATTGAAGCTGAGCTAAACGTGTGATAAGTTCTACATAGTCCTTATTATAATTCTTCTCATCTTCCTCATCAGCATAAAATGCCTTACCATCATATACAAAAATGAAAATTTCCTCTGCATTATCTCCACGATCTAAATGTCTTACGATTGCTTGATAATTTTCTTTGTTAAATTTAATTTTATTTTCATTATCTACTAATACTTCTTCATTAAAGTATACTTTATTAGATACGTAGGTATTATCCTTCTTGGTGCCATAATATACTCCAAGTCCTACACCTAATCCTATACCAATCACTAAAACTATGGATAAAATTATAATTAACAATTTTTTATTGATTTTACTTTCTTTTTTTTGGTCCTTCGTTGTTGCACGAGATACCTTACGAACTGCTCTTGCCAAGGTGAATCCCTCCTATATTTTACATCTAATATATTATAAAATAAAATGGCAAAAATTTCAAGAAAAAAGACTATTTTTCATTTATAAGTTTAAAATATTTTTTATCAAGTAAAAAAGACACTCCATTTTAGAATGTCTTTTAAAAGCCTAAGCTAAAGTTATACTATTTGCAACATTAATGTAATCATCAGTTGTAAGCTGATTTGAAAAGATTGTAATTTCATAATTTCCGTTATAGAACTTCATTGTGTTTTCATTGATGAAGCCTAAACCACATTCAAGGAATTCTATACTATCATATGTATCAATAGCAACAACCTCATCAGTTACCTCAACTAAGGATACAATAATGGTATATGCACTTTCTCCACTATAGCATAGAATTGTTGTATCATCTTTTTTGCTGGAAGAGGCAAGCTGGCTTCCTTCAACAACATATCCAGCAGTTAGAGTTAATGAAGTTTCCTCTTCACTTGGCTTCTCTTCCTGTGCACCTAAATATTTCTTTTCGTTGAAATTATCTTTTCCTAGATTACTGTTTGGAGTGAAGGTATCAAAATCTACTACGATACATTCCTCATTTTTATCATTTAGGAATACTGTCTTTTTTGGCTTATAGCTTGAATCACAGGTATATTTCATTTTATTTAACTTTTGATTTGTCTTATGTGCTATCTTACATTCAATGACAATATCTGTACCATCTTGACTTCCTGTAGCATCTGCATCTGCCTTGATGTCCTTGTTGATAGCTTCTAGCAAATAGGCATGAGAACTATTTAATGGCCAATTGCTGTCAAAACGGAATTCCTTGTTTAAGGAAGGCGTAATTACATAAACACCCGTATCATTCTTGATAATCAATTGCTCATTATCTCCTTTAAAGCTTACCTTATAATAAGCTGGAGATAAATAATCCACTGCAACATTGACACTTACATTTTTGTCTGGTCTCTGGATTGTCATCTTAGATGTCAAACTATAAGAACTTAAACCAGATAGATAGTTGGTAACTCTCGTAACCTCATCAATATTGTCTTTGTTTTTACATCCTACTAATACTAATAAACTCAATAAAATTAAACCAAATATTTTTTTCATTTTTCCACCCATCTTTTATAATCACTAAACAATATGCTTTAATCTAATGAACTATGCATAAAGTTACTTCTTTTCGTTAAAACTATGTATAAAGGAGGAAGTAAAGATATGTCTATAATACAAAAAATAGCCCTTGTATTCACCATTATCGGTGGTATAGCATGGGCTGTAGTAGGAATATTTAATTTTAATATTGTTACATGGTTATTTCAAGAAGGCTCTGTTCTAACAAGAATTGTATATATTTTCATTGGAATTTGTGCTTTATTCAATATTGTAGCTTTATTCTTACCTAATCGTCATCACTTAATGGAAGAATAGCCACAGCAACACTATAATTATCTGTATGAGATAAGCTTAAGCTTAATTCTACCTTCTTATCTTTGATAAGAGCGTAGGGAGCACCAAGCTCATCATTGAGGATAGTTATATCTTGAAATGCTACTCCTGTTCGATAGCATTTGAAGATTGCCTCTTTACAGGCAAAACGAGAGGATAGATATTCTATCCTTCTTTTTTTATTCGTAATCCTATTATAATAGGATAATTCTTGTTCAGTAAGTATATGCCTTATAAAACGCTCATCCTTATGTTCTAAATCCTTATGCTCAACTAGGTCTATTCCAACACGCATACTATTCTTCCTTTCTTGCCTTGTAATCTAAGGCAATTTCTTTTATTTTACGGAATCTGTGGTTTAAACCTGACTTCGTGATTTGATCATTATAGGTTACGTTTATCATATCTACAAGCTCGTTTAAAGAAGCCTCTGGGTTTTCTTTCCTGACCTTCATTACAAGTAAAAGCTTTGAATCTAAACGCTCTAAAGGATAATTATACTCTAAATAGGTAATGTATTTCATCTGTTCAACAGAGCTACGATTTGTTTTTTGCTGATTTGCCACATCTGTATTTAAGGTTCTGTTGATATTTGCTGAAATTTCACGTTTAATAATTTCATTTTCAAATTCATTCATCGTGACATTAGCACCTATACGTCTTAAAAATTCCACAATGCGATCCTTTTCCTTAATATATATAATAAGGTGATTTCTTCTTTTCGCAATACGGGCATTCAGATTAAAAAGATTCATAAGTCTCTGTATAAATAGAGCCTCAAGCTCCTTGTCCGTTGAAATCTCTAAATGATAATTGGATGTGCTTGGATCATTGACACTCCCTTTAGCTAAAAATGCACCTCGAAGATAAGCAAGGGATAGCTTCGTTTCACTTATGATTTCATCCTTATGGATAGATATCGGCTCTAACAAGCTAATATCTTCTACAATGGTCTGGGCTGAAGCTTCAATAATACAAGAATAAATCGTTTTACGGTTTAATTTTTGTTGTTGCTTAGAAGCAATTTCAAAGCTTGTATTACTATACAGCTGTTTTAAAATTCCAACATAGTATCTAAGAATATGGAGGTTTGTACTCGAAAAAACGAGACGAATTGGATTTAAATAAATTTCTCCAACAAGTCTTAACCAACCTTCAAGCTCCACAAGATGTGAGGAAGCATCCATATTCACTTTTAAAATATCTTCCTTTACATCAAATGAAAAGCTCATACTCTACTCCACTAAAATTGTTATCATATCATTTAAACTACGAATTGTATAGGTAGGCTCTGCAGCTATAATCTGTTCCTTACGGTCGGAATATAGGACGCCTACAGTGTCAATGCCAGCATTTTTTCCTGCTTCAATATCTCCAACACCATCGCCAACATACAAGGCCTTTTTACTATGAAGCATCTCCATAGCCCTTAAAATCCCCTCAGGATCTGGTTTAGGATTCTTTACATCCTCTTCACCAATAACCACTCGTACATTATCAAGCATACCAAAAAGCTCCAAGCCATGTTCTACTAAATCGGTCTTCTTTGAGGATACCACTCCAACCTTATACCCTTTTCTAGCTAAGGTCTTAATCAAACTCTTGGCTCCTGGAAAGGCAGTAACCACTTCATCATGCATAGCAACATTATACTCTCGATAATATTTTACCATCTCTTCAATCTCTTTTTCATCCTCACTATATCTAGAGAAGGTTTGACGTAAGGAAGGTCCAAAGAAGGAATCCAATTCTTCATCTGTCAATACCTTTTCAGGACGGAAATGCTCAAATGTATGGACAAAGCTTCTATTAATCAATTCTCTAGTATTTAGAAGTGTTCCATCTAAATCAAATAAAACTGTATCATAGCGATTTTCTTTTATCGTTTTCATTAGCTCATGATAATTTACTCTAGGTCCCACAAAGCGTTTTGCAACCAATAGGGCAATACCACAAACAATAAAGATAATACTAATTAAAATTGACATTGGTACTGGACCTGCCATAAGGATTTCATTTGCTCCACTATTACTTCTTAAAAGCTCAATTGGAATTCTAACCAGTCCATACCAAACTAGATACCCACCAATCAAATCTCCTGATTCTAGCTTTTTAAATTTTCTTCTTGCAACTAGCATTAGGACGAGCCCTACTAAATTTAATAAAGACTCATATAAGAAGGTCGGGTGACGATATTCCCCAGCTATATACATATTTTCTGTAATAAAGCTTGGAAGTAAATTTTTAAATACTTGAACATTTTTAACTACAGGTCCATAAAGCTCATGGTTACAAAAATTTCCCCAGCGGCCACAAATTTGACCAATTAGAAACCCAGGAGCTACAACATCTAAAATCCTATAAAAGGAAAACTTACGTACTCTACAATAAAGATATATCGTAAGTAACGCAGCTAAGACACCACCCTGTATAGCTAGTCCACCATCCCATACTGCAAAAATATCTGTAAAGGAATGGATTTTGTCTGCATTAAAAATATCCCACCAAATACGGGCTCCTAAGATGGAACAAGGAAGTACAATCACAACACCCGTATAAATATAATCACTAGGAATTCCGATTTTTTTGCCTTCTCTTACTCCAGCAATTACCGCAAGAATTACACCAATCAAGATGCATACTGCATACCAGTGGATTTCCAGTCCAAAAAGAGAAAAGGATGGATTTATATAATTAATCATTGTCTTCCCCTCCCTTGGATGCTTTCTTATCTACCTTTTGAATAAACTCTAATGCTGCATTATGACCTAATAGCTTTAGCTTTTCATTCATTGCAGCAGATTCTACTAATAAAGAAACCGTTCTACCAGGTAAGACAGGTATGGTAATTTTAGTTATCTCTGTATTGAAATATTTTATCTTCTGTTCCTCTAGTCCTAATCTATCGTAATATTTATCCTCATTCCATGCCTCAAGCTCTACAACAAGGCGTAAATTCTTACGTTCTCTGTACGCACCTGCACCAAACATAGTAACAACATCGACAATACCAATTCCTCTAATTTCCATATAGCGCTTCAAAATTTCAGGAGCTCTACCGATTAAATTTCCTGGTTCCTTCTCCATAATTTCAACTAAATCATCAGCAATAAGCTGATGTCCTCTTTTAATCAAATCCAGAGAGGTTTCAGATTTACCTATTCCACTTTTTCCTATAATCATTGTTCCCATACCATTGATATCTAGGAATGTTCCATGAATAGAAATGGTTTCTGCTAAATGATCTTGTAAATAATTATAGATTTTAGAGGACGTTGGTGTGGTTCTTAAATTACTCTTAAGAACACAAATTCCATATTCATCCCCAAATTTTCTAAAAAGCTCAGGAACAACTACCTTCGTACTAAAAATAATACAAGGTGGCTTATATTCAAAGATTTTACGAACATTTTTTTCACTGATTTCAGGATCCTGTTTACTTAAAAAGGTTGCATCCTTAGAGCCAACTAAAACAACACGTTTTGGGTCGAAATAATCAAAAAATCCAGAGAATTCAAGACCAGGTCGAGCTATCATATCCTCAACACAATGTCTAGAAAGTCCTTCTGCACCACTAATCAGCTCTAATTTATTATCTACCATAAGCTGTTCAATCGTAATATAATCCATACATTCAACTCCTACATTTTTAAATATATTTTTTGTGTTACTAGCAAATCTACTACTATAGTTACAATGAGTAACACAGTCGCCATCAATAAGGATTTATCTAAGCTACTACATAAATGAATACACATATTATCTAAAAAAGCTAAACCTATAATTAGAATAATGCCGAAAAATAGCATAGAAAATAAAGGTTGTTTGATTGCTTTATTACTGATGTAATTTAGCACTCGAAGCGCTATAAATAAAACTAGTGAGGTTAAAGGAAGAATGGTGATAAACTGCATAGATGGAATAGGGCTTAGTAAAGAATGGGAAAATCCAAAAACTACAGCAACAGCTATGGTACAAAAGACATATGCTAAAACAAAAAACAATAACAGCTTAAATAATAATCCTACACTAGATTGTGGCTTATTCATATTTAACATATCATCCATTTTTTCTATCATGAATTCTAAATCTTCATAGTTTCCATCTGGATTTTTTGATTTTAATTCTGCAAGCTGCTTCTTTGCAAGCTCCAAATTGTGTTTGATTTGATTTTTTTTATTCTCATTCATCTTTTTCCTCACCTCCTAATAAAAATTAAGCATACCTTATTATTATATAATAATAATTCTGTTTTAGCAAATAAATTTGCCCAATCTAAAGATGTGATAAGAAAAAATCTCTAAAAATAGAGATTTTCTTACTTTAATAGTGGCTTCAAATACTGTGCTGTATAAGAATTGCACTTCTTGACGAGTTCTTCTGGAGTCCCCTCAAATTGTACAGTACCTCCACGATTTCCTCCTTCAGGTCCTAAATCGATAATATAATCTGCAAGCTTGATAACATCTAGATTATGCTCAATGATAATGACTGTAGCTCCAGCATCTGCTATTCTTGAGATGACCTCCATTAAACGCTTGATATCATCCACATGTAACCCTGTTGTTGGCTCATCAAGAATATATAAAGACTTAGGAGATATTTTAGAATGCAATTCATAGGCCAGTTTAACACGTTGTGCTTCTCCTCCTGATAAGGTGGTTGAGGATTGTCCTAGCTTAATGTAGCCTAATCCTACATCATATATTGTTTGAAGCTTTGCCTTTATTTTAGGGAAGGCATCAAAAAACTCTACTGCATCCTCTACTGTCATATCAAGTACATCGGCAATATTCTTTCCCTTAAATTTCACATCTAAAGTTTCCTGTTGATATCTTGTTCCATGACATACCTCACAAGGAACAAAAACATCTGGTAAAAAATGCATAGAAATTCTTTTCACACCATCTCCACAGCATGCCTCACAACGACCTCCTTTAACATTAAAAGAAAACCTGGATTTATCATATCCTTTTATTTTTGCATCTGTAGTTTGACTAAATAAATCACGAATATCATCAAATACACCTGTATATGTTGCAGGATTACTTCTAGGGGTACGTCCTATAGGCTGCTGAGAAATATGAACGATACGGTCTATATTTTCTAATCCCTCTATTTTCTTAACTTCCCCTGGTGATACCTTCTTTGCAGAATAAAGTCGAACATAAGCGTTCTTATATAATACTTCATTTACCAATGTAGATTTTCCTGAACCAGATACGCCAGTAACGCAAGTAATCACGCCAAGAGGGAAGGTCACATTAATATTCTTTAAATTATTTTCCTTAGCGCCAATAATCTTTATAGACTTCCTGTTTCCTTTTCTTCTAGTTGTAGGTACATCGATCTTCATACGACCTGATAAATAGGCTCCTGTGATACTATCTGGGCTTTGCATAACCTCTTCTGGTGTACCTTTAGCTACAACCTCACCACCATGGATTCCAGCTCTTGGTCCAATATCCACCAAGTAATCACAGGCTTTCATTGTTTCATCATCATGCTCAACAACAATTAACGTATTTCCTAAATCACGCATTTCCTTTAAGGTGTTGATTAATCTGGCATTGTCTCTTTGGTGAAGTCCAATAGATGGCTCATCCAAAACATATAGTACACCTGTGAGTCTGGATCCTATTTGTGTAGCTAAACGGATTCTTTGAGCTTCCCCACCTGATAAGGTTTCTGCCGAACGACTCAAGGTTAAATATTCTAAGCCAACATTTTTAAGGAAGGTTAATCTATCACAAATCTCTTTAATGGCAAGCTTAGAAATCACTTGTTTTTCTTCGCTCAAATTTAACCCCTTAAACCAGTCATATAATTCATCTATAGGCATAGAACAAACATCATAAATATTTTTATCATCTATATAAATATTTAATATACTCGGATTTAATCTTGCACCCTTACAGCTAGAACATTGATGTTCTACCATATAGCCTTCAATCCAATCTCTTATCCAATCACTATTTGTTTCTACATATCTTCTTTGGAAGTTTGTGATAATGCCTTCAAAGTAATCTTTTTTATCGTGTACTCGTCCACTAGTAGAACGCAATTTAAAGCTGATTAAATCCTTTGAACCATATAAAATAACCTTCTTTTGTTCTTCTGTTAAATCCTTAAAAGGTTTCTTCATATCGATATGATAATAGCTACAAGTCTGTTCCAGCATAGCGTTATTTAAATTTTCCTTGTCTTGATTTCGATAAGGAACTATGCATCCCTTTTCTAAAGACTTATCACTATCAATGACTAAATCAGGAGAAACTGTAAGCTTCTTTCCTAGTCCATTACAATCTGGACATGCTCCTAAAGGGTTATTAAAGGAAAAAATTCTGGGCTCTAGAGTTGCAAGAGAATATCCACACTCTGGGCAGGCATGAACTGTAGAATAAAAGGTTGGCTCATTATTTGAATAAACCTGAACATAGCCCTTGGAATATTTTACCGCAAGCTCTACTGCCTCTGCAATTCTACTGCGAACACCTTCCTTTAGAATTAAACGCTCTACAACAATTTCTATAGTATGCTTCTTTGTCTTTTCTAAAGAAACAGGCTGATCTAATTCTATGGTTTCACCATCTACAATAGCTCTTACAAACCCCTCCTGTAAATACTTTGAAAAAACAGATTTATGTTCTCCCTTCTCTCTAAAAACAACAGGAGATGTAATAAAGATTTTAGTACCCTCTGGCAACTCTAAAATTTTATTCACTATTTGCTCATTAGAAAAGGAGGAAATAGGAATATGGTGTGTAGGACAATAAGGTGTTCCAACTCTTGCAAAAAGGACACGCAAATAGTCATAAATTTCTGTTACAGTACCGACAGTAGAACGAGGATTATGACTTGCAGATTTCTGGTCAATGGAAATAGCAGGAGATAATCCCTCAATGCTATCTACATCGGGTTTATCCATTGAACCAATAAACTGTCTAGCATAGCTAGATAAAGATTCAACAAATCGTCTTTGTCCCTCCTGATAAATTGTATCAAATGCCAAGGAGGATTTGCCTGAACCTGATAAACCTGTCATTACTATAAATTTGTTTTTAGGAAGCTCTATGGAGACATTTTTTAAATTGTTCTCGCGAGCTCCCTTAATCGTAATATAATCCATACTCCACCTCGAAAATTTATTCTTTAATCTTAGATAAGAATTCTTGTTCCTCCATGATATAGATTCCAAGTTTTTTTGCCTTATCATACTTACTTCCAGGATTAGCTCCTAAAATAAGAATATCTGTTTTAGCACTTACAGACTCAGATAAGCTTCCACCAAAGCCTTCAATCAGCTTCTTTGCTTCACTTCTTCCCATAGAATCTAAAGTACCTGTAAGTACACATTTTTTATTTGTAAAATAATTCTCATGAATATCTGCCATATGATATTCCATATTTAAACCATAGCTTTTCAGCTGTTCAATTAAATTTCTATTTTCCTCTTGCTTCATAAACTCTGTAAGCTCATAAGCAATAGCTTCCCCTATATCATTGATATTAGCCAGTTCTTCATAGGTAGCATTTATTATTCTATCCATTGTCTTAAAATTCTTACAAATTAATGTAGAAATTTTTGCACCACAATGCTTGATGCCTAATCCAAATAAAAGCTGATTTAAATTGTTCTTTTTAGATCCCTCTACTGCCTCTAGTAAATGATCAATACTCTTTACGCCTAGTCCTGGTAATGTAATCAACTCTTCATAATGATCCTTCAATTTAAATACATCTGCAATAGTCTTTAAAAAGCCTGCCTCAAAAAGCTGTAAAACAAGCTTATCTCCTAAAGAGTCAATATTATAGGCTGGTTTCGAAGCAAAATGAATTAAACGATTTACTTGCTTTTCACTGCAATCTGGATTCACACAAAAATAATCTGCTTCTCCAGGTTTACGTACAAGCTTAGTATGACAGCATGGACAAACCTCTATCATTTGAAAAGGAACTACATCTGAGGTTCTATCCTCTTTAATCGGACGAACAACTTCAGGGATAACATCCCCTGCCTTACGAATGAGTACTGTATCATTAATATGTATATCCTTTGCAAGAATATAATCCTCATTATGTAAGGTAGCCTTAGAAATTAAGGAGCCTTGTACAAATACTGGCTTAAAATTAGCAACTGGTGTGATTACACCACTTCTCCCCACTTGGAAGGTTATATCTAAAAGCTTTGTCTTTACTTCCTCTGGTGGGAACTTGTAGGCAATTGCCCATTTCGGATATTTTACAGTTTCTCCTATAGTAGAATAAAGATTTTTCTCATTTACTTTAATCACTATACCATCTATGTCGTAAGGTAAGGTTGGCCTTAACTCTGCCATCTCGTTGATGTAAGAAAAAACATCTTCCATTGTCTGACAATGTCTATATAAAGTATTTACCTTAAAGCCTAGCTTTCTCATAGTCTCTAAGGCATCTGCCTGAGTGGTACTAACATCATCTAATAAATAATACAAAAACGCATCAAGATTACGCTTCGCAGCAATCTTACTGTCCAACTGACGAATAGAGCCTGCAGCAGCATTTCTACAGTTTGCAAAAAGCTCTTCTTCATTTAGGGCTCGTTCTTCATTTAAGGCATAGAAGCTCTTTTTAGGCATAAAGATTTCTCCACGCACCTCAAGTGTTTCTTTACCTTTTAAGCTTAGAGGAATACTTTTGATTGTTTTTACATTATTCGTAATATTTTCTCCGATTTCTCCATTACCACGAGTAGCGCCTAAGGTTAATACTCCATCAACATATCTCAAGGCAACAGAAAGACCATCAATCTTCAGTTCACAACAATAAGTGGCTGTTGGAGCTTCCTTCTTTACTCTGACATCGAAATCCTTCAATTCATCAAAACTAAAGGCATCACTTAAGCTCATCATTTTTGTAGTATGAACAACCTTTTCAAATTTAGTTAAAACCTCTCCACCAATTTTATTAGTTGGGGAATCAGCAGTTCTTAACTCTGGATGCTCATTCTCTAAACGAATCAATTCCTCCATATAGCGGTCATATTCGTAATCCTCTATTGAAGGCTGATCTAAAACATAGTATTCATAAGAAGCTTGATTCAATATTTCTTTTAATTCATTAATACGTTCTAATGCGTTCACAATATCCCTCATTTATTATTTTTTCTAAACCAGTAAGATTATACCATAAAATGGAAAAATTGTGGTTATTTTAGCCACAATTAATCGAAATTTATTATTGTTATTTGGTTAGTAGCCAAAGACTTTTTCAAATCAATTACTCTTTGATTGGAGGAACCCCTAAACTTTAAGGTAAGATCCTTAAGCTCTTCTACAAACTTTCCATCTACTAATACATCTATCATCGATAAAATATCATCTGTAATATCAATACGTGCTCTTCCTACTAATAAGTCTGTCTCTAATGTATAGCCAGTATAACACCATATATCTTTATTAGGAGCTTCGTTTTTTACACGCTTCAAAAAGTTATGTAACCCTCTTTGATTTTGAGGCTCCATAGGCTCTCCACCTAACAAAGTTAATCCTGTAATCATAGGTTGTTTCAAAGCTGAAATGATTTCATCCTCTACCTCTTTAGTAAAGAGATCTCCATAATTAAAATCCCAAGCTACAGCATTGAAGCAATTCTTGCAATGATGAGTACAGCCACTGACAAATAAAGAAACTCGAACTCCTAAGCCATTGGCTATATCATATTTCTTTATTGTTGCATAATTCATTATAGGTGAAGAACTCTTTCCTTAATTTCTTGAGTTCTACCTTGATTCCAGAACTGTGTACCAATGTAGCCACAGGTACGACGTGCAACATTCAATTTAGATTCATCTGTATTTCCACAGTTTGGACACTTCCAAATTAACTTATCATCAGCATCTGTTTCAATTACAATTTCACCAGTATAACCACAGCACTGACAGAAATCACTCTTTGTGTTTAACTCAGCATACATAATTGTTTCATAAATATGTTGCATTAAAGCAATAACTGCAGGTATATTATTTTGTAAATTTGGAACTTCAACATAGCTTACAGCTCCACCTGGAGAAAGCTTTTGGAATTTAGATTCTAATGTCAACTTACTAAAAGCGTCAATTTCCTCTGTTACATGGACATGATAGCTGTTTGTAATATAGTTCTTATCTGTAACACCTGGAATGATTCCAAAGCGTTTTTGAAGGCATTTTGCAAACTTATAAGTTGTTGACTCAAGTGGTGTACCATATACACTAAATGCAATATTCGTATCCTTACGCCATTTAGCACAAGCATCATTTAGCTTTTGCATAATCTGTAAGCCTAGCTTAGAGCCTTCTTCTGTTGTATGAGATTCACCGATTAAATATTTAACACATTCACTTAAACCTGCATAGCCTAAAGAAATTGTAGAGTAGCCATCAAATAATAGACGATCAATGACTTCCCCCTTCTTAAGTCTTGCAAGTCCACCATGCTGCCAAAGAATTGGAGCCACATCAGAAGGGGTTCCAAGTAATCTCTTATGACGACACATTAAAGCACGATAGCAAAGCTCTAGACGCTCTTCCATCAATTGCCAGAACTTATTCATATCCTTACCTGAAGAACAAGCAATATCAACTAAATTTAAAGTAACTACACCCTGATTAAATCTTCCGTAATACTTTCCCTTGCCTTCAACATAATTTAGAGCGTTGGCAATATTTCCTAAATGAATTGTAGAATCTGGAGTTAGGAAGGAACGACATCCCATACATGGATAGCAATCTCCTTCACCATTTTCATTAATCTTTAAGTTCTTCATTACCTTCTCAGAAATATAGTCTGGAACCATTCTCTTTGCAGTACATTTTGCAGAAAGCTCAGTTAAATAATAATATTCTGATTCTGGATAAATGTTGTTTTCTTCTAAAACATATATTAATTTAGGGAAAGCTGGAGTAATATAAACTCCTTTTTCATTCTTAACACCAAGAATTCTTTGATGAAGCATCTCTTCTATAATCATAGCTAGATCATCTCTAAGTCTTCCTGCTGGAACTTCATTTAAATACATATATACAGTTACAAAAGGAGCTTGACCATTTGTAGTCATTAAGGTTACCACCTGATACTGAATCATTTGACAACCTTTTTTCACTTCATTTCTAACACGCATTTCTGCAACCTTTGCAATTTGTTCCTCAGAAGCATTAATGCCTTGTTCTTTAAACTCTTCACGAACTTCTCTAATAAGCTTTTGTCTAGAAATATCTACAAATGGGGCCAAGTGAGATAAAGTAATGGACTGGCCACCATACTGGCTAGAAGCAACCTGAGCAATAATCTGAGTTGCAACATTACAAGCTGTAGAAAAGCTCTTTGGCTTCTCAATCATAGTTTCACTAATAACTGTTCCATTTTGTAGCATATCCTCTAGATTCACTAAACAACAGTTATGCATATGCTGTGCAAAGTAATCTGAGTCATGAAAGTGAATGATACCTTCTTCATGTGCCTTTACAATTTCTTCAGGCAATAAAAAACGCTTTGTGATATCCTTACTAACTTCACCTGCCATATAGTCTCTTTGCACACTATTTACAGTTGGGTTCTTATTAGAATTTTCTTGTTTTACTTCTTCATTATTACACTCTATCAAGCTTAAGATTTGTTCATCCGTAGAATTTGACTTACGGATTAATGCTCTTTTATAACGATAAGTAATATATTTTCTTGCGACATTATATGCATGGATACGCATTAATTCATTTTCTACTAGGTTTTGAATCTCTTCAACTCCTAATGCATACTTTGCTTTTTTACAAGCCTTTAATACATTATTAGAAAGTTCTAAAATGGTTTCATCATCTAATTGTTCCTTTTCCATAACCTCACTATTTGCCTTACGAATAGCTTCAGTTATCTTTTTAATATCAAATTTAACTTCTGTTCCACTTCTCTTGATGATTTTCATAATTATAACCTCCTAAAAATTTCTTCGCTTGATAAAAGTACCTCAATAATAGCACCTCAATATAATGAAAACAATATGTAAATAACATTATTATTCTATTTAATTTTTTTCCATCTTTCCATAAATAAATTTTATCGGTTTTTGTCTTGACAAGTCAAATGTAAGGTAAACTATACTGAAAAACGCCTATATTATAGTAATTTTGACATTTTCACCTATGAATTCTATAAATTTTATTTATAATGCCTTTTTCACTATTTTTTCAAATAAAAGCAAACAAAAAGGCAGGGAAAACCCTGCCTAATTTATACATTTTACAATGATAGTGATATAGATTGTATTGTATACTGTAAAGCTAGAATATCTAGTTTCTCACACACAATTTTAGAATCAGTAAGAAGTTTAAACGAAGTATATACTTGTTTTGTAGATACTGGATAATTGATATTATATCTTCCTGGAATTAAAGTACTTGCCTGATATGTATAAAGTACGTCGTTAATATTTTCAGTTTGAGAGGTTGTCGTAAACCACTGATATGCCTTTACTCCAGAACCCTTATCCTCACCTAATGTTTGAGATATGATATATTGGTAGACATCTGAATTAGAAATGGCCTCTAAGACAATTTCTTTATTTGTCATCAATAAAATTTCTCCTATATCTAAAACAAGATGATCAAAGGAACCATTATCAGGGTTTAGAAGCTCAATACCTCTAATAATATTCAATATTTCAGGCTTGCTTAATATACCTACAGAATCATTATCACAATGCTTGCTAGTATCTAAATTTGTACTATTTACATCTATACTAACCGTATCTTGATTTAAAACCTTTTGAGAAATCGTCGTTCTAATAATTTCACTATTTACTAACGCTTGTTTTTCTGCCTCAGTAGTAGGTACAGCAATTTCATCAAAGCTTAAATTTGTAGGATCATCCATACCAATTCCTATAGTTAATGCTAGTAATAGGTTAGACAATTCCTCCTGCTCAATATATTTTTCTATTGAGCTTTGATATTGATAAGTATATGGAACCTTCAATTCATCTATGATGCAAACAGATGAGGTATCCACCATAATCTTACTTGATAATGTAGAAGATACAATTATAGATGCAGTCATTACATCTGCTTCTGTCTTAGTTCTTGGTAATGTCAAATGGCTAAGCTCAAAATTGCTTGCATTAATAGAATCCTCTGTTGTTGCAAAAAGTGCATTAAAGAAGGCCTTGAATTCCTGCTTATCGATTTGATTCTTTGTTTCATTTTTCAAAGTATCTACTGGTTGGATTACTATATTTGGAATCACAAGATCTTGAATTGTCACAAATTTCTCTGATAATGTTAATTGAAGAATTTGAGATTCTAAGATGGTATCTGTCTTTGAAGAGGTAAGCTCAATATTTTCCAAATTAGAATTTAAATTTGACATTTCAAGCTGGTCTGTATCAAACAATACAAACATAGCAGATAACACACTTTGTAGCTCTGTTGTTGCAATCAAATTCTCGATTTGATTTTGAATAGACATTTCTTCTGTTGTAATGCTTCTTGGAATGGATAATTCATCCATACCTCCTAGTTTATGAGAAATGGTTGCCGTAATAATATTAGAATCTAACAATACTGCTAAATCCTTTTTAGTTATAGTTAAAGAAGCAAATTCCTCACCGATAGTATCAACAACAATAGAGTCATCCCCTAAGATAATAAACATTAAATTTAGTAATTTGGTCAATTCTTCTGTATCAATATTATTAATCATCATTCCATTAATTATTTGTTCTTTTGTTGCATATTTATCCAAAATTACAATTTGATTATTCTCAGATAATTTTGATGATACAGTTGCATTTAAAATACTAGATTGAGTTATATAAGGTATAGATTCTTTTTTAATCATCAAGCTTGTAAGCTGATGATCCAAATCATTAACCATGATTACATCTGATTCTAATAGCTTAAACATTGCTTCAAATAGATTAGTTAATTCATCCTTATTCACAATATGTCCTGATTCTTTATTAACAAAATCTGATGCTTTCGCACAAGATAGCGGAACATAAATCTGATGTAATTTAGACATTTTATTAGTTATCGTAGCACGAAGGATGGAAGAATTTAAAATGATTGGAGTTGCATCTGCCCTAAAGGTTAAATCAAATAGGTCATCATCTAATTCTTTAACAACAATTTCACTTCGATTAAATAGTTTAAATACAGCTTTAAATAAATCATTAAGAGCCTGCTGCTCAACAAGATTATTATTATAAAGCTCAGTAGGAACATGGAAAATTTGAGTTATTTTATTGCTTAAGGAAGCATTTAAAATTGCTGAAGCACAGATATCATCTATTCCGTTTTCTCTTAATTTTAAATCATCTTGCAACGTTTCAAAATTAAACTCAGCTGGAATTTTTCCATTTTCATCCTTATCAATAAAGGTTTCAACAGCCTTTAACATTAAATAGATTTCATCATCTAATGTGTCATCTGAATCACCAAGCCACTTATTTCCTGTTAAATCTAAGTCTGTCTTAAATTTCTCAAAATCTATTTGATATGGCTCTGGAATAACTAAAAAGCCTTCTTCATTCTTGTCTAGCATTAATTGAATTAATGTGGCTGTAATAGTTTTACTCTTGCTTAATTCAGCCTTATTTTCAAATATCGCATTATAATTAATTTTCATTTCTTTTGACTCATCAAAGAAAACAATTTGTTGAATGTCAACAAAAATATCGCGAAGCTCTGTAGCCTGGATAACATTTACACATTTTTCTGTAGTAGTTGGTGCATTTACTTCCTCTAAAGAAGCTCTTGCAACAACAATTTGAAAGCCATCTAAATCAGTGACCATATCACTTATTGTGTATCTTAAAACCTTAGAAGAACAAATTTGATTCAATGTTTCTTTATCTAGATTCAGAAGATCAGAAGGTTGGATGTTACCATTTAGTAATTCATTTATTAAATACTTTTCTTCTTCTACTTTCACTTCAGCAATACTATGTATAGCTTCAATTAGAACACAAATTTCTCCATCGCCACTCTCACTAATCCATCTTTCAGGATCATCATAGGTCATAGGTAAAATAATCTGTTCTTGTGAAGAAGAAACTCCAATAATAACATTGGCAAGTGTTCCTTGTAACAATAAAGATTCTTTGAGCTTCAAATCAATATAATCATTTGAGAAGATATGAGCATAATCAATATTATCTGGATGATCCATAACTTCTACAATTAAATCTTTACAGTTAGAAAGCAAATCAGCAATGATTTCAATTTCACTATGCTTAATGATTTTACAGCCTTCTTTTATTTCTATTATATCTTCTGGTAAATAGAGCTTAAAACCACCATTACCAAAATCAGCATAAGTTAAATAGGTAGATAAAATGTAATATACTAATTTAGAATTGATTATATTTTTAATCAGTGTTGTCTCTGTCCCATCCACTGTAATTGTCTTAGTCAAAACCTCTAGCATTTCCTTAATCTGTTCTGACTGAACACTACCCTCACCATTTTTCGTCATAGCAATGAGCAAAGGTCCTCCGCCATTTTTAAGGAGAAGCTTTACTGTGGAAAGTAATATACTACACTCTCCATCCTTACCAACATAATCAATGTCCTTAGGAATCCTAACATTTTCATCTTTTGCAATATCAACAACGATTTTATCAATTTCTTTTCCTACAATTGAAGATTTAAACACAACATCTAATAACAAAGATGATTCTAGTTGTTCAGTTAGTTCATCAAATGCTGTTTCCATATCCTTTGCATTTTCTCTTTCGAAAATATATGCAAGATTTTCAATCATCTTATCATTATCCTTGTCATATACCTCATAAGCAATAGAAAGTAAAGGATCACATGCATTTAACAAAATATTAAATTCCTTTATCCAATCGATATCGTCAGGGACTTCAAATTCTATTTCTTCTTCAATTAAAGAAGTTGATGCATATGTATATAAACCTTTTATAATCTTATTTCCAATAGTAGCTCTTGAATCAAATAAGGATAATTTTTGAATGGTAGGAATAAAATTCTTAGCTATTAGAATCATTTGCTTATTAGAAACAAGCTTTGATTCTTCTTCACTTGTATTCAATTGTGGTTTTTCATTTTGGGCAGCATTTACTTCTGCAACAACCTGAACTAATCCTTTGAATAAATTCTTCATATCAGCTTCAGTTGCTAAATCTGTCACCTTTATTCCATCTTCACTTTTAAATAATTGATTTACAAGACCAACGATTCTTTCATCAGAAACAACAATATCAATATGATTTACTAATGAAGTTAAGGAGGATAAGCATAAATTTGACATAAAGGTTTTACCGTCAAATTCATCAATCAATTTAGAAAATTCTTCTGCAAATCCCTCATTGCCCATAGTAGATATTAAAATCTGCATCTGCCTGTCATTATCTACACCTGCAACTAAATCCTCTATATCCTTTGTTTCTCCATATTTTAACATCAAAGCAAAGGTGCTATTGATAAAATGAACGTATTCTCCTATTTCATCTCTTAAATAAAACTTTTCATTTTCTACACCAAGATTTTCATCATTAAGTCTACCTTGCAAAACAATATCAGCAAAATAAAAGTAAAATGGTGTGTGACTTGTGTCCTTTATAGAATTCAGTATCTGGAAAATACCTGTATTTCCCATGGCACACACATAGCTATAATAATCATATGCTTCATTCCATGTTTTATCCTGAAACTCAACAGTCTGTTCATCTTTTAACTGGTCTCTTTGAGGTAGGTTTGTTCCACCTGTTACAATATAGATTAAGCTTCCCAAAAAAGAAAAACAAATGATTGCAGTAAATGTAGATCTCACCCCACCAATTAAACTTCCCAAAAGTCTTCTTCGCTTATATGGATGATTTACCTCACCATTTTGATACTTTCTTGTTTCTTTTCTAATCTTCCTTCTTACAGGGTACGCAATTAAATAAATAATATATAAGAAGAATAATAAGAAACCATATAAAATATAGCATAGGATTGCAATGACAAGATGGTAAGCCATATCTACTAAAGTATTGATATAAGCTGCATTTTCCACTATCAAATAATATGGTATAGATTGCTTATCACTTATCTCTTCTGCAATCTTCTGTAAAAGCATTTCATGCAAGGTTAGAAAGTCCTTATTTACTGATAGGATACTTTGTAGGCTTGTTCCAAATTTTCCTAATATTCCATTTATAAATTTAACCATATTCGCATCTAGATTAGGATTATTTACAATGCATAAATATACAATTAAACAAATTACACCAGCTGCCAACATGTGAATAAACAATATCAAACTCTTTCTAAATCCACGAATACAACCAACTAAAATCCCACATAAAACTGTGAAGATAAATAGAAAGGTTGGTCCCCATGTAATAAAGAATTTTATCATGTCCATAAAAGCACCTCCTCCATAGACAATATATCACTATTGTACCAAAAAAATATCTAATCAACAATAATAAAATTAAATAAAAAAGAAAAACACACCATCTTTTTAAAAAACATTTGCAAAATGCTTAAATCTATGCTATACTTTTCTATGCATAAATAGGGGTATGGTGTCAATGGTAGCACGCGGGTCTCCAAAACCTTTAGTGTGGGTTCGAATCCTACTACCCCTGCCAATTATAAAATTCAAAAGGAGAGACTTTCTCTCCTTTTTTGTTTTTATTGTTTTAAATATGGCTTTTTGAAAATATCTTATTTCGTCAACCAATATCCAGTTTTATTAGAACCTATTCGTTCTACTAAATCCTTTTCCTTTAATGATTTAATAGTTCTTTCAATCGTTCTTAAAGTTAAAGAACATTGCTTTGCAATATCTTCCATAGTAAAATTTTTATTTGTTTGAATTGCTGCAAGGACCTTTTGTTCAGTTTTGTTCAATTTTATCCCGACATTTATCCCGACATTTATCCCGACATTTAATTCATGTGCGACCAAGTTTCTACTATTAATAACTTCTTTATCAAAAGGCAAAACCACATTAATATAATTTTCTTCTATATCAAAAGCATCTTTTCCATAGATCTTAATCACATCTGGTATACCATGACCTGTTTGTTCAACATAATCCAAGTCAGATAAGATTCTCATCAAAGATTTGTTTCTAGGTGTGCTTACTCCTTTAAAAAACATTTCTTTTGTTTGACCTTGTGGAAGTCCACCATGAGAAATAATTTCTATTCTATCACTAAAAATATAAACTGCTGGCTCAACCTTTGTCCAATCGTTATGAGCAATAGCATTGATAAAAATTTCTCTCAAAGCATCTTGATTAAGCAATCTCTTATCTACTCTCTGAGCTCCTTGAATTACAGACATAGTATAATTTTCTGCTTCTAAACGATTAATCATCCTATCTATAGCAACCAATAAGCATTGATATCCATATTCGCTTTTTTCTACCAGTTCAGATTTATCTATACCTCTAAATCTAGCTATTTTAATAGAAATTCTATTCTCATCAGATAGTAATTCGGCTAATAAATTATACTTACCATTTCTTGTTTTCAAATCAAGATTATCTTCAAATGTGTCATCAGAAAGATGAAATTTCTTTTCACCATAATATATTTTTAATTGCTTAAAACTTAACTTAGTGCGGTTGCTTTCAATCTGTGTTATATCATTGTTAGATAAATAAATTGAACCAAATTTATTTTCAATTTGCTGTTCAGTCATACTTCTACAGCTTGTACCAACTCTAATATAACACCCCTTAGAACTTCTGCCATACTTTTTAATATAATATAACGAATCGCCCTTAGATACCTTTACTTCAATAATCATCTTACCAGCTTCATACTTAGCAGAAACTTCTATGAGTTCTTGAGGGTTTGGCAATATTCCATTAGAGATAATGTCTGCAATATTCTTCATCACTTCATCTAATTTATTTACACCTACAACCATTCCATCATCTTCGACCCCAATATAAATAACACCATTATGGGTATTAAGAAAAGCTACTACTTCCTTTTCAAATGTTTCATTAAGATTTCTTTTTAATTCAATGCTTTCTGTTTCTTGAAAAATCATCTGGTATCTTTCCTTTCTTCGACTATATATAGTATATCATTTTTTAGTATTGATAGCAAAATGTATTTAATAAATTTTCTTCATTATCTCTTTTATACAAGATAACAAAGGTTTCATTAACTGGACTATCTCCATTTAGAGAGAATTTAGCCATATGTCTTTGAATTATCTTTTCACTTCTCCAGACTTCTCTATTGTTTTCTTTGACTTGATGTTGAGATTGGACGTCTTGTTCTTCTACTTGAATTTTTAAAAAGTTTCCTTTGCCTCCAAACTCATACTTCATTGTTATTTTTGACATAGCTTGTCCTCCTTAGGGTTTTATATTTCTTCACCCTTCTGGACAACTTCCTATATAAACGCAAGTATAAAAGATAAAAAAATTCTAAAAAAATAAAAAAAACTTGGGTTTAAATGCCCAAGTAAGGTAAAATTATTTAATTTTTTATGTTTTACTCACTATTATTACTATCTCCGACATTGTATGGTATATTGTATAACAAAATGAAATACTATGGTGTTAGAAAATAAAAAAAGCCGTTTACAGAGTTCAATCTGATAACGACTATAATAGTGTATTTTAATAACTTTAGTTTTTTAGGTTTGTACCAGTTCAAAAAAAGACAGTAATGCCCTCAAAGTATTGTATAATATTCTGCTTAATATTATTTGCTATAACCTTCTTATCAAATATTTATATTCTTACATTTTATAATAAAATATTTTTTGAGATTATTATGTTCTTCAACCTGTATTTTTGATTTATTTAATCTAATTAGAGGAACTATACCACCATTTGTATAAATAACCAAATCTTCACGTATCTCATTAAATTTGTTACCACAAATAAATTTTGAATCAATAATATTATCACCATCTGCTTTATCTTTTAAAATCCATTCATAATTACTATCATAAGAATACACTCCCTGACATAGTGCATAATCAGTAGCATTAATTCTGTTTCTTTTTTCGGACATCAAATGTTTTTCTACATCATCTGCACTAACTAATGATACTCCAAATTCTTTATCAAGAAGTTCCCTTTCTTCCGTATTAAAAGCACAATCAAAAAATGTAGTATTTAACCAGGTTTGAATGAAAGATCCTTCAAACACATTTGCAACTCTGGAATTGATTAATTCATCGTATGTCATATTAGAAAATGGCTGAGAATCTATAATATCCTTTGTGCATAAATATATATAACTTCTATCTTCATATAATTTTCTCCATACTAATGGTTCATATAAAAAATAGTAATTTGTGTTAATACTAAACTTATTTTTAAATTGATAACTATTAGGCAAGCCAGATACTAAGCAAGGTCTAAATCGAGTAAATTTCACAGCACGTATCTGCTTATTCTTTAAATCAATATATTTCATATAGTCTTCAATTTTACCATTATAGCTATATTCATAGGAAGTCCATTTATCAAATTCTGGAACCTCTACATTCAAATCTTTAATTTCATCATCTAATAGTTTATTTTGGGGATAGTGCCCGAATAAATAAAAATCTTCATCTACTAGTATTGGTTCAACCGAAGCTAAAACACGTTCAAAAAAAGAAACTTCATCTCCTTGTCTAACATTAAAATCGTTAATATTATTACCTTTTGTTATGAATTCTACCATTTCCTGTTTTTGAGATTCAGAATAGTTGTTACTTAATAATTGCTTTATCCTATCATTATCATAATTATTTAGCTCAATATAATCATTTCGCAACTTCAGCTCTAATTCATTTTTATTTTCAATTATCTTAATTACTTCTTCAGATAAGTACTGCTCATTAATGAAATCTCTAAAATTATAACCATTTACATTTATTATAATAATTTTAGGCTTGCTTTCCCTCTCTAATAAATACTTTATTTCATGTGCTGTTACACAATTTTCATTTATTTCATTTTTATCATTTGTAAAATTAACAGTGAAATTTTTATCTAAAAAAATAATAAAATAATTAATAGAATCAATTAATTTTTTTAATGCTTCATAATCAGTATATCTTCCACAAGCAATATAATCTGAATAATATACATTTCCAAAATATCTAGTGTCATATAAGGATACATTTATTTTTTGTATATAGTCATAAAAATTTCTAGCTAATATTGCTGTTGAATCTCTATAACATAGAAATATATTATATTCTTTTGATAAATCAACTTTAAATTTATCTTTTATTTTTTTTTCTAACTCTTCATCTATGTTTTTCAATTTTACCAACCCCTATTACAAAAACTCTTTTCTATATACTAATATTAACAATACTATTTTTTAATAGTATCATATTTTTCGTCAATAAATAACAAAATCGTCCGACAAAGTTCGACATTATACATAGTGTAGAATATGATAAGTAAACTATTTGGCATCTTTACATCCTCTTATTATATAAATTCTCGCTTAAAGAATGATCACGGAAATATTCATTTTATTCTGTTGGTGGATTCATTTGATTTTTCTTTTTTTGAACATTCTTTTTAGTTGTACGAAGTAACCAGTTAGTTTTTTCATTGTCAGTAGTAATAAGTTTTAAACAATCTAATGAAGATGTTTTCTTTATTTTATCCATTATATTAGAGTTGCAAATATTGTGTAACATCTCAAGTGTATTCTTTGACAAAACACTGCAACTATCAATTTTCTCACTATTATGCACTATCAAGAACAAATCTAAATAAAACAAACTATTTTCTTCTGAATTATCATAAGACAAAATAAAACTCATTGTTGGAGAAACTAAAAATTTTTTTATAAACTCAACTTCACTTTCTAGTGATAATCCATCTTGCAAATGCTTTATTCCTGATTTAATACAAATTGAATTTAGATTCCCTTCTAGTAATAATAAATCTTTAATAACTTCATCCTTTATTTTATAATCAGTCGATGTGTCTTTTCTTGACCAAAAATAAAGTAAGAAGGATATACTTGCAGAAAAAATGATACTTATCAAAGAGATAATTAATGTTGCAATTTCAGAACCAGTCATAATTCCACCCCCAATTTTTTATTAATTATATCATATATAGAGTTCAAGTCAAGGATAGTATGTTCTACTATTATAAAATATAAAAAAGAAGTAAGTTAGTTTCTTGAGTTCCTCTACATCTCATAAATGTAGATCATTTTTATATCATTATAAAGTTTTTGTTAATCTTCAAAAGGCTCAATATCATTTGGATAATCATTTATCTTAATATCTTTTCCAAGCATTATATCTATATTCCTTTCACTTTTTAGTTCTAACTTAATTTCTTTCTATCAACTTAATATCCATTTTCTTACAATATTCCATCATCTTAATCTTATTTTCTTTAGATACATTTTTGCCTAAATAGATTGCTATTATTTTGGGTGCAATTGGTTTTTCTCCTGCATCTCCAATCAATCTCCATTCTCGCTGATATTTCCATTGTGTGTTTTTGGTTAGAAATAATCTTAAATATTGTGTTATAT
>CAMWKG010000011.1 GCA_947174785.1 uncultured Mollicutes bacterium
TTTACTTTATCTTCTCTAATGGAGCAGTTGGAGTAGAAGGAGCTTGGCCTAATGGTAATCTTGATATTACAATATTTTAAGAGTGAAAATTCAATTTAAAAAGGTGGTTTTAATTTGAAAAAAATAAAGAGTTGTAGAAAGTTGATTCTTGCATCTGCATTTGTAGTAGGACTGACCCTACTTGGGGTAAATGCAGCTGCAAGTAATGAAAAAACAGAATATGGAGAAGCCTATAGAAATCAATTGGCTTATTCAGCAAAAGAAGGCTGGAATAATGATCCAAATGGATTAATCTATGTAAATGATACATATCATATGTATTATCAATATAACTGGAATCAGCAAAATTCTTCAACTGAACTAGTTTGGGGAAATATGAGTTGGGGTCATGCCACCAGTAAGGACTTAGTACATTGGGAAGAACAGCCAGTTGCTATACCAGCATATCAGGGAGAATACAATATGATGTTTTCTGGTAGTGCTGTATATGATGAAAAGAATTCCAGTGGCTTATTTGAAATGGAAGATGGTACTTTAAAGGATGGTCATGGTATCGTTGCAATTCTGACTCAACCAGCAGATATGCAAAGACAAATTTTAGCCTATAGCTTGGATGAAGGTAATAGCTTCCAAATTTATGGAGAGATTTTATCTGGAAATAACGAAGGTAGTCTTGGGGATGATGAATTCCGTGATCCTAAGGTATTTTGGAGTGAAGCTCATCAAAAGTGGCTTATGGTTGTAGGTGGTGGAGCAATAAGAATGTATGCTTCAACCAACTTGAAGGATTGGGATTATCTTGGTCAAACAGGCTTTTGGGGAGAATGTCCGGATTTATCTTGTTATAAAATAGATGGAAAATTAAAATATGCACTTGTTATGTCTCCTGAGGATAAACCTAATAGTCATAAATTCAATCAAACCTCAAGAGATGAAACTTTCTATCCAGCAGAATATTATACAGTTGGAGAATTAAATGAAGAAGGCTTATTTGTTGCAACTCAGCCTTTAAAGCGTTTAAGTGAAGGCTTAGATAGCTATGCCTTCCAGTCCTTTAATAACTCTCCAGATGGTAAAGTATATGGATTAAGCTGGTCAGCTTGTTGGAAGAATGTTGATAGCTATAAGGAATATAGAAGAACGCATAATGGTGGCTTAACTATTGCATGTGAAATGAATTTAATTCAAGATGCTACTGGGTATACATTATCACGTAAACCAGTAAGTCAATTTGAAGATTTAAGAAAAGATAAGTTATTAGAATATAATGATGTTCTTAAAAAAGGCGACAATGCCTTAAAGGATGTTTCTACAGACATTGCAGATTTAGAATTAGAATTTGATTTCAATAATAGTGATGCAAAGGAAGTTCAATTAGAACTTCGTAAGAGTATTGCAGAAAAAGTAAGGATGACTTACAACAAAGAAACAAAAGAATTTGTTTTTGATAGAACAGAGAGTTCCTTATTAGCTCTAAATACTCCATATTATGATTGGAAAAATGTAATCTCTGATGTGGATTTAAAGGATGGTAAATTATCCTTAAGAATTTTACTTGACAGAGCGTTTATCAGTGTATTTATCCAAGATGGAAAGCACAGCTTATTTTCAGCAATCTTCCCTTCAGCTATTTCAAATGGTATGAGTTTAAAGGCAGATGCAGATGTATCCATAAAAGCTAACGCTTGGAAAATGGAAAGTATTTATGGAGATGTTTCTGCAGAAGAAGAAGTTGTTTTAACAACACATAAATTAGATTTAACTGTAAATCAAATGAAGAAGATTGTGACATCTTCATTTGCAAAGGATATTGATGTGGTTTATTCCATTAGTGAAGGAGCAGATTTCATAGAATTATATCAGGATGGAAATGTTGCTTTAGTAAAAGGAATAAAGCAAGGATCAGCAAAAATTTTAGCAAACAATGAAGTGATTGATATTTATGTTTATAAATCAGGCTTAGTAAGTGATATTTCTTATACCTCTTCATTATTTGGCTATTCCTATGAAACTGATAAGGGATTGGTTTTAGATTATACAGGCGATGCGTTTTTATTCAGTAATCAAAGAGTAGATGATTTTACTTATAGTGCTTCAATAGAGGCAAATGAATCAGGACAAGCAGCCGGCTTATTATTTGGATTAAGTGAAAACTTCCATGATTATGTTGTTGCAACTGTTGATTTCAAAGATAACTTAGTTAAGCTTTGGCGTGCTGGTGTCGGAGATTTAAAAGTTGCAGAATATGATTTTAAGGAAAGTAAAAAATGTAAGCTTTCTGTAACAGCTGAAAATAAAACAATCCAAGTGAAAATAAATGATGAGGAAAACCCAGTTTTATATTATTTACTTGAGGATTATGCTGGTGGTCAGCTTGGACTTAATGTTTATAACTCTTCAACTATATTTAATCATATAGAATTAACTCAAGAAAAAGAAATTTTATTTGATGGAGATAAATCAGTAGAAATCAGTGTTCTTGATTCAATTGAAAAGGTTATTAATATAACAGATCATAGTTATCGTTTAACTGAAGCAGATTATACTTTTGAAAATGGTGTATTAACCCTATCAAAAAATTATCTGCATACATTGAAATCAGATACAGAATATATTTTTAGAATTGTAACATCCTCTAGTTGGATAGATAAAACCATAAGAATTTCATTTGATGAAGCTCAAGTGGTATCAGAGAAAACAGAATATTCAAATGAGGATAAAGTCTCATTTACCATTGAAGGTGCAAGCCAAATTAAAGAAGTCTATGTAGATGGAATGCTTGTTAATGATTATACATTAGATAATAATGTTTTAACCTTATCCGAAGAATTAATTTCTTCCTTAGTCAGTGGATCACATACTGTGACTATCTATACAGAAAAGGGAAGACCTAGTCAAAAGTTTAGTATTGTTGAAGTAATTGTGACTGCTCCAGAGGATACAGTAAAGGCAAATCATATTTTCTTCTTTGTAGATATTTCTATATTTGCAGCACTAATCCTTGGATATGTCGCATTTACAATTTGGCAAAAGAATAAGAAGAATAAAGGAGGCAAGAAGCATGAGTAATGATATTTTAGAACTTGAACAAGCGCCTGTTCTTGAAGAAGAACTAGTAGAAGAATCTAATAATTTATTTATGATGCCTAAAGCCTCTAAATGGGATCAATGGAAAGCGAATTTCAAGAAGAAAGGCTGGATTCTATTATTTATTATCCCAGCATTAATTTATATCATTATCTTCTGTTATGCTCCGATGTATGGTATATTAGTAGCCTTCCAAGATTACATACCAGGAGATAATATTGTTGGTTCTGCTACGAAATGGGTTGGATTTGAAAATTTCAATACATTCTTTTCCAATCCGAACTTTGGGAAGTATTTCCTAAATACCTTCCTACTTTGTATCTTAGGATTTATCGTAGGATTCCCACTTCCAATTATCGTTTCGCTATTATTAAATTCCTTAACGAAGAAGAAAGCGAAAAAGGGATTCCAGATTTTGTATTATGCTCCACACTTCATATCTTTAGTTGTTTTAGTAGGTATGATGAAATTAATCTTTGGTTCTGATGGATTGTTAGATCAAATCAGTATTAAGATGGGTGGAGATGTAAATGGTTTACAATTATTCTTAAATGAGAGTGCCTTCCGTCCATTGTTTATCTTTTCAGGAAACTGGCAAGATTTTGGTTGGTCAGCTATTATTTACTTAGCAGCGTTGGCAGGAGTAGATCCTACTCTTCATGAGGCTGCAAAGGTAGATGGGGCTTCTCGTTTTAGAAGAATTTTCAGTGTAGATTTACCTGCAATTGCACCTACAATAGTTATGCTAATGATTTTATCAGTAGGTAATCTAATGAGCTGTGGTTATGAAAAGGTATTATTGATGCAGACAGGTGGTAATATCGGTACCAGTGAAATTTTGTCTACTTATGTATATACCTACGGTTTATTAGGTGGACAGTATGGTGTAGGTACTGCAGCCGGTTTATTTAACTCAGTAATTAATGTTGCGCTTCTTGTTATTGCAAATACAGTTTCTAAGAAGCTATCTAATCATAGTATGTGGTAGGAGGTGTAATGATATGGAAATGGAAGAAATAAAAGCTTTAAAGAAAAAGAATAAAATTAAAGATAGTAAATCAGATTATGTTTATTATGCCATTTGTTGGTTTATATTGATTCTTTTGGCAATTGTTGTTATTTATCCCCTATACTATATTGTTATTGCTTCAATCTCAGATCCTGATGCAGTAATGACTGGTGATGTTTGGTTATATCCAGTTAAGATTACGTTTAGTGGTTATGGAAAATTATTTCAAAGAGATGATATTTGGCGTAGTTATTTTAACACCTTAGTTTATACCTTATTTGGGACATTGTTTAATATTGCATTAACAATTCCTGCAGGTTGGGCTTTATCAAGAGATTATTTACCATTTAGGAAGGTCATAATGCCACTTCTTATCATCACAATGTTCTTTGGTGGTGGATTATTACCTTATGTAATCATTTGTCGTAGTTTAGGTTTATATCAAAATCCACTTATCTTAATCATTGGTGGTGGAGTAAGTGTTTATAATGTATTTATGTGTAAATCCTTCTTTAGTTCAAATGTGCCAAATGAAATGCTTGAGGCAGGACAAATTGATGGTGCCGGTGAAATTAGAATTTTCTTTGATTTAGTATTACCTATTGCAAAATCTATTATTAGTGTTATGGTATTGTTCTATGCGGTAGGACATTGGAATAACTATATTGATGCATATATATTTAGTATAGAAGAACAATTCTATCCTCTACAGACCGTTTTAAATGGGTTGTTAGATGCTTCAAGTGGTGGAGAAGGAGATGTTGTATTAGAGTTAATGAGAACTGCTACTCAAATCAAATTCACCTCCATTATTATTTCAACCTTACCAATTTTGATTATTTATCCAATGATTGAAAAGCACTTTGGACAAGGTGTTTTAGTTGGATCATTTAAATAAAGGAGGCCAGCATGAGAAAAATTATAATTTATGTTTCCGTAATATTATTTTGGTTTGTTGGTGTTATCCTTTTCTGTAACCTAGGTAAGAAAAGCTCTAATTCAGATGAACATGACTTTACGATTCTTTCTGTAAAGGAAGATGCTGTTAAGGATTATAATAGTATGCCAGTTTTCCAAAAGCTTGCAAAGGAAACAGGAAAAGATGTATACTGGGTTTATAATACATCTGTACAATACAGCAATAACCCTGACCCAGTAGGAATTAGTGGAATAGATGCAATCTATCATTCAGGATTTTCTAACCTAAAGCTTTACAATTATGGAAAGAGAAACCGTATTGTTGCGATTGACAAGTATTTAAAGTCTATGCCTAATTTAAGTAGAATCTTAGAGGAAAGACCAGATATAAAAGAAGCATTAACTTCTCCAGATGGGCATATTTATTCTCTTCCAAGAGTTGAGGAAATGGGATTAAAGGCTTATCCAAATATCTTGTTCATTAATAAGAAACTTTTAGCAAGTATGATTCAATCTGGTACTATGCCAGTGAAGAGCTTGAAGGAATCTGATTTAGTTGATGGTCTAGATTTATCTAGAAATGAATTTAAAGAAATTCTTCGTGTATTTAATAAAATGGATGGAATTGTTCCTCTAAATTTTGTTAGCAATTGCTGGCAAGGAAATGAATCTGATTTGATTGCTTCCTTCGGTGTTGCAGAAAATAGAGAGCATAAAACGATCATTGATGGCAAGATTACCTTTACAATTACAGAAGAAGCATGGTTTAATGCTATAGTAGAATTAAATAGTTGGTATAGTGAAGGTTTAATCCGTTCAGCATCCTTTACTCAGGATCAGGATACTTTCCTAGCTAAAGGACAGAATGGTTCATACGGTGCTTTCTACTGGTGGGAAAAGGAAACAGTTGTCGCAAATCCTGAGGATTATATTATTGTTCGCCCACTTAAAAATAGTGATGGAAATCGCTATGTAGGTGTAAGTAATGAGCTTGAAGTTGAGAAGGGAGCTTGTGTTATTTTAGATAGTTGTGCAGATAAAGCAGGACTATTAGCTTACTTTGATAAATTCTTTGAGCCAGAATATTCAGCTCAATTGAATTATGGTTCTATAGAATCAGGAGCTTTTAAAAGTGAAAAGGTAGATAATAAGCTTATCCCTAACGATGATCATGGTGTTCAAAGTGCAGATGATTTCCGTATGAAAAATGCACCATATGGAGTAGTTTATCTTACTCAAAATGAATGGGATAATTCAATACAAATGGAGTCTCGTGCTCAACTTAGATTAGACCGTTTGAATCAATTTATTAAACCTTATAGCTATAATGGTGCTATTGGAATTCCTAATTTGAATTATACTGAAGAGGAATTAAATCAATTAAATGTAAGTGAATCCTCATTAGGAAATAATATTTTAAATTGGATGACAAAAAGTATTACAAAAGAAAAACCAACAAAAGAAAGTTGGGAAAAATTCCTTTCAAATAATAAAGCAGCAATTGATACGATATTAAAAATAAATCAAGATGCTTATGATCGTTATTTAGAAGCAATTAAAAAATAAAAGAACAGGAGGGATAAATGTGAAATTACAAATATTTGGTGATTATGTTTTAGAATTTTTCGTTGTTACAATTCTATTGATATTATCGTTAGCTTTAGTTATTCCTTTTATCCCAATGGTTGTAGGAGTTACTGGATATTTTAAAAGAGACATAAACTCTCGTAGATTCAAGGATATATTTAGTACAATGAAAGAAAATTGGAAAATATTAATTTTCTATACAGTATTTCAATTGATTATTCTTGTTGCTTCTATTTTAAATATCTTTTACTTTAACAGTCATTTAGAAACCAAGTTTTACTTCATATTAATTGTCAGCTATATTGCTTTAATTATAGGAATCTTTTACTTGATTACAGCTCCGACAATTATAGTGAATATGAATGTTACTTTTAGACAATTATTGTATAACGGATTTATGCTTTTAATGGGAAATTTGAAAAATACAATCTTTGCTTTAGTGTTAGCTGCTTTGGTTGTGGTTCTTATATTGTATTTCCCATATGTAATACCTTTAATGTTTTATTTTGTAACTCTAGTGAGTCAAAAATTAATGTCAGAAAATTTTTTAAGACTTAAGGCAAAAGCCTTAGGCGTTCGTGTTGAGGATTTAAGAAAAGAATCCGAAGAAGATGAATTTTTATCTGAAATAGATAATCAATGATGAGGAGAATGAAGATGAAAAAGAAATTAGGTTTAATCCCTTTTATAAGTCTCCTTTTATTGGTAGGCTGTAAAAGTACGAAAATAGATACAGCGCCAGTAATAGAAGGAACGGCGGGTATAGAGTGTGTTGTTAATAGCACAGTGGACTTGTTAAGTGGTGTGATTGCCTATGATGAAGAAGATGGGGATATCACTGAAAAAATGGAAATATCTATCGCACCTTATGTGAATGTTTGGAATGGATATGCTATTTTTGATCAAGCGGGAAATTATAAGGTAAGCTATGAAGTACTAGATAGTAAAGGAAATACTGCCAAGAAAACTGCTGATATTTCTGTTATAGATAGAGAAGTTTATCTTGACTTCGCTGCTGCAAATGGATTCTATACTTCTGTATCAGGACATGCAGTTTTAGAAAAAGGTGGTATGTATAACAATACATATTCTATTGTTGCTAATAAGTGTGAGGTTGCAGAAGATGTTTCCTTGAACCGAGTTTATACATTGGATAAAGGATATGAATATACGTTTAGATATTTCTTATCTTCAGAAACTGCAGGTAGAATTCGTATTTTAGTGGATGGAGAGCTTGCAGATGAAAGAAATATCGTTGCTGGAGAAAACACAGTAGAATTTAAATATAAAACAATCTCTAAGGATTCAGCTACAGTTTCATTATTGTTGGGTGGATTAGGAGAGTGTGTTCAATGTGAGTTTACAGGTGCTGAAGTTGAAAGACCTCAGGAAACAGGCTATGAAGAACAATTGAATGGTTTTACTGTTGAAGGAAGATTTGATGGTACAAAGGGAAATGCCTTTAAGGTTGCTGGAACAGAGGCAGCCACATTAGAGATTACAGAGGCTTCATCAGCTATATGGCGTGGCGGAATGTTCCTTCGTACAAACATTGCTATGGAAATTGGAAAGGAATATGTTGTTTCCTTTGATATTGAAAGAAAAGAACTAGAAAACTGTGAGGTTGTCCTTCAAAATCAACAATGGGATGAGAAAAAATTTGATACTATTTTTGTTGAAGATGCAGAGCATAAAACACACCATGCAGTTACCTATAGAGTAACAGAAGAAAATAGAGGAGAGTTATGGTTATATGTTCAATCAGGAACAAATGTTAATGAGATAACACTTTCAAATCTAAGTGTTCAGCTTCGTTTAGATTCCTTGAAAAGAGAATACTTAACTTTATCTGATTTCACAAATGCAAATGATGGATTTAACTGTAAGTTTGAAAGCTTTGCAGGAGGATTTAAATATACTATTGAATCCTTTGCAGATACAGATTGGATGCAAAAGGTTACTAGTCCAGAATTCTATATTGATGGAAGTGGTAGAAACTACATCATAACCTTTAAAGCAAAAGCTTCTGCCCCAACTGAAGTTGTTTTTGCAGCTCCTATTGCAGGCGGTTGGGATCCAACATGGATATGGTCAAAATTTACTATTGGTGTTGAAGAGAGCGTCTATACCTTTGTCGGTAATGCAGATGGTGGAGATCGTAACAATGTTTTTGTTTGGCAGTTTGGTTCAACAAAAAATCAAAGATATAAAAATGTCACTATAGAGATTAGTGATATTAAAATCTCTTATAAAAATAGTGCATATGATGGTGATTAAGATGAAAAGCTTATCAGAAATCAATGATTTTGTAGAGTCACAAAAAAAGAAAGTTAATGATAAATATCGCTTAAAGTACCATATGATGCCGCCAGTAGGATGGATGAATGATCCAAATGGTTTAGTTTATTTTGGTGGGAAATATCATTTGTTTTATCAATATAATCCATATAATACTTTACCAGGAACAATGATGTGGGGACATTCCACTTCTAAAGATCTAATTCAATTCCATGATGAACCAGTAGCACTGATTCCAACAGAGCCACATACAAGTATTTTCTCTGGTGGTGCTATCCAAATTGAAGGAGAACTCAACGCAGTCTATACACTTCACTATGAACTTGATGGAGAGAAAAAGGAAGAGGTCTATTTAGTTAAATCAAAAGATGGTATTCATTTTTCAGAACCTGTTTGTGTTTTTGATAACAACACATTACCTGAGAATATTAGCCGTATGGATTTCCGTGATCCTTTCCCAGTTCTTATAGATGATAAAATTTATGTGTTGGTGGGAGGAAAGGATGTTAAGCTCAATAAAGGAGTTATTGTAGTTTTAAAGGGAGATTCCTTAGATAAGCTTGAATATGCTTTTACTCTTGGACCTTTCTATGAGCTTGGAGATATGGGAGAATGTCCTAGTTATTTTAAAGTAAATGATAAGGATGTAATCGTTGTATCTGGATGTCATGTTCAAAATAGAGATAATGATTTCAAGAATATTAACTCTAGTGTATTTATTGTTGGAAACCTTGATTTCCAGCAGGGAAAAATGAGTATTGATTTTATTAAAGAGATAGATAAAGGAGATGCCTTCTATGCTCCTCAATTTATCAATGGTATACGTGAACCAATTATGATTGGTTGGATGGAAATGTGGGGAAAAGAATATCCTACACATGAAATGAATCATAACTGGACAGGAGCATTCTCAATTCCTCGTAGGTTAATGATTCAAGATAAGGATATTTATCAAATTCCAGTAGAAAGCTTAAAGAGTTATCATAAGGAATATAAATCAAGTACACATTGCTTGGATATTTCGTTTGATATATTTTATAAAGGAAAACTGGAAATTAATGGAGTTAATGGGAAAGTAGTACTTAACTTAGAAGATTATTTCTATTTGGATACTACTCAAGCAAACAATAAAAATGGTTATATTAGAAGAACGAATCATACCTATAGCAGTTGTCATGTCAGACTACTCGTAGATGTTTCTAGTATAGAAGTTTTTGTTGACAATGGTAAAGAAGCAATCAGTAGTAGAATTTATTTAAATGGAGATTATACGATTGTTTCTAACGAAGCTATTCGTAATATACAAATGAAAGAGGTAGGTGTTTATAAATGAAAAAGAAAATAGGTGCATTTCTACTGTTATCTCTATTAGGGGTTCTTGTAGTAGGCTGCTCAAGTAAGAAACCTAAAGAGGAAAATAATAGAACACTTTATCCTGTGTCTTCCTACGAAGAAACACTTGCAATTACAATGGGTGATGTTATGCCATTTTATGATAATGGCGTTATGAACATCTATCACTTACAAAATAGTAAGGGAACAAATAGTATGTATTACCATCCTATATCTCGTGTAACTACAACGGATTATGTAAATTATAAGGATGAAGGCATAGCTATCCCATTTGAAGAGGAATATAATTCTCCTGATGCAGCTATAGGAACAGGCTCATTTATAAAAGATAAGATTGGGAAATATCATTGTTTCTATACAGGACATAATGCTGCAGAGGGGACAGGATTACCTCAAGTTGAGGTTATAAGACATGCTACAAGTGATGATCAAAAGACATGGACAAAGGTAGAGGATTTTAATCTCTATGGCGATTGTGATGATTTCCGTGATCCATATGTATATTATGATTCTAATGATGAGTGCTATTATATGCTTGTTACAACAAGAGTAAATGGAACAGGAGTAATTAAACAATATTCTACAAATGATTTATTTTTAGATGATGAGTATTGGCAGGATTGTGGTGTATTTTTCTGGAATGATAATGGGTCATATAATATGGAATGTCCTTCCTATATTGAATATAATGGGTTTTACTATTTGGCTTTCAGTGAACAAGGAGACAATCGTGTAACACATTATCGTTTTAAAACAAGTCCAGATGGAGAATGGAAAAAATTTGAACGCGACAGCATTGATGCAAGTGGATTCTATGCAGGCAGATTAGAAAAGGCCGGAGAAGAACTATATGCCTTTGCTTGGTGTGCTAATCTAACAGGCGGCTTTACAGGTGATTTTGACTGGGGTGGCAATCTAGTTGCACATAAAATTACTCAATCTGCAAGTGGCGAATTAAATGCAGTAATGATTGATTCTGTTTATAATCATCTTTCTAAAAAAGTTGAATATAAGACACTGGATAATAAAAAGCTAGATATGTTATCCTTTGAGGCAGAGGGGTTCCATTCTACCTGTCTTCAAAAATTAAGCAAGAACATTACTAGATTAAACTTCAAATTTACAATTGAAGATAGAACGGGTGATTTTGGTTTAACATTTAATGTTAAAGGAGCAAACAATAGATTAGGTACTGCTGTAATTGCATTTGAGCCTAGTAAAAATAGTTTATCTTGTTATAATAATGTTTATAATGTAATTCGTTATGGAAAGGCACTTTCTACAGTATCCTTTGTTTATTCCAGAAATAAGGAATATGAAGTAAATATACTTATCGATAATGAAATTATGACAGTATATTTAGATGATGCTGTAGCATTGACCGTAAGACTATCAGGTGCAAGCAATAAGAATTTTGCTTTCTATTCAAATCAAACCGGCGTTACATTTAGAGGTATAAAGTTTTATGAGTAAATTATATTCTATTGGTGAATTGCTGATTGATTTTCAATCTGTAGGAACAGGCTCCTTAAAGGAAACAAAAGAGTTTGTGAAAAACGCAGGTGGAGCACCTGCCAATGTATGTGTTCAGGCAGTGAAATTTGGGAAGGATGCTGTATATTTAACTAAAGTGGGAAATGATGGCTTTGGAGACTTTTTAATAGATTCTTTAAAGAATGAAGGAGTTGATGTAAGCTTCATTTCTAAAAGCAATGAGTATGATACATCCTTAGCCTTTGTAAGCTTTAAAGAAGATGGAGAACGTGAATTTTCCTTCTATAGGAAAATGGCTGCAGATCTTCATTTTACAAAAGAAGATTTTAAAGATGTTGCTTTTACAAAGAATGATATTTTAGAATTTGGCAGTGTAGCGTTGAAGACAGAGGTTTCTAGACAAACGCACAATGATTTAATTGAAAGAGCAAAAGCCGCTCATGCATTAATTGCATTTGATCCTAATTTAAGATTAAATCTTTGGGAAAATCATGAAGAATTAAAGAGCATTGTTAAACAATATATCTCTTGTGCAGACATTATTAAAATTGGTTTAGATGAATTGGAATTCATTACAGGAAAAAGTGAAGAGTCTGCCGTAAAGGAAATTCTTCACAAAGATTTGAAGGTATTACTTGTTACCTATGGAAGTCATGGGGCAAGATTATATCTACAAAACGGAAAAAGTTATTATAACCCAGGATATAGGGTACAAGCAGTAGATACAACAGGTGCAGGAGATTCCTTCTTCGGAGCCTTCTTGGCAGAAGTGCTAGACGGTGGACTTTCAGCTTGTGATTATGAGAAAGCTTTAGATATCGCATGTAGGTGTGGCGCATACACAACAACAGGGTATGGTGCTATTCCAGCAATGGGAACAAAAGAAAAAGTGGTAAAGGAGATTAAGTAAAATGGCTACAGTAAAACTTGTGAATGTAAATAAGGTGTATGATAGTGGAGTTCATGCAGTTCATGACTTCAATATAGATATTAAAGATAAGGAATTCATTGTATTTGTAGGACCATCTGGTTGTGGAAAATCTACAACACTACGTATGATAGCTGGTCTTGAAGAAATTTCTTATGGAGAATTCTATATCGATGATCAACTCATGAATAATGCTGCTCCAAAGGACAGAGATATTGCAATGGTGTTCCAATCCTATGCATTATATCCTCAAATGACAGTTTATGGAAATATGGCTTATGCATTAAAGCTTAGAAAAATTCCTAAGGATGAAATTGATAGAAGAGTTCAAGAGGCTGCTCGTATTTTGAAGCTTACTCCTTATTTGGATAGAAAGCCAAGAGCTATGTCTGGAGGTCAGCGTCAAAGAGTTGCCCTAGGTAGAGCAATTGTAAGAAGACCAAAGGTATTCTTAATGGATGAGCCATTATCTAACCTAGATGCTAAGCTCCGTGTGGCAATGAGAAGTGAAATTGTTCGTATTCATGAGGATGTTGGTGCTACAACAATCTATGTAACACATGATCAAATTGAGGCAATGACAATGGCTTCAAGAATCGTTGTAATGAAGGACGGCTTTATTCAGCAGATTGGTGAGCCTAATGAGGTTTATCTACATCCAAATAATATGTTCGTAGCTGGCTTTATCGGTACTCCTGCAATGAATTTTATTCATGGTAAAGTAGAGAAAGGATATTTTTATCCAGATGAGGCAGAGTGTAAGATTCCACTAACTCCTGAACAGAAGAAGCTTTTGAGAAATTATGATGAACATCGTGTGGTATATGGAATTCGTCCAGAGCATTTGATTTTCAATGAGAGTTCCTTGTTTGAAAATGCGAAAAAGCATTCATTTAAAATGAAGAAAGAAATTGTTGAAAAGCTTGGAGATGTAGTTAATGTTCATGGTAGTCTAGGAAGTGCAAAGATAATCATTAAGATGAACATGAAGTATTTCAATTCTTTAAAAGAAGATGTTTTGGTAGCTATCGATACTGAGCATGCAAAATTCTTTAATGAATCAACAACAAGAGTTATTACAGAAAGTGATAATGCCTATGAGGAGGTAGTAAATACAAAATCCTTAGATGAGGATAATGTTGTTATTGTTGATTTGAAAAAAAAGAAGAAAGAAAAATAAAATAAACTAGATAGGTGGAAGAAATTCCACCTTTTTTTTGTAAAAAAACGTGATATAATAAGAATATATAATGAATTGTAGAGGTTTTGTTGTATGAATAAGAAAGTTGTAATGGAAGAATCCTTCCACGTGTCCATAGTTTTAGTTTCTGCAGTTGTATATTCTTTAGGCGTTATGTGGTTTATCACCCCTGCGGGATTATATTCTTCTGGAATGACAGGACTAGGACAAATTATTTCTGATATTATATCGTTATGTACAGGTGGAAAGGTAAAGATTCCTCTAGGTGTATTTACGTTTGTTTTAAATGTCCCTTTATTTGTATATGGTTGGAAAAAGGTTTCCGTTCGCTTTGCAATATATTCCTTATTGTCTGTAATTGTCCAGTCCATAATTATGATGGGATGGATTCCCGAATATACCTTCGGAATTAATGCTAAAGAAAACCAACTTTTGTTTGCATTAATTGGTGGTTTAGTGACTGGTCTTGCTAATGGTATTGCATTACGATTTGGTACATCTACTGGAGGCTTGGATATTATTGCTCAAGCATTATCTATAGAGAAGGGTATTTCTATTGGTATGGTTACTATGTCATTTAACTGTTTAATCGCATTGATCGGTGGTGGAGTTATCGCAGGTGCTTGGGAAATCTCTATGTACACATTTATCCGCATTATTATAACCTCTATAGTAGTGGATAAGATTCATACGGCATATAATTTTATCCGATTAGATATTATTTCAGATCATGTGGATGAAATATCTACTCGTATTATGGAAGAACTAAAGCATGGTGTTACCTTACTTACAGTAGAGGGAGCATATACACATAAACAGAAAAAAGATGCGTTTGTTATTTTAACAAAATATGAGCTTACTCGTGCAAGGAAAATTTGCATGGAAGTCGATCCTGATGTATTTGTAATCATTGCTCCTGCTAAAGGAACGATTGGACGTTATGTCAGAAAGACTATAATGTAGGTACATATATGATAAGCTCAATGGATAATCCAAAAATAAAAACTTTATTAAAACTGAAACAATCAAAATATCGAAAATCAGAACAAGCATTTATTGTTGAAGGAAGTCATCTTGTTTCTGAGGCAAGGCTTGCAGGTGTATTAATGGAAGCATATTCTATAGAGGATAAAGATGGTTATATTCAAGTTTCAGAAGGTGTAATGAAAAAAATATGCAACACTGATACCGTAGTAAAAGAACTTGGTCTTTGTAGAATGCTTACAAAATCAGAAATTTCAGATAAGGTATTAATTTTAGATGGAGTTCAAGATCCTGGGAATATGGGAAGCCTAATGCGTAGTGCATGTGCATTTGGCTTTAATACAATGTTTATAGGGACAGGATCAGTAGATATTTATAATGATAAGGTAATTCGCTCTTCACAAGGGGCAATATTTAAATTGAATTTTTTATTTGGTAATGTTTGCGACTTTGTAAAAAGCTTGAAGCATTGTGTATATGGGACAAATGTTGAGAGTGGAATTCCATTAAAGGAAGTTAAAAAAGAAGATAAGGTTGCAATCATTTTAGGCAATGAAGGAAATGGTATTTCTAAGGAAGTAAATGCCTTAGGATTAGAGAATATTTTTATTCCAATGAGAAATACAGAATCCTTGAATGTTGCGGTTGCAGGTAGTATAATATTATATGAATTTGGTATTTAGGAGAAGTTTGTTATGAAAAAGAAATATGTTTATTTATTCACAGAAGCTCATGGTTTGGGAAAAGAATTATTAGGTGGAAAGGGTGCAGGTCTAGCAGAGATGGCTAGCTTAGGAATCCTTATACCTCAAGGCTTTACGATAACTACAGAAGCTTGTAATAAATATTATGAGGATGGTAAAAAGTTATCAAAGGACCTTCTTGATGAAATAAGCAAGAAGTTAAAGGAATTAGAAAAAATTACAGGAAAAACATTTGGTGGTTCTAAAAATCCTCTACTTGTTTCTGTTCGTTCAGGTGCTAGAGTATCTATGCCTGGAATGATGGATACCATTTTAAATTTAGGTTTGAATGATGAAACTGTTGAAGTTTTAGCTAAAGAAACCAATAATGAACGCTTTGCATATGATTCTTATAGAAGATTTATTCTAATGTTTACGAATATTGCAAAGGGCTTTTCTAGAAAAGAAATGGATACAATGCTTGATGACCTTAAAAAGGAAAAGGGCTATAAGCTAGATTATGAAATTCCTGCTTCTGAGTTAAAAGGTTTAATTGCTCGTTATAAAGCATGGTATAAGGAAAATGTTGGTGAGGATTTCCCAACAGATCCTTGGAAGCAGCTTGTTGAGGCAGTAGGTGCTGTATTCCGTTCTTGGGATAATGAAAGAGCTATTGTTTACCGTAGAATGAATAATATTTCTGATGCCTGGGGAACTGCAGTAAATGTTCAATCTATGGTATTTGGTAATAAGGGTGAGACAAGCGGAACTGGTGTTGGTTTTTCTCGTGACCCAGGATCAGGAGAAAAGAAGATCTTTGCTGAATACCTTGTTAATGCACAGGGTGAGGATGTTGTTGCAGGTATTAGAACGCCATTAAAGATTGATGAATTAAAGAAACAACAACCCAATATTTATCAACAGTTTGCAGATACCTCTGCTAAGCTTGAGGCACATTATCGTGATATGCAGGATATGGAATTTACTGTTGAGGATGGAAAATTGTATTTCTTACAAACAAGAAATGGAAAAAGAACTGCAGCTGCAGGTGTAAAGATTGCTTGTGATATGGTAGACGAGGGTCTAATTACTGAACAAGAGGCTGTAGCTAGAATTGATGTAAATACCTTCCATTACTTACTCTATCCAACATTCTCTAGTGAAGCATTAGAAAATGGTGTTGTTCTTACAAAGGGAAATCCAGCTTCTCCAGGTGCTGGAATTGGTAAGCTTGCTTTTAGTGCAGCTGAAGCTAAGGCTCGTAAGGAAAAAGGTGAAAAGGTTATTCTAGTACGTGAGGAAACCTCACCAGAAGATATTATTGGTATGGTAGCTGCTGAGGCTGTTATAACTGCTCGTGGTGGTATGACTTCTCATGCAGCAGTAGTTGCAAGAGGTATGGGAAAATGTGCAGTAACTGGCTGTAGTGATGCTTATATTGATGAAGATGCAAGAACTATGACAGTTCATGGCAAAGTATATGGCCCTGATGATGTTGTGTCTGTAAATGGTTCAACAGGATTAATTTATCTTGGGGCTATTGATATGATTCAATCTCATATGTCTGGTGATTTTGCAAGAGTTATGGCATGGGCTGAAAAGTATAAGAAGCTACATGTTCGTGCAAATGCAGATTCTCCAAGAGATGCAATCAAGGCTATGGAATTTGGGGCAGAAGGTATTGGCTTATGCCGTACAGAGCATATGTTCTTTGGTGAACAAAGAATATTCCATATGAGAAAGATGATATTATCTCAAAGCTTAGAAGAAAGAGAACAAGCTTTAGAAGAATTATTACCATATCAAAAGGAAGACTTTAAAGCCTTATTCCTAACAATGAAGGGAAGAAATGTAAACATTCGTTTATTAGACCCACCTCTTCATGAATTCTTACCAAAAACAGAAGAACAAATCGAAGAGCTTGCAAAGGCATTACATTTATCGTTAACAGAGATTCATACACGTATTGAAGTCCATCAGGAGCACAATCCTATGATGGGCTTTAGAGGAGACCGTCTATCTATAGCTTATCCAGAAATTGCTAAAATGCAGGCACGTGCTATTATCACTGCTGCCATAGAAGCACAAAAGGAAATGGGTGTCTCTGTAGAACCAGAAATTATGGTACCTTTTGTTATTGATTGTTTAGAGTTTAAAAAGGTTAAAGAAATCATTTGTGCTACCTGTGATGAGGAAATTAAAAAAGCCAATGTCACTATGAAGTATCATGTAGGTACAATGATTGAAATTCCTCGTGCTGCATTACTTGCAGATGAGATTGCAAAAGAAGCAGAATTCTTCAGTTTTGGTACTAACGATTTAACACAGATGACAATGGGTCTTTCTCGTGATGATGCATCTAATTTCTTGAAGTATTATTATGACCATAAGATTTTAGAGCACGATCCATTCCAAACTGTGGATATTGCAGGTGTAGGTAGACTCATTCAAATGGCTTCTAGCTTAGGTAGAAAAACAAGACCAGAATTACATTTAGGAGTATGTGGTGAAACAGCAGGAGATCCACTCTCTATTGAATTTTATCATCAATGTGGACTTGATTATATTTCTTGTTCACCTTATCGTATCCCAGTAGCTCGTTTAGCTGCTGCACAAGCAAATATTAAGTATAATAAATAAGTCTTTAAATGGTTTTAAAAAGATTAGAAATATAAATAAGTTTTATAGATAGCGTGATTGAAAAATGTTTAATTACATTTCTTGTGTACTTACACTCAATCACGCTTTTATTTTCGACACTGATTGAAAAATATTCATTATGGTAGAAGATTAGAAGTACCTGTAATATTTATAGTAAAAGCCTTGATTTTTTTACAAAATTTCTATAAAATAAAATAGAAAAATTATATTTTATATCGAGGTAGATTTTTATGAAAAGAAAGAAGAAAATATTGACAATACTCACTTTCGTTTTAGTTGTATTATTTGCTTTTAGTGTTGCCAGCTGTCGCAAAAATGATGTTCCTAATGAGGATAATCCTACTAATGATAATGACAATAACAAACCAGGCAATGATAATAACAATCCAACAGGACCTACAATGCCTACTGATCCATCAGGAACACAAAGTGTTAAAAATGGGAATGCTACTGAAATCACAGGTGGGTATGAAAAAGGTACAGCACGTGCTACTCAAACGAGCGAGTATCTTGGTGCCGTTGACAAAATTGTAAAGCCTGTAAAAGAAGTAATGGATGAGCATGAAACCTATGGTGTAAAGGTATATCCAACTTATGGTAAGAATTTAAAAGGATTTACTGTAGAAGAAAGAGACGGTCTTATAAAGGAAGCTCATGCACTTGCACCTTCACCATCCTGGAAATCCTTAGGTATTTACAATGCAATTGATTCTGAAGGGTATCTTTTAAAGAATGGTCAGCGCATTCTTTATGGATCTGGAGAAGGATCTGAGGATAACAATGAAGAAGCAGAGGGTGAGATTATTTCTGGTGGTCAAGATGCAGGTCTTGGCGAAGGAAGTGATTTAGAAGAGGGATCTACAACTGTAAATTCTCAATACAATTTAAAGTATAGAATGCTTTATAAGCATACAGCAGCTCTTACTCATTTTGGTGGTGGTTTATCTGATGATGAGCCTCGTATTGTTAAAAAAATTACAGCTTTGACACATCCAAAGCTTGAATCTACTACGATTACTGGTTTATATGCACCAGCAGGAGAGGTAATCAAATTTGAAATGTCATTAAGTGATTATCTAGCTGCAGGTGGACTTAGAGTTCTTATAGGACAAAACTATAACCTTTCTCAGCATGTTTCTATGGAAACTTCAGGAAATGGTATTAAAGGAAATGGCTTAAATCGTATGCCTGATATACTTAGTATATTCCAATATAATGATAAAACTGGTGCTGTATATAAGGATGGAGATACTGTTACATTCTATGTAGGTTCTTTCCTAGGTGGACCAATTTATTTTAGACCAATAAAGAATACTACTGAGCTTAAAATATCTGTAACAATTTCTGGTGCAGTAAAATATCAACACTTTATTTTAGGTGTTACTACTCCTGAAGAGTATGAGTTTAATAAAGCTTCAACTGCTCCTTATTTTGATTTAGAGGTGTATGATTCTGTTCGTTTTACAACTCACAAATATGCATCTTCAAACGGACTTGCCCTTAAGGATTTCACTTATGAGAATTGTTCAGATGCCGCTGTTTTATGGGATAAGATTGCTGAGGTTTCTACTCGCGTAAGATGGAATGGTTTATCAGGCGCAAGTGCTCCTGTATATATTATTGGTGACTGTTATATAGCAGCAGGTGCAGCATTTGCTAACCCTGGTAGAAATGGTGTGGTTTGTCCTCCAAGCTGGCTTGCTGAAGCTCTAAATTATAATCGATTTGTAAACAGCGGTAGCTGGGGTACAATGCATGAATATAATCACTGCTGGCAAGGATATGGTCTTAAAAACAGTGGTGAGGTTGGAAATAATGCCGTAACACTTGTTTCATACTCTCTTTATACACGTATATCACAAAGTAGAACTGCTGCTACGAACTGGGGTAATGGCAGCTGGAATAGGTTTACCGATCCTTCTAAAGCTTTAGGTGAGCTTTTATCCTTAGGTGCAAACGGCAGTATTCGTGAGGATTTGTCAGTATATGCAACTTTAATTCATAATATTGGTCAAGATATGTTTGTGGCAGCTGCAAAGGGTGGTAAGGATAGTGGTTCTATTGTTTACTTTAATAACCTTGTAAATGCTACACATATGGATATGACATATTACTTTACTGATGTACTTCATCTTGGTGTTAATTCTAGTAGAGGAATCAATCAAGCAACGGTTGATGCTGTAAAGGAGAAAAACTATCCTATGTTTGTTCCTGTATCCTCCCTATATCAAGTAGGTAGAAGTATTATTTATGATGGAAATAAACAATATATAACAACTGCTCAGCCATACTCTTATGGAACAGGCGAGTTTACAATGGACTTTACAAATAAGAATAATTTTGCAAGTGGGGCATGGAAAACTAAAGCTTTAGTTATTCCAGATGGATTTACTGTAACAGTTAAAAATGTTACTCAGCCTGCAAATGGTACAGTAGAGTATCTTGGAGATAACAAAGTAAAATATACCCCAAAATCAGGAGAGAATGGTCTTTATTCAGGAAACTTTATAGTAACCTTAGGAATCACTAAGGACAATGGTGATTTTGTTGTTGAGGATGTTGATTTAGTAATCAATCTAAAACAAGGTGTAAGTACGGATTTAAATAGAACTACATATACTTATGCAGATGCAGCAAATGTAGTTGCTTCAAATGCAGTATATAATGCACAAACTAAAGCCTTTGACTTTGGTAATTATGTTACATCTGAAACAAGAAGAAATATTTGTACACAAGAAACAAACACACAAATTTGGGGTGCAGGTAGAACTTACCTTGGCGATACTTATGATGAGAACAAATATCAAGACCTAGAGGTTGGAAAGACAATCCAAACTTTAGATGGTGTTTTATATTTTTCTAGTCCTAACACATATCGTTTTACTCTAAAAGGGAGAGGCAAAGGAACACTTTATCTTTCTTATGATGCTGGTGCAACTTGGGAAAAGGCATTTACTTTCGACAGAAAGAGTGGATCTGCTTATGTAAATGATGAGTATTATGAGCGTGAGCTTACTGCAAGCAATACGTATATTTATTTTAAGGTAGTACTTCAAGTTACTTATGATTGGAAGGATTTCTTCGGCATTGGTATAGCTGCTAAGCAAGCAGATGGAAACTTTGCAGCATTCAGTAATGCATCTGCAATTTCTCTATCAAGCGTAGGCGTACATGCTGCAACACTTCAAGCCAACTCTAAAAAGTTCGAAACAGAATATCATTTTGAAAGCAATTATAGCTATGCTTATTCAGCTACAGAAAAGGTTCCAGCATCTATGACAAAGCTTGTTTCTGTAAACCGTGGTTCTTGGGACGATAAGCTAACTATAGAAAATCTATTTGATGGTAATGCAAACACATTCTATCATTCTATTGGTGGTACAGATAATTTTATTACCGAAGAAAAGCCATTTGAGCTTGTTGTTGACTTAGGTGCAGAATACAAAGTAAATAGTGTTACCTTTAATGGATATAGTGGTAAGGTTGGAAATAATGGTATGGTAAAATCCTTTAAGATTTATGGTAGCACAGATGGAAATAATTACACGCTTATCACTGAGCAAACTGATTCTGCAGCAAATAAAAAGGTTATGACATTCAGTTTTGATGAAGTGAACATTAGATATTATAAGCTGGTTGTTACCAAAACAGATAATGGACGTTATTTCGCAATGAATAGTATTGAATTTGCATCAAGCGTTTCTTTTGAGAAAGGAAATATGGTTACTCCTCATGATTCTAATGTATTATACTCAGGTGAATGGGGAACTAAAAATATTTTATGTGATTATGGTATCATCTACACAGCAGAAGCAGGAAGCAGCGTTGAATATCACTTTACAGGTACAAGAGTTGCATATTTTGCAGATATGAATACTGAATATGGTACAGTAGATATCTATATAGATGGAAAGCTTATTGCTTCTGATGTTAGTCTATCAGGTATAAATAATGACAACATTCAAATTACACAAGCACTTTATAATTCATTTAATGAAGCAAATGTTAAAATGGCAGGATTCCTTGCTTACATTTATTCTGGAGATGCACTTTCAAATGGAGAGCATGTCCTAAAAATTGTAGGTAAGACTGGTAGCTTTAACGTAGATGCATTTGCATATTGGAGCTAAGTAAATCAATTTATATAAATTCTAAAAAGGAAGACGAGAGTTTTCCTTTTTTGTTATATTATTTTTTATAAAAAAAGGAATATTTCTACAAAAAGGAGATATTTTGGTTTCGTTGACTTGATATAGGCTTTATGCTATAATCCAATCGAGGTACTTTATGAAAAATCAAGAAAAAAATACACTCCAAGCATATGCATTATATACATATATAGATATGGAAACAGAAGCCAAGTGTGGTGTATCTTCAAACACCTACACACCTTCACACTTAAATCCCATAACTAATTACAAGGCAAAGAATCGCTTCATTTGTTATGCAATAAAGCGGTGTTTTAACATAGATATTGAAGAGAAGAAACCAATGAGATATATAAATAATGGTTTGGGATTTATAGAAGGATTCTATTTTTCTGTAGTGGAATGTTCTCGTGTGATATGTGTTTGTGTAAGTCGGTCTCCTATTGGTTTGAGTATACAGGTTCCTTTCTCAATTTATGATGAGTTAGAGTATGTGAATCATAATTTTAACAAAAATGAAATAGAGGAATATCAAAAACGAAAATATGGTGATGAAACTTATTTTTATATTTTCGGACAAAAACGCGCGTACCAAAAAAAGAATAATATTTCACATGAGGGTTTCAAAAATCTTGACTCTACACAAGAACATTACACCATACATAAAGAAAAAATTTTAGAGAAATCGTTTATCTTTTTTGCAACAGGTAATGTAGAATTTGAAAAAATTGATATTGAAGCTATATTGCCATAAAAAATGTAGTTATTTGATAGATTAAGAAGGGAAAGAATGAAATATGAAATGCAAAGTAATTGGCGGAGTTAACTCTGAAGAAAGCGATTATTCAAAACATAAGCATATCACTGCACCTGTAGATGCAGCAAACTTGAACACAAGAATTTCTATTCATAATAAATATTCTGTTAATAAGCAAGGCTTTGGAAATTGGATTGCATCTTATTATCAAATAACTGAGGGAATGAAGATATTAGAGCTTGGTTGTGGTACTGGAGAGATGTGGAAAAACAATATAAGTCTTTTAAATAAATGTTCAGAAGTTGTGTTGACAGATTTATCAGAAGGAATGGTTGAAACTGCTCGTAATAATATAGGTAATTTAGATAACGTTACTTATCAGGTTGTTGATATTCAGGATATTCCATTTGAAGCAAACAGTTTTGATATAGTCATAGCTAATATGATGCTTTTTCTTGTTCCCAATATGAAAAAGGGACTGTCAGAGGTTAAAAGAGTTCTAAAAAAAGAAGGCAGATTTTATTGTGCTACTTTTGGTGAGCATGGCATTGTGCAATACATTGCTCATTTGTTAAAACCTTACGGAGTAGAAGAAAGAGTAAATAAGAATTTCACCCTTCAAAACGGCAAGCAAATCCTTGCACAATATTTCTCATCAGTAGAAATGAAAGAATATGTAGATTCATTAGAGGTCACAAATATAGAGGATATGCTCGATTATATATACACGCTTCCTAGTGTGACAAGCATCAGTAATATAAAAAGAGATATCATCAAAAAAGTTTTAGAACAAAATATGGTTGATGGGATTTTAAAAGTACCAAAGGAATATGGAATGTTCATTTGCAGATAAATTTCAATTTGTTGTAAGAAACTGATAAGACAAAAAAGTCTTATCAGTCTTTTTTTGAATTTTCAAAAAATTTACTTGTTTATGGATGTTGAAAAATTAATCATTATTAATATTGTTTTTTTTGCTGCAAGAATGTTGTTTGTATGTAAAAAAAATATAGTTTTTACGTATATAGTATGGAGGATGAAAGGTAAATATTTAAACGAGGAGATAATGAAATGAAAAAAATTGCTTTAATATTTGTTACATTTGTTATGGTTTTACTTGGCTTAAATTTGAAGGCAAATGCTTCTTATGGACCAGTAGTAACTGATCAAGTTGATTCGCAAAAAATTTATGAAGAACTTAGCAAAAAGCAAACTTATAAAGGTAAAATTTATAAATCAGGAATAATTGATAATTATCATGTTGTGGAAACTACAGGAGTTGCAGATCTCAGAAAGGACCAAATCATCTGTGGTCTTACAGACTCTTTTGCTGTTGATTCTACATCTAAAACTATGCCAAGATTAAGAATAAATAATGCTCAGACCTTTGTCGCATTTGACCAAACGGAAGTTAAAGAAGCTTATGCATATACTTTACTAAATGGATTACAATTATGCACAGACGATTATACTACAAGCAACATAAAAACGAAATATGTATTTTATTCAGCTGCAGCTGAAATGAATTTGTGTTCAACTTCAATTGCTGTCAATAATGCAAATTATACATTTAGAAACATACCTGAAGGTACAAAAAGGGCGCAATTATTGTTGAAAGGCGATGTTATTGTTCTTACGGTTTTTATTAAGAATTACCAAATATTATGGGGTGGCCATGATAATAATTATAAGAAGCAAGTAAATGCTTATATATGTTGTAATACATATGAATATGAATCTTTCATGTAAAAAATAATACTATTGTTGTAAAAAAAATATATATTTTCATCCTCCGCTTGACTAGATGTAGTTATGAAAATATAATATATTATAAGGAGATATATTAATATGTTAATCATAAGAGACGTAACGAAAATATATAGAACCCAGAAGCAGAAAGAGGTTAAAGCGTTAGACCAAATCAATTATGAATTTGACGAACAAGGCTTTTATGCAATATTGGGAAAAAGTGGATCAGGGAAATCTACACTATTAAATCTAATTGCTGGACTAGATAAGCCAACGAGTGGAGAAATCATATTGAATGGAAAGAGCTTTTCTGATTTCAAAAGAAAAGATCTTGATGCATATCGTAATTCATGTGTGGGTTTTATATTTCAAGAATTTAATTTGTTTGATAACTTAGATGTATATAAGAACGTAGCCTTAGCATTAGAACTCCAAGGAAGAAAAGCTAAGGTGGAAGAAATAGAAAAAGTATTAGATAGGGTAGGAATATCAGATTTGATACATAGAAACATCAATGAATTATCTGGCGGACAGAAGCAGAGAGTGGCAATCGCCCGAGCATTGATAAAGAATCCAAAGATAATTATAGCAGATGAGCCAACAGGAGCATTAGATCAAGAAACAACAAATGAAATATTTGATTTATTAAAGGGATTATCAAAGGAGTACTTAGTAATCGTTGTTACACATAATGAAGAATATGCAAATCAATATGCAGAGCATATTCTTCATCTATCCGATGGAAAGCAAAAAGAACAAGTAGAACTAACAAATAAACCTTTAGAAGCAGGGATGGAATTAGAATATAAAAAAAGCTTATCTATATTTTCTTCTTTAAAGATGGGATTTTCAAATTTGAAGATAAGCATTGTCCGTTTAGTTTTATGCATTCTATTAACTACAATGGCTTTTTCTAGTCTTGGGTTTTGTCTAACTGTATCTAATTTTTCTATGAGAGATATTGTTGTAAATAGCGTTGTTTGTAATGAATATGAAGATCCTTTTGTTATTGTAAAGGACGATGATTGTGTTGATGAAGCATTTATCACTCGTTTGAATGACAGATTGGGTTTGAATTTTAAAGGAGTATATAATTTTTCTTTAGATTATTACATTCCTCAAAATCAAAAAAATAAGCTTCTTTTTAGTTCTAATTGTCTATCCCTAGCAAAGCCTTATGGAATATTGGAAACTAACGAGGCATATTTAAAGAAATTAAATTTTACGATTACTGGCACATTTCCACAAAGTGATGATGAGATATTAATTACAGAGTATTATTACAATACCTTTGCTCGATATGGTTTTGAAAATGAAGAAATCCAACTTAATGCAGATGAAGTGACTAAAGAAAAGATTATAGGACAGACGATTCAGCAAGATTCTTATAATGACCAATCAGCTAAATTAAAAATTACAGGTATAGTTGATACGGGATTTAATATGGATAAATATAGGCATTTATACGATTATGACCCAAACGGGATGCAGTATGCACATGACTTTAATTTGGTTCAGCAAATAAAGTATTCCAGCTATCATAGTTTGGTTTTTGTTAAAGAGGGTACACTTCAAAGTAATTCTTCTCTAGTCTATTCTAATAAAGATGGATATGATTTTATCATAGATAATATGCCTCATGATAAGAAGCGTATTGAAGAAGTTTATGATTATTTAGATGAAGTGTCTTCAAATGAAAATCAATACCATTTATGCTTTGGCCTAACTAGTAGCCAACAGAAAGATTTGGAAGCAAAGCTTTTAAATTATCAGTATTTTTCAGGTATTGCTGGTGCTATCTTTAGTATTTTTTCAATCTGTCTAATGTTTACTTTACTCAATTTTACTGTAGAGCGTAAAAAACGAGAAATGGGCGTGCTACGAGCATTAGGTGCTAAATCTCGTAATATTTTCTTTATATTTTCGAGTGAAGGAATATACTTATGTATTTTTAGTTTGATATTGTCTTATATTGTTAGTTCTATTTTTGTAATAGTATTTAATAATTCTATAAAGCATTCTGAGGGATTATTGGCAACCATATATCATTTTGAATTCATTCAATTCCTAATAGTATTTATTATTGCTATTATAACAACATGTGTTTCCATATTTATTCCTGTACTAAAGGTTACAAAAAAATCCCCTGCAGAAGCTATACGTATGGAAATTAAATAGTATAGCATAGGGGGAAAATATGTTAATTATAAGAGACGTAACGAAAATATATAAAACCCAGAAGCAGAAAGAGGTTAAAGCGTTAGACCAAATCAATTATGAATTTGATGAACAAGGCTTTTATGCAATATTGGGAAAAAGTGGATCAGGGAAATCTACACTATTAAATCTAATTGCTGGACTAGATAAGCCAACGAGTGGAGAAATCATATTGAATGGAAAGAGCTTTTCTGATTTCAAAAGAAAAGATCTTGATGCATATCGTAATTCATGTGTGGGTTTTATATTTCAAGAATTTAATTTGTTTGATAACTTAGATGTATATAAGAACGTAGCCTTAGCATTAGAACTCCAAGGAAGAAAAGCTAAGGTGGAAGAAATAGAAAAAGTATTAGATAGGGTAGGAATATCAGATTTGATACATAGAAACATCAATGAATTATCTGGCGGACAGAAGCAGAGAGTGGCAATCGCCCGAGCATTGATAAAGAATCCAAAGATAATTATAGCAGATGAGCCAACAGGAGCATTAGATCAAGAAACAACAAATGAAATATTTGATTTATTAAAGGGATTATCAAAGGAGTACTTAGTAATCGTTGTTACACATAATGAAGAATATGCAAATCAATATGCAGAGCATATTCTTCATCTATCCGATGGAAAGCAAAAAGAACAAGTAGAACTAACAAATAAACCTTTAGAAGCAGGGATGGAATTAGAATATAAAAAAAGCTTATCTATATTTTCTTCTTTAAAGATGGGATTTTCAAATTTGAAGATAAGCATTGTCCGTTTAGTTTTATGCATTCTATTAACTACTATGGCTTTTTCTAGTCTAGGTTTTTGTTTATCATTGAACTTTTATTCAAGGATAGATATTATCTATGGAAGCTGTGAAAAAACAAGTTTCCAGGATCCAATAACTATAAGCTGTTATAACCGACCTGATGAAAACGAATCATGGATGATGGGACTTAACAATTCAAATGAAATTATGGATAAAATAAAGAAGAATACACAGTTGGATTTTAGAGTATTCAATGATTCATATACGGTTGGTGATTTTTATATAGAATCATCAGATACCTCAAATGATTTTTTAAGTTTATTTAATCCTCAAGGTATAGTCGAGATTGATGAGGCATATTTAAAGCAATTAAATTTTACGATTACTGGCACATTTCCACAAAGTGATGATGAGATATTAATTACAGAGTATTATTACAATACCTTTGCTCGATATGGTTTTGAAAATGAAGAAATCCAACTTAATGCAGGCGAAGTTACTAAAGAAAAGATTATAGGACAGAAAATTTATTGTAGTGATCTTAGAAGCCAACAAAAGAAGTCTTTAAAAATATGTGGAATATTGGATACTAAATTAGATTTAAAGCCTTACGAAAAATTAACAGAAGAAGATATTAAAATAGATAATGAAATTGTGACTATATCAGAATCTATCGCAAGAATTAAGCAATGTAGTCTTCACTGTCCTATATATATGAGAAAAGATGCAATTGCTGCAGCTTTTGGCCCCAATATTATTTCATCAAAATTAATTGGACCCATAATAAGAGATAAAAGGACTATACAAGTTTTAATTGACTATTTAAAAACCGAGAGTAATTCTACAAATAAGTACGAAATAAGATTCGGTATTAGTGATAAGCTTGATACAATTATTGATAATCTGAATTTGATTCAATCTTATATGGCTGTTTTTGGTGGAGTACTTATGTGTTTTTCTATCTTCCTTTTATTTTCTTTACTTAATTTCACTATAGAAAATAAGAAACAAGAAATGGGAATTTTAAGAGCATTAGGTGCTAAAGGGAAAAATTTATTTTTTATTTACTCTAGTGAAGCAATTTATATTAGTGGAATTAGCTTAATATTTTCCTTTGTCTGTTGTTCAGTGCTTTTGTGTTGGATGAATAATTATTTAATGAAAACAGAAAATATCTTAGTTTCTGTATACCACTTCAGCTTTTTAACTTATTTTTTATTATTCATAATTGCGTTAGTTTCTACTATAGTGGCAATTACGATACCCGTTCTAAGAGTTATAAAAAGGACTCCTGCAGAAGCTATTCATATGGAGATTAAATAATTTTTGCATATAAATGATATTTGTAAAAATATTATATTTTGTTTTTAATACAATAATTATTATAAAAATACATATAAAGTAAAAAAGATATAGCATTCTGTTTTTGAGCAGTGCTATATCTTTTTTTAAAAGGAACAATGAGGAACACTACTTTTTTAATAGATTATGGTATTATAGGAGTAAAAGGTGAGTGAATGAAATGGAATTTAAGGATAAAATAAAAAAACTAAGAACAAGTAAAGGCCTTTCTCAAGAGGCACTGGCAAGTGAGCTTCTGACCAGCAGATCAACAATAGCCAAATGGGAAAGTGGTATTAGACTGCCAACAAGTCAATCCTTTGAACTTATTGCTCAATTTTTCAATGTTCCTATAGAAGAATTATTAGATGAAACAGATACTAAAAAAATTGTGATAACAACAAATGATTCTATGAGTAAAATATTTTGGGGAATTCTTTGTATGGGATCTATTCTTTTCACATTAATTATATCTATGCTATTTTTCTTTAAAATCTATGGAACATATTGCATAGATATAGTAGGTATATTTAGTGATAATGGATATATCTATATTACCTATAGCCTAGCAGATATGAAAAATAACCCTTGGTGGATTGTTGGGCTCATATTTAATGGTATATTTATATTCATTTCTATTCTTATGTTTTTGTTAAGAAATCATCGATATAAAAAGCTATGGATTGGCGCATGGATTACAAGTCTTGTTTTAGCTGTTGTATTTACGGTGGTTGCTTTCCTGTCAGGAAGGTTTATGGTAGATTTGTGGTTGGCAAAATATTTTCTTTTGGAGGTTTAAAAAATGAAAAAAATATTCAGTTTATTCCTTATAGGTATAGTGTTATTAACAGGGTGCTCTTCTAAAATAAAGATGAAAGAAATTCCTTTATTGGAGGCCAAGCCCCTTTTTCAAGAATATAACGAAAAGGCAGAACAAGAAACAGAAGAACAAAAGTATTTTCATCATTTATATTACAAAGAAGAAAAGCTTGTTATAGAAGAAGATTCAAAATCTATTCAGACAGAGATTATATATACTCAGCTAGATATACCTTTTTTTCATAGCGAAGTAAGAAGTGAAGCTAAAGAACTAAATATAACCTCCTTATTTCAAATCGATGCATTTGTAAGGGATGATTTAATTTATTATTTTCGTACTATGCTTTTTGGAGAAAGAGTTTTTTCTAAAACATATTTTATATGTCCAATAGATTATGTATATTCTATAAAACTCTTTGGTGAAACCTTTGAATATAATTTGTATGATTATCTTCTAGAAAGAATTCAGCTTAATTTAGATATGATAAACAATTATCGAGTTTTAGATCATATCAATTATGGTATTCAAAATAAATATGGAATAATTTATAACCATCAAAAGGGACTAAAGGTATCAAGAAATGAAGAACTGGATTTGACAACTTTAAAATTACTTTATAATGTAGATGAAGAATCAAAGAAATATAATCTTTGCGTTGATAGCAAAATTTCTTTTAAAGGAAATCTTATAACAGAGCTTTATGAAGCATATTATAATAAAGAATATAAAAATAAAAGCTTTGATTATGAAAAAACAATGGAGATTCCTACCTTTAATTTAGAAGAGTATGAAGAAATTGAGCCTACCCTTCCTACTATCTATCGTGTTTCATATTATTAAATACTTCCTTGTGTGTGGACTATAGGCTAAAAACTATAGTCCTTTCTCCTTTGTCTTTTATAAAATGCTTTGCTTTGCAGGATAATCTATTTTATTGTTTTTCATTGACAAATAAAATTAGAGGGTATACTATTATGCTTAGAAGAGGCAAGTGTTTTTCAAGAAGTTAGCATATCATTTATACATATAAAGATATATGCTTTAAAAAATATTACAATTCTTTATATAACTTGTTCGGAAAAATATAAATTCCTCTTTAAAATCGACTAAATTCCACTTGTAAAGTTGTTTTATTTTATCGAATTTGTGGTTGAATAATAGATGAATGGAGGAAAAGATTATGAATAATTTAAAAATTGGTTCTTTTTTACAAGCTTTGAGAAAAGCTAAGGGATTAACTCAAGCGGATGTTGCAGAGTATTTTGAAATTTCCCCTAAAACAGTATCGAAGTGGGAATGTGGAGATGCATTGCCAGAGGTTCCTATGCTGAAAGCTTTGGCAGAATACTATGATGTAACTGTAGATGAAATACTGAGTGGAGAAAAAGGAAAAGCAGAGGAGAGTTCTAAAATAAGGGTGGAGCACAATAACTATCTTTATCAAAAAAAGAATAAGCTTTTGACTGTATTTTTTGTTTTATCTTTAGGGCTTGTCTTAATTGCATTTATTTTATTTAGAGTTCTTTATCAGGTTATTGAAAGTGAGCATAATGTTGAGATTGCACAGTTTACATATAGCCTTATCTCTTGTATTGCTGGAGTTATATTTATTATTTCTTTATATATTTTAGGAAGCGGTCAAAATGATTTTGAGCCTTCACAATGTCGAAAATTTAAGCGTAAAAAATATACGTTTCTTTATATTGTAATTGCAGCGATTCTTTTCGGATTTATTAGCCATTCTTTGGGTCTCGGTTCATATGGAGTAGTAAAATACTTTTTGATTCTTTTTGGGGTTTTAGTAGGATTTGGAGTGATTGGGTTTGTTTTATGGCATTCCATATATATCTGTAAGAAGAATGAATAAAAAATAAAAACCGCTTCGGCGGTTTTTTTACTCTTCAGTTTCCTCATAAAGAGGGAAAATGTTTGGATCAAGTTCTTTTAATGTATACATTTTATCTGTATACAAAATTCCATCTAGATGGTCATATTCATGTTGGAAGACAATAGCTGGGTATCCCTCAAGCTTTAGTGTTACAGTTTTGATTTTGTTTGTTGTAAAATCATACAAAGAACATTTTGCTGTAATTGCATAATGTCTTGGTGTTACAAGTCCTTCGGTAGAGCGATCCACTGAAAGACAACCCTCACCACCAGGCAAGTAGGTCATTTCCTTACTTTTTTGAATAATGGTTGGATTGATAATTGCAAAGAGGTAGCGTGATTGTTTTTCATCTAGAAAGTCTAAAGCGTTCATCGCAAACATTCTTTTATTTACCCCAACCTGTGGAGCTGCAATACCAACACCTGGTCTAATGTCATATTGTTTAACAAGATCATCCATACTGGAGATTACAACATATTCATATAGACCTTTTAAGCAATTGAAATCAGCATTGGATAGGGGTAAGCTAACCTTTGCTGACTCATTTCTTAGGATTTGATTTCCTTCTTTAACTATATCTTTATTTAAGTACATTTTTAATCACCTAGATGATTATATCATAACTTAAAACAATTTTCTACCATCTAGCTGCACCGATGATAACAAGAAGAATAAATAAAACTAGGATTAAAGCGTATGAATAACCACCACGACCTCTTGAACCACAGCTGTTTTGTGGAGTCATACAGCCACATCCATATCCGTATGTAGGCATTGAATAGTACATTGATATTCACCTCCTACATTAAAATATGACAGTTACATAAAATTTGCTTGTGAATTTTGCCTATTTATTATCATCGTCGGCAGTTAATCCTAAAAAGCCTTCAATTCTACGCAAGCGATTATTTAGATTTCTTATCTTACGGTTTAGGTCCTCAAGCTCATAATATATCCGATTGAGCTGCATATTTTCATAGTATTCATAATTGGGCTGATTATTTTTATTTTTAAACATTTATATCACCTACTTCATTTTATGAATGAATTTAAGAAATTATGAAAATACTAAAATAAAGGTGATAGGGATGAAGGATAAGACATTGTTACAGGCATTAATATTAGGTGTAGGGCAGGTGGCAGCAAAAGTATTGTCGCTTGTTTTTTTGTTTCGATTTGCTAATGATTTAGGAAAAGATGCCATGTCCATGTATGCCTTTGCATATGTGCCTTTTTCCTTGTTTGCAGATTTGGCTTGCTTTGGTTTAATACCAGGAACCTCTAAGCTGGTTTCTAAGTTGCTTGGAGAAAAGGATGAAGAAAAGGTGAACCACTTACTCAGAAGAGGTACTTTTTATTGTATTCTAGCAGGTGTTTTCTTTTTTCTTTTTATGCTTTTTTTTAGCAGACAAATTTTATCCGTTTCCTTATTTGAGGGATATACAGAGGATACCTTTGAAACTGTAAGAACAAATCTATTAATGGCATCCTTATCTTTATTCTTTTTACCGCTTATTCATTTTTATAAAGGGTTTCTGCAAGGTCATTTTATTATGTACCCATCCTGTATTTCGATTATATTAGAGAATGTAGTAAAGCTTTTATTATATATCGTTTTAGCTAAATTTGTGGACAACACAGCCTTAGTTTTTTCTGTATTTATTATTTATCTTATAGGTTATGTCGCGAGCTTCTTGTTGTTGCTATATTTTGTAATTCCTTATTTTAGAAAAAAGCATGAGAAATTTTCCTCTGTTCCAACCCTATTAAAAACATGTATTCCCTTTGGTATCGCAACAATGTTTTTTACGATTTATCAGTTTATTGATTCTATAAGCCTACCAGTTTTACTGCCGGTTGAAGGGTATTATACTGCATATATGTATGAAACGATACGGCTGATATTTTTCCCAATTGTGATAGCGCAAGCTTTAGGTGGTGTTTTGAATCCCAAAATAAATTATATGTTTCAGGAGGATAGAATAGAAGAGGCAAAAAAAATTGCTGAGAAGTGTTCTAGTCTAATTATCTTCATCTTAATCCCATGTATGATTTTAATTCGGTATTTTGCAAGTGATATCTATAATTTATTTTATAAACAAGAAAATGGTGCTGTTATTTTATATCATATTTCTATCCTAATTATCTTCTTTGGATTGCATAAGGTTTTAATTGGAATATCCTTAGGTTTACCTAAAGCACATTATATTATCATCGCAACGATTCTAAGTGCTATAGCAAAATATATTTTAAATTTAGTCTTAGTACCTAAGCTTGGGTATTTAGGAGCAATTTATGCCACCATACTGGCAATCAGTATTTGCATACTTGCGGCATATTTTGTTTTACATAGAGAAGGAATTTGTCTTTTCTTAAAAAATATTAAAGATTTAATCTTGGCAATCTTTACTACATTTATAAGTGTATTTTTGGTAATTGTTTTTAGAGTTTGCTTTCTTTTAAATCACTATCCTGCATATTATAGTATTATAGCGTATTCCATTTTATTGATGGGATGTTATTACATTCTTTTAAAAATTTTTAAACAAACCTACAAATTATGCATAAAATAAAGTAGGGTGTTGACTATGAGTGCGAAGCTTGATGAATTTAAAGAATTTGTAAAAAGGCATCCCTTGTTAAAAGGAATGGTACAAAGTAAACAAAAAACATGGCAGGAATTATATGAGGATTATTGTATTCTAGGAGAATCTGCTTTTCCAGAAGAAGAAAAGGAAGAAGAGAAAAAGGAAGTATCTAAAAAAGAAACAAAAAGCTCCTCATCCACAGAAGATTTAATTAAAACTGTTGTTGGCTATGTTAAAAAAATCGATCCTGATCAGGTAACAAAAACTGTTACAAGTATCCAAAAGGTGTTAGAGCTATTTGGTGGTATTGGCGGTGCAGCTGCAGGATCAGCCTTGGCTAAGAAGTCTACAGGAGACCCATTATTTGATAAACGATTTGATGAGTGGTATTAATGGATTATATGAGTTATCTTTATGAGCATTTAGATTTACTGATGTACTTGCGATATCACCCAAAATGGTATAAAATATTATATTATGAGCCAGCCTATTTTAAGGACTTTTTGAAAGAAGCTCAAACTAGCTTGAAAATAAGACCAACAGATAAGCTTGAAAATTTAAAGAATAGATTTCAATTACTCTACTCTTTATCTAGTTTAATCTCATAGGAGGTTATGATGAAAGATATATATGATTTAGCTGATGATTATGCAAAAGAAGTAATAAATAGTCCTGACTTTCAAAGGTTACTTGAAGTTAAGGAAGAGATTAAAAAAACTTTGAGTGGTAAAATCATGGCTTTTAAAACTGCAGAGGCAAAGTATTTAGAAGCAAAGGCATATGGGAAATATCATCCCGATTTAGAAGAGTATAAAAAAAGATTCATTGAAACAAAAACACGTCTTTTCAGTGAGAGCCTAGTTAAAGAATATAAAGAACTTGAAACTAAGATACAAGAAAAACTAAATCAGGATATCAATGATTTAAAGAAAAGTGTTTCAAACAAATTCAAATTAAATTATTTTTAAAGGTGTCAAGAAAAAATGCTTGACACCTTATTTATTTGTGGTATAATGCTATATAGATTATGAATAAGAAGGAGTGTATTTATCATGGTAAAAATTAGATTACAAAGATTTGGTGCACATAAGGCTCCAAGATACCGTATCGTAGCTGCTGATTCTAGATCACCTCGTGATGGTAAGTTTTTAGAAATTTTAGGAACTTATAATCCTTGTACTGATCCTGCAACAGTAACTTTAGATGCAGAAAAGGTAAACAAGTGGCTAGCTCATGGTGCACAACCAACAGTAACAGTAAAAAATATATTAGAAGCAAACAATATCAAGACTACTAAGTAAGAGGTGGGACTATGATAAAGTTTGAAGAGTTAATTAAGAGTTTAATTCTTCCTTTGGTAGCTTATCCTGAAGATGTTGAAATCATAAGAGTTAATGATGATGAAGAAAATCTTGAGTATCAGGTAAAGGTTAATCCAAATGATTTTGGTAGAGTAATTGGTAAGGATGGCTATGTTGCTAGAGCAATCCGTACCATCCTTTATGCAGGTGCTTCAAAAGAAGGAAAAAGAATTCACTTAGACATTAATAACAAGTAATAATTAGGATTGTCCTTATGGATAATCCTTTTTATTTTTATTGCTTTAAAAGTTTTAAAATAATTTTTTGAAATTATTTATGAATTTTATTGAATTTTTATTAATGATGGTGTATAATATATAGTGTAAGGAGGTAAAAAAAGATGCTAGAATTTTTTGAATATGATGATTCTAATGGTTTTGCAAGTATTTATGATAGTCATATTACTTTGAATAAAACACTTCTAAAGTATTTTAAAGATGCATATCGTGTAAGAGTAGCAGTGGATAAAGCAGAGAGTTTAATTCATATTTACAGCGTAAATAAAGACTACGCTTTAAGTGGAGAGCTGAAGCAATCTTCTTTGATTCCTGTATCTATTTCTAAAACATATGCTCGTATTTGTTCTAGACCATTAATCGAGTATTTATCGAACATTTTTAATTTAAGCATTGCTAAAAAGGAATTTAAGCGATTCAAAGCGTGTTATGATGATGTAAAGCAGGTTATAATAATAGATATGAAAGGAGAGGTGTCCTAATGGAATATATGGTTTGGGTATGGCTAGGTGTATTTATCGTTACCTTGGCTATTGAATCTATTACACAGGATTTGGTTGCGGTATGGTTTTCACTAGGCTCTATAATCGCTCTAATTCTATCTGCCATTCCTCAAATTCCTTGGTACATTGAGATTGTTGTATTTGCAGTTGTGTCTTTCCTAGCTTTAGGCTTGACAAGACCATTCGCAAAGAAACTATTATTCAACGCTACAAGGTATACTAATGTTGATGAGTTTGTAGGAAAAAGAGTAAAGGTTATATCTGACATTTCCAAGTTTGAAAATGGAGAAGTTAAGATTCATGATATCATCTATCATGCCAGTCTAATGGAAGAAGAAAATGAGACTATTAAAAAAGATGAAATTGTTGAAATTGTAACTCTAAAGGGCAATAAGGTTGTCGTTAGAAAAGTAAACGAATAAGAAAGGAAGATGTATAATGAAAACTGGAGTTATTGTTGCTATTGTTTTAAGTATTGTTTTAGTTGTTATTATTATTTTATTGATTACAAGAATCAAAATTGTGCGTCAGACACAAAAGTTGATTATTGAAAGATTAGGTGCATATCATGCAACTTGGTCTGTGGGATTTCATTTCCTAGTACCATTTATTGATAGAATTGCACAGGTTGTTTCTATGAAGGAGCAGGTTAGTGATTTTGATCCACAACCAGTTATCACAAAGGATAACGTTACAATGCAGATTGATACGGTTGTTTTCTTCCAAATTACAGACCCTAAGCTTTATTCTTATGGTGTAGAAAATCCAATTGCTGCCCTTGAGAACCTATCTTCAACTACCTTACGTAATATCATTGGTGAACTAGACTTAGATGAAACCTTAACCTCTCGTGATATTATTAATACTAAAATGCGTTCTATTCTAGATGAAGCTACTGACCCATGGGGTATTAAGGTAAATCGTGTTGAGGTTAAAAACATTTTACCTCCTAAGGATATTAGAGATGCAATGGAGCGTCAGATGCGTGCAGAACGTGAACGTCGTGAAAAGATTTTGCTTGCTGAAGGTGAAAAGAGAAGTAAGATTCTTCAGGCTGAAGGTGAAAAGGAATCTCAAATTTTAAGAGCAGATGCTGAAAAAGAGGCTATGATTAAGAAAGCAGAAGCTGAAGCAGAATCCATCTTAAAGGTAAGAACTGCTGAGGCAGAAGGTGTAAGACTTACTCGCCAAGCTCAAGCTGATGGTTATAAAATGCTTGTTGATGCTGGCTTAACTAAAGAGGTCCTAGCTATTAAGTCTTTTGAATCCTTAGAAAAGGTTGCTGATGGTCAATCTACTAAGATTATCATCCCATCTGAGATGCAAAACCTTGCTTCAACTATTGCAGGTGTTGCAGAGGTTGTAAAGGATTCTAAAAAATAATTTAAACAAAAATGCCAAGTTATTGCTTGGCATTTTCTTTTTGGGGAAAACTAGTAATGGTGATTTTTTTGAAAACAGTTTTAATTACAGGTGCCACTGGTGGTATTGGGAGTGAATTATGCAAAGTCTTTGCCCAGAAGCAATATAATCTACTTCTTGTAGGAAGAAATGAAGCAAAGCTTGCAAGTCTTAAGGATGAGTTACAAAGTAAATGTGCTAGGCAAATTGATTTTCTTCTTGCTGACTTATCGTTACCTGATGCAGGTAAGGTTATATATGAAGAGACAATAAAAAGAAACTTAAAGGTGGATGTTTTGTGTAATGTTGCTGGATTGGGAGTATATGGTGACTTTTTAAATCGGAATTTGATAGACCATAAAGAATTACTTGCTGTTAACTTGCAGGCTGTATTAGAGCTTTGCCATTATTTTGGAAATGATATGAGGAAAAGAAAAAGCGGAAAGATCATAAATATAGCTTCCATTTCTGCCTTTTTTCCTGGACCTTATATGGCTACCTATTATGCTTCTAAGGCTTATATTTTATCCTTTTCTGTTGCTTTAGCTAAAGAATTAAAGCCATACGGAGTAGATGTGTCCGTAGTATGTCCAGGTGTGATTCCAACAGAGTTTTATCCAAAAGCCTCTGCAGATTTAAAGCATAGCTATTTATTAAAAAGAATGCCATTAGAAAATCCTAAGACTTTAGCTAAAATTATATACAAAAAGGCGATGAAAAATAAACTCATCATAAAAAATGGTATCATTAATCGACTTTTAATTTTTTTAAGTATATTTTTGCCTCTTAGAGTTAAAGCCTTTATTGTTTCGTGGGTTCAAAGAAAAAAATAGGTTTTCTTTATTATCTATGATATAATGATGATAAAGGGATGTGATATCTATGTCTTGTCGAAAAAAGCTTTTCAAATTTAGAAAACCATATAAGCTAGATAAGTCGAATCAGTTGTTTTATAAAGCAATGAAGGAAAATTTAGAATATCAGTATAAGCATTGTAAGGAGTATCGAAGGATTTTAGATTCTAAGGGATTTACTCCTAAGGATTTTAAATGCTATGAGGATATTGCTAAAATTCCTTTTATACCTACACTTTATTTTAAGCATCATGAATTAATTTCTATGAGCAAGAAAAGAATGATTATCAAGGCTACTTCTAGTGGAACAAGTGGTAAAAAATCATTAATTGGTTTTAATATAAAGAGTCTTCTTAGAGGATTAAGTATGGTTATCCGTGTAGGGAAGTATCATCACTTATGGAGCTTAAAGCCCGTGCATTATGTTATTTTTGGCTATGAGCCTAGCCGAAAAAACAAGACTGCAATTTCAAAGACAGCCTTTGGCTTTACTTTTTTTGCTCCTGCATTAAGCCGTACCTATGCTTTAAGGTATAAAAAGAATGGCTATGAGCTAGATATGGAAAACATGAAAAGAAAGCTTATGAAATATGCTAAAGCCAAATGCCCTGTCAGGACAATAGGCTTTCCTGCTTACACCTATTTTTTATTAAAACAGATGCAGGATGAAGGAATACATATTAAATTACCTAAAGGATCTTTGATTACTTTGGGAGGCGGTTGGAAGCAATTTTACGCAGAAAAGATTGAAAAAGAAGATTTCTACAAATTGGTATATGATGTGTTAGGTGTAGATGATAAGCATGTTATAGAATTCTTTGGAGCTGTAGAACATCCAATTTTATATACCGATTGTAGATACCATCATTTCCATGTTCCAGCGTATGGTAGAGTTATAATAAGAGATGTTAAAACATTAGAGCCTGTCCCTAATGGGCAGATAGGATTAATTAATTTATTAACACCAATGGTAGATAGTGTGCCTATCTTAAGTATTATGACAGATGATTTAGGTATCCTGCATGATGAACCATGTCCTTGTGGAGAACCCTCACCTTATTTAGAAATTATTGGTCGTGTAGGAATTAAGGATATTGTCACCTGTGCTGCAGGAGCAGAGGAACTCTTAAAGGGGAAGTGATAACTATGATTTTATTTCATGGAGAAGTTTTAGAAAATAAAGAACAGGATCGTATTTTAAAGGGACTATACGAGGATTGCTTACAAACCTTAAAAACAAAGCCTAAGCTTAAAATAGAACAGGTAATTCATGCTTGTGATAGAGTATATCAAAAGGCTATATTAGGTGAGTACGATGAAATTGCTAAGCCGCTTCTTAAAATGGCAGATATTTCTTATGATAGATTTTTATCTATGGCTAAATTATTTTCTAAAGAAGGCTTAGAGTATAAATGTAGGATAGAATTAGGTGAGGATTATGCAAATCCTATATCCTTAGCAAATGGAACAAGAAGATACCGTTATCCATTAGGAATATTATTTCATATTGCTGCTGGAAATGTTGATGGGCTTCCTGCCTATAGTGTTGTAGAGGGATTGCTAGCAGGAAATATTAATATTTTAAAGCTACCTACAGGAGATAGTGGATTATCCATTAGGCTGTTAAAGGAACTTATTGATGTTGAACCTGCAATCAAGGATTTTGTTTATGTTTTTGATGTACCGTCCACTGAAATTAACACCCTACAAATTTTTGCAGATATTGCTGATGGTGTAGTTGTTTGGGGTGGAGATGTTGCGGTAGAGGCTGCTAAAAAGATGACAGGAATTACGACCAAGCTTATTTCTTGGGGACATAAGCTATCCTTTGCTTACGCTACACCTTCAGCTTCCGATGAACAGCTTTATGAGCTTGCAAAGCATATCTGTGCCACAAACCAGGTATTATGTTCTTCTTGTCAAGGTATATTTTTAGATACAGATAGTGTAAGTGAACAAGAAGTCTTTGCCAAACGTTTCTTTGAAGCTTTTATAAAGGCCAATAAAGATTCTCATATGTTAGATATAGGGATGTGTGGAAAAAACACCATTCGCATCTATAATGAATTACTAGAAAATCCAAATAAAAAGATTTTAAATGCTGATGGAATCAGTGTTTTCATTGAAGAGGATAGTGAGCTTTGCTTATCTATGCTTTTTAGAAATGTATGGATTAAACGTCTAAAGAAAGAGGATATTATCGCAAATTTAAAAAAGCATAAGAATCATCTTCAATCTTGTGGGCTATTATGCAGCAGCGAGGAGAAGGAAGAACTAGCTCATATATTAGCCTCTGCAGGTGTTGTTCGTATTACAAGTGGAGATATGGCAAGAATGTTTGCTGGGGAAGCACATGATGGAACATACCCTTTGCAGGAATACAGTAGAATCGTTGAAGTAGATTAAGATGAAGATGGCAATAATCATTGTAGAGTTTATCAATAATGATATTTTCATCAATTGGAATCAAATAATGTTTTTGATTATATAATGATTTGTGTTTTTCTAGAATATTTTATTTAGAAATATAGTTTTTTATCCATTCGCGTTTTATGGGGAATACAAAAATTGCTTTTTTTGTTAAACTATAGACAAAGGAGTTGTATATTATGGATATGAAAGAAATAGGAAAGTTTTTAGCTGAACTCAGACATAAACATAATTTGACACAAGAAGAACTGGGAGAAGAACTTGGAGTGACAAATAAGACAATCTCTAGATGGGAAAATGGGAACTATTTACCCCCTGTAGAAATGCTATTACTTTTAAGCAAACGATATGAAATATCAATCAATGAAATTCTTTCGGGGAAAACACTAGATGGTACAGATTATAAAGAAAAGGCTGAAGAGAATTTAAAGACTGCTTTAGAAAACAGTGCCTTCACTCTACAAGAGCGAATAGCTTTTTTTGAAAAGAAGTGGCTGAAGGAACACACTTTAGAAATGGCCTTAGAGTTAATTATTATAATCAGCATTGCTGTTGTGGGATTCATTTTTATGAAGAATATATTGACTATCATTTCTACCTTGTTAGTATTTATTTGGAGTATTTATATACATAATCGTAAAAGTGCATATGTAGAGAATATGGCCTATCCTAAATCTGAGAATAAGTGAATCATAGAACTATTTTAAAATGATGTTTAATTAGTCAAAATAAAAAAGCCAAAACATATTGATGTTTCAATATATTTTGGCTAATATTTTTTATACTGGCGCACCCAAGAGGATTCGAACCCCTAACCTTTTGATCCGTAGTCAAACGATCTATCCAATTGATCTATGGGTGCAAAATGGCGGTTCGGACGGGACTTGAACCCGCGATCTCCAGTGTGACAGACTAGCATGTTAACCACTACACCACCGAACCATTATTCAACGCTTGATTATTATATCATACTTAATAATCTAAAAACAAGTACTTTTTTTCTTTTTTGAAAAAGAATATAATTAATAAAGAGAAAAGAGGAAATATTAATGAATATGGAATATATAAAGGAAATTGCATTAAAATTGTTTTTATGTGATTCTCCAACAGGCTTTAGTAAAAATGTAAATATGTTACTTTTAGATTTATTAAAAGACCTAGGATATGAGGCAACACTTACAAATAAAGGAAACGTAAAACTCTTTATAGAAGGAAAGGACCATTCTAAAAAGAGAGCTACAAGTGCTCATGTGGATACCTTAGGTTTAATGGTACGCTCTATTAAGGGAGATGGCACTCTAGCTGTTACAAATGTTGGTGGTCCATCTATTCCAACATTGGATGGAGAGTACTGTAAAGTTATGACCAGAGATGGAAAAGCTTATTCTGGAACAATTCTTTGTAGTAGTGCTTCAGTTCATGTTTATGAGGATGCAAAGAGTAAGCCTAGAGATTTAGATTCAATGCTTGTTCGTATTGATGAAAAGGTAACCTCTAAGGATGATGTAGTAAAGCTTGGAATTGATAATGGAGATTATATCTTTATTGATCCTAAAACAACGCTTACGCCTAGCGGATTTTTAAAAAGTCGTTTTATTGATGATAAGGGAAGTGTTTGTGCTATTTTAGGTGTCTTAAAGGAATTAAAGGATAAAAATATAAAACCAACCTATGATACTTTTGTTTATTTTGTCAATCAAGAGGAAGTGGGGCATGGTGCTGCAACAACAGATACAGATATTGATGAGTTTGTCACAGTTGATATGGGCTGTATAGGTAAGGACTTGTCTGGTAATGAATATGCTGTATCTATTTGTGCAAAGGACTCTGGTGGACCTTATAGCTATGAGTTAACTACAAGATTAATCCAATTAGCTAAAGAAAATAAATTGAACTATGTAGTAGACATTTTCCCATATTATGGGTCTGATATTGGTGCTGCATGGAGAAGTGGAGTAGATTGTGCTGGAGCTTTAATTGGTCCTGGTGTTCATGCTAGCCATGGAATGGAGCGTACCCATTTAGAGGCAATAGAAAATACAATGGAGCTTTTATATTTATATCTAACAACAGAATAGGAGAAATAATATATGAAAAGAATACTAACAATTCAAGATATTTCTTGTGTTGGACAATGCTCTTTAACTGTGGCATTACCTATTATCTCAGCCTTTGGAATAGAAACAGCTGTTATTCCAACTGCAGTATTATCTACTCATACAGCCTTTCAGGGATTTACCTTTCATGATTTGACAGAAGAGTTGCCTAAAATTTTAAAGCATTGGGAAAAGGAAAATATTCGCTTTGATGGTTTTTATACGGGGTATATCGGCTCTGTAAAACAAATTGAATATATTAAAGATATTATGAGTCATACTGCACATCCTAATGCAATTAAGGTAGTAGATCCTTGTATGGCAGATCACGGAAAGCTTTATGCAGGTTTTGCTGAAGATTTTCCTAAGCATATGCTAGAATTATGTAAAGAAGCAGATGTCATTGTTCCTAACCTAACAGAGCTTTGCTTCCTATTAGATGTGCCTTATAAGGAATATAAAAAAGAAGAATTAGAAGATTTAGTAAAACAGATGGGTAAGAAAATAGATGCATCTGTTGTTTTAACAGGAGTTAGTTTTCATTCTGATGAGCTTGGCGCATTGACATATGATAGAAAAAACGACAAGCTGTCTTATTATTTCACTAAGAGAGTTCCTGTATTTTTTCATGGAACAGGAGACTGCTTTGCAAGTGCTTTTTTTGGTTCAGTAGTTAAGGGCTTTACCTATGAGAAAGCAGCTGAGGTTGCATGTGAATTTACTTATAGAGCAATTGCAAATACTGAAGCTGATGCAAAACAGCATTGGTATGGAGTACATTTTGAAGAGGCATTAGGTTATTTAACAAGCTTAAAATAATATCCAAAGGAAAAGAGGGGTTTTATGCTTAGAGATTTGATTTTGGAAAATGAAGAAAAAATAGAAAAGTTTGATCTTGAATATTATAAAAATCAAAAGAATTATCCAATTCTTGCCGCTCTTTGTGCATTAGAAACAACAAATGAAATTCAAAAGTGCTATTATAATTTAGAGGATAATACCTCTGAATTTAATGTTCTTAAATTGTACGCTTTACTTCAAAGCTTATTTGTTTCTGTTGATTCATTATATGCTTTATCTTTTTCCTTGACCAAAAGTAAAAGCTTTATTAATATCAATAAAAACCCTATTCTAAGAGAATTAAAATATATTAGAAATGATGTTGTTGGACATCCTGCAAATAGGATGTTTAATGCAACTACACTTGCATATTGTATTTTAGATGATAGTAGTGTTACTAAAAACAGTTTTTCTTATAATATTTTTTCGGGTCAGGGAGTAGAAAACAAGAATGTAGATATTTCTAAGATTATTGAGAATTATTATATTGAAAGTAATGCTTTTCTAAAAGAATTATTAGCAATTGCAGTGGATGAGAAAACAAAAACTAAATATGCAAGACTTGCTTTAGAGGCATTAAATCTTTTTGATATGAGAGGAGAGTATATGAAGCCTCTGATGTCTTTAAAGAATACATATTTTAAAAATTTTCCAAATGCCACTTCACACCAGCATCGTTTTTTATGGAGAGTAGAGCTTATAGAAGCGTTAGAGCAATATTCTACAACTGATGATGAAATTTTAGACCTAAAGGAATATGCGATTGGAGTAGAGTTGATAAAGATATATCAATTATTTTCAGGAAAGGAATATACCCTATCCTTAGCTAGAAGAAAGCCTATTTTGATTTCTTCCTTTTACCGTTTTATTAAAAAGAATAAAGAAAGTATTTCTTACATAGATAAAATAAATGATTTAAAGCATCCTTTAATTTTATCTTCTCTAGACCAGCTTTTAAAACTATCCATAGAAAAAAATGTACTTGCAGTAACCAAATATGTTCAATTCTTAAAAGATTTATATGAAGAAAAACAAGATGCATTACTTTACGCTTTTGCGTTACCTTTAAAGGATTACAAAAAATAAATAACGCTTTTATATAGATATATTTTTTATTTTTTGTTATAATAGATTTTGTTTTGGAGGCAGTAATTATGGATATCAGAAATATAGCAATCATTGCCCATGTTGACCATGGTAAAACAACCTTAGTTGATAAGCTTTTAAAAAGCTCACATACATTCAAAGAACATCAGGTAGTTGAAGAGCGCGTAATGGATTCTAATGCATTAGAAAGAGAAAGAGGCATTACGATATTAGCTAAGAATACGGCGATTACCTATAAGGATACAAAAATTAATATATTAGATACACCAGGACATGCGGACTTCTCAGGTGAAGTTGAACGTATTATGAAAATGGTGGATGGTGTAGTTTTAGTTGTGGATGCCTATGAGGGAACTATGCCACAAACTAGATTTGTATTGAAAAAAGCATTTGAAGCACATTTAAAGCCTATCGTTGTTATCAATAAAGTAGACAAGCCTTCTGCAAGACCTGTTGAGGTTATTGATGAGGTTTTAGAATTATTTATTGATTTAGGCTGTGATGAGGATGAATTGGATTTTCCAGTATGCTTTGCCTCAGCTGTAAATAATACATGCTCTTTATCTAGTGATGTAAATACACAAAAAGAAGGTATGGAGCCTTTATTGGATATGATCATTAAAGAGATTCCAGCTCCTGCTATGGACAAAGATGCTCCTTTACAGCTTCAACCTGCATTGTTAGATTATACAGATTTTGTTGGTCGTATAGGTATTGGTAGAATTGCACGTGGTACAATTCATTCTGGTGAGGTTGTATCCTGTTGTAGATTAGATGGATCTATCAAGTCCTTTAGAGTACAAAAGCTATATGGTTTCTTAGGCTTGGACCGTATTGAAATTAAGGAAGCCTCTGCCGGTGAAATTGTAGCCATCTCTGGTTTAGGGGATATCTCGGTTGGAGAAACCATTTGTACACAAGGACAGGAAGAACCATTAGAAAAGATTCATATTTCTGAACCAACAGTACAGATGACCTTTGGAACAAACACCTCTCCATTCTGTGGTAAGGATGGAAAGAGTGTAACCGCAACTAAAATAGAAGAACGGTTGTTTAGAGAGGTTCAAAAGGATGTTTCCTTAAGAGTAAAGAGATTAGAAACCTTAGAGGAATGGTTAGTTTCTGGACGTGGCGAACTTCATTTAGGTATATTAATAGAAACTATGCGTAGAGAAGGCTATGAATTCCAAGTTTCAAGACCTCAGGTTATTATGAAGGAAATTGATGGAGTGACTTGTGAGCCTTATGAGTATTGTGTAATTGATGTACCAAATGAATCTGCGGGTTCTGTCATTGAGATGATGGGAAATCGTCACGGAACTATGGAAACGATGACCAATACAGAAACTCAAACAAGATTAGTTTATACTATACCTTCACGTGGATTGATTGGTTTTAATACGGATTTTATGACTGCTACAAAAGGATATGGAATTATCAATCACAGCTTTATCGATTACCGTCCTGTTGAATCTATCTATATTGCTGAACGTACAACAGGTGTATTAGTTTCTATGGCTCAAGGACAATCTACAGCATATTCTATTGGTGCATTAGAGGATAGAGGTACAATGTTTATTTCTCCAGGGGAAGAAATTTATGAGGGTATGATTGTTGGTGAGGCAAATAAAAATCTTGACCTTGCAGTAAATGTAGTTAAGGCAAAACAACAAACTAACACACGTTCTTCTAATAAAGATATGACAGTCGTATTAAAGACACCAAGAGTATTAACCTTAGAAGCATGCTTAGAGTTTATCAATGAGGATGAGCTTGTAGAGATTACGCCTAAAAAGATACGCTTACGTAAAAAGATATTAGATACTGTTGAACGTAAAAAATATGATGCTAAGATGAGAAGCTTAAAAGAAGAGTAGTTTTTTCTTGAATTTTGTTGTATTCTATATAAGAATGTTGTAAAATATAGATGGAGGTTATAGAGATGCAAAAAAGAGATGTTATTGTAGTTATTTTATTAGGTATTTTTACTTGTGGTATTTATTCCATATATTGGTTCTATACAACTGCTGAGGCATTAAACAATGAAGTAGATGATAATGAACCATTAATGAATTATATTCTAGCACTTCTTCTAGGATTAATCACTTGTGGAATTTATCCAATTTATTGGTATTGGAAGTTCTATTCAAAACTAGATAAATACACAGGAGAAAATAATGCAATTCTAAATTTCATTTTAGGACTATTTGTAACTTCAATTGCTGGTATGGCAATTGCACAAAGTTCTATCAATAAAACAGTAGAAGCATAGGTATAAATTCACTTGTCGTTTTGACAAGTGAATTTACTTTTATAAGGGTGTGAATATATGAAGAGGGCTTTTCAAAATATTATCAATTTTTTAATTCAATTTAATATTCCTATTTGCCTATTTGGATTGTATGTTTTCATTACACATGCTTTTGGTTGGCAAAATTGTATTATTAAGCTGACGATAGGCTATCCTTGTCCGGGGTGTGGTATGTCGCGGGCAATGTTTGCTTTACTTCAATTCGATTTTGTAAAAGCATTTCAATATAATCCTTTCGTTTTTGCTTTACCCATTGTAGGAATTGCTATTGCATTTCAACATGTTTCTATCATTAAAAAAATATTGAATAATAAATGGATATGTCTGGCATTGATTGGAATGGTTTTTATTGTTTATATACTACGCTTTGTTTATGTGTATCCAAAAGTACCTATGGATTATTATAAATATAATCTATTATCCCTGATTATTTCGATATTTAAATGATTCAACTTTAGCTTGATTTTTTTCAACTTTCTAGTTATTGTTGAATCGTTTTTTTTGTGTATAATAAAAATGAAAGAGAGTGATTTTTATGAACACAAAAGAAGTTGGAGAATATATCAAATCCAGAAGAACAGCATTAGGCTTGACCCAAAAAGATATCGCAAACAAGTTTAATATATCTTTTCAAGCGGTGTCAAAGTGGGAAACAGGAGAAACATTACCTGATACAGCATTGCTATTGGATTTAGCTGATTTACTTAAAACTACTGTAGATAACATTTTAAATGGTGGAACTATTGTTGCTAAAAAATATAAGAGGATTTGTGTGGCAGATGTTCTTAAAGGCTTTGAAGCGATAGAAACTATAAAAAAGTGTTTTGGTGAAAGAAGCAATTTTTATCAGGGTATGATAGAAGGAATTAATCATAAAATGAATATGGATATTGAAGCACATTTATCTAATCCAGATCATAGGCAGGTAATGTATGCAGAAGTAATTCTTCAAGCAATTCAGTTTGAACATGCATATGTAGATATGGATGAGATAAAAGAATTTTTCAAAAATGAAAAAATGGTTAAGTTTATAGAAGAATATGCTTCAAAATTTAATTAGATAAATTCTTTATGATTTCATTAGCTTTTATAAAATCAATTTTAGTTAAAACAAATCTTTTCTTACCCACATCCTTAATAGAAGAACCACATAGATAAATCCTATCATCTATAATGATGAATCTGTCATGTATTTTATTTGTTTTAATTATAGTCAGATGATGTTGAGTATTAAACTTATCTATGTCTTGATGAGATAATGGTGCTGATGGATACGTATAAATGGTAATAGGTAAAGCTATACCTACTAGCATATCTAAAACGGATAAATCTATATAGCCATCAATAAGAGTAATAGAGACCCTTGCAGAAAGAAATAACTGTTTAATATAAGAATAGGCTTCAAAGATTTCACCATCAAAGAATAGCTTATCCGAGAGAAGAGTTTCGGTTTGTTCTAAAGAATTTAATCTTTGAAGAGTAGATTGGCTTTCATTGAGTAAGTATTCTACTTTGTTATTTAAGCTAACAAGGTTTTCTTGACAATCTAAACACCGCTTCTCATTGACTGAGAAACCATTTAGCATATATTGTTTTAAGATAGAGGTAGCCCACTTTCTAAAGAGGATACCTCTTTTTGAATTCACACGATAGCCTACTGCTAAAATCAAATCCAAATTATAATATGTAATGGGTTTTGTTTTTACAGAAGATAATTCGGTTTTTCCGAATTTTCTACTAACATCTTGGACATCTAATTCAACTTCTAATATCTTTTTGATATGTTCATTGATAGTTGACTTTGCTTTTTGATATAATATGGAAATTTGTTCTTGAGTAAGCCAAACCGTATCTTCATTAGGGCTCACATTAACATCTAAAGAGAACTCACCATCTTCGAATTTGATTAAATCGTAAT
>CAMWKG010000012.1 GCA_947174785.1 uncultured Mollicutes bacterium
CGATTCTCACACGCCTAGCGTGTGGTTTTTTTGTGAGTCTTTCGACTAACAAAATAAGAACAAACACTTCAATAAAGTGATTGTTCTTAAAATAATTAGTTATTTTTGTTTTTCTCATAAATAGAAAGATAAAAGTCTTTCCAAAGCTTTGCAACATTTTCTTTAGAGTAATAATTAGATATATTATCTGATAGCTTACATGACTGTTCATAATAAGTTTTGTCAACAGCCAACTTACGAATACATTCTGAAAATTCCTCATTATTTGTTCCAACCAAATAATTATCCCATAATATATTCTTGTATAAATCTAAATCTCTAAGCAATATAGGCTTGCTTGCAGAAGCGGCTTCTAAAATAGACATAGGAAATAATTCATTATAGGATGGCATGAATAAACAATCTGCCATATTAAATATCTCGTTCATTTCTGTTCTTGGAATAATACCAATAAAATGAAGATTTGAACAAGGTGGATTTTCATAAATCTTCTTTAATTCATTATATCCATCTGTGATTGCTTTAAAGCTAAAGCCTCCTGCCCAAACAAACTCTATATCCGGATTGTTTTTGGCAACCTCAACAAAATCTGTTACTCCCTTTCTTGTTTGTACTTGGCCACATCCCAATACAACAAACTTATCTAAAGGAATATTATATTTTTGTCTAATAGATGCTGTTTCTTCCTTTGGAATAGGATAAAATTGACTTTTAGATACATAGTTAGGAATGTATTTAATGTGATCTTCTTTTACCCCTAATTTAACTAAATCTTCTATAAATATAGGATTTACAACAACCAAATACTCAGCCTTTTTATAAAAAGACATAACGTATTTACAATATATATTAAAAAATAATTTAGGTAACTTAATAGAACCTTTTAAGGTTTCTGGAAGAAAATGACAATACATTACACGAATACCATTTTTCTTTTTAAAACGCAAGTAAAAGCTTGGATTAACGGAATGTACATGTACAATATCTGCCTTCTTCTTCGAATTGATTCTTACCTCAAAAATATCACCAAGCTCTTCTTTAACCAAATTTACTTGTTCAATATAAGCACTGCCTACGCCTTGTCCTTCTACACTATCTGCCTTAGATAGCATATTAATAACTAGCTTCATAAAATCATTCTCTTTCTCTTTTTAAAGTAAAGTATTAATAAAATCAATAATTTCTTTATCCTTCGCATTTGCAAAGAAATATTTTTTAAAGGATGGACGATCTATTGTTTCTAATAAAAAGTCTCTGTCTATTCTCTTTAATATTTCTAGCATAGGAGTATGTGTGATTTCCTTAACTCCATCTAATATTTTCTTATTTCTTTGTTCTGGTATAACTCTTTCCTTTGGATATCCTTGTCCTCTTGGCCCATTAAACAATTTTTCAAAGCAATATTCTAAATTTAATTCGGCTCCCCAGCCAAACCCTTTAGCAAAAGGGAATGCAGCACAATTTCCATCATTGATTTGTCCAAACATATAAGCATCAGATGGGTCTACAATTAATCCACATAAAACTCTAGGGAAGGAATTACAAGCAAGCATTGCGCCACTACCTGTTCCACAACCTGTAACCACAAAATCTGCAGCACCTGAATTAATTAGTATTGCAGCTAACAATCCATTCTGTACATAGGTTAATGCTTTATCCTCTGCATTAAACATTCCATAATTATCTACGGTATGTCCATACTTGGTTGCTACCATTTTTAAAGTATTATAAATAAGTTCATTTTTTCCTGCTTGGGAATTCTCATTGATTAAAGCAATTTTCATAGTTTACTCCTTTCAAAATGAAGAGGCGATTTTCATCGCCCCATTTTTAATATTAATTTGCTTTTCCAATACAGCCAAACATTTCCATTTTTTCTCTAACAGTTTGTTTGATTGCATCTGTACCTGGAGCTAAAAGCTTACGAGGGTCAAAGCCCTTCTTTTCTTTATCCTTACCAGCCTCAATATAAGCACGAGTTGCTGCAGCAAAGGATAATTGACATTCTGTATTTACATTGATTTTACATACACCTAAAGAAATAGCTTTCTTAATCATATCCTCAGGAATACCTGTACCACCATGTAATACAAGTGGCATATTTCCACAAGCCTTCTTAATTTCAGCTAGAGTTTCAAAATCAAGACCTTGCCAATTTGCAGGATATTGACCATGGATATTACCAATACCAGCAGCTAAGATATCGATTCCTAAATCAGCAATCATCTTGCATTGCTTTGGATCTGCTACTTCTCCACGACCAGTAACTCCATCCTCTTCACCACCAATAGAACCTACCTCAGCTTCTACAGTAGCGCCTAGCTTCTTAGCTAAAGCTACAATTTCTTTTGTCTTTTCAACGTTTTCTTCAATATCATAATGTGAACCATCAAACATAACTGATGAATATCCAGCAGCTAAAGCCTTCTGTGCACCTTCATAAGTACCGTGGTCTAAGTGTAATGCTACAGGAACAGTGATATTTAAGGTTTCAATCATAGCCTTTACCATATCAGCTACAACCTTATATCCTGTCATATACTTATTTGCACCTTCTGATACTCCTAAAATTACGGGTGCCTTTAATTCTTCTGCAGCAAGAAGAATTGCTTTTGTCCATTCAAGGTTATTAATATTGAATGCACCTACTGCATAGTGGCCATCTCTAGCCTTGTCCATCATTTCTTTTACATTAACTAATGGCATAATTTAATTTCCTCCTAATAAGTAAATACTTCTTGTTAATATTATAATACAATAACTCAAAAAATACAATGAATAGAAAAAATAATTTTATAAGAGAAGCATACTTCATAGTGATAAAATATTGTTTTTTCTAAAGAAACAATGTATCTTCCTAGTGTAAAAGAAAAAGCAATGACATAGACAAATTGCCTAATCATCACTGCTTCTTAATTATTCTTCTTCATCTAAAGAGATATTTGCATTATGGTAAACATCTTGAACATCGTCTAATTCAGATAATAAATCTAATAATCTTCTGAATTTAGCCTCATGATCTTCATCTAAATCAACATAGTTAGATGGTACTAAAGAAACTGCTGCCTCATCAAATTCTAATTCTGGATTAGCTCCTTCTAATGCATTCTTAATAGATTCAAAATCCTTAGGATCAGCAAGAATTAAAGTGTTGCCATCTTCATCTGTTTTGATTTCTTCACAATCTGCATCTGCCATCATTAAAGCTTCCATAGCTTCATCTTCTGACATTCCAGCAAATACAAACTTAGCCTTACGACTAAACATATAGCCTACTGAAGTACCTAATTGTCCACCTGTCTTATTAAATGCAGTACGAACATCTGTAAATGTACGGTTATCATTATCTGTTGTACATTCTACAATCATAGCTACATTACCAGGACCATAGCCTTCATATGTTTTTTCTTTAGAAGCACCAGAAGCAACACCAGCTGCTTTAGCGATAGCACGCTTAATAACATCAGCAGGACATTGATCCTTCTTAGCACGTTCAATAACTCTCTTTAAGCTTTGATTCATTTCAGGATCAGGAACACCAGACTTAGCTGCAATAAAAATTTCCTTTCCCCATTTTGCATATTTTGCAGACTTCATTGCTGCAGTTTTTGCCATAGATGCTGCACGAACCTCATGCGCTCTTCCCATATTCAACACAACCTTTCAGTTTTTTTACTTTTAAATTATACAACAAACCCGTTTACAATTCAATAAATTTATGCATTATACCTTATATTTTCTCTAGCTTAAAGCCGTTTTGTAGCTAAAAGGACTCAACTATTCCTCTGCATTTTATCAACAAAAAAAGCTGAATATAAGTTCAGCCTTTCTATTTAATCTAATTTTGTCTTCCATTGCTCTTCTTCAATAAATTTTATAAAAGCTGGAATATCTAAAGCCCTGGCAAAATAGAAACCAGATCCGCACTTGACATTTTGATCATATACATAATGCATCAATTCTTTTGTCTCAATACCTTCACAAATAACAAGCTTCTTATTTTTATTACAATAGTCCATTAAATTAACCAATAGCTTTTCTTGTGAAAAGTTATTTGGGATATCCTTTAAAAATACTCTACCTAATTTTACAACATCTATAGGACACTTTTGTATTGCAAGAACAGATTGGGGATTTAATGGAAAGCCATCTACCGCAATTCTAAAACCAAAGGCTTTTAAGCGTGTGATATTTGCTTCTACAATCTTCATCTTTTCATAAACCATAAAGTCTGTAATTTCTAGCATGATTCTACTAGTTTTCACATTAAGCTTTTTAGCAATCTCAATTAAATCTTTTGCCAAATTCACATTTAATAATTGCTTCAATCCTAAGTTTAAGGAAAAAACTAATGGAAGATTAGGAAACCTTGTAAGCATCGATTGTTGAAAACGAATCATCCTTTCAATTCCCCATTGTCCAACCCAGTGAATATCTCCTGTTTGTTCCATCAGCTGAATAAAGTCCTGTGGAGGTAAAACTCCTTTTGTAGGGTGATTCCAACGCATCAAGGCTTCTGCCCCATAGAGTGTCTTATTCTCAAAATCTATGATAGGTTGATAATATAAGATAAACTCTTTTCTTTGAATTGCAGTCCTTATTTCCTCATAATACATCATATGGTCACGTTCATCATCTGAAAGTGTTGCGTAATAACTTGTAACTTTATTTCCTCCATTTCGTTTAGAAACAAAGGTTGCCAAATCTAGATTTTCTAATAATGTTTTTACAATACTTCCAGACTGAGGATATGTACACACACCAATAGATGCCGTAATACTTATATTTTCGAATTCTTCATTACGAAAAGGGGCTCTTGTGCTTTCAAGCATTTTTTTACAAAGCCTTTCTATTCTGCTTTGAGTTCCTTCATCAGGAATAAAAATTAATATACCATCCAATTTTGTTTGAGAAATGCTTGCATTTTCAGGTAAAAGCTCTACTAGTCTAGCCGTAACCTCACGTAATACCTTGTTACAAACCTCTTCACCGTATGCTTCTATTAAATTCCGAAACTCATCAATATCTACCATAATCAAAGCTGCCGTTCCAAAATTACCAACTCGTTTTATATGTTTTGTAATCTGTTTAATGATTTGAGACTTTGGAATTGCTCTTTCATGTATAGAGTTATTTTTATCTTTAAAATATTTTTTGATTTTAGAAAACATACAATACACCTTCAACTTTTTTATGATAGTAACAACTAACTTAAGTATATACTTAAAACTAAAAATAGTCAAATAAATTTCATACCAGAAAAAGAAAAGAGACTAAAAAATTAGTCTCAAACTTTATTTTAAGTAATGGTATGCTTGAAAAATTTGCCGAAAATTCTTTTAATAGGCGATACCGTCATAAATGCATTCGGATCTGTATTTCTTATAATCTCCGTAGCTTTTTGAAGTTCATATGAAGAAATAATCATAAAAATATCATATTTTTCTTCATTTGTATATGCACCCTTAACCGTAGAAATGGTGCAGCCTCTCTTTATCCCTTCTAGTAAAGCCTTAGCTACTTCTTCAGAACGTTGTGAAATCACGTCTACTCTTAGGTAATTATAGGCAGTATGAATTTTATCTACAACCAAATTAGAAACAATAATGAAAATAAAGGTATATAAGGTAATATCCCAAGATCTTTCAATAATTCCACCCGCTATAATTGCCAATAAAATATTAACGATTGCCGAAAATACACCAATAGAAACATTTTTCTTTAATGCAAGTGCTTGCCCAATAATATCCATACCTCCTGTAGAGGTTCCATAGCGTAAAGCAAGCCCGATAGCACTACCACAAAGAAGTCCACCAATAACTCCCAAAAAGAACTTATCATTTGGATTGATACCAAAGTCCACTTTGATCCAATCCCAGCCCATCATCCAAAAGGCCTGAATTAAAATAGATAAGATGGAGTAAACTACGAAACGAACCGATACACGTTTCATTCCATAAATACATAAAGGAATATTTAATAATAAAGTAAATACACCAATAGGTATTCCTATATTTGCATGTGAAAATGCACGATTTAATATTTGCGCAATTGCAGTTCCACCTATGGCTATTAAATTTGCTGGTTCCAAAAACCAAATTACAGAAAGAGAATAAAGCGTGGATGTAAATAAGACAATACAAACACGAAATATATCCTCGTACAGCTGTTCCTTTTTCATTTTAACTTACCTTAGCTCCTGGAAGCAAATGTTCTACATTTAGCAACTCTAAATCATTTTCATCTGATGCACATAACAGCATTCCATAGGATTCTTCTCCTCGAAGGGATATTGGCTTTAGGTTCTTAACTACAACAACCTTCTTTCCAATTAATTCCTCTGGCTTATAATACTTAGCTATGCCAGAAACAATTTGACGTATCTCATTTCCTAAGTCCACTTTAAACACAAGAAGCTTATCTGCCTTAGGGTGTTTCTTGGCTTCTAAAATTTGACCAACACCTAAATCTAATTTATCAAAATCTTCAATTGTAATTTCTTCTTTTTTAGGAAGCTCCTTCTTAGGCTCTTCTATCTTATTTTCTTTTGCAAGAACCTTATCTAAAACATCCTTGTTTACATCTAAACGTTTAAATAAAACTTCTGCTTCCCCAATGCTGTAATTCTTTTGCTTACCGAATTCTAAATCCTCAAAAGAAATTAGGCTTGTATTGATTTGTTTATAAACATTCTTAGATGAGGAAGGCATCATAGGCTCCAACAAAATTGTAGCTACACGAATGACTTCGAATAAGTGATATAAAACTCCTTCTAAAACCTTCTGTTTTGTCTCATCCTTTGCAAGAACCCAAGGAGCTGTGTCATCAATATATTTATTTGATGCACGCAATAAATTCATAACTACTTCTATAGCATCTGCGATTCTATACTTATTCATCAAATTATGATATTCTTCAATAGTTTTCTTTAATAAGTTTTCTAAATCGACATCAAACTCTGAAGCTTCTCCAACACCAATTTTACCATCAAAGTATTTTTTACACATAGCCATAGTACGATTGACTAAATTACCATATGTATTTGCCAAATCAGAGTTATTTTTTTCACAAACGAGCTCATAAGTTAAATTACCATCTGAGGCAAAAGGTATTTCATGAAGCACGTAATATCTTACAGCATCCACACCAAATAGTTCTACTAAATCATCTGTATAAATTACATTTCCTTTAGATTTAGACATTTTATTATGATTCATTAAAACCCAAGGGTGTCCAAAGATTTGTTTAGGCAGTGGCATATCCAATGCCATTAGCATAATTGGCCAATAGATTGTATGGAATCTTAAGATATCCTTACCAATCAAATGAATATCTGCTGGCCAGTAAGTATTGTATAAATCTCCACACTTTTCATCCACATGATATCCAATGCCGGTAACATAATTTAATAACGCATCAATCCAAACATATATAACATGCTTAGAATCAAAATGCACAGGTACACCCCAAGTATAAGAGGTACGAGATACACATAGATCTGGTAGAGGATTACTTAAGAAATTATTTAACATCTCATTTTTTCTAGATTCAGGCTGAATGAATTCTGGATGAGAATGAATATATTCTATTAATCTATTTTGATAAGGAGCAAGCTTAAAGAAATATGCCTCTTCCTTCATGATTTGTACCTTTGCTCCACAATCTGGACAGCATCCATCCTTTAAATCCTTTGTCGTAAAGAAAGATTCACAATCTACACAATAATTACCCTCATAGGAGCCCTTATAAATATCACCCTTTTTATAAAGCTTTTCAAAAACCTTTGCAACTTCTTTCACATGATATTCATCAGTAGTTCTTATAAAGTGATCATACTCTACATCTACAAGCTTGTAGGTTCTTTTAATTTCATTAGAAATATTATCTACATGCTGCTTAGGTGTGATATGATTTGCTTCAGCTTTTAACTGAATTTTTTGTCCATGTTCATCAGTACCTGTTTGAAAATGTGTATCATATCCACATTTCTTTTTATATCTAACGATAGAGTCTGCTAAGATTGCCTCATACACATTCCCTATATGTGGTTTAGATGAGGTATATGCAATTGCAGTGGTTAAATAGAATTTCTTATTCATAAAATCACCCCTCGTATATCTAATTATACTACAAACCATTTTGATTTTCACTAACTTTTTTTAAATACAAAATCCTCTATAAATATGCTTATTTTTATCCTGTTTTAAAAGATGAAATTTAATATTACATAGGCTTTAAATTTTGATTCAGTCTTTCCACCATCCAAGCAATTCTGTTTTTTCGCCCCTCTTCAGTCTTTGCAGCAAGATAGGCTTTAGTATAAGTTTTCTTTACCGAACTAGACATAGAATTAAAATTTGTATATGCAGGCTCATATTGCTTTAATAAAGTTGACAAAAACTGTATCTGTTCTTCTGTGATTTCTACTTTATTCGATTTGTTCCATTGCCCGTTTTTATGTGCTTCTTCAATTTTCTTTCTCCCATATTCAGTCATTCTTCCTTGCTGTTCTAAGCTTTGAACCAATGCCTTGTTTTTTTCTGACCACATACTATTTTCTCTACGCATAGAAAAATATTTTTTATAGGTTTTATCATCTATACTCTGCATCTGGCCATCAATCCATCCAAAACATAAGGCCTCTTCTAATGCCTCATTTGCTTTTATAGTTTTAGGTCCACCTGACTTTCCAAATAAAAGCCAAATTCCATCGTTTGACAAACAATGCTCCACAAGCCAATTTCTAAATTCTTCTCTATTGTTGAACTTGAAAATTTCACTCATTTTACCACCTCTTTGTTATATTATATCAAAACAAAATAAAAAGCAAGAAAATGACCCTGCATTTTATTCTTGCTTTTCTTTATGTGTTAAAAATTCTTCATTGGGTTTGCTGCTCTCTATAAAAGCTATAACAAATGCTGTTCCTAATCCAAATATTATACCGATTAAAACACTGATAGGTACCGCTAAAATGAAACTAATTTTTCCTTTGGTTTGAATTGGCTGAAGATTAAATAAAGTATTTTCTTCTAATACATAATTTACACTTTCTGTGTACTCTAAGGTTAAGCTTTCTAATTCCTCTTTATATTCATCTAGCTGTTCCAAGAATTTTTTACTATCCTCTTCATTATATTTTCCAGTTGTTGCACCTTCAATCAATTTCAAGTTCTCATCAATTGTCATAAGCCTTGAATCTATTGTATGAAGACTATTTAAATAATTCGCAATAGAAGTATCCATATAGGTATTTCCATTGGAATTTGTATAAATATTACTTAAGGATTCTAATAAAATTTTTTTTCTTTCTCTTAATAAATTTTGTTCTGTCTTTAAAGCCTGTTGTTCTTTAAGGGTTGTGTCATATTCTTCTTTCGTCATATAATAGTTTTGATAAGCTATATATTTATATTCATTCAAATCATTATTTGATGCAAAGGCTTCAACCTTACTATACAAGCTACTTAAATTAGAATGATCAATTTCTATATCCCCAAAATAAGAAATCATATCCTTGTAGCCCTTTAAAACAACTCCGAGCTGATTATCTAAATAATCTAGCTTACTAGAAATCTTCTTGGCTCTTTCATAGCCAACTAAATTCGCTTTAAAATCGAAGCTGAGATTTAAAGCCTTTTGATATGGCAGATGAATTAATGCTTCAAGAAAGGCTTTCGCTTGGGCATCGCTTTTAAAATAGCTTCCAGATATTAATATAGTATAATGAAGCTCATCTACTTCTATTTTAATATTTTCGGCAAGCTCTTCTACGTTAATGCTTTGATATGCATTGTTGCTTTCTTTTACCTCTTCTAGACTAGATAAAGAAACGATATCATAGTAATTAAATACCGCTCCATTCGCAAATTTATTATTTTCAATTCCATACCAATTGTAATTAAAGGTAGCAACATAACTTACTCTTAATGGATTATAAACAAATAATATTAAAACTAAAGAAACGATTGTCATCACTCCAAAGACAATAGATCCTATTATTTTTTTCTTTAGAATAAGACTCCATATATCCATTAAGGATAATCCTTCTCCATCCATAATATCACCCTATACTATAGTTTTGGTAAATTTTGGAAAAAAATACATAAAGAAAAGGGGAATTCTTCCTAAACAGAATTCACCCTTAGTTTTTATTCTAATTCTAATTTTCCAGTATATAATTTATAATATATCCCCTTTTGAGCCAAAAGTTCTTCATGTGTTCCACGTTCCATAATCTTTCCGTGATCCAAAACCAAAATTGCATTTGCATTACGAACCGTAGATAAACGGTGAGCTATGACAAAAACAGTTCTATCTTTCATAAGCTTATCCATGCCCTCTTGGACTAAGCGTTCTGTTCTAGTATCTATAGAAGATGTGGCTTCATCTAAAATTAAGACTGGTGTATCTGCAACTGCAGCTCTTGCAATACTCAACAGCTGACGTTGTCCTTGACTCAAGCTTCCTCCATCAGGGGAAACAAGAGTATCATAGCCTTGAGGAAGCTTTTTAATAAACTGATGTGCATTGGCTAGCTTAGCAGCTTCTTCAATCTCACTATCACTTGCAGAAAGTCTTCCATAACGAATGTTTTCTCGTATGCTTCCTGAAAATAAACTTGTGTCCTGTAAAACAACACCTAAAGAATGTCTTAAATCTTCCTTTCGTATTTCGGAAATATTAATTCCATCGTAGGTGATTGTTCCTCCTTCAATTTCGTAAAAACGATTAATCAAGTTAGTTATTGTTGTTTTTCCTGCACCTGTAGAACCAACAAATGCTATTTTTTGACCAGGCTTAGCATATAAGCTTAAATTAGATAAAATACGTTTATTGGGCAAATAAGAAAAATCAACATTATAAAAGCGAACATCACCTTTAAGTGGGATTTCTTCTCCGCTTGGCTTTTTCCAAGCCCATTCTCGATGAGCTGTTTGAATCAATGTAATATTTCCCTCATCTACTTCAGGGACTTCATCCATTAGTTTAAATAAACGTTCTGCCCCTGCTAAGCCATTCAATAATAAATTGGACTGATTGGTAAATTGATTGATTGGCATAGCTGCTTGTCTAACAAAAACCAAATAGGATGCTATGCCTCCTAAGGTAAAGGAAACGATAGGAATATATCCTAAAGCAATCAGTCCTCCTAATATGGCAACAACTGCATAATTAATATAAGAAATAGATACAACCATAGGAATCATTGACATAGAGTATTTCAGTGCAGTAAATCCAGCTGCTCTTAAAGCCTCATTTTCTTTTCTAAAGCTTTCTACATTAGCTTCTTCATGATTAAATACCTTAACAACCTTTTGCCCACTGATGGTCTCTTCTACAAAACCATTCACACGTGCCATTACTCTTTGCTGATCTCCAAAAGCCTTTTTACTTTTTTTAGAAGCGTAAATAATATATGCAGTCATAAGAATATAACATAGAATCACAATAATCGATAAAAGCCAATTTAGAACAAATAATAATATAATCAAACCAATGATTTGAATGCTATTAGATATTAGCATTGCAAATGCATTGTTCAAAGCTTCACTTAAGGTATCAATATCATTCGTATAGTTACTCATGATTTCTCCATGAGTCCTACGATCAAAATAGGATAGGGGAAGCTTTTCCATTTGTTTAAATATATCTCTTCTCATTTCATAAATGATTTTCTGAGCCAATCGGACCATAATCTGAGTATAGCCCAGTGTAGATAAAACTCCTACACAATAGATTCCTATTTCTATGGAAATGACTAATCCAAGCTTAGAATATTCTGGATCCTTTGTATAAGTATCTATGATGGGACGTAGCATATAGGTTCCTAAAAGATTGGCAGCAGCAGACAGAGTAACTAATATTGCGACAATCAACATAAGAAACTTATGCTTTCCCATATAACTTAATAAACGTTTAATTGTTCTTTTTAAATCATTAGGTCTTTTAACTGAAGTTACTGGTGGCATTCTAATACACCTCCCAGCTGTTGCTCATAAAGCTCTTTATAGATTGCAGATCTACTAAGCAAATCTGTATGTGTTCCAATATCTACAATTTGTCCATTATCTAAAATGATAATCTTATCTGCAGACATTACAGAAGATATTCTTTGAGCAATAACAATATTGGTAACATCCTTTAGACTGCGAATGGAGGACATAATTTTACGTTCTGTTTCCATATCACATGCTGAGGTAGAATCATCAAATATAATCACTTTAGGTTTTTTTAGTAACGCTCTTGCGATACAAAGCCTTTGCTTCTGTCCGCCAGACACGTTTACTCCGCCTTGACCTAAATCATATTCTAAGCCTCCTGGGAGCTTTGATATAAACTCATCCGCACACGCAAGCTTACAGACCTCTTCAAGTTCAATGTTAGAAGCGTTAGGATTCCCCCATAATAAATTCTCTTTAATAGTTCCACTAAATAAAACATTGTTTTGCAAAACAATAGAGACACTATCTCTTAATACCTTTAAGTCATAATCCCTTACATCTTTTCCATCTAATATGACTTGTCCTTTAGTAACATCATATAAACGTAAAATCAAAGAAACTAATGTGGATTTTGCAGAACCAGTTCCACCTAAAATACCCACACTTTCTCCTTTTTCTATTTTTAAATTAATATTAGATAAAATATATTCTTCACTCTCTTGATGATATTTAAAATATACATCCTTAAATTCTATATCTCCATTAGATATTGACTTTATTGCATTTTCTTTCGATTGAATAGAAGGAATCTCTACCAATACTTCTTTTAATCGTTTAGAGGATGCAAAGGAACGATTGAGCAAAAGGAATACATTGGATAAAAGCATTAAAGAATTTACAATTTGAGATACATAGGATAATATTGCAGAAAGACTTCCTACTTTTAGTTCTTCATTATGAACCAAAATAGCCCCCAATCCCAACACTAATACTGTCACTCCATACATAACAAGTTGGAAGGAGGGTTGATTTAATTGAGCAATTTTAAAGGTTTTTCTGGTTGTATCCATAGCTTTTGTATTGGCTTGAGCAAATTTTTCTATTTCATAATCCTCACGAACATAGGACTTTACAGTACGTATGCCAGAAACATCTTCTCTAACTACTCGGTTTAAATCATCAATATTCTTTTGTAAGATATTATATTTGGGTGCGGTTTTCCTAATAATTAAAAATAAGATACTTCCTAAAACAGGAATGGCTGCAATAAAAATCCAAGCCAGCTTCGGCGCCATAAAAAAGGATAAGGCTATTCCCATAACTAACAATAGAGGAGATCTACATAAAGGCCTAATTCCGCCAACAAGCGTATTTTGCAATACTGTTACATCATTTGTAACACGTGTAACTAAGGAAGCTGTTTGGAAATGATCAAGATTAGAAAAGGAATATCCCTGTATTTTCTGAAAGGCTTCTTGTCTAAGTGTATAAGAATAATTTGTTACTAACCTGGCATTATATTTTGCATAAAAATGTCCTGTTATTAAAGAAAATAAAGAGCACCCTATTATCAAAGCTCCAGAAATTAAAATCTGTTTCATATTACCGTTATGAATTCCTTCATCAATAATATCTTTCATTAAAAAGGGAATAAACAATTCAAATATAGTTTCTACAATAACAAAAAAGATTGCTAAAAATAAATCCTTTTTAAATTTCCCTAAATACTTGAAAATAAATCGTATATCCTTCATATGCTCACCTCCTTCACAATAAAAAGGACTAGTCTATTTCAACTTGTCCTTTTTCATTTTATTATTTAACTCCGTTGCTCTTAGCTAAATTCAAATATTTTAATGCTAGACTATAAAACATTTCGCATTTTGATTTGGCTTCTTCATATTTTTCTCTGCTTATTCCAGAATATGGATCATAGCCTCTATCAAAATCTGCTATACTATTTTCTTCAGCTAACGCATAGTATAATTCTCCTAAAGCTCCTTGAGCCAAAGGGTGTCCTTGGTCAGCTGCTATCTTTAAGAATTTTTCGCAATTTGGATCAAATTTTTTGGTCATATATAAGCAATAGCCAATCATATATAAAATCTCTATATCATCTGTGTTTGCAAAATCTATTAAATAAGATAACGCCCTACCATAATCCTTATCTCTAAATAACATTACAGCCTTATCTAAAGTAGATGATGCTGGTGCTTGAGGTGCGCGTGTATATTCTCTTTCTGCATAACCTCTAGGTGGTTCTGGCTGACGAGAAGAGTCAGCAGCTCCTCCTAGCTCCACACCACAATTTGGGCAGAATTTAAAATTTCCTTCTAATTTGAATCCACAATTTGGACAAAAATTATATTTCATAAATAAAACCTCCTTCTAGTTTCGAAGTTTATTAAAAAAGCGATTCACAAATTCATAATATTTCGCCTTATTCTTATTATAACCTTTGATAATACTTTTTGCAACAAAAAAGGCTAATTCATACTCTTCTTTTGTAATTAAATTAGTATCTAGAGCCTCCTTTAACTCATCCTCATCCAAAATAGTAGGCTCTCTATCCTCTGAAAGTATTACATCTAAGAACATATCCATAAATGTAGGATTGTCTTCATCTTCAAAGTTATTTGTCCTTGTTATATCAAAATAACTTTCAATTAGTCTATCTGTATCATCGTATAAAACCGTTAGCCACCAATTTTCGTGTTTAGGAGCAAACTGAAGCCATTTATAATTTTTATCAGCTATTGTAATCTGATAGTTAGAATGCGTAATAATCATAGGTTTTTCTATTTCTTCTATAGTTAGTAATCCAATAGTTCCACAAAATCCCATTTCATCAACTATTAAGCTTTTCGTTTTCTTCTTTGTGATTTCTTTCCATTCGTCTCTTCTTAAGCTTCTATGTTTCAATTCCATTTTATCACCTATATTCAAAATAAAAAGCCTAATTCCTTAGACTTAATAAATCAATTTATAATCTAGTCTAAACATAAACATTATAACATAGTTGTTAAAAAAAATTTCAATGATTTTAAACTTCATAAATTATATGTATATAATATTATCATTTTCAGAGAGATATACTCTTATAGTAATAAGTCTAATACTTCTACATTTAATAGGTATTGACTTTATTGATTAAAAAAATTAAAATTAAAGTACAAGGGATGCATATCAGGGTCGCTGGTCAGTCTGGTTGTAAGTCTTCCGCCTTTTAAAAGGTAGCATGTCCTCTGCGAATATCCTAGGACGATCAGCATTGAAGCCTATTTTTTAGGCTTTTTCTTTTTCTCTAGCGTAAGATTCATCAAAATTTTCAGGTTAAACTTATTTATTGCCTTATTGTTTAAGGATGATAAAATATCTCTTTTCTCTTCTTCAGATAGTATTCTATCATTTCTTTTTGCCTGCAAATCTTTAATTGTAATTGGTTCTTTCTTGCCTTTATCCTTTGTTACAACTGTTACACGCTTTAAATAAGAAGGTTTTATATCTTTAGTATTGGGATTTTTAATCTTCTTTTTCATCGATCCTGAAGTATGATTAAGTTCTGCTAATAGAACCTTTTTATCATACTCTAACACCACTAAAGAAGGATGTGTATCAGCTTCTAACGTATGATGTAAAATCGAATTAGGTACATCGTAAACATTCCATTCTCTTTTTCCTCTTACTAAAGGAATTTCTTTTGAAGTTTCAATTATGTGCTTCTTTTCTCTTTTCCTCATTTATAAATCTCCCTTTTATATAACTTCGTAATATTTTTTTGAAATAAAATTATATTATTGTTGTTAATCCTAACAAAAAAGCGTGATCAAATTTGATAGTACATTTGTACTTATCATTTTCAATCACGCTATCCATTACGGAAAACCACTCTACTACATTCAATTGTCGAAAGCCATCTATAAGAAGTAGAGCTCTTACTTATAGACTTTTACTAACTTATATTTACTATATTATACATTTAAGTAAGTTGTCAATACGCATTTTACTTTACTAGCAAAATAAAAAGCCTAATTTCTTAGACTTAATAACCTTAATTTGGAGCCACAGAGCGGAATCGAACCGCCATCATATGCATGGCAAGCATAGGTACTAACCGTTGTACTACTGCGGCAATTTTTTTGTGCATTATTATTATAGCACAAGATTTTATAATTTCAAGAAGTTTTTTTACTTTTTCAATATTTCATAAAAATAAAGATGCAAGGCTTTCTCTATGTTTTTTCTTATTCCTCTTCTATCATAACTTTATCATAAACAAACTTAAAATAATATATACCTAAGGCCTAAGGGTATAAAAGATTAAAAATAGGTTATATTAAATATGCAAGGAGACAAAATATTATGAAATTAGAAAACACAAAAACAGAAAAGAATTTAATGACTGCCTTTACTGGTGAAGTACAAGCTTATGCAAAATATAAATACTTTGCAGATAAAGCAAAACAAGAAGGCTATGAGCAGATTGCTGAAATTTTCCAATATACTGCAGATAATGAATTAGAGCATGCTCGCCTTTGGTTTAATAATTTAGGACTTCTAAAGGATACTTTAACCAATTTGAAAACTGCTGCAAGTGGTGAAAATTTTGAATGGTCAAAGATGTATAAAAAGTTCGCACAAACAGCTAAAGAGGAAGGCTTTCCACAATTAGAACGTTTATTTAACGGTGTTGCAGCAATTGAAAAGCATCATGAAGACCGCTACAACAAGCTAATATCTAATATGGAAAACAATGAAGTATTTGAAAAGATAGATGAAGAGACATGGCAATGTAGGAATTGTGGGCATATTCATCATGGAAAGAAAGCACCACAGGTTTGCCCTGTTTGTATGAAAGAACAAAGTTTCTTCCAAATTTATCCAGAAAACTATTAAGAGGATATTACATCCTCTTTTTTCTTTTTAAAAAAGCTAATCCTTTTGAAGAATTAGCTTTTTAAATTATAGACTATAATGAAATTTAGCAGTATCATCCTTATAGTTTTCATTTGGTATAAAATAGGATGTTCCTTTTGTCAAATTATATACTACACTGTGAACCGTACATCCATCATGTCCTGGTTTATAATATCTTTGTCCAACACTTTCTAAGATATCCATTGCGGCCTGTTCATCCTTTAATTTTCCATTGGTAGGATATAAACCGTTATATATAATATTGTAACGATCAAAGCCAGCTTTTTCCTCATCGCTTTCGTAGTAATCTGGTTGAATAATAAAGTTTGTTATCCATTGATAATCTGCATCTGCTTCCCTTTGACCAATATGACTATCCTGATCATTGTAAGTAACAACAAGCTTACGCTTAGTTCCATCATTGTCTGTTTTATCTGTTCCATTTACCCACTCTAAAATTGCACTTCTTCCATTCGCATCTGCAACCATATAATGATAACTGGTTTGTGCGGAATCATGCAAATCATATTTTTCTACTAAAGCAACTGCTTCCTCTACAGTTGCAGCATAATCTAAGATTAAACGCAACATCGTAGTAGATGTAATGTCTGGTTTGTCTGTTTTTTGATTAGTAGCAACGGTTTCATTACCACCCTGATAAGACATAAAGATTGCACACGATACTCCTTTTTCATTTATACCATCAAGTGGAACAAATGGAGCTGCTAGGGCAGTAATTGTATTCATTAAGCCTGTAACATCCTTATCTGTAGCTAAACCTAAAAATTGAAGATCAATTGTAGAAACTGACTTATATCCATGAGAAGGCTTTGTTTTTACAATACAGGTGTTAGTTCTTGCAAAATCATAATTTCTTCCAAACACCCTATCTCCATTTTCTAGTTCAGCAGTAAATGCTGAACATCCAATTTCGCTTTCGCTTATCTTCATTGGAATTAAACCTTTTGTAATATGACTTGTAATATAGCTGATTAATTCAGAATCTGAGCTAGCGCCCTTTTCTCTAAATTCTTCAAAATAATAATCTCCACTTACTGTCATTTCATACAAAGCCCCATCCTTGTGCTCTTCATTTCTATTTCTAAGCTTTTTAAAGGAAAAGGCCGTGTCTATTTCATTATGCCAAACAGAATAAACAGTAATTGTTCCAACAAGTGTAATGCCTAATATCACACATAAAACAATCAATAAAACTCTTTTAATAATCTTTTTCTTCATAATACTACTCCTATATGTTATAATTAAAACATGTAAATTATACATAACATATGTGAGACATAAAAGGTGGGTTTTGTCTATGGATAAAAGAATAGAAATTAATATAGAAGTTAAAAATGCAATGGTAAAGGCTTTATTTATACTTTTAGAAAAGAAACCTTTATCAGAAATAAAAATTAAAGAGCTCGTTAAAAAGGCTGGTGTTGCAAGAGCTAGCTTTTATCGAAATTTTAAAACGAAGGAAGATGTTATTATTTATTTCTTAAATACTCTTCTTCTACAATATAAAGAAAAATATACTGCTGACTTAGCTCATATTGCAAGGTATGAAAACGTACTACGCACATTTAATTATGTATATTCCTATAAGATGGAACTACAATCTTTATTTCAAGCTAAGCTAGGACAGATGTTTTTAGATGCAATTAATGAGTATATTATTACAAGTACAGATTTACAGCATGAAAAGCAATTATATAAATATCCATTTTATTCTTATGCAGGAGCACTATATAATGTCATTTATTATTGGATTACTTCGGGGTGTAAGGAAAGTCCAGAGGAAATGACAGTGGCTTATTTTACTTCTTTGCATTTGTGATTTTCTTTTCTTGTGCATTAAAGGATTTCTTTTGATATCTTGATGATATTTCTTTTAAGATTTGACAAATCCAATCAAAGCCATCACTGGTTTGACTATTAAAATACTTGGCTCTACGAACCACCTTTAAATATGTTAAAGACAAAACTCTATCTCTTGTCTCTTTGTCATTTAGATATTCCATTGTTAAATGATATAATTCATCTTTTGTAATATCAAACAATTGTTGTAATGCTTCTTCATCTAATTTTGAAACTTCCACTATTAATTGATTGATTAAAAGCTTCTTCTCATCGTCCATCTACTATACACCCTCATTTTTTCCAATATTTACATTAAAAATATAGCACATTTTGGAAATTATTGCAAATTGAAGAACAATTAACAAATGTGACTTAAAGCACTAAATACTTTATTTTTGAAAGCATTCTGATGAATCTCCTAAAATAATTCTTTAACCCTTTGCTTGATACAAAATCATAGTATAAAAACCTCAGCTCAAATTGGCCGAGGTTTTTTGATTTGTTTTATTATTATTTGTGCCTTGAAATAATCCTTCTTGATTATCCATCTAGTCAGCACTTTAACCTTTTGTATTTCAACGCAAGATAAATTTAAAATAGAACATATTTTGGCATTTTATGCAACCATTGTGAATTGGAGTTCTTAAGGAAAATGATTTTTAAAATTTGTAATATTATCTCTGAAACATAAAATTGCTTTTATCAATATTTAATTATAAATGAATACCTCATGACATCCTTCTAGCTTAATCCAAAATACATTCATATTTTCATTTAACCTATTACAAATGTCCTCATAACAATTACTATACTCTTTAGGATCATATAAAATAGAAATCAAATATTTATCTTCCTTTTCAGATATTAAACTAATAAGCTCATCTACATCTGATGCATTAGATACAAAATTATTTACACCCATAATATTTATTTGCTGGTATATCTGTGGAAGCTCCTCTCCCCATTCTAAATCAGGGAAAAGAACAGAATATCCATAGTCTTGATTTTGGGGAGGGAGGAGACAGTATAAATAGGATTGCAAAGTTTGATTAACTTCTACAGCACTACGTTCTGGATCGCTATAATACCATTTATCCCCTATTTGAATATAAATAAATTCATGAGAACCATAACCGAATCCAACACCATCATCTCTAGCATTTATTGAGTTTTTCCCTAGAAGAGCCCAAACTCTCGCTAAAATGCGGAAGCTTTTTATTCCCTCTATTCTTAACATAATTAAATAAGCCTTTGCATAACCGGAACATACAGCTAAATGATCAAGAAGTGCTCCTTCTGCAAAAAACGAATTCAACGTAGAAACTCTTTCCTCAGGATATGCATCCATATCACTTGAATCATTATAATCATTCATATGTTGGTCATACTGAACATTTTGTCCAAACCAAGTAAATATAGAAAATATCTTTTCTTCTAATGACATTTCATCTGTCACTATTTCTCTAAGAATTTCCTTGGCACAATTTAATGTTTGTTCAGCAATAGAACCTGGCACACAAATCGGAACATATTCATATTGTAAAGCATACCATAGCTGCTGAGTATTCCAAACAAGAATTTGTTTAGTATTTTCATAATATGCAAAATCATCAAAATCAGAACTTCTTTTATTTCCAAAGGTTCCATCATTAATTTGCATAAGATAATTTTTACGATCTGTCAATTCATCATTGACTGCCCAATTGTTAACGGAGGCAAAATTATAAGGAATATATTCTACTACAAAATAATCCCCATCTTCAAAGGATACATCTAATCCAACAGTTGATCTCAATAATTCACAATACCAATAAACTTCATTTTTCACAAATCTGGCATCCTTGTGTTCAAAATTCAAATGTACTCTGAATTTATTTCGCTCAAAAGAAGTTCCGTCCAATTGATAAAATGCATAAAAATCCATTATTTTTGCTAACTCATATAAGTCATTAGCTTCTAATAAATCATCAGGAAACTGGAGTAATTGTCCGTTATATTTTTCCTGCATATGCTCTACAAAAGCTTCATCCTCTGCATTCCATAGCTCTTCGTTTGTAGGAATTTCATCAAGCTGATGCTCAATGCTTTCTACTTCTTGAACAATGGCATCATAATCCTGTAATTGCCTTAAATCAAAGCTCCAGTTTAAAATAAGGGTTTGACTTTCAATTTGATGTTCTTTTCTATAAAGACTTAAATCTAAATATTGTTCTACTCTTTCTATAACAATATTTTTATATTGTCTAAGACTATTGGCATCTCCCTCTTGAGCGCCCTGTGTATAAAGTAATTCTTTAGCAGCAATCAAACGAACATTAACCTCTTGCTTAGTAGATAAAGCAGTCAACTCCTCTTTAACTTCTTGACAATAGGTAGTATACCACTCTATAAACTCATCCGTTTTATCTGTTTTGTCAATTAAACTTGAAAGCTCTTCATATCCTTCATTCACTAGCACTAAACGTTCTTCTTCATAAAGAACTTTATCTGTTTTTATACAATCTAAATTTGTTTTATAGATTTCTGTTATCGAATTTACCTCTTCTTTATTTTCAATATTTTTCATCAAAGTATTGAAGGTATCTAACAGTTTTAAAATGATTAACTGTTCATTTTCACGATAATCCTCCAGTGATTTATATGCTTGGATTTCTTTTATGCTATCCTGTTTCAACACTTCTAATTCTATTGCATATAATTCCTCTGCAGTTGCATAAGTATAAACCTTTATTTTAAAGTCTCTGAGTATAGAATCCATATTTTGATAATTATCTGTATCTAAAATATTCTCTTTACTTTCTAAAATTAATTTAGAAATAGAATCTGCTTCAGCTTGTCTATAGATAGAAAGGTCAACATAATTATCTATCTCCAAGCAAAAAGCCATATGCCACTCATTAACATATTGTTCAACAGTTTTAATTCCTAATATTCTTTCCTCATATGCTTTAAAAGTGGAATCAAGATTATCAAAATCTGTAATCTGTTCAATTGCTTCAATTCCAAGATTTAAATAATAAAGATATACTTCTTGTTCTTCTTCTAAGTAAACCTCTAAGCTAGATACTTGCTTTAAGCGTTCGATATAATCTTGTTTTAATTGTTCTTCTTCTAAACAATATGTCTTGTCCAGTTTAATATTTAAAATAATCTCTTTATTCTCATCAAATATTCCTTGCAATAAGGCTTTATCTTTACAATCCTTTATTTGATTAACTGCCTCTTGTAAGGCTAATGTATAAGTTCTTTGTTCTGCTTCACGATAATTATCTAATTGAGATAAACCATATAACTCTTCTATATACGTATTTTGTGCCTCTATGAGTTCCTCATCTAACTGAGTTTCTTTTTCATAGTGAATAAAATCACAAGAGGTTAATAATAGAAATAAGATGAAAATGAAAAATATATACTTTATCTTTGATTTCATTATCTATCATCCTTTCCTAATGTGTTTCAAAATATTTTGCATAATTTACCCATGTATACCCATTTGTATAATTATCTTTTGCTTCTTTTGGAATATAGATCTTAGCATTTTTTCCTGCACCATCCATTAACCCTGTCGAAGGTACATTAATCGTATTCCCATCTGCCTCATATAAATAGATTCCTTCTAACGCGATACATCCGTTAAAGGATTCTTCTTCAAACACTTTATAAGTTTTACCAATATAAATTCTTTTCAAACTAATGCATCCGTAAAAAGCATTTCTTTTTATCCCATTAATCACTTTGCCATTATAACTAGATGGTAATATAATTTCTTCTATATCTTTGTACTCATCATTAATGCTTTCAATCACATAAGATGAGCCCAACAGCCTATAATTAAAATAATCTACAAAATCATTATTCGCACTACCATCATATTTGCTTAAATCCTCAAGCCCTGGATGAGTTGGTTCTTCTATGTCATTTCCATCATCCTTTTTAGGCGGCTCAGGAATTGTAATTCCTCCTACACTTGGACCTGTTGGATGATTAGGATCTTCACTTGTGCCATTATCTGTAATATTTAAAACACGTTTTAAATTTTGAATAATAAGGCTTGTATAATAAATTGCACCCGCAGAATTTAAATGAAAGTTTGTGTCATAAAAATAATCGCTATGCATAATGCAATCTTCTAAATTAGATAACAGATCACATTCAATAGCTAAATCTAATTTTTCGCTAAATTCATTTCGCTTTTTTAAAGATGTTCTAATAGCCAGTTCATTACAAGGACTAAAATTAAAATAAACTTTAGCATTATTTTTTCTAACGTAAGAACAAAATTGATTTATATACTTTATAAAATCTGAATTTAGCAGTGTATCATCCAATACAATGTTCATTGTAGAATCATATCCATTTGCCATAATATTATTCTTTCTTTCAACCTCTAAATCCCCATAGGCATTGAATGAATCATGTCTATATATTCCTGTTGGATTTGGCATTGTAGAATCAGCATATTTCATTTTTTCTCTGGCAAAATCAAAATAATTATAGAAAATAGATAAATTATCCTCAATAGAAAAATACTTTTGATACCCAGAAAAACCATCCAATGCCTGCATTACAGCTTCAGGATTAAAATATAAGCTATAGGTCTGCGTATTTAATTCGGGTGATAAAATAATAATGTCACCCTCTTGAATGTTTATTTTTGACAAGTCTATCATAGCCTTAGTTCCTAATGTTGCGTAAAGACCAAAATTGACCACCTTATATTCTGGAAGCTCTTGTTCTATTAAATCAGAACGAATACCGAAAGGTAAGCTTGAACCACCTATAAGAACTATCTTTTTTTCCTTAGTGGTTTTTAACAAGGATATTTTATCCTTCAATTCTGCTAAATACGTGTTATCATATTGATCCATCGTATTTTCAACCACACAAATGGAAACCAAAAAAGGGACTATCAATACTAGTAAAAATAACAAAAGTTTTATTAATCTTTTCATTATGATGCCTCCTTTTAAAATTGAAAATAGATGAAGGAACTTCCCACATCAGTAGCTTGTAAATAAATCCATGAGTAAATCAAGCACCATCCCAATATCAAATAGCATCCAAAACGGAATATTGAATTCTTATATATTCTATTTTGTTCCACATGAATCTTTTTGAGTTTTTCCAAGGTCAGCATAATCAGAATTCCAAAAATGCTATATATCCAAAGCGGAAGACTTAAACCCAATTGAGACCAAGTGTATTTGAAATACTCAAGATTGAAGCTCCAATCTGTAAACAATTTAGTAATTGCTGTGGCAGAATCCGAAATTGAATTTGCTCTAAAGAAAATCCAAGTGAAATCAACAAGTAAAAAAGTAATGCATAATCGAACTGCACCAACAAATTTTCCTTCTGGATTTAATTTTATCTTACACCAAAGCTTATTCCTTTGTTTCAAGGTTAAAGCTCCTATAATCTGAAAGCCTGCATGCAGCAATCCCCAAATTACAAAATTATAGCTTGCACCATGCCATAAACCGCTAATAAAGAAAACAACAAGTATATTAAAACACCATCTGATTTTAGAAACTCTACTTCCACCTAATGGAAAATATATATAATCTCTTAACCACTTAGATAAGGAAATATGCCATCTATTCCAAAACTCTTTAATACTTTTAGATTGATAAGGAGAATTAAAGTTTTCGGTCAAATTAATGCCAAATAATTTAGCTGTTCCAACGGCTATATCTGAATAACCTGAGAAATCACAATAAATCTGAAATGCAAACAAAAAAGTTGATATTAAAATCATTAATCCATTTGCATCTGCAACATTAGAATATGTAGCATTTACAATGATTCCTATCATATCTGCTACTGCAACTTTTTTAAAAGCTCCTATAAGCATATAACGAAAAGCTCCAGAATAATCAATTTTTTTAAAGCTTTGTTCTTTCTTAAGCTGTGGCAATAAATCCTGCGGTCTTTCTATAGGCCCAGCTACCAGCTGAGGAAAAAAACTAACAAATAACGCATAATATCCAAAATGCTTTTCAGCCTTCATATTCCCTCGATAGACATCAATAACATAAGATAAGGTTTGAAAGGTGTAAAAAGAAATGCCTACAGGAAGCATAATCACAAAATATCCTCCAAAGCCTTGACCAGATATTGCTTTTTTGATATCCTCTATAATTTCATAAAAAAAATTAAAATATTTGAAAAATAACAAAACACCTAAGCATAGTATTGTAGAAACAATAACCACACCTCTTTTTAGCCCCTTCTTCTCTTGAAATTTTTCAACAAGTAAGCTACATATATAAGATACAATTGTGGTAAATAAAATTAAAAATACTAGCTTCCAATTCCAATACATATAAAAAATATAGCTAGCAATAAGAAGTATAATCCACCTATACTTTTTTGGCATAATCCAATAAAGTATAAATACTATTGGTAAAAATATTAAAAACTCTATTGAATTAAATAACACCAAGGATTACCACCTTTCTACATCTTTTTTGTAATCGTATTATATCATAATTTTTTTGTATATAACAAGGAAAAATATTACATTGACTAGATATATCCATAAAAGAATTAGGTATAGTTATAAAAAAGACTATGAATCTAATTTTCATAGTCTAATAAATTTTGTATTATTTTTAACACAAGAAAAATAATATGTACAAAACTATTACATAGCTTTATTATGAGCTTCTAAAATCTCAGAAACCTTTTTACTTAGCTTTTCCTCAAGATAATAATTATCATTTCCTGTATTTATAGAATGTACAAAATTAACCAATTCTGTTCTCAATCCTTCACCATCAAGCTTATAAAAATATCTTTTGTTATAGGCTTGATTTTCAAAGCGAATCTCAAAGTATTCTGTTTTCCACCATGGTGCTGGAACGTATATATATCCTTTAGTTCCTGCAATTCTCAAATCTCCTTCTGATTTCACACCAACACCAACATTAACAGTTGCCACTGCATTATCGTAAGTAAAATTGATTTTTGTAAAAATATCTTTCATTTCGGTTGAATGAAGTGTATTAAAAGAAATTGTCTTATATTCGGTTCCAAGAATTTTCAAAACTGGGAGTAATCCAAATGGTCCCCATATAGTCATACTTGTACCAAAATTGGTTTCTTTAAGCCAATCATACATTTCCTGACTAGTACATGTGGAGTCAATAGATTTTATTTCTCCAATAATTCCACTTTTAATTAACAAAACCAATCTAGAAAAAGCCAAAGAATACGCTGTTTTAATTGAGTCATAAAGACATAGTTTGTTTTTATGTGCCAACAGAAATACTTCTTCTGCCTCTTCTTTTTTTAATGCAACAGGCGAATCACATATAACATGCTTTCCGGCTTCTAAAGCAAGCTTAATATATTTATATCTATCTACAGGCTTACAAGCAATGTAAATTGCATCTGTTTCTTTTAATAGAGAGCTTATATCTTTTGCCAAAGGAAAATCAACTATTCTTTTATTCATAGCGCTATCTAAATAAACACTATGTATCTCTAAGCCATCAATATAATCTACCTCATTTAATAATTTAACCATAGATGGATCAGAACCAATCACTCCAAGCTTCACATTCTTTTTGGAACGAATCATCGTGCTTGAAATTCCTTCAGTTCTAGGTAAATAAACCACATGACAATATTCATTTAAATAATCAAATTTTCCAATCCAATCTGAGCCAATAGCAAAAATATCAACATTGTTTCGTTTTATATCATCAATCTTTTGACCTTCATATTCTTCAGGAAAAACTTCATCGGCTAATCCTGTTGCCTTCACTGCTTCAATTCGTTCCATTAAGGATTGTTGAACATTAATTTTTCCTCTAGTGATATCAAAATTTTCTGTAGTGACTCCTACAATTAAGTAATCTCCTAAAGCCTTTGCTTTCTTTAGTAAATTGATGTGTCCTTGATGCAAATGATCAAATGTACCATAAGTTATTATTTTAATCATACTAAGCTCCTATTTATCACATTTTAATAAACAATCCATGAAAAACTTCATAGCCTCTATTGAGCCAGTGGATACTCTTATGTATTTTCTTAACATCTCATTCCCATACGCATGTACTAATACATTATACTCCTTCTCAAGCTTGTCACTGACAACATGAGCATCTGTTTTTGTTTCAATGAAAATGAAATTTCCTTTACTCTCCATGCATTTATAATTATTTTCTTTTAATAAATTAAGGGTATATTCTTTTCCTTTGCGTTCAGATTCTATAAGTCTATCAATTAAATCTGGATGATCTAAAATTTTTTCTCCAAATAATAAGGCAAAAGAGTTAACATCAAAGGTTAATCTAGCAGTTTTAACATATTCTATTAACTTCTTATTTCCTATCACTACGCCCAATCTACATGCAGCCATAGAAAATAATTTGGAAAATGTCCTCATAACTAACACATTGTCATATTTAAAAACATGATTCAAAAATGTTTTATCATAAAAATAATGATATGCCTCATCAACAATAACTAAAGCATTATATTTAGCAGCTTTCGTAACGATCGCTTCTATCTCGCTATTTGAATATACATTTCCAACTGGGTTGTTTGGATTAACTAAAACAACAACTCTAGTATCTTCATTAATGGCATCTAAAATCTTGTTGATGTCTAATGTTAAATCATCATTATAAGGAACAGGAACATGCTTTAATCCCAAAATATTACAATTTACCCAATACATTTCAAATGATGGTGAAACTGTTACAACATTTTTATTTTTCTCACCGAATATTTCAAGTAGATAACGTATTGCCATATCTAATCCATTTGTTGCAATTACATTCTCAAAACCAACACCAATAAAGTCACTGTATTTTTTCAAGAATCTATCTTGCTCGGGATATATACTCAAAAATTGAGGTGTAACTTCTTTAAGAACTTCATCAACAAACTCTTTTGGTAAACCTTCGGGATTTTCATTCATATCATATCTATGACAATGATATCTATTTTGTCTTGGAAAGACTCTTTTAGTTTTTAAAATGTTCTCATTTACGTATACCATATTTGATTCTCCTTGAATAAAAATAAATGTAAGCTTACTTATCTTACTTTATTAAATTTTAGATTTTTTAGTCTTGATCTAATAAACAAGAGTCTATATATAAAATATTTTCTTATCCATTCTCAATCCTAATTTTACACCTTTTTTTAAAAAGATGTCAACATTCGTTATAGCTTCTTATAATAACTAATCTTTCAATCTCACCAAAGATTAGTTTAAAGATCTTAAGAATTTCTTTTTATTAAAGATAATGCTTTATTTTTAATCACTTTAAATTCTTTTGTTTTAAAGAAAATTAATAAATTTATTACTGTCGGAACAGATACAGAAATTAATAACTTAATAAACAAATTTAAATAGCTTACAGAAAAACTAGAAACTAAATAATAGCTTAAGCAGCCTTCTAAACTTACGAGAACAAAGAAAGAAACAAATAATATAACTAATCTTTTCTTTTGCTCAAAAAATTTAAATCCTACACGATGTATTCGTATAAATAAGGATATTGTATTGGATAACAAAGTACCAATGATTGCTCCACCAACTCCTATCCATAATACGAGTACAATCGAAACAACAACATTAACGCCTTCTACAATTAATGTAATCCACTTTTCTGTTTTAAACAATCCTTTAGACAGGATAACCATAGAGAAAGGCTGGTAGATAGAATGAATGAAGAAATCAACAACAAATATTATTAATATATATTTTTCTAAAAGTAACCCTTCTCCAAAAAACAAGGTGATAAAGTCATCTGTAAGATTTAATAAACATAATGCACATATTGAAGACAGAAAAAACTGAAATAGAAAATAGCTAAACATATATTTTTCTATATTTGGATTTTTCTCTTCAAACATCTTTCCAAAAGGTATTTTGATAATTTCTACTGAAATTAAAATAAAGGATAATACAGAAACAAATATCAAATTGTAATTTGAAAATACTGCGAGAACCGAAATACCAATAAGTGAGGAAATTATAACACTATCTGTTGAGGAATATAAAAAATTTGCAAGTCTCATAGGAATCAAATCAAAAAGATTTTTCTTGATATATTTTTTATCCTCTTCGTTTATCTTATCTCTACTAAATAAATTTGAATACTTTTTACGCGAAATTATAGTTACAATAGCTATAGTTAATAAATTCTTAACAAGAATAGCACATGCATAAATATAATAATTTTTCCAATAAACAACTGCTAAAATACGGATGGTAAATGAAAGAATTAAAGCGCCTAACTCTATAAAGTTTAATATATACTTTTTTTCTTCTACTTCTAATAGAATCTGTTCAGAGGTAGCCATATAGGTTATAGCAATACCAAGCACTTCTATATAAAATACAATTCTTAAAAAATTTATATCAAAAGTAGAATCCTTTACAAAGATATTTATAAAAGGTAAAAGTAAAGCACCGACCACAATCACTAACAACGCTATCGATTTAAATAATTTGTTCGTGAAATTGAGAATTCCTCTTATTCTTTCTTCATTTGAATTAACCAAATGAGCATACAAGCAGGTTTGAATAACAACACCCAGACCCAAATCAGCTAAATTTAAAAATGACAATAAATCTGTAAACAAGCTGTTTAGTCCCAAGTATTCTTTTCCAAGATACTGAATGATTAGCTTTCGAACCACAAAAGAGAATAACAAACTTATTATTTTGCATGCAAAGCTAGTAATTAAATTAATAGATAATCTTTTTGTCTTCATAGTCTACACCCAAATAATTTAGTATACTTTGACTTGCGGTTTTTTGATTTTTTTCATAGTAATTCAAATATCTGTTAAATGCCTGTTCACGAATTTCTTTTTTGTCATCAACAAAACTGCCATCATCAATAGCTTTAATAAACCGCTCTAAAGCTTCATAATTATCCCCTTCTATTTCATATGTACCATAAATTAGTTCTTGACCAATAGAATTAAACCTTTGAGAATCTCTTCTTAAAAACACAATTGGTTTGTTTTCATAATAATACTCTGCAACAAAAGATTCAGAATCTAATATCATACACACAGATCGATCAAATTCGCTAAAATAATTTCCTTTAGAGCTTACCTCTGCATTTTCTAAATTCTTCCATTCTTCTATATAATTTAAATATTCATCATAAGATTGAAACACACCCTTTTGAATCGTAGTCCTTGCAAGTACGGGATGTGGTCTAAATATCCAATGTATATTTTTATATTTCTTAGCCATTTCCAAGAAAAAAGAATAGTTTTTATCAAAGGTAGAATATTGTTGTCCCAAATCAAAAATAGAGTGATGAGGTGCATACAATATGCAATTCCGTTCTACAGCTATTTCTGGTTTTTCAGAGTCAAAAAAGTAATCCATTTTCGGATATCCAACATCGACTCTATTAAAATAATTAAGTAATTTATTTGTTTTTTTAGCTAAATCAATACTATATTGAATATCAAAAATATAATTAAATAAATGCAAAGAAAGCATTTCAAACACCAAATAATCTATTTTAGATAAGAAAAATCCATATGGTATATACGCAGTCAATTTATTCGTTTTAATATGGTTTAATCTTAAATTTTTAGGGAAATTCGTTTCATATGGACTTAAGAATAAAATTATATCATATGAATTTATATTTACTTTCTTATTGTTAATTATATAGTTAAAACCATTTTGTTCACAAAAATCCTTTGTTTTTTTAATGCGATTCTCACGCATTTCTTTAGATGTTCCATCATTAAAATCATGTATAATAATTGTGCTGGACAAGCCTTTTTGTTTTAATTCCTGGTATAATTCATTAATAGACCAAATAGAATCATCCCAAAGTAATATAGCCACTTTTTTATTCGGCTTTGCTTTTAATTTTCTGCTAATTTTATTTGTATTCTTTGTGGCCATTTTGCAATAAAAATTAGGAAAGAGCTTTATGATAACATTAAAAAAACGATATTTAATAAATGTTTTTCCACTCAATTTGTAAATCCAATAAAAGGGCAAACAGCATATTGTATATATTAAATTTAAAATCCACTTAATGAATTTCTTCATTCTTTTCACACCCTTTTAAGATTGCATACCAATTCAAATTATAAATTTTGTTTTTTATATAAATTGCCTGGCGAAATGTTCCTTCAAATTCAAATCCGCATTTTAGATAAAATTTGTTTGCTCTAATATTATCCTCTACTACATTCAAATAAATTCTATTTAAATTTAATGTGTTAAATCCGTAATCTAGTATTTCTTTAGTAGCTTCAAGAGCAAGCCCTTTTCCGTGTACTTCCTTAGAGGTTATAATAGCATATTCTGCTACCTTTGTTTTTGAATCAATATTCTTAAGAGAAATTGTCCCAACCCAGCGGTCTTGATTATCTACAATTGCGAAATGCTTAGATAAAGAATCCTTTAAACTATTACGTATGAAATTTTTACAATCATCAATGGTCATATTGCTTCCATCAATATTCATATACTGATTAACATCTTTATCCTTTAAGCATTCCAACATCAAAGATGCATCACTTTCTTTTAATTCTCTTAACATATATATTTCACATCCAAAATCTAAAATTCATTTAAAGCTTTAATTACATATTGAATTTCTTCTTCTGTCATACCATAATACATAGGTATACTTAATTCTGTTGAAGAAATTTCTTCAGCAAGCGGCAATGCTCCTTTAGGAATATTTAAATCCGCATATGCTCCTTGTAGGTGCATTGGTGTTGGATAATGCTTGTTTGTTCCAATTCCTTTTTCATTTAAATATTTTTCTAAAGCATCTCTTTCATCACATCTTACCGCAAAAATATGCCAAATATGATAATTATCCTTATGTACTACAGGTAACTTAATTTTTGGATTATGAATTCCAGAAAGATATTTTTTTGCAATTTCATTTCGATTCGCATTCCATTTATCCAAATAATCCAATTTGATATTTAAAAATCCACACTGGATTTCATCAAGTCTAGAATTATTTCCCTTATAGATATGATGATATTTATAGTCAGACCCATAGCAAGATAGTGCAGCAACTTTAATTGCTAGCTCCTTATCGTTAGTAGTAACTGCTCCACCATCTCCCAAAGCTCCTAAATTCTTACCTGGATACATACTAAATCCTGCCGCATCTCCTAAAGAGCCAGCCTTTTTTCCTTTGTATGTAGCACCATGAGCTTGGGCAGCATCCTCAATAACCTTTAAATTATATTTTTTTGCAAGCTTCAAAATTGGATCCATATCACAGCATTGTCCATATAAATGAACTGCCATAATAGCTTTAGTTTTTGAAGTTATTTTTTCTTCTATTAATGAAGGATTAATATTATATTCCTCTAAAATAGGCTCCACAAATACTGGTGTTGCTCCCACATAGGTTGCAGCTAAAGCCGTAGCAATAAAAGTATTTGAAGGAACTATAACTTCATCGCCTTCGCCTATTCCATAAGCCTTTAAAATAAGCATAAGAGCATCTAAGCCATTTCCTACTCCAATACAATATTTTGTTCCGCAATATTCTGCAAATTTTTCATTGAACTTCTTATATTCCTTTCCTTGAATATAATTAGAATCATTATACATTTCTTCAAACTTATTTAAAACTTGATCTTTTATTTCTGCTTGCATTGGCGCAAAGCTTACCCATGATACTTTCATATTAATTATCCTTCTTTCTAGTCAATTTTATAAATTCATCATAATTGCGAATATAGTCTTTTTCGTTATAGCATTCAGAAGCTAACACCAATAATACTGCGTCCTTTGAAAAGTCATACATTTCACGCCACATATTATGGGACACATATAATCCTTCTGTGGGCTTATCTAAAAGCACTTCTGCAGTATCTGTACCATTGTCCAAATGTATTTTACATGATCCGTGAATACATATTAAAATTTGTTGCAATTCTTTATGCGCATGAAATCCACGTCTTTCTCCTGATTTAGTGCCATATAAATAATAAACTCTTTTAATTTGAAATGGCAATTCTTTATTATCTTCTAATGCAACGAGCATTCCTCTTTGATCGCCGTGCTCTTGAAATTTAATTATTTTATATTCCATATTCTCACCTATGCTTTACCTTATAACGATATTTAAATAGCATGCAATCTGGATATAAAAGAAGTTTAAAAACATTCTTTTTAGAAATGTTCCTATATATATACAATTCCTTTGCAAACTTTGAATATCTTCTTTTTTTTCTTGATAATCTAGTATCCTTAGATAAATTTGAATAGAACAATACCATATCTTTGGCAACACCCTTACTTACTTTTTTTTGGTAAGCCGTACGATATAAGATGGTAGACGTTTCCATATAAAATAACTTTTCGCCACTCATTAAAAGCTTATAATAAAATGGCAAATCTTCTACTAAGCGATATCTATAATCAAAATCACACTGAAGAAATAATTCTTTAGTAAAATATGTATTGCATCCTCCAATAAAGTTTTGTTTAGTTAAAATATACTCAATAATTGATAAATTATCCTTTTTTAAAATGGCAACTTCTGCTGGTGATGGATTTTCAGAAAATACTTGCTTGTCTTCAGAATCTTCATTAAAATTCAAACGCTTTGTTGTTACAAATTTTGCTTTATTATCTATAAAAAAATTCACAATATTACGAATCGTACTTTTTTCATAAAATAAATCATCAAAGGCTAAAGGAAGAATGATCTTTCCTTTCGCTTCCTTAATTCCGTTTGCGGCATTAATAACTGTCCCTTGATTTATAGAATTTCTTAAAAGTTTATAAGAGATATTAGCAGAGCCAGATAATCTCGCTTTTACTCTTTCAACAAAATCATTATACGCATTAATTTCACTACAATCATCGGTAAAAATAACTTCTATGGCTGGATAATCTTGCATAGCAATGCTATTGATACAATCTTCAAAAAACTGAAAGTTATTATAAGAACAGCATACTACTGACACGATATCGCCAAAAACTATATCACTTTCGGTTTCCATAGTAAGTCTCCATAAATCTCAAATATTCTCCAGATAAAATGTTATTTATCCATTCTTGATTATCTAAATTCCATTGAATGGTAGGTCCAATACCAGTTTCAAAAGTATACTTAGGCTTCCACCCTAATTCATCCATTAATTTTGCTGGATTTATCGCATATCTTAAATCATGACCAGCTCTATCCTTCACATAGGTAATTAGGGATTCTGGCTTGCCCAATTCTTTTAAAATAGTTTTAACAACCTCTAGGTTTGTTCGTTCATTATGTCCACCAATGTTATATACTTCACCATCTCGACCCTTTCTTAAGATTAAATCTATAGCCGTACAGTGATCATATACATGTAACCAATCACGTACATTAGCCCCGTTACCATATATAGGTAAAGATTCTTCAGCCAAAGCTTTCTTAATAATTAAAGGTATCAATTTTTCGGGGAATTGATAAGGTCCATAATTATTGGAACATCTACTGATTGTACAAGGAAGACCAAAGGTTCTATGATAAGCTAAAACCAATAAATCTGCTGAAGCTTTTGAGGCACTATATGGACTAGATGTATGAAGTGGCGTCTCCTCAGTAAAAAACAAATCTAAACGATCCAAAGGCAAATCACCGTATACTTCATCTGTAGATACCTGGTGATATCTTTTGATACCAAATTTCCTACAAGCATCCATTAGGGTTTGTGTACCTATAATATTGGTTTGCAAAAATATGCCTGGATTTTCAATGCTTCTATCTACATGAGATTCAGCAGCGAAATTTACCACATAATCAAAATGCTCTTCTTCAAACAATTTAAATACTGCATCTCTATTACATATATTCTCATGAACAAACTTGAAGTTTGGCATATTCATAATAGGCTCTAAGGTTTCCAAATTTCCTGCATAAGTCAATGCATCAATACAAACAAATTGATCATTTGGGTATGTATTTACCATATAGTGACAAAAATTGCCACCTATAAAGCCTGCTCCCCCGGTTATTAAAAACTTGCTCATCTAGTGCTCACTCCTTTTTAATGATAAAAGATATTTACCATATTCTGTCATTTTCAATTCTTCACCCAACTTTTTTAATTGAGCATCATCTATGAAGCCACGTCTCCATGCAATTTCTTCTATACATGAAATATAGAAACCTTGTCGTTCTTGTACAGATTGAACAAATTGTGCAGCATTTAACATACCTTGAGGGGTTCCAGTGTCAAGCCAAGCCATACCTCTTCCTAACAATTTTACCTTTAAGCTTCCTTCATCCAAATACATATTATTAATCGCAGTTATTTCTATCTCTCCACGTTTAGATGGCTTCACACACTTCGCTTTTTTGATTACAGAATTATCATAAAAATATAATCCTGGAACAGCAAAATCGCTTTTAGGTTGGGAAGGCTTTTCCTCAATTGAAACAACATTATATTCTTTATCAAATTCCACAACACCAAACGCAGTAGGATTTTTCACAGGATATCCAAAAATTACTGCTTTCTTTTCTGAAGAAACAATGCGCTTTGCCTCTTTTAAATCCTCTGTCAAAGCTTGTCCGTAAAACACATTATCTCCAAGACAAAGACAAACATCATCTTCGCCTATAAATTCCTCACCAATAATAAATGCATCAGCTAATCCTTTCGGTTCCATTTGAACTTTATATTCTAGATGAATTCCTAAAGAGTGTCCATCCCCTAAAAGCTCCTCATACTGCTTAATATCATGAGGAGTTGAGATAATCAAAATATCTTTTATACTTGCTAATAACAAAACCGATAAAGGATAATAAATTAAAGGTTTATCATATATCGGTAGTAACTGCTTAGATATTGATTTGGTCATAGGATATAGCCTTGTTCCTCTTCCCCCCGCTAATATAATACCTTTCATTTACTTTCCCTCCTCCGTTTTATAATGAATCTCTTCAACGCTGTAGTTTTGACACGTTTTTAAAATACTATTACTTGCAATATTTCCTTTTACGATTGCTCCTGCACCTATAACACAATTATCACCTATTTTAGTACCAGATAAAATAACTGCATTACTGCCTATCCAGCAATTGTTTCCTATAATGATTTCTCCACATTTCAAATCACAATCTCTTATCAATTTTGAATCAATATTGAAAATATGATTGTGATCGTATAGCTTTACACCCTCTCCAAAAAGACAATTGTTCCCAATCTCAATATGGTTCAGACAATTAATGGAACAATAATTGTTGAAGAAGGTTCTATTTCCAATGGATAATTTACCAGGCTTCTCAATCAATATCCTAAAGCCTTTATTAAAATATAATTTCTTATAATTTAGCCTACTTCTAAATTTTAATTTGTATCGCATCATAATCAATGTTTTACGAGCTCGATTTAATATTCTACCGATCATAATCTTATGCCTGTCCTATACTTATATTTTTTAAAGCAATATTCTGATTAAGCTGAACTTCTTTTACTTCGATTTTTTTATTTACAGCTTTGGCATTAAAATAGCAGGAGCCAAACATCACGAAGTAAAAAATAGTATAATCAAATGAATCAAATAAGCACAACAATAAAGTAATAGCCATAACAAAGGTTATTGTTTTATAATTTCTTGTATACTTATTTTTTTTGAGTGTTTTATTTGGTAAATAAAGCATAAGGCAATATAATACAAGTCCTACTACTCCACCTCTATAAATGAGCATCAACATATAGTTGTGAGTATGGTTGGCATTATTTAAATTTTCTAAAACGACAGATTCAAACTCGTATCCTCTACCAATCAAATATTTCCCTTCTAAAGATACAAATGCTCGGTCCCAAATTATTGTTCTATAAGATAGGGTTAAATCTTTATGCAAAATATCAACTATTATATATTCAAATTGATTCTGGATTCTTTGAAATACTAATAGATAATTTATAACCAAGAAGACCAGTAAAACTAAACCATAATTAAGAAGCTTAAACTTTTTCTTGCTCCTCAAGATAAAGAAAAATGGAATAAATAACAACCACGCAACTAATGCCGCAGTAGCATTAACATATAACAAAGTAACTAAACAAAACAAATACATAAAATAATCTGAAATTCTTAATTTTCCTTTATAAGTGTTAGAATAAATAATTCTTGCAAAAATTAAAGGCAAAAAGAAATAAATATACCTGTTATCATAGCCTAATAAGGATGAATAATATTTACCGCTCATTTCTATACCCTCTCTATGTAAGCCTGGTATAAATAAAGTAATCGTATTTAATATTATCCAAAAATCTAACACACCAATAAATGCTTTTATAAATTGTTTTTTATCTTGACATATTCCATATTGTATCAGCATTACAAAGGCTAAGTCATAAATACAAATTCCAACATACGTCACAATATTTCCATCTGGCGAAGTTAATGTTGGTATTAATGTGACCAGTCTAAACAACAAGACCAAATAAATAAAAGGATGAACCTGATTTATCTTAAATTTTCTAAAAAATAAGAAAAATATAACCACAGATGAAACAATCTTCATACCATAATATAAATATCTTGTTATTGCAATCGTATCAAACATTTGTGGTTTTACAAATGGAAAAATCAAAAAAATAAACAAAAAATATATATATGGTGTTTTTCGATTTAAATTAACCATGGTATCACCCCTTTCTTTTAAAATTCTGCTTGTATCTTTTCAATTTCATAGTCAAGATCATATCCTGACTGAACACAAATTGTACGTCCTTCTTTTCTAAACTCCACATTTATATTTCGTGTACTCAACTCTAAAATCTTTTGTTTCCATACATCTTCTTTCAAATCCAAAAACTGACATCTTCCAGTAACATCTGCCTGTAAAGAAATTCTATCAGAAAATAAACAGCTTAACCCATTTGCCTGTGCCTCAATTCCTACTATAGGAAGCCCCTCAAAAAAGGAAGGCAAAATGAAACAATCCATTGCCGAATAATATTTATAAGGATTCTCTACCGTTCCAGGTAATATAACATTGTGTAAGTCCTTGGAATTAATCTGTTGTAGCATTTCCTCCCTATAGCTTCCATCCCCTATTAATAGAAAATATATATTACTTAATTCTTTATCTTCACATAAACGAAGAATAAAGGGATGATTTTTTTGATATTCAAATCTTCCAATGTGTCCCACAACAAAGGCGTCCTTAGGAATATTCAAAGCATTTCTAATTTCATTTCTGTCATCTAATTGAAATTCGAATTTTTTAGTATCAATGGCGTTCTTTATAAAGTGAACCTTCCCAGAACGCATCACTTTTTCTCCAAACATCCAATTCCCAGCAATATCTGAACAAGTAAAATATTTGTCTGTTTTTTTATTCAAATACTTACGTATAATCTTATGCTGAAGCTTATGCTTGTCATCGCCATTATGACTATGCGTAATAATCATACAATTCTTATTATATTTTTTTAAATAAAAAGTATATAAAAACAAGCTGGAATTACATAGATTTACATATGCAATATCGTAGTGATTATTCTTATATATTTTTTTTAACTTTCTAAGTGTGCTAATAGGGTGTCTTTTCAAGTTGCCAACAACGAAAAAATTGCAATTTTCATTTTTAAATTTTTCTTTGAAAATTCCATCCAGAGGTTCTTGTATGATAAAATCTATCAAATATTTTGATTTGAACCTATTATAAATATTTAAAATGTAAGTTTCTACTCCCCCAACAATAGAAGTCATCCCCAATATAATGATTCTCTTCAATTGAAAAACCTCTCTTCTATTTCTTTTTTCGAATTTTATACAAACGATAATAAGGCAACCTCATTAAAAATACACTTTTTAAAAAGGCAATTTTCCAGCCTGAATTATAGAAATCTCTCTTAAATTTTTTCAGATGAAAGATATAATAAAATAAGCTTTTTGTTGTAAACAAAGAAAATTTTTCACCTTCTAAATAACTTGTTTTTTTGAATAAATTTATATCCGCTTTTGTAGGACACAAACCCAATCTTAAAATATTCTCATTTGCTAAACGAGATGAGAGAGTCAATTTGAAATCAAAAATTTCCTTCATAGAATTTATAAAGTCAATGGCACCTTCTTGAATTTTCCCATATACGCCCTGTTCTAATTCATAACAATCCAATATGGGTCGGATGCCTTCCTCACATTCTTGATATCCTAATGTTGTTCCATGATTTGCAATAAACATATTTTCAATCAAGTGTACAAAAGGTCTAACATAGCGATAATCTATATAGCCTGTTTTATTCTTGCTTTCGCTACTCAATGCATAATAATATCCGTGTATATCTGCAATCTCTAAGGACTGTAAACAATCCTGCATAGTTCCATTCCATCCAATATCACATAGCGCTGTCTTGTTTACAACATTTTCTTGTTTTAAATAAGCCAATAGCTTCTGCTTGTTTAAAAGATTTATCCTTTGTATTTCCTTCAAGGTTTTTTCATCAATATTCAAAATATCTTCTTTAGTTATGAGCTCTTTATCTTCGATAGTTAACCCTAGTTCTGAAAAGTATTTTTCTTTAGTCATTGATTTTTTCAAAGGATAAATATTTATAATATCCTGAGAAGTTTTTACTTCAGATAAATAAATACATCGTGTACTTCTTCTCGAAACATAAAAATATTGTGTTTGAATATCATCAAACATTCTATCAAAAACTTCTTTAATAAGCTTTCCTTCTCTCGACAAGAAAACAATTCTTTGATACTCGTTCTTTACTAATTCTTGATGAAGCCATTGAACAAATCCGAATAAGGCTGGTCCTAATGTAGTAAATCCCAAATTATAATAAGCATTAGAATTCCTTTGGTTGTAGAAAATTTTTTCTATAGTTTGCTTTTCTAAACTTGATTTTTTGAATTCATATTTTTTATAATGTACTGCTTTTATTCCTTTTAGTTTAGGCTTGATATAATCTCCTCTTAATGAATCCCCTATATGTAAAATCTTTTGATGAGGATAAAGCTTCTTTATTGCTTGAAAAATTTCACCAGTATGCTTTGATTTTTTCAGCTCCGAGGATACGAACAACTCATCATAGCCCTCTATTCCGCACTTATTTAATAATTGCTTCAGGAAGTCTTTTGAAAAGTACATATCTGAAATGATAATCACAGTTTTATTAAGTGCTTTCGCCTTTAAAAACAAAGATATAATTTCTGGATTCGCTTGACAATTTGCCAACTCTAAATTTTGTTCAAGGTCTTTATAATAACTTGCAATAGAATTACCATGCCTTTGTTCTATTATAGAATATATTTCTTCAAAGGATGGACAAAAGTTGTTATTTAAAGTGGAAGCTTCTTGTTCTGCTTGTCTTCTTACTTCTAAGAAGCTAAAAGACTCATTAGGATAATATTTATCTATATATCGAAATAAATCAGATGGCTTGGCAAAGGATCTTCTTATTAAGGTTTCAAAGATATCAAAGGATATAACATCACACTTTGATATTTTATTTTTAAATTTATTTAGACCCATGAACCTCATTTTCCTTCATCTTTACAAATAATTTAGGGAAAAATTTTCTAACCATATTCACCATTTTCATATTTCGGATAGATCCGTGTACGCTTTTCTTTTTAATTGGCTTAGACAAGAATTTCATTTTTTTAGATAGTTTAGCATCTTTGAAAGCTTCAATAACTAAAGGGTGATTCAAAATCTCCTTTATTCTATCCTTCTTCTCTTTTTTAGTTAACTTTCGGTTATCTACCAATTCTTGTACACATTGTATGATACGACCTGCAAAATAACTATTAATAGATGTGCGCGTCATTTCATCCATATAGTTCCAAACCTGATAAAGCTTAACAATATGTTCAAAATGCTCTACCCTTTTCTTAAACATATTTGGATCAGAATAGTTTATCATTGTCTCTGAACCTTTTCTTGAACGATACCAGTGATACATTGTTATTTCAAGAAAGCCAATGTTTTTAATATGCATTAAATAGTCCATATTAAAATGATGGTCATCCCATTTTGTATTTGGAAAAGTCAAATTGTTGCTGGCAATAATTTCATTTTTAAATAATTTATTCCATGGCAAGCTTAACAAACTATTATTTAAATATAAATGTGCTTCTTTTTTAAATTCTTCTAGCTCATAAATACGATGTGGTGATTTAGTTTCATATGTAATATCTTTTCCTGATTGAAAATATTCCATTTTAAAACCGGTAACGACCAAATCCAATTCATTTTCCTCAGCATATTGAACCATGGTTTCTATCATCTCAGGATCAATAAAGTCATCTGAATCAATAAAATACAAATATTTTCCTTTCGCTAACTTTATGGCTGAATTTCTTGCTGCAGGAGCACCTGCATTTGTTTGATGTAATACAATTAAACGTTCATCCTTTTTTGCATACTCTTCACAAATTTCCCCACTCTTGTCTGGGCTTCCATCATCAACAGCATAAAATTCAATGTTTTTATAGGTTTGATTCAAAACACTTTCGATGGTTTTTCCTACAAATTCTTCAACCTTATAAACAGGCATTATTACTGATACAAGTGGTTTATTCTCCATTATAAGCACTCCCCTTCCAAGCTTTTTAGGGCACTAGCAATGACATCATCCATATCATAATATTTGTATTGAGCCAAGCGACCTCCAAATAGAACATTCTTTTTCTTTTTGGCAAGCTCCAAATACTTTTGATAAAGCGTTCCATTTTTATCATCATTTATTGGATAATAGGGTTCATCCCCTAATTTCCATGATGTGGAATATTCTTTTGATATTACTGTATAAGGACTTGTTGAATCAAATTCAAAATGCTTATGCTCGATTATTCTTGTATATGGAACATCATATTCTGTATAATTCACAACTGCATTTCCTTGAAAGTTTGATTGTTCCAAGATTTCATTTTCAAAGCGAACAGTTCGATATTCTAAGGAACCATAACAATAACCAAAATATTGATCAATAGGTCCGGTATAAATAATTTTTTTACAAAGCTTTTCTAATTCCTCTTGATGCTCAAAAAAGTCATAATTAAGTCTAACCTCTACATTAGCTAGCATCTTCTCAATGATTTGAGTATATCCCCCTATAGGAATTCCTTGATATCTATCGTTAAAATAATTATTATCATATGTAAATCGCACTGGTAGTCTCTTTATAATAAAGGATGGTAATTGATTACAAGGCTTTCCCCATTGCTTTGCAGTATACCCTTTCACTAGCTTTTCATAAATCGTAGAACCAACCAAATTAATTGCCTGTTCCTCAAGATTTTTAGGATTATCTATTCGATAAGTTTCTTTTTCCTTTTCAATGATTGCCTGTGCCTCAGCTGGAGTTTTCACTCCCCAAAGCTTAGAAAAAGTATTCATATTGAATGGAAGATTATATAGTTCATTTTTATAGATTGCAATTGGTGAATTAATATAGTTATTAAAATCAGCAAATTGATTTATATAATCCCAAATCTTTTTATCGTCTGTATGAAATATATGTGCCCCGTATTTATGAACTTGAATTCCCTTAATTTCTTCTGTATAAATATTCCCGGCAATATGATTTCTTTTATCAATTACTAAACATTTATACCCTTTTTTACTTAGTTCATATGCACATACAGAGCCATATAATCCTGCTCCTACTATCAAATAATCAAACATCATTTTGCCCCCTCAGATTTAAATACACCAATAACAGTATGATAAAGAATCCTGATGTCCATCCAAAAGCCTCTTTTTACAGAATAATATAATTCCATTTTAATTCTTTCTTCATAGGCAATATCACTTCTACCATGGCTCGCCCAAAATCCAGTTAACCCCGGTTTGACTTTTAATAGCAATGCCTTATTTTCACCATATCTTTCCAATTCCTCTTGAAGAATTGGTCTCCAGCCTACAACAGACATTTGGCCTATAAAAATATTCCAAAGCTGTGGCAATTCATCTAAACTTGTTTTTCTAAGGATTTTTCCTATTTTTGTCACTCTTGGATCATTTGTTATTTTAAAATTTGTTCTATATTCCTCTAATTGTTCAGGTGTTAGGATTTCTTCTAATGGTCTTGGATCATTTCTCATACTTCTAAATTTCCAAACCTTAAACATTTTTCCGTTTTTTCCTACGCGTATATGACCATAGAAAACTTTTCCTTTAGATGAGCATTTAATTAAAATAGCAATAATTAAAAATAGCCAACTAAAAAGAATAAGCGCTAACCCTGAGGAAAGAATATCAAATAATCTTTTACAAAATGCAAAAATGGGTTTTCTTTTATATAAATCTATGGAATATTCCATAGATAAACTTTCTTTTACTGATTTTCTCATATTATAACAACTCCTAATCAAAATTATCCAAATTTTAATTATTTGTTTTTTAACATCTAAAAACAGAATTTAAAATATATTTAGATTGAGATCTATTTATAGTATTAGTAAAAAAAGTATTTTTATTTACTCTGCTTTGATCAATATAAAGTTTCTTGACAATAATTAGCTTTAGTCTTGGAATGACAATCTCTATAACAATAAAAATTAATGTGAAAAGTACTGTAATATGAAGAAGGGTCAAAGCATAATTAGAAAAACAGCGTGTTAAAATAAACTCCATCAGCTTGTGAAGTAAAATGGAATTATTTAAACAGAGAATACTATAATAATCAATCTGATTACATATTGCTATTACCCATCTACAAGACCAATCATATAAAAATTCTATTCCAATACCAAGTCTATATAAGCAAAGCAATGCAAAATAGGCTGCACTTACACCTAATATAGATAAGAATAGGACCTTAGTGCTCTTAGAATAGGCAGAGGCTATTCCCAATATTAGAACACATAAAAATATTAATATTATATTATTTTCCATAAAATTAAATAAAAACTCTAACATTTGCCTCTCTCCTTTCTGTGGACACTTGTCTAATATAATTATTTTACCATTTTTAGGCAATTGAAACAATAAATATATTTAAAATAATAAATAAAAAGACACATTTTTCTACAAATTTAGAAAGATATGTCTAGTCCATTTAACTTTATAAGGTTTTGTTGTCTAAAGAGCTTAATTCTTTTTTTGCAAATATCCCTGCATCAATCGTTCCCATAATTACCATAAGTGGTAACATATAATAATACATATGATATGTATTATCAATCATTCCATATAAATCCACAAATAAATATCCTGTACCTAAAACTGCCAATAGGTATGTATCATATCTTTTCAGATTCCAATATTTTTGGATAAAATGCACAAGCAAAAATCCAGCACCAATCACGCCGCCGTTAATTAGAGTTTCAAAAAATGTTGAATGGAAAACAATAGGACCCACTTGAACACCAAAAGCCGTTTCTTGTTCGCCTATAGCACAAACGATACCTGGACCAAATATAGTATGAACTGTATTTCCTCGCCATAATCGAACTGCCGCCTCCCATACTTCTTTTCTGCCATTGTCATCTAAGCCATTCTTAAATACTAGTTCCATTATTTTCTCTAATTCTCGAGTGATAATCGGCTTCATACACAAAATTAAGATAATTATAGTTAAAGCATAAACCAAAAAAGCATTTTGATACAATCTGGCTCTTTTTGATATAAACATTAAAGCGACATATAAAACAACTATCTCCAATAAGCCAAAAATATAACTGCCTCTACTTGTTGTTAATAAAATACCTATTATGCCAATAATAATCTTGGAATTTTGATAAATCATACCCGTTAGTTTTTCTTGCTTGCCAAGAATATAAAAGACAAAAGGTATTGCCACGCAAATCATAATACCTGCTTCATTACAAAATCCCCAACCTAAAAAATACCAAAGATCTAAAATATTATTAACTGTGTCTTTTAATTCATACACTTTTAAAGCACATTCACATGCTAAAATAATAGTTAAGAAAGACATACTTACAGCTAACAAATCCATTCCGTTTTCTTTTATACCATTTGTCATTATGATATATAACAATAAATACCCCAAATTGGCAAAAAACAAAAAATAGAACACTTCGTTGCCTTTGGGAACTTTACACCAAATAATAGGAATAATTGTAGTGAAAGCTAATCCTGCCAAACCAATTAGAGATTTCATTTTCTTTAATTGTATTCCGCCTCTAAAGGAGAAAAACAATATAATTATTGCAAATATACTAGCAATGACAATGATAGGTATAGGAAATGAATCACTTGCAAATCCCTCGCTAAATATAAAGATAAAATATATACATTGTGGTATAACATATTTTAAATCTTTAGTTAAAATTAATGCTATAGCGGCTATTAACATCATAACAATCATACCAACGACACTATTTAATGCCCATCCCATTACTGTGACTAGTGCTAATACAGCTGCATAAATCTCATTAAAATATTTCATTTTAGTGATTTTTAAAGCACATATATTTAGATGATTATATTTTTCTTGAATTACTGACATCATATTCTAATCCCTCGAATTCTTATAAAGTATAGCACATGTTAATAAAAAATACCACAATTTGCTTATTTTACCATCGCTTAAAATGATTATTATATTATAATTTTCATTTATTTATAAGTTTCCACAATATCTAAATCTAAAGTAACTATAAAACAACTTCCTTCGTTTATTTTGGATGTCACTTCTATTTTTCCATTCATTTTATCAATTAACTTCTTTACAATAAATAGTCCTAATCCTGAACTTTCCACATCCGTATGTGCCAATGCTCTTTCTTGAGCAAAGGGTTCAAACAAATGTTTTTGAAATTCTTCACTCATACCATAGCCAGTATCTTTAACTTTAAAAATATATGTTGAGGTTAAATCATTAAGTTTTTGTTCTTCTACAGTAAATGAAATTTTGCCATTAGGCTCTGTGTATTTAATAGCATTAGATAAAAGATTCGTTAGAACCTGATTTAAATGTAGTTCATCTGCTATTACTTTAGGATGTAATATTTGAACATCCTTTTCAAATTTTATATTTCTTTTTAGCATTTGAGGCTCAACATTATTTAAACAAGCATCAATTATTTCTATCAGGTTTCCAATGGTTTTTGTTATTTCTAATTTGTCGCTATTTATTTTGGATAGATCTGTAACATCCTTTACTAGAGCCAACATATGATGAGAAATATTAGTAATCTTATTTAGATATTCTTCTACCTTGTTTGGTTGATCTAGATTTTTAGAGGCAAGCAATGTAAACCCATCTATTGCATAAATAGGTGTTTTTAAATCGTGAACGATTTTAGAAAAATAATCAAAGGAAGCCTGCTCATTTTTCTTTCTTTTTCTTTGAAGAATAAAAATAACAATTAAAGTAAATAAACAAAATAAAAGTATTACAATTATGGGAATACATATCCATAACAAAAAATTAATTTGCACTATATACATCTCCTTTTCTTTTCCCTATCCTATTATACCATTTAAAAAGAAAAAGAGGAAACCATTTTGATGATTTCCTGCTCTTATGCTAAATTATTGTAATTTTGCCACCTAATGCCTTGAGACGATTGATTATATCATCGTACCCACGGAGCACATAATCGAAATTAGTGATTATAGATTCCTTATCTCCTAACAATGCCAACAATAAAAGTGCTGCACCATGTCTTAAATCACACGCATTATAATTTTTAGAATGAATTTTGTTTGTTCCTGTAACTATAGCTTGATTTCCTGAAATTTCGCACTGAGCTCCACTATCTCTCATATCATAATAAATTTGCATTCGCTTTTCAAAAACCGTTTCTTCTATCTTTGATTTTCCAATTGTATTTAAAGATAATACACCAAAAACAGACTGCAAATCTGTTGGAAATCCAGGATAAACATCAGTTATAATATGCATTTCCTTTCCATAACTCTTTTTTGCATATATTTCTGTTTCAGTATAAGAAATTTGATAGCCAGCATCTTTTAAAATTTTCAAAGGGCAAGTCAAATCATTGGTATTTACACGTTTTACCGTTACCTCGCCCTTTAACAATCCTAATATTGCGTATGTCATTGCTTCCATTCGATCTGGTATAACTGTATGCTTTGTTAATTTAAAATCTAATTTAGATTTCTCATATCGTATCACTTCATTGTTCAATGTTAGATGATATCCAAGCTTTTGCAAAAAATGAATAACATCTAAACCTTCTGGCTCATATAATCCATTCTTTATCTCATAATGATTTAATCTAAGTCCAGCAAAGATTGCATTTATTGAAGCTCCCACACTTTTTTTTGTCAAAACAAGGCTGGCTTCTTCATTTACTTTAATCTTGTATACAGTTAAAATATTATCCTCTATAAAATATTTGAATCCCAAATCTTCAAAGGCTTGTAGATGAACATCTATAGGTCTACTACCTATTTTACATCCTCCTGGTAATAAAATTTCACACTTAGAAAATAAAGCTAAAAAAACTCCAATAAAATAATAGGACCCTCGAATCTTTTGACATTCTTCTAAAAATAAAGGTTTATATTTAAGATTGGTATTATCTATAAGCATGGTATGACCTTTAAAAACCACCTTACAATCCAAGTACCTAAGAATATGGCAAATGTCAAACACATCACTAATACGTGGAACATTTCTTAACATAACCTTTCCCTTAGATAATAGACTAGCACACAGCAAAGGAATAACAGCATTTTTAGCACCCGAACAAAAAACAGTTCCTTTTATTATTGATCCACCCGATACTTTTATATCCATAATGATCACCTAATAAATCGTATGCTTCACCAACAATTCTAATGAATTATTTTAAAATCCAATCTCAAATATTAGTTTCTTATAATTGTTGCACCCCTTATATTACAAAGTCCTTACCTTCTCTATACTAAGACCTGTTGCCTCAGATATAAACTCATCAGTAGATCCCATAGCCTTAAGTCGTTTAGCAGTAGCTATATTAGCTTCCTTCTTGCCACGATTTTTTCCTAGAAGAATACCAGCTTTCTTCCCCTCATCCTTCCCATCATAATATCCATCATAGTACTTC
>CAMWKG010000013.1 GCA_947174785.1 uncultured Mollicutes bacterium
GATGATGTCCACATTCACATTCTTCTTCGTGGTGATGATGATGTCCACATTCACACTCTTCATCGTGATGGTGATGATGTCCACACTCACATTCTTCTTCGTGGTGGTGATGGTGTTCATGTTCAAGATCTTCTAATAATTCATGTAAAAAGTTATCGTGAATTCCTTCATATGCTTTACATAATTCTTCATCAGTTAAAGCTGCTATTGGCGTGGTAACCAATACAGCATCGTGATTATGCTCTCTAATAATATCTAAAGCTTCAGTTACTTTTTCTTCTTTTGCAACATCTGTTCTTGAAAGAATCACAGTATGAGCAGATTTGATTTGGTCTAAAAAGAACTCTCCAAAATTCTTAGAATACATCTTTGCCTTAGATACATCTACCATACACACAAGAGCATTTAGATTATGTTCTAAATGTGCATCAGCAACAGCCTGAATAATATCAGAAAGCTTGCCCACTCCAGATGGTTCAATTAGGATACGGTCAGGATGGAATTTTTCTACAACCTCATTTAAAGATTTAGAAAAATCTCCAAAAAGGCTACAACAAATACAGCCTTGAGATAATTCTTTAATATCTATTTTGGAATCCGCTAAAAAGTCAGAATCAACGGAAACCTCACCAAATTCATTCTCAATGAGTACAACCTTTTCCTTCTTTAAATTTGTATTTAAAAGACGTTTAATAAAGGTGGTTTTTCCAGCCCCTAAAAAACCTGAAATAATATCTATTTTCATAATAAATCACTCCTTTATCTTTTATATTATATACCATTTTTGCATTTTTTTAAATAAGTTGTTATTGTTTTACTTTTTTCATTCTTTTATCTTTTTTTAAGAAGCGAATCATACCTCTTAAAATCTTACCATTTAGGATATCTACAATTCCTTCGAGCTGATAATTTGTTTTTTGAAGCCCCATACCAATCATACGAATAGGTCCTGTTAAAAAGGTATACTGATTCATCTCAAATTCTTCTTTTGTTTTGCTTCTTTTCTTTAAAGCTTTAAGACCAAAATAAACGAATACTTTGCCTATCCATTTGGTTTTTACATCTATCATAGGAGAGTTTAAAGTAAAAGGATACTTCTTAGGTAAAGGTTCGATAGCCTTACCACATAGCTTTTCAAAATCTTGTTTTGTGATTTCTTTTACACTCTTTAAATTGTGATACACTGTTATAGGCTGAACTTTCATAGGTTGGTCAACCTTATATTCTTTAGATAATAAAATGTTTCTGCTAGAAGTACCAAGCTCTAAAACATAAGTACCACCACTCATCATAAACCTCTTTTTAGAAACATCATAATATTCAAAGAAAGAATTTTGAATTTTAAATATGATTTCTGCTTCTTCATTGGGAGCAAGTTCAATCTTTTGAAAGGCTTTTAATTCTCGTATAGGTCTAACCAGCTGTTCATTTAGATCTCTCACATAAAGCTGAACAACCTCTTTCCCCTTATATAGACCCGTATTTTTTATCCTTGCAGATAAGACATCTTCCTTAATTTGGAAATCTGAAAGTTCAAATTGCGTATAGGATAACCCATAGCCAAAAGGAAATAAAGGTTTTATTCCTACCTTGTCATAATACCTGTAACCTACAAAGATGGATTCTCTATAATACGTTTGATATACAGATTTCCCAAAATCATAGACAGGACTATCCTCTAATCTTTCAATCCATGTCTCTGCTAAATGCCCTGACGGATTTGTCTTATTATATAAAATATCAAATAAGGCAGAGGCACTTGCCTCTCCTGCAAGATAAGTTAAAACTAGACCAGAAACAGCATCTATAAAAGGAAGCTCTACAACAGAACCTGTAGTCAAAACAACAATCACCTTAGAATGCAATTTTGAAAGCTCACATACTAGCTCTATATCCTCTTCATCTAGCTTTAGGTCCTTACGATCTTTCCCCTCAATTTCTTTTGAAGATGATAAACCAACAAAAAAGATTACTTTATCCATTTGTTTAACTTCATCTGTAATCGTATCAAAATATTCGAACTGAATTTTTTCTTTTCTTAAACAATCTAAAAATGAATCAACATGCTTCGGATTGACCTTACTGCTTCCTGCTCCTTGAATACGGATATTAGGATTGCCAATAATACCAATTTTTTCTTCTTTGTGAAGAGGTAAAACCTGACCTTCATTTTTTAACAAAACAATGCTTTCTAAGGCAGCCTCTTTCGCAAGTTGGTGAAAAGAAAGATTCTTTTTATCTTGAAAGCTAGGTCTAGCCTGATAAAGATGTAACACAGATTCCACTGCCTGATTTAGGATTTCTTCAGATAAGCTTTTATTTTGAACAGCTTCTATAATATCTAAGTAGCTTAAGCTGCCTGGCATTTCTAAATCTAGTCCTGCCTTCAAAGCATTAACTCTATTTGAAACTGCTCCCCAATCGGAAATAACTGTGCCTTCAAATTTAAATTGTCCTCTTAAAATTTCTTTTAACAGAACTGGATTTTCACTTGCTAAAGTACCATTTACTTTATTATAGGAACACATAATGGCTTTTGGATTAGCTAGAGCTATTGCAATTTCAAAAGGCTTTAAATAAATTTCAAATAAGGCTCTTTCATCTATTATAGAGTCATTGACCATCCTCGCATATTCTTGATTATTACATGCAAAATGCTTTATACACGCTAAAACATTTTCACTTTGTACTCCTTGAATAAACCCACTTGCTAAACTTCCTGCAAGATAGGGATCCTCTGAATAGTATTCAAAATTTCTTCCACATAAAGGACTTCTTTTTATATTGACGCCTGGCCCGAGTAACATATCAACCTCCTGGTCAATGCATTCTGAAGCTATGGCTTTACCTACATTAAATAAAAGCTTTTCATCAAAGCTACAAGCCAAGCAGGATGCGGTTGGAAAACAGGTTGCCGGAATAGAATCCTTTAATCCTGCTTCTTTTCCGCCGTTGTTCTGCATTCTAACACCATGTGGACCGTCTGTCAAACACAATTCTTTTTTACCTAAAAAAGGGTAGGTGTGCCAAAAGTCAGCGCCTACCAATAATTTAGCTTTTTCTTCTAATGATAAATTCTTTATTATTTCTTTTATATCATTTAAAATCATCTTTTATACACCAAAACTTATAAAATAAAAATGCAACTAAAAATATGATACTTATCCAAGAACAATCAAAATCAAAGAAATGATTAATAAAGATTACTATAACAGAATCCAAGGCTGTAATGAATACAGAGTAGAAAAGGGATGCAAGTAAAGCTAACCAAAGATTAATTTTAGAATATCTCAATACAAAAGCAAACAAATAAAATAAAAGGAAAAACATAGAATTGATAGACACAGAGGAAATGTAATATGGCGCTACCACATACATAGTAACACATAACAAGCCTATCGCTAAACCACCTTGAATGAAATATACAATTTTATTGTTCCAATAAGAAAGAACCAATAAACAAGTGATACCAACGAGCACACAACCATATCTATAATCTAACGATAAATTTAAGAAATCTAGACCAGCCAATAAAGCCATTAAGGAAAAGATAACCATTAAACCGATATTGAGCAATGGTAATCCTAATATCTTTTCCTTTTTAGCTTCTTCATTTATAAAATAGTGATCTAAAGGCAGTTCTTCTAATGTATGATATACATCATTTTTAACGTGATACTCCTTATGCTGCTGCCAATCCGTATCATCTAAAGTTATATAAAGAATCTCCTTATGATATCTTCTGGCAGTTTCAAGCTGATACAAAACCCAATCATCTAATAAGCATGCCTCACTCAGCAAGCAAACAATCAATCTTGAATCCTTAATTTCTCTTGCAATGGTTTCTTTCCAATCTGCATCTTTAGGAACAAGCTGGTCAAACCAAACCTCATAGCTTTGGGTTTTCAATGCTTTATAATATTCAATTGCCGTTTTACGGTTATGTACCTTATAAGAAATAAAAATATCATTCATATTGAAAACCTCCTTACATAAAATTTTATTCTACAGACTTAAGCGATTCAACCATCTTAATTTTCTTCATTTTAGGAATAAATAACAATAATACAATACCTACAAATACTGCTGTAATTAAGAAGGCATATAAATAATTTAAACCACCTAATGCTGTAGAAAAGCATTGACCAGGACTTGAAATCTGTTTAATAACAAATAAATTCAGAAGTGGTCCTAAGCCAAAACCAAAAAGAATTCCAAAAATACTCATTAGGATAATCTCCCTATAAATGTATCCCAATACTTCCTTCTTTTGATAGCCCAATACTTTTAAAGTAGCTATCTCCTTTATACGTTCATTGATATTGATATTTGTTAGATTGTAAATGACAATAATCGCCAAAAGTCCTGAACAAAGAATAATGACAACAATGATAAGACTTATTCCGTTAGATAAGGATGCATAAAGCTCCTTTGTTTGATTTAAATCAGATACAGAAGCTACACCTTCCACTTCATAAACCTTTCTAACTATTGTATCATAATTTTGGCTATCTATAGCACCTAATTTCAAAAAAATAGTATTTTCTTTTTCATCAGTCCTTTTCGTAATGATGTAATTACGAATATAATTATCAAATACAGAATGAACTTTAAATTCCTTTTCCTTGCCATTAACATCTACTACAATAGAGCTTCCCTTTCTTAAATGAAAATTTTTTGCAAGCTGTGAAGAAATAATTACAGAATCCGTTGGTATCTCCTTGACTCCTAAACTCATATAATCCAACAAAGTATCCTCTGCATATAAGATATCAATAGAATATTCCTTATTCTTTTTTAATTTGCCTTCTTCCTTATACAAGTACGTAATCTCACTGTCTTGTAAAAAATCTAATTTGACCTCACCTTGAATAGATAAGGAGAAATCATACTTTAAAACCTCTTCAAATTGTACAGTAGATGCTGAGGATAAAGAATCTCTCAATCCCAGTCCAACAATCATTAAACCTGTACATCCGCCTACCCCTACAATCATCATAATTAAGTTTCTTTTAAAACGAAAAATATTCCTTATAGAGGATTTGTATTTGAATTTCAATCTTTTCCAAATAAATCCTATGCGCTCCAAAAGAATTCTTCTTCCAGCCTTAGGAGCCTTAGGAACCAATAAAGCATTTGGCTTTTCCATTAAAGATTTTAAACATACGGCAATCATTACTACAAATATAGTTGCACTCATAGAAACAGAAGAAAATAGAACACACCAGGCATACCAACTAAAATGGCCTTGAGGCATAATGAATAAAGAACAATAACAATAATAAATTGCCATAGGTAGTCCATATACACCTAAGAATAATCCTCCTGCTGAACCAATCAAACAAGCAAATAAAGCATATACAAAATATTTATTTAATATTCTAAGATTAGAGTACCCTAAGGATTTTAATGTTCCAATAGAACTTCTATCCTCTTGAACAAGTCTAGTGACAGATGTTAAAGCAATTAAAGCAGCAATGAAAAAGAAAAAGAATGGAAATACAACAGCAACATTATTGACTTTATTCGCATTCGCATCAAATGAAACATAACTCAAATTACTTTTTCTATCTAGCACATACCATTTCATTTCTGTAAACTGCTCGTCTACTGATTTTTTAATTTCTTCCGATTGAGCTTCTAAAATAGAATCTACCATGCTATCTGGAAGATTAGGACTGACCTCTAATATCTTTTTTCTTGCTTCTTCTTTAGCAGTAGCATATAAGCTATCCATTCGCTTTTCTATATAAGAAATAGATAATTCCTCCAGTTTATCTTCTACTGGTTCTATAAATTCAAAATATGCTTTTTTGAAGGAATGTAGCTCTTTAGCTCCATCAACAGTAATGACAATATCTGTTATAGGAGCAGAGAAAAAGGCTTGATCTAAATACAGAATCGCATCTAAATTGCCATCTCCTATTTGTGTCGTTTCCTGCATGCGGTAATAATACATTGGGGAGTTACAGATTCCAACAATGGTATAGGTTATACCATCAACCAGGATTTGTTGATGAATAGGATGCTTATCTAAAAATATACCCATATTTTGGACAACACATTCTGTGCTTGTTTTAGGATATTCTCCTTCAATCAAAGTAAGCTGATTCAGCTTAGCCTCAAAAGAATTTACGATACGCCGTGTAGTAATTTCTACACCCTCAAAATATGTTTTAAAATCCATAGAAGAAAATTCTTCTATTTCTTTAATTTCTTTTACATCTGTCTTTAAAGAAAGAATATCGTCCTTAGAAAAACCGATTGTACTTTTTATGCTTATATCATATAGATTAGTCTCATCATAATAGCGTTCCATGGAATCCTGTAAATCTGGAGTTGCAGAAAGGAGACCAATCAAAAATCCAACGCCTAATGCCATAATTGCAACAATGGCAATCAAACGAGTTAGATTCTTTTTGAAATCTCTTAGGATGGTTTTTATGAATGTTCTTTTCATACCATCACCACTCAATCTCTTCTATTGGTACAGGATGTTCGTTATAATACTCTTCTTCAACAGTACCATTTTTTACACGTATCACATGATCTGCCATTTTCGTAATTGCTGCATTATGAGTAATTACGATGACTGTCTTAGAGGTTTGTCTGCAGGTATCGTGCAAAAGCTTCAATATACTTTTACCAGTCTGGTAATCTAAAGCTCCTGTAGGTTCATCACAAAGTAATATTTTAGGATTTTTAGCAATAGCTCTTGCAATACTTACACGCTGTTGTTCTCCACCAGAAAGCTGAGCAGGAAAATGATTCAATCGATCCTCTAAACCTACAGATTGCAAAACCTCTTTAGGATTTAAAGGCTCCTTACATATTTCAACAGCAATTTCAATATTTTCTAAAGCCGTTAAATTCGGCATCAAATTATAAAACTGAAAAACAAATCCAACATCATATCTTCTGTAATTCGTAAGTTCGCGGTCATTCATCTTGCTTACCTCTTTACCATCAACAAAAATGTCTCCAGAGTCACAGCCTTCCATTCCGCCAAGCAGATTGAGAATTGTTGTTTTACCAGCTCCTGAAGGACCAACTATAACACAAAATTCCTTTTCCTTTATAGAAAAAGAAACCTCATTATTGGCAACAATTTCTTGACTTCCTGTAATATATTTTTTTGTTACATCTCGAAATACTACATACTCCATAATTGTGTCCTCCAGATTTTTTGTTTATATACAATTTTACCATAAAACAACTTATTTTAAAATTGATTTTTATGATTTGATTCATAAAGTCTTAGCATCATTTTATAAATATTTTTTTAAATACTCCAAAAAGATTTCAGCACATTTAGGAAAAACCTGATATTTCTTCCATGCAATATCTAAATGAGATTCTAGCTTAGGAGAGAATGGTCTAAAACAAAGCTGACTATTCCCACTCGTATTGATGAGCTTATCTAATCCAATGGCATAGCCTACTCCTTCTTCAACAAGAATGGAGGCATTGTATAAAAGATTATAGGTGGCAACAATATTTAATTCTTCTGAACGTTTACAAAACCAATCTGTTATGATACTTTTGTCTAAGGAATGCTTAGAACGAATAATAGGCTTATCCCATAAATCTTTTGGGGTTATATATTCTTTTTCTGCAAGCAAGCTATCCTTTCGCATAAGTACACCCCATATATCTGTTAAAGGCAAACGAATATAGTCATATTTTTCTAAATTCGCAGGTTCTATAAAAATGCCAAAGTCAATTAGTCCCTTATCAAGCTTTTCAGAAACGGCCTCAATATCTCCACTATACAAATGGAATTTAACACTGGGATAGCTTTGTTGTACATCATAAATAGCTTTGGCAATAAGCTCCATAGCGTAACTTTCTCCACCGCCGATATAAATGTCTCCAGATAGTTCTGTAACTGGAGAAATTAATTCATTTTCTGTTTTGTTATACAAATCCATAATTTCTTCTGCACGCTTATAAAGCAATCTTCCAGCATCAGTAAGTGTGATTTTTCTACTTCCACGAATAAAAAGAGGCTGACCTATTTCTTTTTCTAAATTTTGCATCTGCCTAGAAAGGTTGGGCTGTGTTATGTATAACGCCTCTGCTGCCTTTGATATACTTTCTTCTTTCACAACAGCAAGAAAATACTTTAATTCTCTTAATTCCATAAGGATCACCTACAACAAATATAGCATAATTTAAATATGCTTGTCAATTATATATAACCTATAACATATAAGTATTTGAGATATATTTAATTTTAGCATAAAATAGTATTATAAAAGGAAATGATACGATATGGATGAAAAAAGCTTCAAAGAAAAAATGAAAGAACAAATCTATATTCAAGCAAACTCAGAAATGCATTTGTATATGCATGATGCCTCCGAGCAGGCAAGAAAAATAACTATGGAAATGAATAGTATATTTCATACTAAAGAGGAATTACAAGAGCTATTCTCAGAACTTACAGGTAAAATAGTAGATAAGAGTTTTGGCCTATTCCCACCGTTTTATACAGACTATGGAAAAAACATAACAATAGGCAACAATGTATTTATTAACTCTGGGTGTTGTTTTCAGGATCAGGGTGGTATAGAAATAGGCAACAATGTATTAATTGGGCAACAGGTTGTCCTGGCGACTTTAAATCATGACTTAAATCCAAGTAAACGTGCTAATATGCTTCCGGCAGCTATCAAAATTGGAAATGATGTTTGGATAGGCGCTCATGCAACTATTCTTTCTGGAGTCACTATTGGAGATGGTGCAGTTGTTGCTGCTGGTGCAGTTGTTACAAAGAATGTAGAGGCAAACACTGTTGTTGCCGGTGTTCCTGCAAAAGTAATTAAGAAAATAGAGGTGTAATATAAAGATGAAAAAATTAAGCTTAACAAAAAAATGGGATAAGGTTTTTCCAAAAAGTGATAAGGTGAATCATGAAAAAATTTCGTTTCATAATCGTTATGGAATTCTTCTTGCTGCAGATTTATATATTCCTAAAAACAGCAAAGGAAAACTTGCAGCTATTGCGGTTTGTGGACCATTCGGTGCTGTTAAGGAGCAATCCTCTGGACTTTACGCTCAAGAAATGGCAGAACGTGGATTTTTGACTATAGCCTTTGATCCTTCCTTTACTGGAGAAAGTGGAGGAGAACCAAGATACGTCGCATCACCCGATATAAATACCGAAGATTTTTGTGCTGCTGTAGATTATCTTTCTTGTCGTGAGGACGTGGATTGTGAGAAAATAGGAATAATAGGAATTTGTGGATGGGGTGGTATGGCCCTTAATGCAGCAGCTATAGATACACGAATCAAAGTGACAATTGCTTCTACTATGTATGATATGACAAGAGTAAATGCTAAAGGCTATTTTGATTCTACTGATAGCGAAGAGGAACGCTACGAAATAAAAAAAGCATTAAATACCCAACGTATTAAAGATTATAAAAATAAAAGCTATGCATTAGGCGGTGGTGTTGTTGACCCTCTTCCTGCGGATGCACCATTCTATGTAAAGGATTATTATGATTACTATAAAACTCCTCGTGGATATCATAAGCGTTCCTTGAATTCTAATGGAGGTTGGAATAAAACTTCCGCACTATCCTTTATCAATATGCCTATACTCTCCTATAGCAATGAAATAAGAAATGCCGTAATGATTATTCATGGAGAAAAAGCTCATTCATGCTATTTTAGTAAAGATACATTTAAGCAATTAAAAGGAAATAATAAAGAGCTCCTTATTATTCCTGGCGCTGTTCATACAGATTTATATGATCATATGGATATCATCCCATTTGATAAAATTGAAAATTTCTTTAGAACAAATATGAAATAGGAGGCGCTTATGAAAAAAATAATAGAAGGTATTTTATTTCTTCTTTTATTTTTCTGTTTTACAGCCTGTAAAGCAGAAAATCCAAATGACAATCCTGAAAATAAAGAAGATAACGATTTGACAAAGCCCTCTATAGATTCCACATCCAGCATTCTTATTGCATATTTTTCCTGCACAAATACAACAAAGTCTATTGCAAGTCTTATTGCTGAAGAAACGAAAGGGGTTTTATATGAAATAACGCCAAAAATCCCTTATACTGAGGAGGATTTAAAATATTATACAAATGGTAGAGCTGATCAAGAACAAGCAGATTCTTCTATTCGACCGGAAATAAATGGAAGTATAGAAAATATAAGCACATATGAAACACTTTTCTTAGGATATCCCATATGGCATGGTCAAGCACCAAGAATCCTTTCTACATTTTTAGAAAGCTATGATCTTTCAAATAAAACTATAATCCCCTTTTGTACTTCTCATAGTAGCGGTATTGGTTCAAGTGATACAGCATTGCATTCTCTTGCCCCTAAGGCCAATTGGATGACAGGCAAACGTTTCCCATCTGGGGTCTCTAAACAAGCAATTACAGAATGGATAGAAACACTCCAGCTAACCTCAGGTTCTTCTGTTTCCTCTTTTAATTTAGAAAAAGGGATAAATGGATGTGCCCCTACTGTCAAACTCAATAGTGGTTATGAAATGCCCATATTAGGCCTAGGCACTTATAGTTTACATGGTGATACCTGCAAAACTGCCGTTCTATCTGCAATTCACCAAGGATATCGTTTAATTGATACTGCATATATGTATGGCAATGAGATAGAAATTGGTGAGGCTATTAGAGAATCTAACGTACCCCGTGAACAGCTATTTGTTATAACAAAAATTTATCCAGGGGAACAGTTCCTACATCCAGAACAAGCTATACAGGAGGCTTTGGATAGATTAAATATTGAATATATCGATATGATGCTTCTACATCATCCTGGAAATAATGACATAAAAGCCTATAAAGCAATGGAGAAGTTTGTTGAACAAGGTAAAATTCGTTCTTTAGGTTTATCCAATTGGTATATTGAAGAAATTGATGATTTCATCTCTCAAGTTAGCATAATACCAGCTCTTATCCAAAATGAGATTCATCCCTATTATCAAGAACAAAACGTAGTTCCTTATATGCATAAATTAGGCATTGTGATGCAAGCCTGGTATCCTCTTGGAGGACGTGGACATACAGCAGAGCTGCTAGCTGATCCTACCATTTCTAGCATTGCTAAAGCCCATAATAAATCTTCTGCACAGGTTATTCTAAGATGGCATTTACAACGTGGTGTTGTAGCTATACCAGGTTCTAGTAACCCACAGCATATACTTGAGAATATTTCCATATTTGATTTTAAATTATCTACAGAGGAAATGCATAAAATGGCAGCATTAGAAAGGAATGAAAAACATGACTGGTATTAAAAAAATTGTTTTCTTATTTTTTCTATTATTCTCTTCTTCTTTAATTTCAGCTTGCAAGCAAGCTTCAACAATTGATCCAGAAGATCAGGTTATCCCAGATGATAAGGAAAATTCAACTCCTTCTAAACAGCCTGAAGAAAATCCTACACCAGAGGAGATAACGAAAATGTATGTAATGATGAATGAAAACAAATTAGAAATCACGCTTGCAAAAAATTCTGCAGTGGATACCCTTATTGAAGCATTAAAACAAAAAGACATCACCATTACCGTAAACGATTATGGTGGCTTTGAAAAAGTTGGAAATTTAGGATTCACGCTTCCAACAAGTAATTCACAAATCACAACCGCTCCAGGAGATGTCATATTATACTCAGGCAATCAAATTGTATTCTTTTATGGCAGTAATTCCTGGTCTTACACAAGACTAGGTAAAATAGAGGGGTATTCCGTAGAGGAATTACGTACCTTTCTTAAGGCCGACAAAGGAAGTATACAAATTACATTAAGCTTGAACTAAAATAATAAAGGTGAGGCAAATGCCTCACTTTTATTATATTTTTTATATGAATCAATTAATAAATAAAACAATTAATAAAACAAACACCAAGTCAATTAAGAATACAAGAATAGTAGAAAAAATAGCAGGTTTAAATAGTTCCTTTTGACCTTTATAGCCCACCATCCAAATCGCACAGCCTAACCAAAGTGGAGAGGCAAACAATAAAAGGTTATATCCTCCTAAGCCGATAATTGCTATTAGAGCGTTATCCTTAGGACAAAACCAAAGCATTATAAAGAATAGAGACATTATAACCCAATAGGGTAAAATAAAGATACTGCTTCTTTTTAAAATGGTTAGCATTATACCTTCCTCCTTAATGATATATTTATTATACAAGAGGCTTATAATTTTGTCAATTTTACACAACTACATACATAAAGTTAATTAGGTGATTTTTTTGAAAAAGCGATATCTATTTATGCTTCTGTTATTCTGTATAGCCTTTGTTATTTTTACAACAAAAATATTTGCAGAGGTTAGTCCTTTAGTTGTATATATTGACCCTGGTCATGGTGGGATGGATGGTGGTGCCTCTATTGGTGAAGTTAAGGAATCCAATCTGACATTAGAAATATCCAAAAAAATTAAAGAGGTATTTGAAAGTAATTCTATTCAAGTTGTTTTAACTAGAGAAACAGATGATGATTTAAGTGATGGTTCTTTTGTAAAAAGAGAGGATATGCTAAACCGTGTTACTCAAATCAACACATCTAATGCCTCTTTAGCCTTATCCATACATTTAAATAAATTTAGTATGGAAAAATATCGTGGAGCTCAAGTTTTTTATAGTAAAACCAACTCAAATAATCAGCTTCTTGCAGAAACCATGCAAACTAGCCTCTCTCTTTATTTAAAGAACACAGAAAGAAAAATTGTCAAGCGAGACAATATATTTCTATTAAATAAAGTCACTATTCCTTGTTGTATTATTGAATGTGGCTTTATGTCTAATAAAGAAGAATTCCAGCTTTTACAAACAGCTGACTACCAATATAAGATTGCATATGCACTACTTTATGGAGTTGAGGATTATTTAAAACTATATTAAAATAATAAAATATGAATTAATCGGCTGGTAAATTACGTTTGCCAGTGAGTTCAAATAAAACTATCTTATATACTGCAGTATTGCTAAGACTTAGGCAACGTTCAATTGGATAACCACTAAAGCCATAGTGTTCAACAAGCTTACTTAACCCATATATTTTTTCTTCTCCCTCAACTTTACTTACACTGCCTATACCTATAACACTTTCATACCGTGCCGTAATTCCTGTTTTTGTAGTCTCCACTTTATAAAAAATATCTGCCTCTATACATACATGATTATTTTTTGTAATACAATCATTTTTTAATCCTACAAGAGCACTATGGAAATAAATGATGATTTTATTATCAACTACATCCAACCCAAAAGATACAGGAACAACATATGGGTTATCCTGGTTCATCAGCCCTAATCGAATTGTATTGCATCTTTTAAGAATGCTTACACTATCATTAACATCTTTAACTTCTCGATCTTTTCTATTCATTTAATTACTCCCTCTTTATTAACATAAATTACTTTCTAAATAAATTTAATATATCAAACCTTAATTTAAAAAGCAAGGAAATCTATTTTCCTTGCCATTATACTTAACAATAAGCTTATTCTTCTGTAGATGTTTTCTCCTCTGGTTTTTCTTCTGGTTTTACAGCAGGTGTTGTAAGTCCTACAACCTCATCTACTGGTAAACTGAATGCGATTCCTTGTGCAGAAGTATTTAAACCTACATTTTTATATATTGCGTGAAGGATATCATCCTTAATATCATTACTTGCAAGAATAAGAACAATTTCCTTTTCTGGCTGAATTGAAATGTTAAATAACTTCTCAGCATCCTCTCTTGCAGTACCACGGGCATTTAACACAGTACCACCTCTAGCACCACACTCTCTTGCTGCTGACATAACACTATCAGAAAAGCCAGCATCTACAATACAAAATATTACTTCAAATTGTCCCATACTATTCACTCCTTGCTCCTTCTACGCTATTACTTAAAAACTTATAAACCATAACTCCAATCACTGAAGAGATTGGGATGGTAAAGGCAATTCCTTTACCATTTTTTGTTTTAAAATATTTATCCTCATAATCTGCTAAAATTCTTTTAATGTTATCCTCTTGAACAACACTAAAGATAACTGCTTTACCTAGCTGTGATAAACCTAAATATTGAAGCATTTCAGTAGGTGCAGTTCCCTTACCATAGATTACTGTCTGCAGGTTTACATCATAGCCTTCTAATGTATCTAAGTAAAAATCTGCTTTAGAACGTTCAACAATTGTAACTAAAATCTTCAATTTCTTAGGAGCAGTTAACCCCTCTTCTTTTTTAGCAACAGGATTCTTTTTTTCTTTTTTCTTTACTGCTTTTGTTTCTGACATACTATCACCTACATAAAACGAATGATTTGTTCATCATCGGCACTGATGATTTTCTTCATTCTTGTCTTTTCCTTCATCTGCTTTACAAATACTGCCTTAAAGCCTAAAAGCTGAATTGTTATTAGTGGTGTCATTGCAACCATTGCAACAATTCCAAAGGCATCATTTAAAACCTTTGTAGGTCCATCATATATTGATACGCATGCTCCTATTGCAAAAGGTAAGATAAAACTTGAGGTCAATGGACCTGAAGCAACACCACCTGAGTCAAAGGCGATTGCCGTATACATCTTTGGAACAAAGAATGATAAACCTAAAGATATAAAATATCCTGGAATGATATAAAACAATATAGAAAAATCAAATACCAAACGAATCATAGATAGTCCTATAGAAATACCAACACCAATTGCTAAAGCAAGAAGCATAGCTCTTTTAGAAACACCACCATTAGTAATTTCTTCAACCTGTTTGTTTAAAACATGAACAGCAGGCTCTGCTAAAACTACAACTAAGCCTATTACAAATCCAAACACAATTAAATATGCTGGATGGAACTTGGCGATACATTGTCCCATTTTATATCCAATAGGTGAAAATCCTATCTCCACTGCTGTCAAGAAGATGACCAATCCAACAAAAGTATATGCAATACCAATAGCAATCTGAATTAACTTCTTCTTTGGTAATTTAATAAAGATTAACTCTATAATCATAAAGAAAACTACAATCAAGCTTAACGCAATAATAACTTCCTTTGCCTTTTCTCCTAATATGCTAAATAACTCTTTCCAAAAATCTGTTTTCACCGCATAATCAGGAACCGTATAAGGAATATCTCCCTTCATTGTAGCCCCTAAAATAAGAACTGCCAAAATCGGTCCAATAGAACATAATGCAATTAAACCAAAGCTATTCTCACTTGCATTTCTTCCACCGATGGTTGCTGCAACACCAACGCCAAGTGCCATAATAAAAGGTACTGTTATAGGCCCTGTTGTAACACCACCAGAATCAAAGGCCAAGGATAAGAAATTACCATTTCCACTTAAAATAACTAATCCAACAAATGCGAACATCAGCATATAGAAAAACATTAGCATTAAGGATAAGTCCTTTTTGAAAATAATCTTCAAGATGGCAAGAACTAAGAATAATCCTACGCCCACTCCAACAAATACCATTAATAATGTTTGATTAATTACTGCTGAAACTTGCCTTGCCAAAACAGATAAATCAGGTTCTGCAATAGTAATCAAAACTCCCATAACAAAACAAACCAAAACAATGATTTTGACCTTCTTCGACTTCATCAAAGAAGCACCAACCTGTTCACCCATAGGCTGCATAGCCATATCTGCACCTAGACTAAATAAGCCTATACCTAATATTAATAAGACTGCTGATACTATGAAAACAATCAACTCATAATTTGTCAAACTAACTAAAGGAGTAAAATATAAAATCATAACTATAATTGTAACGGGTAGTACTGACATTAACGCTTCTTTAATTTTAATCCATAATAATTTCAACAATTTCATCAACTCCTTTTCCAACATAATATTTTAACAAATTGTATTGATAAATACAAGAAAGCTATATAAAAAATTAAGAAATATATTCATCTTTATTCTTATACAACTCTATAATAGGCTCTAAAGTCTTTAAATCTGTATAATTCAGATTGTGAAGAATTGCATCTAATGCCAATGCATCTTCTTTTTTCAATCCACTATCCAATAGCTTAAAGGATAAATCACTCTCAATAGATTTTAGTGTTATTCTTTGAAAAAGACTTAATCTTTTTTTCCGAATTCCACCAGGCAAGTAAAATAACTTAGCATATAATTGATTTACATGTCGTACGATTCCAAGATGTTCCTCAGTGGCAGGTAGTATGCCTACAGCACAAACACAGTCGATATGGAATCGAAGTACTGCATTGTATTTCATAATCTTATTTTCCTTTACCCAGCCCATATATATGATGCTTGTTTCCTTAGGTAATTTCTTCTTCGCTTCTTTTAAAGTATAGAATGGAATATTTAATTCCTCTGCTAAGGCTTTGGCATAAACATAAGTATGTCCACATTTTGAAGTATATACAATTGCATCTACCATAGACTCTTACCGCCTTTCTTTTTCTATTATACATTAAATAGGCAAAAAGAAAAATAAATTCGTGCAATTCTTTTATAAATAAGTTATAATAAATTTAAGAAGGTGTATCAAGATGATTGAATATTTAAAACTATATTTACCAAAAAGTAAAAAAGAAGTCAAAATAGAAATCTCTTTACCTAGATTCTATGATAAAAGTATTCAATTTGACTCTGTATATTTTTTAGATGGACAAAATGCTTTTAAGGATTCTCATGCAGCCTTTAATCGTGCCATTAGAGCTACAAAATATATGGGCTATATGGCAAGCATAACTAATCGTAAAATTTTAGGAATAGCAATTTATAATGCGGAATCTGAAATGGGTAGAATCAACGAATATACACCATTTAAAATTACAAATGCAGCATCCAAGGAATGGGAAAAACAAGACACTACCATTTGTCACAATTTCTGTGAGGATTTAGTAAATACAATTATTCCTTACATTGAAAAAAAATATCCTACAACACATACAAGATTTATTTATGGTTCATCTTTAGCAGCTATGACTGCGATATACTTAGGCTACCAATATAATGTTTTCCAAGGAATCGGAGCCTTCTCTACTGCAACCTTCCTTTGTAAGGAAGCAGTTGATGCCTTCTTGAAAAAGAATTTTGATCCTACCATAAAGCTATTTTTATATGTAGGTAAAAGAGAATCCTCAGATGGCTCTTATGACCAGAAATTATATTATAATACAAGCTTAGATTTATATCATTTTGCAAAAGAAAAAAATGGAAAAGTACGTTTAGTTGTCAGCGATTCTGGTATTCATAGTGAAGCAACCTGGGAAGGACAGCTTTTAGATTTCTTTAGCTTTATGTACTTTGATAACATTATCTATAGAAGCTAATATGGAAAGACTATTATTAGTAGATGGCAGTAATCTACTCTTTCAAATGTTTTATGGTATGCCCTCTCGTATTACAAATAAAGAGGGTAAGCCTATTCAAGGTATACTAGGCTTTGTAGGTGCCTTAAGAAAAATCATTACTGCAACACACCCTACTCACATTTGTGTATTATTTGATGGAGAACATGAAAATCCAAGAAGTATCCTTTACGAGGAGTATAAATCCAATCGTATCGATTATTCTTCTATGCCTTTAGAGGACACACCATTTTCACAATTACCAGAAATTTATAAAGCTCTTGATTGCTTAAAAATTTCTTATAAAGAGCTTACGGATTATGAAACCGATGACTATATTGCCACATACACGAAACTCTATCAATCTCAAATGGAAATCGTTATTTCCTCTTGGGATAGTGATTATTTTAGTTTAATTGGGGATAAGGTTAAAATCTATAGGTATCGAGGAAAGAATAGCTATTTTTGTGATATACAATATTTAAATGATAAGCTGCATATTACGCCTAACAAATATATCTTTTATAAATCTTTAGTTGGAGATTCGGCAGATAATATCAAGGGCGTACATAAAGTAGGTCCTGTGACCGCAACAAAAATCGTAAATAGTTATTCTTCTATTGAAGAGTTATATAATCATATAGATTCTTGCAGATATCAAAATCTTTTAAAGGATGCAAAAGAGCAGTTACTATTAAATGAAAAATTAATTTCATTTCATATCTTAAATTCTTTACCCTTTTCAGTTGAGGATTTAAAATGGAATACAAGAGATTTTGAGACAAATACTATATTAAAAAAAATTGGTGCATTTTAGCACCATTTTTAAATTCAAAAAAAGAGCCTACTTTTAAGTAGACTCTAATTTTTTTATTCTAATGTTGGATTCCAAACGGAAGAATATACTCCAGATAAAGCACCATTAGTTGTTGCAAAGATTACACTAAAGTCTGCATAATTAGCAGCTTGACTTGCTTCAGTTAATACAGTAACACCTGCTTGATCTGCTGTAATACTTCCAGCTCCTGTATTGTTATATTCGAAGAACTTTACAGTAGTTAAAGTTGGTGCATTTCCACTCATAGTTACATAACGGCAATTCTTTTCTGCATTACCACTGAAAGCTTTTGTAGAAATATGAGCATCTAAACTAGAATTCATAACCATAACAGCAGCATATTTTCCCCATGGACGAGCAATTGCAGTATTCTTATTCGTAACAACATCTGCATCTGCAGTAAATGTACAGTCATCAAAGATAGCACCATAATTTACATAATCATTTTCACCCTTATTACAACCCTTAAATGCTGTTATATAACCACCATCTGTTTTACCTGATGTTATGGAATGAATCTCACAACCTTTAAAGTAAGTTGTATTATTTGTTCCAAAGATGAAATCTGTTGTTCCGGAAATATAAGTATTTAAGAATACCTGACGACCTGTAAATAATTCTAATGTATCTTGATATCCTAATAATTTACCATTCTTCATCATAAATTGGTCGGTTTGAACTAATAATGCAAGAGCTCTATGCTCAGGATAGTTAGCTCCTAAATCTGCATCAAATACACTCTTACTATTCCAATAGTTAGAAATTGTTACATCTTCAATAAGAACGTTTACGGCTGCAGATCTAACATTTACTGTAGCTGTAGAATCTGTTACTTGGATATATCCTGATTCATCAGGAACTCCATATAATGAATCCCATTCGATAATTGTAGTTTCTCTTCCTGCACCACGAATCGTCATATTAGGATAAGTTAATTCAAGCTTCTCTTTATAAGTTCCTGCTGCTAAAGTCAATAAGATATTTTTATTTGCTAAATCAGATGAACCTAAAGTTCCCAAGAAGTCAAGAGCTTGTTGAATTGTCTTGAAAGTATTGAAGTTATCCACTGCAGCGCCAATTACACCTGTGTAAGTACCATCTACATGTAATTGAATAACATTATTTTCAACACAAGCTGCAGTATCTACTACACTTACAACATAACTATCTGTTTTTGAGACATTATTTAATGTGACTTGTACAGTTATTTCATAATCACCTGCTGTACTAGCATTAAAGCTATTATTTGCATTGTAATTAATAATATCAGATGAATCAAGAATAAAGCGATGTTCTTTGCCACTAGCATCTTTGCCAATACAAGTTACAGTTAAATTGTTGTGATTTAATGTATCTCCTACTTTATATACACGTTGTACAGTTTTGTTCAAATATTGCTGATTTCCAGCTGAAGAGCTTCCGCCTAAAGCTGTTTTATTAAATCCCAATTCAACACGATCAAAGCTATATACATTCACTGTATATGAAGTTTTAAATTCTGGATTTTCTTTCAATGCAATATTGATTGTATATACACCTGGTGTAGTCTTATCATAATCTGTTGTTATATTTACTTTATCTAATGCTAAGGATTGCTTACTACCATTTGCATAATCCATTGAAAGCTGTAAATTAGATAAATCTTTTTCCATGCCCTCTAGATATTCCACAGTTCCTTTACTAGAAACAGAAATACCTACAGCCTCAGAAACTGCTGCCTTTACATCTGTAGATATGTAATAAAAATTAAATCCATTTGTATTTACAAAATAGTAAACTCCTTCTGCTGGTAAATCCCAAGTATATTCATAGTTGCCTGAATCTGCCTTAGTCACAAAATCAATTATTGTTCCTTCAGAGTTAATTAGAGCTAGAGTTCTTGAACTTGTTCCAGCACCTGCAACCCAAAAATGAATTTTACCTGCGCCTGCAACAGTAATTTTAATTCCCTTAGCTGTTGGTTTACCTGTAACTTTTCCGCCTTTTTCATATGTGCTAGGTAATGTCACACCTGTAGTCACACCACCTGTTTTTAATCTAGGCAATGCCAAGGTTTGACCTGAATTTACTTTTATATTCTTTGTAGAGGTATCTAATGTTGCACCTGATAAGACTTCAACATTACTATAGATTGAACCAGTAGCAGCATCATAAGTCTTATCTTTCCAATATACTTCTGTAACTACTTGTTCAAATTTTGCAGTCCATTTAGCATGTAGTGTTACATCTTTAGATATTGCAGCTCCTGCTTCTGCAGCTGTTTCAAAGTTTGCATCTAAATACCAACCTGCAAAACGCCATTCTTCTTCATCATCTATTTTTGGAAGTGAAGTAGGTAAAGCTTTTACATCTGTAACCTCTGCTAGTGCTGTTCCATGTCCATGCATATTATAAGATATCTTATAAGTTTTTTCTGTCCACTGGGCAACAATAGTGATATTTGCAGTAATTGCCTCATCCATTGTCCAGTCAGCATCATTTGCTTTCCAACCAGTAAATTCATACCCTTCTCTTGTTGGCTCAGATACGTCTGTTAATTTTTGTCCCTTTTCAACTTGCTGTGTTTTAGGGGTAGTCCCATCATTTAAGTCAATCGTTACGGTCCAGTATTCTTTTACTGGAGTTACTGTCTTTTCTTTCCACTGTGCAACAATCGTGATATTTGCAGTAATTGCCTCATCCATTGTCCAGTCAGTATCATTTACTTTCCAACCAGTAAATTCATACCCTTCTCTTGTTGGCTCAGATACGTCTGTTAATTTTTGTCCCTTTTCAACTTGCTGTGTTTTAGGGGTAGTCCCATCATTTAAGTCAATCGTTACAGTCCAGTATTCTTTTGCTGGGGTTTCTTGCTTTGCTGTCCACTGGGCAACAATCGTAATATTTCCTGTGATTGCAGTATCCATTGTCCAAGTAGAACCATTGACTTTCCAGCCTGCAAAGTCATAGCCTTCTCTTGTTGGCGTTGATACTCCTGTTAGCTTTTCACCCTTTATAACATCCTTTGTTGTTGGTGTAGAACCATCATTTAAGTCAATGGTTACCTTCCAGTATTCTACTTCTGGAGTATCTGGTGTTGGATTATCTGTTTTACAGCTTGTTAATGCAGTAGCAGATACTCCTAACATCGCTGATAAACAAATCAAAGAAACCAATAATTTTCTTTTCTTCATATTTTTTCTCCTTCTTATTGCGTCTATAACGTGAAAACGCTTTAGTGTTGTAATTATACCATAAATGAGCAATTTTGTAAAATAATTTCTTGCGAAAAAAAGCGAGTATCCTCAAGTTATCTCGCTTCTTCATATCTTTATTCTTTATTTAAAATTTTTTGTGCAACTTTTCTACCACAATCCATAGCCTCAACAACTGTCTTAGCACCCAGTACAATATCTCCGCCAGCATAGATATCTTTAATATTTGTTTCCAAATCCTCACATACCAAATACTTGTAATCTGTTTGAAATTTACCTGTATCATATATGTCTTCAGGATCTTGCCCAATCGCACTAATAATTGCATTACAAGAAATATCACAATACTTGCCAGTCCCTACTGGTCTTCTTCTACCTGAAGCATCAGGCTCTCCAAGCTGCATTTCTTCTACCTTAAGTCCTATTACCTTGTCTTTTCCGATGACCTCCACAGGAGCATTCAAAAATTGGAAAATAACTCCTTCAGCTTCCGCCTCTGCAATTTCATGCTTGGTTGCTGGAGCCTCTAAACGACTTCTCCGATAAACGACCAATACCTTTGAACCATCACGAACTGCACATCTTGCTGCATCCATTGCAACGTTTCCAGCGCCAATAACGATAACTGTTCCCGATAATTTTGGTCTACATCCTTTTCCAAACTTAATATCTAAATTTACTTCCTTTAAATATTCTAAAGCATCATAAACTCCTGGTATGCTTTCATTAGGAATACCTAATCGTTTAGATTTAGTTAAACCAATAGAAATAAAGACAGCATCAACATCTTTTTTTAAGTCTATTATCTCTGATTCCTTTAAATGCGTGTTGTAATGTATGATAACTCCTAAAGAAACAAGCTCATCCTCAATACGTTTAACTCGAGAATAATCCAGTCGATAGCTTGGAATACCATAGGTTAATACTCCACCAAAATAAGGGGTTGCTTCAAAAATCTCTACAGAACAGCCAGCCTTTAGAAGCTCCTTTGCACAAGAAATTCCTGCTGGTCCTGCCCCAATGATTGCAACCTTTTTATTTAATTTCTTCTCTTTTGCTACTGGCTTATTTATATTTTCTACAACATAACGCTCAAGATTTCCACAATGAATTGGTTTTCCTTGAATTCCTAATACACAATGTCCAACGCATTGTTTTTCATGTGGACAAACAATAGAACAGATATAGGGTAAATCTGAGCAGGAATTTATAATATCATAAGCTCCTTCTAAATTATCCTTTTTGATTTCCTTTATAAAATCTCTAATACGCATATGCGTAGGACAACCTGTTTCACAACGTGGATTCTTACAGGATAAGCAACGTAAGGCTTCTATTTTAGCTTCCTTTTCTAATAATCCTTCTGGCATAATCCATTCTTTATTCATTCTTATTCTCCCCTTGATATGCTTTTTTGACAAGCGTTGCATCTGCAAGTGCTATAGCCACACAAGCCTCTAATACAACCTGAGCTCTTAAAATAATAGCAGCATCATGACGACCCTCAATCTCTAATGGTTCAACTTGCTTTGTTTCAAAATTATAGGTTTCTTGAGGAATGCCAATAGAAGGTGTTGGCTTCACAAATACATTCACGACAAGTTCATTTCCATTGGAGATACCTCCATTAATTCCCCCATTATGATTTGTCTTCGTTGTTCCCTTTTCATCTATAATACAATCATTGAACTTGCTACCTTTTAAGCTTGCCCCATCAAATCCTATGCCAAAGGAAACACCTTTAACCCCACCAACAGAAAATAATAGATGAGAAATTGTAGATTCTAAAGAATCAAAATAAGGTTCTCCTAAACCAACAGGTATATTACAAGCATTGATACGAACCACTCCGCCTACAGAATCCTTACCATTTACCGCTGCTTCTAAAATGGATTTGAATTCCGATTCATTTGTACTACCACCTAAATTCGTTATCTTTGTCTGGAAATTTATTCCTTTTAATATCTTCTTGGCTACAACACCTGCAGCTACAATCCCAAGAGTTAATCTTCCCGAAAAAGAACCTCCCCCACGATAATCCTGATAGCCTTGATACTTTTTCTCAGCAACAAAATCTGCATGAGAAGGTCTAGGATGCTTTAAAAGATTAGAATAATCCTTACTTCGTGTATTCGTATTCAAGAAACGAAGTAATATAGCACCACCTGTGGTAGTTCCATTAAAAACTCCAGATTCTAAAATAACCTCATCTGCTTCTATTCTAGGAGTAGTTCCAAGACCACCTGATTTTCTTCTAGCTAAATCTAAAGCAAAATCCTCTTCCGTAAGAGGTATTCCTGCAGGAACACCGTCTAGTAAAACTCCAACAGAGCTTCCATGACTTTCCCCATAAATATTTACTTGAAATAATCTTCCTATGTGGTTCATAAATTAACCCTCCTAGTTTTTATGCTCTTCAGCATATTTTAAAAATTCTTTTGTTTTGGACCAATATTGAATTCCCCAATTTTCAAAATTCCATTCTTCCATATAGCCATTACATTCATAATCAATGTAATATAATTTTTCATTCTGGACAACAAAGTTTGTAGGGAAATAATCAATATTGATATTTGCAGTATATAAAAGAGAACACATCTCTTTGATTTGTTTGAAATATTCATCCTTCATTTGATCTTCTAAAACTAAATCATAAATAGTTGGTCCATCAATATATTCCTTTAAGATACGTTCTTCTTTTTCATCTACAGAAATAAGTTTAGGTAACGGAAGTCCTAAAGAGCTTAGCGTTTTATAATCTCTTAGTTCTGCTTCAAGCTTATTTCCAAAGGTATAATAGGAACAAGGCTCATGATGAATTTGCTTTAAGACAAATTTGTTAAATCCATCTGAAACTAAATAAGAATATCCACCTTTTCCCTTTCCTAAGAGGCGAATAACCTCATAAACTTTATCATTTAGATGAAAAGATTTTTCCATAACGCACCTCATTATTTTTCTACATTCCCAACATACTGCTTATATTTTTCCATGTTCATTTCAAGACCAAGCTCATGCAATAAGTCTTTAGTATATTTGTTTGTTTTTAAATTATACTCAAAGCTCCAAATGAGCCAAGCATAATCCTCCCAAGCATCTCCTAAACCAGCATTATCTAAATCTATGAAGCCTGCAAATTCATTTTTTTCATTTACATAAATATTTGGTAAACACAAATCTCCGTGAATAAAGGAGTTTCCTATACTTTCCATAGATTTAAAAGGACAAGAATAAGAATCTAAGCTTCTTAAAATATCTACCACTTTTTTTATTGTTTCAATCAATAAGAAAGGGTTATTGAGAAATCTTTTAGAAATTAGATTATCTCCGTTTACACAAGTCCTTAGATAATAGAATTTTGAATTATGCTCTTCAAGCATAATCGATTTTGGTCCTGGGATTTTATCCGCCAACCAATCTATTCTTTCTTTTTCCCTTAAAAGCTGATCCTTTGAAGAAGATATCTTAACAACAAACTGGTCCTCAAAAATATAAACCTCATCCTGACTACAGCCTAAGGTATCCTTCTTAAAATTTAAATTTTGTACTACCTTAACCATATTTAAAGGTAACCCTAGAATAAACTTTAAATCCTCAAAAATAATAGAGGTATCCTCTATCATTCTTCCCTGCCAAATCTCTTCTGCCTTTATCGCTTGCATAACAAGCATATGTAATCCGTTGATATTAGAATCCGCATCCTTTAAAAGTTGTGTTTCTAAAGGATTAAAAATAATATCTATAACACATCCAGCCTTTAAGGCTATTTCCTTAGATACAGGACTAAAGCCTACATTCGGATACATTCCAACTGGAGTTGTATTTATCAAAACATCAATTTTTTTCGTCTCAAGATCTTTATAACCAATTTCCTCATTCTTTGGTGTTCTAGAAACAAAATGACATCTCCCCCCGAAATCAGCAAGTACCTTGTTTACAGCTAGAGAAGCTCCACCCGTACCTAAAATATAGCATTCTTTATTTAATACATCGATTTGATACTGCTTTAAGGTTTCTAAAAAACCATCATAATCTGTGTTAGTACCATATACCTTACCGTTTTTTACGTAAACTGTATTGACACTTCCGATAGCTTTTGCTTTTTCATCAATACAATCTAAATACTTTATAATTGTTTTTTTATAAGGAATGGTGACATTAAAACCAGAATACTTTCCTTGTTTTAATAGTTCTATATAATTCTTTAATTCTTCTTCCTTACATTCTAAAAGAGAGTAGGTTGCCTCTATATTCAAGGATTTAAAAATAGAGGTGTGAATAATTTTTGAATAGCTATGAGAAAGATGTTCTCCTAATAATCCAAAGCGTTTCATTTGATAAATTCCTTTTGAAAAGCTTTTGAAGAATTTAATACTCCTTCAAAGAAGATACGATAATACTCTTCAAGTGATTTGTTTTTCAGCATAGAGATATTCTTTTCAGTTAAAGCCTGTTCTCTTGATGCATCAAATATAGGAAGGTTATTTTCCTTCTTGTACTCTGCAACCTGCTTTACAGCCTGCATTCTTCTTTCAAATAGCTTTAGCATTTCTTCATCAACCAAATTAATTTCTTTTCTTGCATCATCTAATTTACTCATAGGTTATCTCTCCTCCTAAAGCTTCAAATACCTCCCAAAAATTTGGATAAGATTTTGAAACACATTCTGCATTCAGAATCGTTAAATTCTCATCCATCTTCAAGCTTGCCATTGCAAGGGCCATAGCTACTCTATGATCATTATGAGAATCCACAATACCACCATGAAGCTGAGTTACTCCATGGATAATCATTGTGTCAGGTTCTTCATCTATTTTAGCACCTAACTTTTCTAACTCTTCTTTCATACAGGTAACCCGATCACATTCCTTAATACGTAAGCGTGCAACGTGCACAAAATTCGATACTCCTTCAGAGACACTTGCCAAAACTGTAAGTGCTGGTCCTAAATCAGGAGATTGAGAAAAGTCTATTGTCGTTCCTTTAGTCTGACTAGGTGTACAGTATAATAATCCATCCTCAAAACAAATATTTCCTTTTAAAGTTTTAATATCTTCAACAATTTTTTTATCTCCTTGATAAGAAACCTGCTTCATACCCTCTAGCTTGACATCTGCCCCCATAGCTCCTGCAATAAGAAAGAAAGCCGTTTGTGAATAGTCACCTTCAACTGTATAATTATACCCTTTATAGCTTTGATTTCCTTTAATTTCAAAGCTTTCATAATTATGATTTATAATTACAATACCAAATTTAGATAAAATATCTATAGTTAAATCTACATATCCCTTAGACTCTAAAGGACCTATAATTTTCACTATTGAATCTCCTTCTAATAAAGGTAATGCAAAAAGTAGACCAGTAATAAACTGTGAAGAGATATTCCCTTTTACCTCATAAAAACCACTTTCTAAACCACCTTTTGTCTTTAAGGGTAAATATGTATCTAAAGGGTGAGTATATTGAATTCCTATTTTATCAAATATTTCAAAATAAGAATCTAAAGGACGATGAACCAAATGATTTCTTCCAACAAATTCAATTGGCTCTTTATTAACTAAAGCAATAGGGATTAAAAATCTTAATGTAGATCCGGATTCATTGGCATCAATTACGTTAGATATTCTTTTGACTTCGGATCCTTGAATTCTTAGTGTCGTTCCTTCTATCTGAATTGTGGCTCCCAAGGCTCTCATACCCTCAATTGTAGCTAATATATCCTTAGATAGTATTACATTGGAAATGATACTTTCCCCTTTTGATAAGCAAGCTGCAATAATTGCACGATGAGATAAGCTTTTAGAAGGAGGGATAGATACAGTTCCTTTTAATTTCTTTGGATGAATGCATACATTCATTTTATATCAGCTCCTTTAAATGCTTTTCTTCAACTGGATATAAGAAAGCCTTGCCAATAGAGGATAATAAAACCATTTGAATTTTACCTGCTAAGTTCTTTTTATCCTTGGCTATTTCAAGTAGGTATTCCTTATAATTTGGTTCATCATAAGGAAGGTCATATAGCTTTATAATCTCCTTTAATTCTTTATAACAAACCTCATCTGTCAACCCTAGATCAATACCAAAGCGTAAGACCATAAGCATACCTAAGGCTACAGCCTCACCATGCTTTAAGCCTAGCTTCAATTCAATCGCATGACCAAAGGTATGACCAAAATTAAGAAGCATTCTTTCCTTTGTATCAAACTCATCCTTTTCAACTACTGCCTGTTTGACAGAAAGACTTTGATAAATGATTTCTTCATCAATATCTGGTTTATGTTTTAGCATACCAAATAGCTTTTTATTTCCAATAGCGGCATGCTTAATTAACTCGCCCATACCATTATTCCATTCTCTTTTAGATAGAGTGCTTAAAACCTTAGGGTCAATTAAAACAAGCTTAGGCTGTTTAAAACAACCCAAAATATTTTTACGTTCATAAAAATCAATTCCTGTTTTACCCCCAATAGAGGAATCCATTTGACTAAGTAAGGAAGTAGGAACACTCACATAAGGTAGCCCCCTATAAAGTGTTGAGGCAACAAATCCAGTCAAATCGCCTATCACTCCACCACCTAAAGCTAAGAGCAGTTCATTTCTACGGATATCTTTATCTAAAAGCTCTTTGATGACTGTTGTATACATATCTATGCTTTTAGAAGCTTCTCCATGAGGAATAACTACACTTTCAATCTCATATTCCTTTAAACTCTTTTTCACTGCTTCTAAATAAAGCTTTCCTACAATATCATCAGTAACAATATATATTTTTTTATTGGAATAAACTTCCTTAATATAAAAAGAAAGATGATTTAAAATGTCATCTTCTATAAATATGTTATAGGAATTCATTTTTAATTGAATTCTTAACTGTTTCATTTTTCCATCTTCTTTCTAATTTGTGTAGATTGATTAAATAATTGCTTTAGAGTTTCCTTATCATTATGCTTTAATGCATTCTTTAAAATATCAAGTTCAGTTTCAAAGCTAGAAATATGATTTAACAAATACTCCTTGTTTTCTAAAAATAATTCACTCCAAAGGGTATCATTTATCATAGCAATACGAGTTAAATCTCTATAAGAATCTCCAATAAATCTCACGGTATCTTCATCATGATCACTATTCACTAATGAAACAGCAATAGCATGGGTGAGCTGACTAGTAAAGCCAATCATTTGGTCATGACGTTCTATAGAGATTGTCGTAATTCTTCCAAATTCTAAATCACAAGCAATTTTCTTCAAAACATCTTCTGCATGTTCATTTAAAGAATCTATTGGCGTAATTAAAAAATTAGCACCTTTAAATATAGATGAATCTGCATATTCTATTCCTATTTTTTCTTTACCTGCCATTGGGTGATGAGATAAATAGGTTGCCTTCCCTGCAAGTAAGGTTGCCTTTCTTACAAAGGAGCTCTTTACACCACATACATCTGTTATTACCTGATGTTCCTTGAAGGAAGATGAATGCTGTCTCAAGAAATCCAAAATAGCCTGTGGATAGATAGCAAGGATAATACAATCACATTCTGATAAAATATGAAAATCATCAACATAGCCTTCTTTTATAAAGTTTTTTTCTTTTGCATACTCAATGGATTTAATATTTTGATCTATACCATAAACCTCATGTCCCTTTAGAGATAATCCCATAGCATAAGATCCACCAATAAGTCCTAAACCTACGATACAAATTTTCATTATAGCTTTTTCCCTACAATTGGCGCAATTAATTTGAGCTGCTTCATCATATGATCAAAGCGTTCAGGCTTTAGGCTTTGTGCACCATCACATAGTGCACATTCAGGATTATTGTGTACCTCAACAATTATGCCATCAGCTCCTACAGCCAATGCTGCCTTAGACAAGTCTTCAACCATAGACCATTTTCCTGCAGCGTGTGATGGATCTACAATAACGGGTAGGTGAGATAGCTCTTTTACTGCTAAAACTGCAGATAAGTCTAATGTGTTTCTTGTGTATTTTTCAAAGGTCCTAATACCTCTTTCGCATAAAATAACCTTATCATTTCCACCAGCTAAAATATATTCTGCTGCCATTAACCATTCTTCTATCGTTGCAGATAAACCACGCTTTAAAAGAATTGGTTTATCTATTTTTCCTAGAGCCTTTAACAAATGGAAGTTTTGCATATTACGGGCACCAACCTGAATGATATCCACATCCTTAACAAAGCGTTCAATCATATCCTCAGATTGAATTTCAGTAATGATAGGAAGATGAGTAGCCTTACGTGCCTCCATCAATAAATCTAAGCCTTCTAGCTCTAAGCCTTGGAATGCATAAGGACTAGTTCTAGGTTTATAAGCTCCACCTCTTAAAATGTGAGCTCCACTTGCCTTAACACTTTCTGCAACACTCACAATCTGATCATGATTTTCCACAGAACAAGGACCTGCCATAACAGTAAAGCTTCCACCACCAATTTTTACACCACATACATCAATTACTGTAGGCTCTGGATGGAAAGCCTTAGATGCTTTTTTATAAGGAACCTGTATTCTTGTGATGGTATCTACACCTGGGAGTGCATAAACATCACTATCCATAATCTTGGTCGTATCTCCAATGATACCAATAACCTTAACATCTCCACTACTTGCATCCTTGATTTCAAGACCACGTGTCTTAAAATAATCTATAATATTTTGATATTCCTTCTCAACTATGGAATCCTTCATTTTTATAATCATAAATACTACCTCAATTTCTAATCGTATTAGTATTATTTTATCATAAAATGATAGTATATTCAAGAAAACCCCAGAAGGAAAAAAGACGAATACTATGAATAAATGAAATATCATTTAAATTTTTAATTTTTTTCCAAAAAAATCATAAAATATTATTTTCTCTTAGAAAAAAAACAATATTTTATCCAGTCGATTTTTCTTGGACATAGGAAATCCTTAACTTATAATATATTTGCAAGGTGAAATACGCTTTGCGGGTTAGAGAAGTCTACTCCATGCTGAAGGGATGTTTTCCATGACATATTTCTTATGGGTTCATTTTACAGCTTCAGCATCCAATAATAAGTTGGGAGGGGTCGACATGGTCAATATCTTGAAATATATCCTTTCTAAAATTTTCAAAAAAAATAACTGTAACGTTTCTGTTACAGTTACAAAATTTGTAATAAAAAAGACAGTTTATACTAAAGAAAAAGATTCTACTTCAAAGCCTAGCAAGCGGGAGTAGAATCTACGCAACCATGGAAAACATGGGGTTAGATTTTACTCTAGCCTTGCGTTTCTATTTATATTATATGTGAATTACTTTGAAATTGCAATACCTAATAGTAATGCTAAAATATCTTTCTTCATTAGATATTTTTATATTGTTTAAGTGAATGAGCATATTTTAATAATTCTAAAAAAAGACAGGTTCAAAATAACCTGTCTTCTACTTCTTATTCTTTTCAAATTGAGAGTCATACATATCCTTGTAGATTGGGCAAGTATCGTATAGATGCGTGTGGCTTCCCTGTCCAACAATAATACCATGATCTAATACAACAATTTCATCTGCATCTTTAATAGTAGATAATCTATGAGCAATGATAAAGGTCGTTCTTCCCTTTGCAACAACATCCATGGCATGCTTAATTCTAATTTCTGTTTCACTATCAATATTGGCAGTAGCCTCATCTAAAACCAATATTTTTGGCTTACGAAGAAGAATTCTTGCGAAAGATAGAAGCTGTTTTTCTCCTAAGGAAAGATTCTCACCTTTAAAAGAAATTGGTGTATCTAAGCCTAGCTCACTCTTAGCAAGCATATATCCAGCCCCAACCTCTTCTATTACTTTTATAACCTCTTCATCTGGATAGTCTCTCTCCATAGTAACATTAGAGCGGATTGTTCCTGCAAATAGCGCTGGAGTTTGTAAAACAATGCCTAGATTCTTACGATAAGAGGCTTTATTATAGGTTTTAATATCTACACCGTCTACTAATAGTTCTCCCTCTTGATAATCATTATAGCCTAATAATAGATTCATTAAAGAAGATTTACCACTACCTGTATGTCCTACAATTCCAATCTTTTTTCCAGCTGGAACAGATAAGGATAAATCCTTTAATACATAATTATCCTCAATATAGGCAAAACGAATATGCTTAAATTCAACATTCCCTATAATCTCTTTAGGAGCCTCTTCTCCATCTAAAATTCTTGTATCATTTGCCTCATCCATAAATTGATAAACACGATTTGCAGCAACCAATGAATCCTCTAATTCATTTAAGTTGTTGAAGATCGCATTGATTGGATTAATCATACGATCCAAATAGCCAATAAAGGTTGTTATTAAACCTGCAGTTATTCCTGCATCACCTAAAGCCTCATATCCAATAAAGAATAGAATGCCGATTTCTGCCAAACGCTTTAATATCATTAATAGCTCCCAACCAAAATAAATGTTGATTGTATTGGCTTTTACATCATTATAGTTATAACGATTCACGAGTTCCTTATACTCATTCATCATATTTTCTTCTTGGTTAAAATCCTGAATGATTAGCGCTCCACTAATTAGTTCATTTAATTTACCTGTTATTCTTGAGCCTGTTTCTCTTAAATCCAAATAATAAGCATGAACCTTTCTTCTATATACCGTTATCCAAACTAAAATAATTGGAACAATACCAAGAATAATTACACCTAGTATTGGCTTTAAAAAGATTAAACCAGCATAGACAATAACAATATTAATTAAAGCATTAATGATAGAAAACATCGTCATATAGAAGGTTCTTACTCCATTACTATCCGATGTAATTTTGGCAACAATTTTACCATCAGGCTCTAGCGAAAAATAATCTACTGGAAGATAATCAATTTTACGGATGGCATCTTCTCTTAAATTTCTTTCAATATGCATTCCTGCAAGAGTTTGTAAATATTGGCTAAAATACCTCATCACTACTACAACAATTGTACAAATCAAATACGCTCCTATTAACCATAATATCATTTCCATATTCTTTTCTGGAATATAGGTGTCTAAGATTTCTTTTGTAAAGAGTGGCGTAATTGTAGTAAGGAATGCAACACCTATGCTCAATAATAAAGTAATCAAAACCAACTTCCATTCTCTTTTGATATAAGGGAGTGTTTTTTTGAATAAGGTGGATTTTGAATACCCTTCTCTTTTCATCTTAGGCATTGCCATCACCTTCTTCCATTTGCTGAGCAATAAATTGTTCGTAATACCAACCCTTTAAACTCATAAGTTCTTTATGAGTTCCTTGCTCAACAATACGACCTTCATCTAAAACAATAATCTGATTTGCATGCATAACTGCAGACAATCTATGAGCTACGATAATATTTGTTTTATTGGAACGATATTTCTTTAGAGAATGAATAATATTTGCCTCTGTCTTTCCATCTACTGCAGACAAGGAATCATCCATTATTAAAACATCAGCATTCTTTAAGAACGCTCTTGCGATTGCAAGTCTTTGCTTCTGTCCACCAGATAAGGTGACACCATACTCGCCGACTATCGTATCAAAGCCCTCAGCAAGCATCTCAATATCCTTTTCAAAATCCGCAAGCATTACTGCCTCGTTGACTTCCTCTAAAGAAGCATTCGAATCTCCTATTAAAACATTCTTTAAAACTGATCTGGAAAAGAGCATATGCTCTTGTGGGACATATCCCACATGACGACGAACCTCTTGTTGGTTATAAACTTCAATCTCTTCTCCATTGATAAAGATTTTTTCATTATCAATAGGCAACTGTCTTACTAATTGTCTAACCAATGTGGATTTTCCACTGCCTGTTTTACCAACTATACCTAAGGTTTGTCCTTCTGTGATTGTCAAATCTATATGCTTTAAAACATCCTCATGATCTCCTTCATAGCGGAAGGAAAAATCTCTAAACTCAATAGATTTTATCTCATTTAAATCTTCATCATCTTTGTCGATGACTTTACTTTTTGCATCATAAATTTCATTTAAACGATCTGCTGAAATTAAAGATTGATAGAAATTATTAATCATATTACCAATATTCGTTAATGGTCCTTGGAATTGATTCAAATATAGAGTAAATAAAACTAAATCTGCAACAGTAAAAGGATTAACTAAATCATTACTGTATTTAATACAATAATACCCACCTAATCCATAGGCGATAATCGTTGCTATAGCGACAATAGATTGAAACATAGGCTGAAAGATAACATTAATTTTAAGATTCGCTTTCTCAACATCGTAGGTAGCTTTAGAGTATTTTAAATTTTTTTGATAATTCTCTTCTTCCTTAGAGAAGGCACGAATTGTTCGAACATTTGTAATGCTTTCTAAAATGACATTTCCCATTTGAGAAGACTTTTCTCGTACAAGCTGCCAATTTCGTTTTACCTTTGCTTTTAATAAAAGATTAGATACAAATATTAAACTCAAAGGAATAAAGCATAATAAAGCCAAATCCCAACGAATCATAATCATTGCAACTAACGTTACTACTACTGTCATAGCTTCTAAAAAAATATTTAACAAACGATTACCACCACTAAAGTTTACGGATTTAACATCACCTAAAGCTCTAGTTAATAAATCTCCAGATTGAAAGTGTTCAAAAAAGGTTGCATCCTGTACCAATATATTTTCCATATAACGCACTTGAAGAGCATAGTAGAGATGAACCTTCAATCTATTTTGCAAAACCCTCTTCGTAGTTTGCACAATATATATAAGAATAATAGAAATTAAGAATGGGACTAAAATGTGCAAAAATAAAAAGTCCATAGTAAGTTCATTCTTATCAATCGCATCAGTTAATTGTGACACAATCCATGCTGGCACTAAGTTTAATACTGTAAGCAATAATCCCACAATAACAATACTTACATATCGATACCAATTTTTTGAAATAAACCACCATAAACTTTTAATAAATCGAAACACATCTCTCACCGCTTTTCAAACATATTACTATTATAGTTAAAAACCGATAAGAATAAAAGGAAAAATTATCACAAATTTATATTGTCCTATGATTTTTCAATAATTCAATTTCGGCTTTATATCCCTCATCCTCATTTGGTGTTTCTAAATAGAAAGGCAAGTCTCTTAATTTAGGATGATTGATGATGCGAATAATCGCTTCTTTCCCTATCGTTCCCTCTCCAATTTTAGCATGACGATCTTTATTAGATGCAAAAGGCATCATAGAATCATTTAAATGAATTGCCTTTAAACGCTCTAAACCAATAATGGCATCAAACTCCTCTAATACATCATCAAGATGATTCACTATATCATATCCTGCAGAATAAACATGACAGGTATCTAAACAAACCCCTAGCTTTTCTTTATGCTTTACACGATTTATAATTTCTGCAATTTCTTCAAAGCTTCGACCAATTTCACTACCCTTGCCTGCCATAGTCTCAAGTAAAATTGTTGTTTTCATCTCTGGATAAATCACTTCATCTAATATCTCAACAATTTGACTGATGCCTACTTCTACACCCTGACCTGTATGGCTTCCTGGATGAAAATTATATAAAGCATTTGGAAAATGTTCTAGCATTTCAATATCTGATTTGAAAACCATCCTTGCAAAATCTCTTGTTTGCGGATTTGATGAGCATGCATTTAAAGTATAAGGTGCATGACATAATAATCCTTCTATGCCTACTAAAGATGCATATTCCATAAATTCATCAAAGTCTTTCTGATCCCAAGGTCTAGCTTTACCACCTTGAGGATTTCTAGAAAAATACTGATAGGTATTTCCTCCTAATTCTGTTATATTTTTTCCAGCTTTTAAAAATCCATTCGCAATAGATAAATGACATCCAATTTTAAACATTTTATTTCCTCCATACATATAACGAAAGTGTATTTATAATTTCAATTTTTCTAAGTACTATTTTAGCATAAATACTTAAAAAAGTATAATTAAAAATTAATCCTTTTTATTGGTTGAAGCAGCTTGAATAATTCTACGAATTTCTTCATCTATAGAATTTTCATCTACCGAAGAATCCATAGCATCTAAATCTTCCTTGGAAATCTCAATCCCATATGCTTCGGCTTTTTTATACCAGTAGGAAGCTTTCTCAAAATCTTCAGCACCAGGATTATCATGATAATATTTACCAAGTGCATAATATAAAAATCCTTCGTTTGGCAAATCTTTAGTTTCTGCTGGTGGAAGGTCTTTGATTTGTACTTCCTTTCCATTCATATAAATCGCATCTAAATAATAAAGCCTTGGATCATATCCCATTTTAATAGCAAGCCCAAGATATTTTTCTGCCTCATCCAAATCCTGGTTTATACCATTTCCTGTTGCATAACAAAAACCCAATCTAAATACAGATGCAATTTGATACTGTTTTGCAGCATCCATAAGCCATTTTAAAGAGACAGAAATATCTTTTTGTACCCCATGACCATTTTCATAACAGACACTTAAATTATTTTTTGCATCTTTATTATTCTGTAAGGCAGACTTTTCAAACCAGTAAACTGCCTCCTTATAATTCTTTAATGTTCCCAAACCAAAGAAATAATAAACACCAAGAGAATTCTGAGCTTCATCTAAACCAGCCTCTGCTGCCTTTTGAAACCAATAAAATGCCTGATGATAGTCCTGATCAATTCCCTGTCCTTCTGCAAAGAAATTTCCCATACGCAGCTGAGCCATATTAAATCCAAGTTCTGCTGCCTTTTGATAATATCCTATTCCTTTTCTTATATCCTTTTCAACAATTTTTCCATAAGTATAGCACCATCCTAAACGAGTCAATGCACCAATATGATTTTGATTAGCAGCTAGTTCATACCAATAAATTGATTTTTTCTTATCCTCATTTTCTACTCTACCATTAAAATAAAGATTTCCTGCTTCAAATTGGCCATTCACATTACCTTTCAGTCCTGCTCTCTCATACCAATAAATTGCCTGTTTTAAATCCTTTTCTTTTCCTAAACCTATCGAAAAACAGCCTGCCAAAGAAACTTGAGCTTCAGTATAATCTTGTAAAGCAGAACTCTCATACCACTTTCCTGCTTGTTCAAAATCACGATTTACACCATAGCCAAAATAATAGCAATATGCAACTTCATATTGTGACTTCGCATCTCCTTCTTCAGCAAATGTCAAAAGAATAGGAAATGCTTCTTCATATTTCTTTTGTGAAAATAAATTAAATCCTGTTTCTTTTCTCTCTGTTTTGGTCACATTCAATTCCATAAGCTTCTCCTTAATCGAAATATTAAAAAAATCCGTTTTTTACTATTTATATTATACAATCTTTCTAATCTTTTGCAAATCTATAAAACAAAAAAGCCATCAGTTTTTAATAACTGATAGCTTTCATTATTTTTTTTACTTATTAGGATATTCTACGTTTGCTAAACGAGTGTAGTTAGCAAAACGCTTTTGAGCATCTTTCATATTCAATTCAAGAAGCTCTTGAGCCTTTTCAGGGTTAACCTTAACAAGCTGTGCATAACGTCCTTCATTCATTAGGAAGTCATTATACTTAGACCAATCTGGTTCTTTAGAATCCATTTGGAATGGATTTTTGCCTTCCTTAGCTAAATCAGGATTATATCTGAATGTTGGCCAATATCCACATTCTGTAGCCTTCTTAGCCTCCATTTGACTCATATATAAGCCTTTCTTAATATTATGAGCAATACAAGGTGAATAGCAGATAACGATAGATGGACCATTATAAGCTTCTGCTTCTTTTAATGCCTTAATTACTTGATTTTGGTTGTAACCATGAGATACAGTTGCAACATAAACATGGCCATAAGACATAGCAATTGAAGCTAAATCCTTCTTAAAGGTTGGCTTACCAGCTGCAGCAAACTTAGCGATAGCACCTGTTCTTGAAGACTTAGAAGATTGACCACCAGTATTAGAGTAAACCTCAGTATCAACAACTAAGATGTTTACATCCTCGTTATTAGCGATAACATGGTCTAATCCACCATAGCCGATATCATAAGCCCAACCATCACCACCGATAATCCACTGACTAACCTTAACTAGGTAATCCTTTAAGGATAGAATTTCTTCTGCATAAGGAGCTTTAATGCCCTTCATAGCTTCAACAATCTTTGGAGCTAATTCCTTAGTCTTAGCACCTGATGTTCTATTTTCCATCCACTCAGTGCATAGCTTAGCAGCATCCTTAGGCATATCATTTAAATTTAATGCCATAACATTTTGAATTCTGTCACGTAAAGTTTCAACAGCCATACGCATACCAAATCCAAATTCAGCATTATCCTCAAATAATGAGTTAGCCCAAGCTGGTCCACGACCTTCTGCATCAGTAGTATATGGGCTTGATGGATAAGATCCAGAATAGATTGATGTACAACCTGTAGCGTTAGCAACCATCATACGGTCACCGAATAATTGAGAAACAGCCTTAACATAAGGAGTTTCACCACAACCACCACAAGCGCCTGAGAATTCAAATAATGGTTTAGAGAACTGAACATTCTTAGCATTATTTGTTCCAGCGATATCGCCCTTGTAGCTTACCTTATTATAGAAGTATTCACATACCTTATATTCTTTATTCTTATTAGATTCAGCCATAGTATGAGAAGTTAATGCTGGCTTTTGAACCATAGCACCAGTTTCATCCTTAACCTTCTTACCAGGACAAACTGTCAAACATACACCACAGCCTGTACAATCTAATGTAGAAATTTGTAATGTATACTTATATCCCTTAAATCCAGTAGCATCTAGGAATTGAGCACCCTTAGGAGCCTTAGCAACTTCCTCTTCAGTACATAGGAATGGACGGATACAAGCATGAGGACAAACAAATGCACATTGGTTACATTGGATACAGTTATCAGATGTCCATAGAGGTACATCAGTAGCTACTCCACGCTTTTCATAAGCTGCAGTACCTTGAGGCATATGGCAGTCATCACCGAACTTAGCAAATACAGATAGAGGTAGAGAATCACCATCGATAGCGTTGATTACATCTGCAATCTCTCTAACGAATGCAGGTCTCTTCATATCAACCTTCTTCTCATCATCTACTAAATTAGCCCAATCAGGGTTAACAGGAACTTCTACAAGTCTTGTTCCACCCATATCAATTGCCTTATGGTTTTGATCTACAACATCTTGACCCTTCTTTAAATAAGTCTTTGTTGCAAATTCCTTCATATGTTGTTTTGCTTCTTCATAATCCATGATTTGTTCATTTAACTTGAAGAATGCAGATTGCATAATTGTATTAACACCTAAGCCTGGACGGAATCCACATTCTCTTGCAGCAGCATTTGCAGCAATGATGTAGAACTTAGCATGCTTTTCAGCTAATAATCTCTTATAGCGGTTAGGTAATCTCTTTTCAATATTCTTAGCATCAACTACAGTGTTAAGTAAGAATGTTCCACCATCACGTAATCCAGCTATCATATCAAACTTATCAAGATAAGCATCAAGAGAACAAGATACAAAGTGAGGTTGGTTAACTAAATATGTAGAACGAATAGGGTTCTTAGAGAAACGTAAATGTAATCTTGTAGAACCACCAGACTTCTTAGAGTCATATGCAGCATAGCTTTGAGAATAGAATGATGTATAATCACCAACAATCTTAGAAATATTCTTACAAGCACCAACTGTACCATCAGAACCTAATCCGAAGAATAATAATTCTGTTGTTGTAGGATCAGCAACGTCGATATTTTCAGTAACCTCTAATGAAGTATACTTAATATCATCGTTGATACCAAGTGTGAAGTGATCCTTTGGTTTTGACTTCTTTAAGTTGCAGAATACTGCATTTACTAAATCTGGAGTTGTATCCTTACTAGATAGACCATAGCGTCCACCAACAATTACTGGAGCATCCTTAGCACCAAAATATGCAGCCTTTACATCTAAGCATAATGGCTCATATAAAGCACCTTGTTCAATAGTTCTATCTAATACAGCAATTCTCTTTACTGTCTTAGGCATAGCCTTTAAGAACTTAGAAACAACAAATGGACGATATAGATGTACCTTTAAGATACCTACCTTTTCGCCTCTAGCTGTTAAGAAGTCAACAACTTCTTCAGCACACTCAGTTACTGAACCCATAGCTACGATAACATACTTAGCATCTTTAGCACCATAGTATGTATATGGTTGATACTTACGTCCAGTAGCCTTAGATATAGCCTTCATATACTTTTCAACTACATCATAAATGCCTTCATACTTAAAGTTTTGAAGTTCTCTTGTTTGGAAGTAAACATCATCATTTTGAGCAGTACCACGAGTCTTTGGATGAGCTGGGTTTAAAGCATTCTCTCTAAATCTAGCAACAGCCTCACGATCTAATAACTGATCAAATACTTCATAATCAATTGGTTCAATTGTATTAACCTCATGTGATGTTCTAAAACCATCAAAGAAATGTAGGAATGGAATACTTGCTTCAATTGCAGATAAGTGTGCAACACCAGCTAAATCCATAACCTCTTGAACTGAACCAGAGCATAGCATAGCAAAACCTGTTTGACGGCATGCCATAACATCTTGATGATCACCAAAGATAGATAATGATTGTGCAGCAAGTGTACGTGCTGAAACATGAATAACACCTGGTAAACATTCACCAGCAATCTTATACATGTTAGGAATCTTTAGTAATAATCCCTGTGATGCAGTATAGGTTGTAGTTAATGCACCTGCTTGTAAAGAACCATGAACAGTACCTGCAGCTCCTCCTTCAGATTGCATTTCTACTACTTTAACAGGCATTCCAAATAAGTTCTTCTTACCTTGAGAAGCCCATTCATCAGTATACTCCGCCATTGGTGATGATGGAGTAATAGGATAGATACCAGCAACTTCTGTAAATGCATATGATGAATATGCAGCAGCGTAGTTACCGTCTATCGCCATTCTTTTCTTTTTCTCACTCATATTATTCCTCCTAATGAGTTAAAATATTTTTATTCGTATCTATTATAAACTTTTTAACAAAATATTTCAACAAAGAACGTTGAAACAATTTGCTTTTTTTTACTTTTTTTGTTATTTTTTTATAATTGTTGAAAGCGTTTCAGAAAATGCGGCATTTTTTTCAATAAATAATTTTTTCTAAGAAAGAAAAAAGGTGCCTAAGCACCATTTTAATCTTCATCTACAAAAGCTAAATAATCCTCTTCTATTTTCCTTCTTAGACCAATCGAAGCTTCAGCTAAAGGCATTCTTAGCTTTCTTGTCTTGAAGCCCATAACAAACAATAAATATTTAATTGGAATTGGAGAAGATTCAAGATAAATATCTTCTGTTAGTTTACTTATTTTTTTATAGGCCAACAGCGAAATATTTCTATCCTTATCAAAGGAATCAATCATCAGCTTCACTTCTTTTGGAAAAGCATTATTAATTACAGAAATAATACCTACCGCACCCAATCCTAAGGAAGCTAGCATGGAAAGATCATCAGCGCCATATAAAACAAATTTCTCATTACAAAATAAAGCTATTTTGGTCTGATAGGCTAAATCCCCTGAGGCTTCCTTAATTCCAATAATATTAGGATGGTAAGATAAAAACTGAACCACCTCTTCATTCAATTGAATTCCCGTTCTTTTAGGAACATTATATAAAACGATAGGATGGACTACATGATCAGCAATGTAGGTAAAATGTTTTAAAAGCCCTTCTGTATTACTTTTGATGTAATATGGAGCACTTACCAAAAAAGAGTCTATATCCAAATCATCAAACAAGCTAGCAAGTTCAATAGCTTTTTTCGGAACATTTGCTATAATTCCAACCATAATTTTTATTTTTCCATCTAAATAATCTACAGCATATCTAACAAGCTTCTTTTTTTCTTCATCAGATAAGCTTTCCGCTTCTGCAGTTGTTCCTAATAATAAAATACCATCTGATTTATTTTCTATATGAAAATCTAATAATTTTTTTAATTCATTATAATCTATTTCATTATCATCATTAAAAGGTGTCACTAAAGCAACAATACTTCCCTTTAACATATTATCACCATTATTATAATATGATAAAAAAAGAAAAGGAGATACTAAAATCTCCTTTGCGATTTAAGCTTTATGAACATCCTTTGCTTGTAGACCTTTATCGCTTTCAGCTACATCAAAGGTAACTTCATCGCCTTCATTTAATGATCTATAACCATCAGCAACTATTGAACTGAAATGAACAAATATTTCCTTGCCCTCCTCAGAAACAATAAAGCCATAGCCTTTTTCAGCATTAAACCATTTAACCTTACCCTTCATAAGATAACTCCTTTCAAACTTTTCTATATAGAATTATACCGCAAAATTAACTTTCTAGCAAGGTATTTCACCATATTTAGAAGTTTTTTTCCATAATTTGATTTTTTTTGCTAGTGAATAAAATGTTAAGTTGCGTTATAATAGATGAAGAAAGGATGATATTATGAAACAAACTTTATTAAACAATTTTTTAAGATATGTAAAAATAGACACAATGTCTGATGAGGAAACGAATCAAACACCTTCTACCCAAAAGCAATTTAATCTTGCAAAAGTTTTAGTAGAGGAATTAAAGGCGTTAGGTTTAAAAGATATTTATTTATCTGATAACTGTTTTGTATATGCAACACTACCTTCCAATATTAAAGGAAATAAAGAATCCATCGGATTTATCGCACATATGGATACTATCCCTGGATTTTCTGGAACTGATGTAAAGCCTAATGTCATTGAAAACTATAATGGAAAAACGATACCTTTAAAAGGAATTGAATTAAATCCTAAACAGTTTCCTTTCTTAAAAGACTTAAAGGGAAAAACTTTAATCACTACAGATGGGACAACAGTATTAGGGGCAGATGATAAAGCAGGTATAGCCATTATAATGTCCATGTTATCACATTATGTAAAAACAAATGAGCCCCATGTAGAGATTCATGTCGCCTTCACTCCTGATGAAGAAATTGGCAGTGGCATTGAGCATTTTGATTTAACCAAATTTCCTTGTTCATATGCTTATACTATTGATGGTGGAGAATATGATATGATTAACTATGAGAACTTCAATGCTGCTTCTGCTACAATTCAAGTTCATGGTCTAGACATCCATCCTGGTTCTGCCAAAAACCAAATGAAAAATGCAAGTGAAATTGCGATGGAATTACATCAAATGCTTCCCAAAGAACAAAAGCCTGAATATACAGAAAACTACGAAGGCTTTATTCATTTGACACATATAGATGGTATGGTTGGAGAGGCAAAGCTTTCTTACATTATCAGAGATCATGATCGAGTATTGTTAGAAAAGAAAAAAAGCATCTTAAAAGAAGCTGCCTCTTATATCAATAAGAAATATGGTAAAGATACTGTCAAACTAGAAATTAAAGATAGTTATTTTAATATGGCAGAGATTATAAAACAAAATCCAGTATGCTTAGAACGAGCAAAACAAGCTATGGAAGCATTGGGTATAACCCCTACAGCTTCTCCAATACGTGGTGGTACAGATGGTGCAAGATTAACCTTTATGGGACTCCCAACACCAAATCTTGGTACAGGTGGTTATAACTGCCATGGTCCATACGAATTTGCATGTTTAGAAGAAATGGAACTCTTAACAAAGATTGTCATTGAAATCACAAAAATCAAATAGACTTATACTCTTAAATATGATATAATAAATCTATGAGAGATAATATTGTGAGTTTTGTTTTACAACTTCAAA
>CAMWKG010000014.1 GCA_947174785.1 uncultured Mollicutes bacterium
TATATTTTATTTAACATATCAAAGCAAGAAAAGAAAAATATAAAATTAGATTTCTTAAGAATATTAGGATATTCTAATCAAGGAAAAGCTTATTTAAACACAATAAAAAAAGATGTAAGCATCTTTACAAATATAAAAGAGGGCTTACATCCTATCCTAGATATCGAATTAAAAATAACAAAACTTCTTGATATGATTTACTCTACTTCCACTTTGAACCAAGAGCAAGGAAAACCACAAGAAATTTAAAAATAAGGATGAAAGCATCCTTATTTTTTTATTTTATTTGAATCTTATTTTGTTGAATTAAATAAGCTTGGATAGCACAGATGGTCTTTGCGTCCTTGATTGTTCCATTTTGAATCATGTCTAAAGCAGTCCTTAAATCTATCCATAAAGGCTCTACAAATTCATCCTCATCTAAATGCTGCTTAGACTGTTCAAATTTTGTCACTAGATATAGAAATATCTTTTCACTAGAATACCCACATGTAGGATAGATTGTAGTAAGATAAGAAATGTCAAGAGCACGTTGACCAGTTTCTTCCTCAAATTCTCTAGATGCAGCAGAAAGGGGGTCTTCTCCCTGTTCTAATTTACCTGCTGGTATCTCATAGAGAACTTCATTATATGCATAACGAAATTGCTTGATGAATAGAATTTTATTTTCTTTTGTGATGCATAAAATTGCAGCACCACCATTGTGCCTAACAATTTCTCTATAGGCAAGCTTTCCGTTTTCACATTCTACTTGATCTAAATCCAATCTTAAAATTTTACCTTCATAGATTACTTTTCGATTTAAAAACTTTTCCATATATTCTCTTTCCTTATTCCTTTTTCTCTATTACTTCACTGTCTATCTCAGTTACCTCTATAGACTCTTGTGAGATAGGCTCTTCTTTAGATTTTTCTAAATGTAGACCCATGTACCCTTTTTTCTTTATTTGAATCAAGAAAATAACAAGACAGATGATACTCATCAAAGCAATACAAATGTTAGATATTCCCATAGATAATCCAGCACATTCTACTCCAAGCTGTGGAAAGCAATAAAGGAGTAACACTAAAATTGGGATTCTAAAAATAAATGCTCTTGCAATATTAATAAACATAGTAAGCTTAGTTTTACCAAAGCCATATAGAACACCCAGTACCCCAGCATTTATAGCAAGTGATGGGATAGACCAAGAATCATAATTATGAATCATTTTTACATATTTCATAAACTCTTCTGCCTGAGCTGGATCCTGATCCTGGCTATATAGCCCTATTAAAGCATTTTGAAATATAAATCGGATAAATATCCACGCAACAAAGCCAATCGCTGTAGACAAGATAAATCCTTTGAAAAAACAATCAATAGCACGCTTTAGGTTTTTATTTCCTAGATTTTGGGATATGATGGTAGATTCTGTTTCTTCAAACGCATTGATTGGGGTAGTTGCAATACCATTTAAATTGTTTGATACAGCAAGTGCTCCTACAACAAGACCAGCTGAAGCTTCTGCTGCCTTGACTGCCACCTCATCTGTAATATCAATTTGAGATTTCAATATTTCTAAATATCTAGCACCAAAGATAGAATTTACAGCAACCTTACCAAAGGAAAAAACAAACTTGCCTAAGAAAATAGGTATGGATAAAATCAAAATGGGCTTAACATATCTCCAAGACAGGCTAAATTGTTTTATACTAATTCTAAAAATGTTATTCCTTCTTAGCATCATAAAACCCAAAATAAAGAAAAGAGTAATCTGAGAAATAAGAGTAGCTACTGCTATCCAAATAATGCTATTCACATGAAAAGCATATATAAATATTACATTCAAAAGAAGCTTTACTCCCATGGTAACAAAATTCAAATAAAAAATAGATTTTGTATTTCCCTTAGATTTTTGTAATGCTATAAACACATTATTATATGCAATGAATAATAGTTCAATGATTTGAATAATAAAGTAACCCGTTGAGGCTGCTGCCTGAGCCTGCGATATACCAGAGGCTTTACAAATAGGGTATGCTAGTGGAATGCATATGACTGCTAATATAGCGGCAACAACACTTACCAATGTCACTAAAACATTGGCATTTTTTCTAGCTCTTTCATATTCACCTGCACCAAAGCATCTTGCAACAATAATTGCTCCACCAGCAGCAAGCCCTGAACCAAAGGAAGACAATAAATTTTTAATTTGTCCTAATGCAGCAACAGAGGATACAGAATCCGTTGAAATCTCATTTGCAAATATACTATCTACTAAGTTATATAAGGAATTAAATAAATTGTAGATAAATAAAGGAGCGCATATCGCAATGACTACCTTCCACATATTGCCATTTAATATTAAGTTTCGTCTTTTTTCATCTGTAATCTTCATAGACGTATACCTCATGTTCATTTTTTATTATACGCCTATATTAGAAATTAGCATAGGAAAAATTAACACAAAAATCTAATCCATAGATTTAATGAAAACATTTTCAATTACTATGATAATAAAATAGTGATACAATAGTAAATGTTCATTTTATGAAAGGAAATGAGAGAGTTATGTTTTTAGAAGTATCTCAAAGCATAGAAGCCTTTCAGGTGCTACTACCTCTAGCTTTAATTCTTGTCCTATCTAAGCTATTGAGTATAGGCTGTCGTAAAATTGGTTTGCCACAGGTAGTCGGTATGCTTTTAACAGGTATTTTATTAGGATTAATTACCTTAATCCCAAATGAACCTATATTCAATAATGATGCTATGGCAGGAATCAATTTCATTGCAGAGATTGGTGTAATTCTTATTATGTTTTCTGCTGGAATTGAAACCGATTTAAAGCAGATTAAGGCCACAGGCATTGCTGCTATAGTTATTACAATTTTAGGTGTGGTCGTACCAATGCTTTTTGGGTTTTTAGTCGCTGGAATATTACCAGGTGGATTCGGTAAAGACTATATATTAAGAAATTTATTTTATGGAGTCATTTTAACTGCAACTTCTGTTTCAGTAACAGTGGCCACTTTAAAGGAGCTTGGTAAATTAAATTCAAAGATAGGTACAGCTATAGTCTCTGCAGCTATTTTGGATGATATTTTAGGTGTTATAGTCTTATCTATTGTCGTATCCTTAAATCATGCACTAAATAGTGCTTCTAGCAATTTAGCTATAGATATTTTGATTGTATTTGGAAAAACGATTGGATTCTTTGTTTTTGCGATTGTGTTAGGTATCGCACTTCGCATTTTATTTAAAAAACTCAGCAAAAGATATGGTCATCATCGAAGACTTCCTATCTTTGGGATTGCAACTGCCTTCTTCTTCTCTTATGCAGCTGAAGAATGGTTTGGTATTGCTGATATTACAGGTGCCTTTTTTGCAGGATTAATGCTTTCAGGTGGGAAGGATGCAGATTATATTGAAAGACGTACGGATATTGCATCCTATATTCTCTTTACTCCAGTATTCTTTGCGAAGGTTGGATTGACCAGTCTTTCTAGTTTTAATGAAATCGATTCTACCTTTATCTTATTTGGATTTTTGTTCATTATTGCAGGTATTGCAGGAAAGCTATTTGGATGTGCCATTGGTGCTAAGGTCACAAAAAACAGTTGGAAGGATTCTTACCGATGTGGACTTGGCATGATGTGCCGAGCTGAGGTGTGTCTAATATGTGCAAATAAAGGAATCTCAGCAGGAATTATTTCTGCTTCTATTCAACCGTTTATTTTGTGTTTAATTTTAATTACTTCCTTTGTTACCCCAGTCTTGTTAAAGAAAAGCTATAAAAATGAAATACCTCAAGAAATTTCCCATGACATAGTTACCTTGGAAAGTGCTCCTGAGATAGAAAATAATTAAGCCTCGTTGTTTTTGCCAACGAGGCTTTTTCTTATGAAGGAAATACTTCATTTACGATATCAGGAAAAATTTTAATAAATTCTTCTGAACTCATTTCTTTACCATCATACACAACACTTCTTGTTGCCACATACCCTGATTTAGTATTTAAAATAATTTGATTATCATAAATTGATTGAACTCCACCATAGGGTAAATACTGCATAGTGATAGGTCCGTAATAGCGATATACCTCTTTTAGTATAAGCTGTTTGTCCTGAAACGTAGTGTATATATCTGAACCTATATTCACTTCTTCTGAGAAGTCAAATTGCTGATTTGCGTAAAACATTTCATCCTTGTCTCTTTTCTATTTTAATATAGTTTGAAATACATCAATTTCATAAGCAGGAAAATAGACTCTCAAATCCTGATTAGGAATATTCATTGTTAATGATACGTAGTGATCTGCCTGATAAGTGTGTGTAGCTTTATTGATCAGCTCTATTCCATATTCTTCATAGGATTTTTCTTCTTTACTCTTATGCCAGTAGTCAAAGCGATAAGGCTCTTCCACCCTCTCAAATTCACTTAAATCTTTAATAGGAATTCCAATAACCACATATAAATCTGCAAAGCATAGTAAATCATTTTCAACAAATACACTTAAAAGTACATTTGAAAATTTTCTAATTTCATCCTTAGCTTCTTTTTCATTGTCAACCTCTTCCATTAGGATTTCTAAACTCTTTGCAGAATCTGGCACAGATAAAAATTCTTTTGAGGTTTCTAGTATTTTATTAAATACCTCTTGAGATACTTCTGCAGGCTTTAAGCCTTTTCTTTTCTTCTTTATAAGATGAGCTATAACAATGCTGAAAACAAATATCACAACAGACACACCAAAAATCATGCCTAACCAAAGATATTCATTTATATGAATTCCTTTATTCTCTCTAGCATTAACAATCAAGGATACAATTAAAAATATAAAGCTTGTAAAGGTTGCTGTAAAGGAGATACGGTTGATCAAATTCAACCATTTTGGCATCCCTCTATTTCTTTTTGAATCACTATACTTTTGACTTAATGAAGTTAATTCCTCTTCTTGCTTTTTAGATACTCTTCTAATCACAAAGCTATCATATTCAGCTATAGTCTTTTTTTCATTTTTATCGTAATATACCTGGAATAAATTCTTCAAGACTTCAACACCTCTTTTATTAGGCAATAGTAGTATGCCCTTATTTTCCTTTTTTATTATTATTTAATCTTATCATAGATTAAGCTATTTGTGAAGTATGCATTTTATTTTTATATAAGAAAAGGCATAGTTCGACACTATGCCTTTTATCCCTTTTATTTTACCTTACGGACTTCTCCGCCAGTCAATACAATCATTTTAATAGCATCAATAGAATAATCCTGTGCTTCAATAATAAGGGGTTTATCTAAAACACCTCTAGCTAAAACTTTAATATAATCCACCTTAGAAGATATCAGCTTCTTTTCCTTTAGGGTCTCAAGATTTACTAAGTCATCAGCATTAAAGTTTTTAGATAAAACATCAATATTGATAATATCCTTTTTACTATATACTGTATTTTTATTAGAAGGGCTTTCCTCCACTTGAACATATTCTAATGCTGAATCATCTGTAATCAATTGCTTTGCCTCAGTAATTGTAACATTTTTACGAATGATATCTCCGACATTAGCTTGCTCAACAACAGTACCTTCTGTAACTTCATCTGAGGTATAAACCTTAATTAAATTATCTTCAATCAACTCTTCCTTAGTTTGCTTAGGAATAATAATTTCTTGTGGCTCTACTTCTTTACGAGTTAAGTTGTTTTCTGTAAAAATAGTATTTAAAAGCTCTAAAACATATTTTTGCTTTCTGTCAGATGTAATCTTCATAAGTGTAGGAGTCTTTACAAAACGCTTTACTTCACTTAAATCAATCACATGATATTTTGTTTCCTCAAATCTCTTTGGATCAAATGCATAGGCAACACATAACTTTTTACCCTTAAATACAAGCATAGCAAATGTATTTCTTCCTAAATAAATACGTTCTTGCTTCCAGCTTGTAGATGTCTTTACTCCGTAAGGACGAACAAAGTTGATGATATCACGATATTGCTGCTGAACCTCAGGAGAAGCTAAAATAAGCTTTGCTTTAAAGCTATAATTATATTGAACAAAAACTTTTCTACCATTTACAACCTGAACTACACGTTCTGGCTCCTCTTCTTCTTGGAAATCATTATCTTGTTCATCAGCATCCTCAATAGAAGATTCCAAATTATCTATTGTATTTTTTTCAACTACTGGTTCTGGCTTAACCTCCTCAGCAGGTTTTTCTATGACTGTTTTCTTTTCTGTAGCTCTTGGCTTGTCTACTTTCTTAGAATAAGCCTTAGCAACCTTATTCCTTTTTGGTAGCTTAGCAAAAATTAACAACGCTATTATTGCACAAGCTACAACTGCCCAAACTACAATGACGATTATTTCAGTTGTTCTCATTATATAAATCCTCCTAAAACTATATTTTAATTATATCATAACACACATAAAATGCTATATGAAAATTTCTGAAAATTCATCAATTTTTTGTAAAACCTCATTCATACCATACTTTGTCTCTGAAGAAGTTAGAATGAAGCTATCATTTTCCTCTAGTTTTAAAGTTTCCATTATTAGCTTTTTATTCTTACTATACTCACTTTTTTTTACTTTATCTGCCTTGGTTCCGATGACACATACATCCTTATGATAATACTTTAAGAATTGATACATTGTAACATCATCATTTGTTGGCTTATGCCTAAAATCAACCAAAAGAAAAACAAGCTTTAGGTGTGGTCTTCCGACAACATATTCTTCTATCATTTTCCCAAAGGTTGCCTTTACTGTTTTACTGACATTGGCATATCCATATCCAGGAACATCTATAAAAAAGATAGAATCATTAATATGGTAAACATTTAAGGTCTGTGTTTTTCCGGGATTGGAAGAGGTTTTAGCAAGCTTCTTTCTGTTTGTCAAAGCATTGATAAACGAAGACTTTCCAACATTAGATCTACCACAAAACATAAACTCTGGTTCATTATGAGAAGGTAGTCCTGCATTTTTTACAGCAGATATAATAAATTCAGCCTTTGTAATTACCATTGTAATCCCAGCCTTTCTTTGATAGGTAAAAACTCTTCTAAGGTTAAAGTAGAGGTTCCTATCATCGCATGCTTTGTTCCATGATCACCGTGGAAATCAGAGCCAGCAGAAATGAGTAAATTATGTTTTAAAGCGAGTGCTTTAAAATATTCTTCATCTCCATCCTGATTCTTAGGATAACGAACTTCAATGCCATCAAAACCCATAGAAACAATTTCTTCTACAATATCTTTAGGTAGTAGACAAGGATGTGCTAAAATAGTGAAACAGCCAGCCTCTTTGACCATTTTCAAGCCATCCTTTATGGATAATTTAGTTGATGGAATGTAGGCCTTGGATTTATTATCTATATAGATTTCTGCCTCACGTTCCGAAATATGATTACATTTTGCAATGTTATAGCACATGTTCGCACGTGTAATCACTTCGCTTTCTTTTAGTAAAGCATCCAAATCTATCTTTACATGATAAATATCCTTTATTTTTTCCATCATCTTGATGGCTCTTTTTTTCCGTTCTTCCTTCTTGTTGTAAGAAAATTCAATCAGTTCTTCTGGAACTATATTGTTTTTAAACAAACAAACAATATGAACAGAATGCCCTTTGTATTCTGTAGAAAGCTCCATACCTGCTAAAACATGTATCCCATATTCCTCTGCATAAAGCTTAAGCTCCGAGCATCCAAATACACTATCATGGTCTGTTAAAGCAAAACAGTCAACATGCTCTTTTTTAGCAATTTCTAAAAGCTCCTTTGGAGGGTATAGTCCATCTGAATAGGTGGAATGATTATGTAAATCTATTTTCATTTTATACCTCCATATCTTTATAGCTTTTTATTTTTTTAATTTTTTTAAAGGCCTTCTTTTCACCCAATTCACTTACCCAAGTCAACCAAGTCTTTAAAACTAAAGCCGTCGTTGGATGCATTTGGTGATAGGAGCGCTCTCTTTTTTCAAAATATTCTAATGCAGAAGAGCAGGTATATTTCTTTTTTAAATAAACCTTACTAGCTGCAATTCTATCACATAGGCTCTCTTTTAAATATTGAATAGGCATTAGAACAGGAGCATACTCTCCTCCTTGTATATCTGTCCAATATTCGTAATGATGCTTATTTCTTCCCTTGTGATGCATCCAGGCTAGAGAATAGCCCTTTCTATCACGCTCATTTGCATTAGGAGATCGAGTTCCAGCATAATATCTTGCACCTCTCCAAAATTCTGTAAAAGAATATTTAGACAAATCATGAAATAATCCTTGGAACCCGATACCAACCTTGAAGCAATAATGCATAACCTTATGCCTATGCTTAGTTATTGTAATAAAATGTCTAATTGGATGAAGCATATGCATCCCCCATAAATGAATGTAATTTTGAAAACAAATTTTCAATCTCTGTTAATCTTTCTGGATGGATTGCTAAATAATAGTAATTTTTAGTTCCATCCTTGTAAAACTTAATCAATTCTGCCTTACATAAAAGCTTCATATGGAAAGACATCGTTGGTCTAGTAATGCATTTCTTTTGCTTGATTTCACATATCCTTAATCCCTTAGGATAAACTTTGGCAAGCTCCAAAATAATATCACGGCGAACTTTTGAAGAAAGTGCCTCTAAAATAGTCTCAGTTGTATCGAAGTTCTTTTTTAACTCATTTAACTCTTCCATATCCATAGGTTTTACTCCGTTCTTAGAGCCACAACTGGATCCTTCTTTGCAGCAGATCTTGCTGGGATAACACCAGAGATTACCGTTAGGAGAATACTTACTAAAATCATAACTGCTGCTTGCCATAAAGGTAATGCTGCAATTGGTGTAACACCCGTAAGATTATCCACAATAATATTTAAAATTAAAGAAATAATATAGGTAACAATAATTCCAAATACACCAGAGATTAGACCAATAATAAAGGTTTCAGCATTAAATAGATGTGTAACATCCTTCTTACGACCACCTAAGGAACGAATGACACCAATTTCCTTTACACGTTCTACGACAGAAACATATGTGATGATTGCAATCATGAAGCAAGATACAACTAAGGATAAAGCTGTAAATGCAATCAAGGCCGTTGTAATGAGGTTAATTAAACTATTGATCATATTTATCAATACCGCAATATTATCTGTGTATGTAATTTGTTCACGTTCTTCTGCTTTTAAGGTTACCATTTCTCCCTTACTATTTTTGAAGGTTAGAGTTTCATCCGAATTCCATGCATCTAAATGCTTAGTCACTCCATCCTTCAAATCAAAATTAATAGGATAGATAGAAATATCATTTGCAATATCTGTACCACCTAATTGTCTTAAGGACAATGTTGTATACATAGCAGTCATAGAAGAACTGCTACCGCCTTCGCTTCCACCCATCATCATACTTAAAAGCTCAGACATAGCGTTTGCACTACCCACATAGCCTATAGCTGTTTTTGGTGTTTGCTCTCCACTAGGAGTATAATTGTAGGCATAGGTTATTGCCTTATTATCAAATTGTCCATTTTCTTTAGTATACATTCCATAATAGGCTAAATCATTATCTATTAAATATTTTACAACCTCTGATTTCAATCCATCTTGAATAAACTTCTTAGCAAATGCTTCCGTATAGAAAAAGCCACTTGTCATACAGCCATAGGAAATGGAAGCCTTAGGCTTTAAAATCGCCTTAACCACAAGCTCTTGTCCTACTGCTTTATCCATTTCATGGTGATATTTAAATGGTCCTGAAAATGGAGTTTCAGCTTGCTTTTCATAAATCATATCATTAGGATAATAATAGAATTTCTTCCCAATCAATTCACTAAAGTCAAAACGATTCTTATCTATTTCTGGATTATAGCTTGGGTCATTTAAATGACGGAAGGTAGTATTGATAAATTGATCTTGCGTATAATATCCAAGCTGAGCCAACAATAAATCTGTTAATTCTTGATCACTATTGACAACAATCATAATTTCATTTTCTTTTGTTGCAATCTCATCACCATATAAGAAATTATACTGACTTAAAATATAATCCTTATCATTAGGAGCCTGCTGGAAAACATTAGTAAGACCTGTAACATAGCTTGCATATCTTGAAAACTCTGTTTCCCCTAATACTGAGGTATAAATGTTTTTGATTGCAGAAAGGCTAGTATTCTTCTTTTCTTCAGGCTTGTTGTAATGTACCTGATAATCTGTATAGATGTTGTTTGTAACATCAATTCCATATTCTAAGCTAATTGCTGCAGCATAGCCTTCATCAATGCTATAAACATAGTCAATGTAATCTTGGGTAATATTATTGCTAATTTGCATTTTCTCCATTGCTTGACCTTGAGTAATCAAACGTTTTATAACCTCATTGACATTGATTTTTCCATCAACAATATCTAAAGAGTTGATTTTATCCATAGGGCTCATGCTTGTCATCATAGCGGATAGGTCATAAGCACTTTCTGATATTTGTACAGGATTTCCAGATAACATATCATCCTGCATAGAGGTAATATATCCTTGAACTCCACTAGAAACTGCTAACACACTAGATACGCCAATAATACCGATAGATCCAGCTACACAAATCAAAGCAGTTCTTGCCTTCTTTGTAAATAGATTTCTTAAGGAAAGCTTAAAAGCAGTCCAGAATGACATCTTAGCCTTTTCTTTCTTTTGAACTGAGTTTTCCTCTTCTATTTCAGTTTCTTTTTTCTCTTCTTCAAGAGTGTATGGATTAGAATCTGTTACAAGCTCTCCATCCAATAAACGTACTATACGTGTAGAATATTGCTTAGCTAAATCTGGATTATGGGTAACCATAATAACAAGCTTTTCTTGAGAAATCTCTTTGATAAGCTCCATAATCTGAATAGATGTTTGAGTATCTAGAGCTCCTGTAGGTTCATCTGCAAGTAAGATTTCAGGTTCATTGACTAAAGCTCTTGCGATAGCAACTCTTTGACACTGCCCACCAGATAATTGATTAGGATGCTTGTTGTACTGTCCTTCTAGTCCAACACGATCTATGGCCTTCTTTGCACGCTCAATACGTTCTTCCTTTGTTAAACCTGCAATTGTAAGTGCTAGCTCTACATTTCCTAAAATAGTTTGATGGGGAATCAAATTGTAGCTTTGGAAAATAAAACCTATTCTATGATTTCTATAGATATCCCAATCTCGATCTTTAAAATCCTTTGTACTTTTTCCATTGATGAAAAGATCACCTGAGGTATATTTATCTAGACCACCAATAATATTTAGCATAGTAGTCTTACCACAACCAGATGGTCCTAAAATAGAAACAAATTCATTTTCTCGGAAGGCTAAATTAATTCCTTTAAGTGCATGAACATAGGTGTCTGCAACCTTATAATCCTTTATAATATTTTCTAATCTTAACATACAATCACTCTTTCTTTGGTTGATTTTTTTCTACCACTTTATTATACTATACATTCGTCTTTCTAAAAAGAAAAAAGCACTAGTGAAAAACGTTTTCATTAGTGCTAGATGAAATGCCCAAAAAATTTTGCTATTAAAGGGACAAATAAAGAACCAAAAACTACATATAATGCCACATAAAGCACCTCATTGGGATGGGGAATATAAGAGTGACATATCATTAATATGCTAATACCTATCATCCCTACACAAGAGGTTATACCGATGCATCGCCAAGTGAAAAAGTTAATATTATAATCCCAAACAATACTTTCTGTATATTTGTCTCTGGTTAATGTTAAATAGTACTCTATCAATAAATTATAAAGCTCCTTCTTCTTTGCCTTTTCTGGATGCTTACGCATAGAGGAGGGTGAAAAATAAATCCCATTTAAAGAAACCTTAACTACATCTAAATTTGTTTCTCTTCCCTCAATATAATCCAAAAGTACAAATAAATTTTCTAATTTTTCATTACTTCTGTCTAATTGAGATATTTTCTTTGAAAACAGTTCTCTTCTTTTTTGATTAATTAGAAAATAGGATATATACATCCATCCGATTAAAGTAATAACAAACACAATTAGGATAGCCGTAGATAGTTCTGGAGAAGGGATAATGATGTCTACGATTAGCATTACTAAAGTAGCAACTGATAAAACGATAGCCAAAATAATTGCTGTTAACATACACTCACATCCTTCACACAAAACAACTATCTCTATTTTATTATTTTTTATATCATCTTTCAATAGAAAAAAAATAAAAACGCCTAAAGGCGTAAAAATTTTTCTGGCGTCCCTAAATGGATTCGAACCATCGACTGATCACTTCGGAGGCGATTCCTCTATCCAACTGAGGTATAGGGACATTCATATAAAACATCTTGATTTAAAGGATGCTTCTCAAACCAGTGCTTTGCATAAGAGCATTGAGGAATTGCTTTATATCCATTTGAACGTATCACCTCATAGACCTGTTCCATAAGTCGTTCTGCTATTTTCATACCTCTTAATTCCTCACTCACATAAGTATGGTCTATAAGAACTACACCTTCTTCAACTTGGGGAAAAGTAATAAATGCAATTTCCTCATTATTCTCATTCAAAATATAGACTTTATTTTTCTCCTTAATAATATTCATAATCATCTTCCTTATATTTTAATTTATGACACTAAATATAGTTTATGATAAAATCCCATTTTTAAAAGATATTTATTTTTATCATATACCAAATATAAGAATTCATTATAAGTTAAAATAAATCTAAGAAAAAGAGAGGATATATGACCTACCCTCTTCTAAAATCAAATATAAATGGTGGACCCTTGGAGACTCGAACTCCAGACCCACTGATTAAGAGTCAGTTGCTCTACCAACTGAGCTAAGGGTCCATTTTTAACTTGCATTGATTATTATAGCAAAATATAAAATAATGTCAAGAAATATTTGTTATTTTTTGAAAAAATTAACTTCTTTTTTATGGGATGCTTATGCTATAATGTAGGAAGAGGAGGGATAGGATGCATTATACTACTGCCAAAAGCATTTTAAGTGCAAATAATGGCTTGAATATTTATAGAGGCTGTGAGCATGGATGTATCTATTGTGATTCTAGAAGCAAGTGCTATAATATGAATCATGAGTTTGAAGATATTGAAGTCAAAGAAAATGCCCTAGAGCTATTAGAAGCTGAGCTTAGCAAGAAAAGAAAAAAGGCAATCATCTCTACTGGTTCGATGTCTGATCCTTATATTCCTTTAGAAAAAGAATTAGGAATCACTAGAAAAATGCTTGAAATCATTTACAAATATGGATACGGACTACACCTGCAAACGAAATCGAATTTAATTCTTAGAGACTTAGATTTGTTAAAGAAAATTAATAAGCAAACAGTAGCTAGAATTTCTATAACACTAACTACATATGATGAAAACTTATGCAAGATTGTTGAACCAAATGTTTGCACAACTAAAGAACGCTTTGAGGTATTAAAAAAATTAAATGAAGCAGGAATAGAAACCTATGTATGGCTATCTCCTATTCTTCCATATATTAATGATACATTAGATAATTTAAGAGGAATACTCAACATGTGTAAGGAAGCTCATGTCAAAGGTATTATCTGCTTTGGCTTTGGTTTGACTCTAAGAGAAGGAAATAGAGAGTACTTCTATCAAAAGCTAGATGAGCATTTTCCAAAATTAAAAAAACAATATATGCATGAGTTTAAAAACAACTACATCTGCAATTCTAAGTACCATAAATATTTATACGATTTCTTTTTGAAATTTTGTAAAGCAAACGATATTATGTGTGATAATGATTTGATATTTGAAAGACTACATACATTATACGAAGAGGAAGAATATCAGCAATTATCTCTTTTTGAAGAATAAGAAAAGAACTATGTGAAATGGATACATAGTTCTTTTTTTATTTTACTCTAATTCAAAGGCTCCTGTATAAAGCTGATAATAGGTCCCTTTTTCCTTTAATAAATCGTTATGACTACCACGTTCAATAATTCTGCCATGGTCCAAAACCATAATACAATCTGAATTCCTAACTGTAGATAATCTATGAGCTATGACAAAAACAGTTCTTCCTTCCATAAGCTGGTCAGTTCCCTTTTGAACAAGGCTTTCTGTTCTTGTATCAATAGATGAGGTTGCCTCATCTAAAATCATAACAGGTGCATCTGCAACTGCAGCTCGTGCTATACTTAAAAGCTGACGCTGTCCTTGACTAAGATTTGCTCCATCCCCTGTAAGCATTGTATTAAAGCCTTCAGGCAAACGTGTGATAAAATCATATGCATTGGCTATTTTTGCAGCCTCGTATACTTCTTCATCTGTCGCATCTAATCTTCCATAACGAATATTTTCCATTACGGTACCTGTAAAGAGGTTTGTATCCTGTAAAACGATACCTAAGCTTCTTCTTAAATCATCCTTTTTAATATGGGTTATATCAATACCATCATATAAAATCTTGCCCTCTTGAATTTCATAGAAACGATTAATCAAATTAGTAATCGTTGTTTTTCCAGCTCCTGTAGCGCCTACAAAGGCTATCTTTTGGCCTGGATTAGCAAATATATTGACATCATGTAAAACAATCTTCTCTGGATAATATCCAAAATCTACATCCTCTAGCTTAATATCTCCTGTTAAAGGAATAAGTGTTTCACTTCCATCTTCCTGTGGTACTTTCCAAGCCCAAGAGTTACTACGAGATGTTGTTTCTATGAGCTTACCATCAGTTAACTCTGTATTCACTAAAGTGATATAACCTTCATCTGTTTCAGGTTCTTCTGCTAATAAATCCAAAATTCTTTGTGTACCTGCCATAGCCATAGCTATCATAGAAACCTGTTGTGAGATGTTTGATACACTTTGACTAAACTGTTTAGACATTGGTAGGAAGGCAATAATGATAGACATGCTCATCATACCAATTCCTGTGATGGATACATTAGGAACAGATGTAATATAAAATACTACCCCGATAATAGAGATTAAGGAATATTGAATATTTCCTATATTTCCTAAAATAGGCATTAAAATATTAGAAAAATGGTTTGCTGTTTTAGTGTCATTGAAAAGCTGATTGTTGATTTTATCAAATTCCTCTTTGCAGGCTTCTTCATGAGAGAAAACCTTAACTACCTTAGCACCATGCATCATCTCTTCTATGTAGCCTTCACATTTACCAGTACTGATTTGCATCTGCATAAAGTATTTTGCTGAATTACCACCAATTCTTCTAGTTACAAGTAACATAGCTATTGCACCTATGATGACAATTAAGAATAACCAAACGCTATAGGTAAGCATAATTGCTATAGCAAAAATAATACTTAAGCCTGTTGAAATACATTGTGGTAAGGATTGACATACAAATTGCCTTAGAGAATCAACGTCATTTGTGTAATGACTCATAATATCTCCATGAAGATGTCGATCAAAGTATTTGATTGGTAAAGACTCCATCTTATTAAACATTTCTTGACGAATTTTATTTAAGAAGCCTTGACCAATTACAGCCATTATTTGATTATATACAATAGAGGAAACAATTCCTACACCATATAAGCTTACCATTACAATTAAGATTTGAAATAGTTTTGGCTGAATTTCTTTAAATAGCTCTAAAGATCCTTGCTGTTCATCTAAGGCTGTTTCTACAACAGAGATAATCTGCTGTAAGAATACACTGGCAGCAATATTACTGATTGCAGAAATAATCAAGCATATTAATACAATAAAGCAAGGAAATTTATAGGAGGAAACTAAACGCTTTACAATAGGAACTAAAGTTTTCAAGCTGATTCTTCTTTTTTTCATATTATTCCTCCTCCTTTTTATTTTGTAAATTATATACTTCCTGATAGATGGTATTGCTTGCTAAAAGCTCATCATGTGTTCCAACAGCATGAATTCTTCCACCATCTAAAACGATGATTTTATCTGCATCTTCAATAGAGGATACTCTTTGAGCAATAATAATCTTAGTTGTATTAGGAATACTTTCTTTAAAGGATTTACGGATAATAGCATCTGTCTTGGTATCAACCGCACTTGTAGAATCATCAAGGATAAGTACCTTAGGCTTCTTTAGTAGTGCTCTAGCAATACAAAGTCTTTGCTTCTGTCCACCAGAAACATTAGTTCCTCCCTGCTCAATGTATGTATCATACTTTTCAGGAAATTGCTCAATAAATTCATCAGCACATGCTAAACGGCAAGCTTCCTTCGCTTCTTCTAAGGTAGCATTCTCATTTCCCCATCTCAAGTTTTCTAAAATCGTACCTGAAAAAAGGACATTCTTTTGTAATACTACTGCAACATTATCTCTTAATGCTTTCAAATCATATTCCTTTACATTTTTACCACCAACAATAACCTCACCAACAGTAGTATCATAAAGTCTAGAAAGTAAATTTACAAAGGTTGTCTTAGAAGACCCTGTTCCTCCTAAAATACCAATAGTCTCTCCTGATTTGATTCTAATATTAACATCAGCTAAAGCAAATTTTTCTGCATCTAAGGAATACTTAAAGGAAACATCCTTAAACTCTATAGAACCATCCTCTACTTCATAAATTGGATTCTCTGGATTTTGTATTGTGCTTTCCTCCTTAAGAACCTCAACTACACGACGCATAGAAGAAATGGATAAGGAAATCATAACAAAAATCATTGAAAGCATCATTAGGCTCATTAGAATTTGTGTTCCATAAGTAATTACGGCAGAAACATTTTCTATTCCAAGTTCTGTACTGTTCGTAGTCACAATTAAATATGCACTAAAAAAGGAAACCACTGTTAAAGAAACATACATGAAAAACATCATTACAGGCTGGTTCCAAGCAACAATACGTTCTGCTTTCACAAAATCACGGCGAACCTCTTCTGCAGACTTCTTAAATTTATCCTTTTCATAGTCTTCTCTTACATAGGTTTTAACTACTCGAATGCCCTTAATATTTTCTTCTACAGAAGCATTCAGCTTATCATATTTATGGAATACTCGATCAAATCTTGGCATTGCACATTTTACTATGATAAACAATATGATTCCCAATAGAGGAATGATTGAAAGATAAATCAATCCAATTTTAACAGACATAACAAAGGTCAAGACTATGGAAAAAATCATCATTAGTGGTACTCTTACTGTAATACGTATAATCATACCATAGGCCATCTGAATATAAGAAACATCTGTAGTCATACGAGTGACTAAGGATGCGGAAGAGAATCTATCTATATTTTCAAAGGAAAAATCCTGTGATTTAAAGAACAAATCTCGTCTTAAATTTTTGGCAAAGCCTGCTGCTGCAATAGCACCAAACTTCCCTGATAATACTCCAAAGGTCAAAGAGAAAAATCCTAAAACTACGATAACTAAGCTTAAAATAATAATTAAGGTTGTATCGGGAGCATCCTCTTGAGCCCTACCTAATATATAAGACATCAGTAAAGGGATTAAGCATTCCATAACAACCTCTAATGCAACAAATAACGGTGTTAATATAGAAGCTTTTTTATATTCTCTTATACTTTTCATTAAAATCTTAATCATTTCATTTCCTCCTTAACATTTTGTTTTAAACGCTTAATCAAGCTTAAAAAAAGTTCTACTTCCTCTTCTGTAAAGCCCTTCTTTAGCTTCTTTTCAAAATCTATTTTTTCACAAGTCATAGTTTCATAAAGCTCTTTTCCTTTTTCAGTAATATGAATACTTTTAATTCTACTATCACTTTTCAAAATCTCACGCGTAATCAATTGGTTTTTTTCCATATTTGTTAGTACTATAGAGGCAGTAGATCTTGTAATTCCTAAGACCTCTTCTATCCTTTTTTGAGTAATCAACTCATCTTTATGGTTCATAAGATAGACAATGATATACCCATTGCTGCCAGTTAGCTTATTTAATATTTCTGTTGTCTTCAGATTTGCAAAATATCTTTGAATCATATTATTCAAATTTTTAATTTCCAATCCAATATCTGACATATAGGTTCTTCCTTTCAAACAATTTTCTATTATAAAATTAAAATTGTTTGAAGTCAATCATTTTATTTTTTGATAAGATATGAAAGCGAATTCAAAAAAAAGAACTGTCCTTAGACAGTTCATTTTTGTTTAGTCTTCTATAACTTCATATTTTGCTTTTTCAGAAGCTGATAGAGTTCTTATTGTAGCTTTGTTATATTTAATTGCTAACTTACTTTCTAAAAGGAATGATTCAACAAGGGTCAATTCTGAAGATGGAGCTGTAGCAAAAATGTTTCCAATATAATTTAAAACCAAAGCATTTATTGCTTCTGCATTATCGAATACAAAACCAAATTCACAGAATCTACCAGTAGAAGCTTCTATACCATAAGTACAAGTAAAGCTGATTTTTGATAATAAAGTATTTAATTCTGCTTTATCTACATCTATCTGTTTTAAAACATCCTTTAAAGCTAAAGTTACTTCAAGATAAATCACTCCATTTTTCACACCTGAAATAACAAGCTTTGAATTTTCAAAGGTTTTATAGAACTCTTCAACTGTCATAGAGCCCATTCCATCCCCTATAGATGGAATATTTGTAGGGAAAAATTTAGAAAAAATTTCATCTTCTAATTCATCTATTAAAGTCATCGGATGGATTGCTCGTTTTATAACTTCTCTGGATGAGTCACTTGCATAGCTTGCATCTAAATAAAGATACTCCTTGCTTGTAGGCATCTTCTCTAGTTCACCCTCATACAAGGCATCTACACTAAAGCTAGAAATTTCTTTTCCTATGGATAATTGTCCTGAAGCAGAAAGATCCAATCCTTCCTTTTTACTTGCACTCAGTGTCATATCAGCAGAGCCTAACAATTTTGCTTTAGATTCCCAGCCTAATAAACCCGTAAAGTCATTAGAAAAGTTTGCACTTACAGAAATGGTTTCCTTTAAAGTAAAACTATCTATTTCATCATAATTAGCCTTACTTGCAAAATCCATAACAGTTTGGATTGTTTCTTTATCTTCTGTAGCTGTTACTTTTAAAGTTTGCTCCTCACCGTTACTATCTACATAAGTTATACTTGTATTTTCCTCACATGCAGTAAGGGAAACAAGACCTAACAAAACACTTAAACATAATATAATTTTTTTCATAAAACTTATTCCTCCAACCTTTATTATATCATATTTTCTATAAAAATGTCGTATTTTTTTATAGTTTTGTACCTATTCTTCTTTCTTTTTATCATACTCATCTAAAAAAGAAATCATCTCATCATCTTTTTTATATCCAATAATCTTGTTTAAATTTACATTATAAGCACTTTTAAATATATTCTTTTCAACTAGTGGATTATATTTCAAAAGTTCTTTAATTAATACCTTTGTATCATATCTTTTAGAACCAGATAAATCCTTTGTCTTATCTGTATTTTCTGTAAATTTACAAGCACAGTTAATAAATTTAAGTTCATTATAATTTGACCAACGAACGATATCACGTTCTCTTATATAATACATTGGTCGAATTAATTCCATTCCAGGATAATTTTCTGAATGAAGCTTAGGAAGCATTGTTTGAAAAGAACCACTATTGAGCATATTCATAAGTGTTGTTTCAATGACATCATCAAAGTGATGTCCTAAAGCAATTTTATTGCAGCCTAAGCCTTGAGCAAGCTTATATAAAGCCCCTCTTCTCATCTTAGCACAAAGATAACAAGGATTCTTCATTTGTGCATTTGCAATAGCAAAGATATCTGTATTTAAGATTTCTGCATCGATATGCATCAGTTTTAAATTACTCTCTATTTGTTCTAAATTTTTAGGATTATATCCTGGATTCATGACAAGATATTTAACATCAAATTCAAAATCAGAGTGACGCTTCAATTCCTGAAAAAGCTTTGCAAGAAGCATAGAATCCTTTCCACCGGATATGCATACACATACTTTATCATTAGGAGAAAGTAATTTGTATTCCTTTAATGCTTTAACAAAGGGAGCCCAAAGATGAGCCCGATAGGTTTTTATGATTGTTCGCTCTATTTCTTTATAGCGTTCCATAATTTCACCATCCTTTTTAATCCTATACCTAATGCGTAAGTATCGTACTTGAAACATACAAGACAAACAATGTAACAACTATTTTTTAATTATAAAACAATCAAATTCACTTGTCAAATAAAACGCATAAAGAAAAGAGACTCTAAAAGTCTCTTTAAATTTTACTCATTGCTTTGCTCTACAGAATTGATGACAACATCTTTAAAGGTTACAGAAGCATTTTCTGTCTTAATACTACCTATAGTGTGAATATTATCGATATAAGCAGTGCAGCCATTTTCAATCGTTATGACAGTACTAGAGGTTGCTTCAGCTTTTGTTGAAACCTCAAAATACCCATTTTTAATTTGTGCAGATGCTGAGGAAATAACAAGTACACTATCTGGCACAATTAAAGTATATCCTTCTAAATCAATCACTAATAGTTTTCCTTGAATGATGAGTTTTTCTTCTAGTAATTCTTCTTCTGTGTAGACCAAGTCTTCACAGAAAGACAAGCATTTATAAGCTAAATCTGAGGTAAGATATTCTTTTATATCTAAAGCCTCTATAACAGGCTTTGTAGCATAATCAGGAACTATACTATTAGATGGATTATAAAGAATCGCATGTGTAGTAGTCAATAGCTGAACCTGATTTCCTATAGAAAGACTACTTGCATTATACTCATCGTTGGCGCCTTCAATCCAAAAGAAAGTATTTTGATCCCCTTTAAAGCTTTTCCGAAGAATACTCTTTTCTACAATGACACTACTTTCTTTTTGAGAACATATAGTAAAGGAGGTAGTGGCAGTAATATCTGCATTACAAATCAACGCATTAGCATTACAAATATTGATTCCACCAAAGGATGTAATATCTGCAATTCGTAGGTTTGCTTTAGAATCACTTGTGAGCACATATCCACCAAATGCATTGTTTAAATAGGTAGATAAATATCCATTTTGAATATAGGAATGCGTTGCCTTAAAGCATAACGTATTTTCTAGTAGAGTTAAGGTATATCCATTTAAATCAATGCTTGCATAGCTTCCATCTAAAATTGTATCTGTTTTTAATATAATATCATTTGTTAAAGTTAAATCATAAGCATCCTTTTGAATATAGAAAAGGAATTCTTCCTCTGTACTGACATATTGCTTTATAGGAAGCTTTTCTACTTTTGAATCCTTATAGCTTTTGCCATCAATGAATACCTCTGCAAAATATTCCTTTAAGCCTTCTTTTTCAAATGTAGATTCCTGATTCTCTATTGTTATGGAATCTGATTCAAAGGTAAGTGTAGACTGATTACATTTACATAAAATATAAGCAGTCGCTAAATAACCATCAATTGTAGGAGTCCATTGCCATGAAGGATGTTCATAGTCGTAATCATGATGAGTGGCATCAATTGGTAGGATTTCTTCTTTTATATCCGTATAGCTTTTATCCTGAATATTTATATTTGCTGTATAAATAATTTTTCCTGTTGCTACACATGTTGCTGGAATTGTATTGGTTTGAATCTGAGCTGAATAAATATCAAAATGAGATGCATCATTCCTACAAGTAAAATATAGCTTGGCCTCTGAATAGCCTGTCCATTTCCACGTATGTTCATCATAATTAAAATCATGATGTAATGCATCAATAGTCTCTTCTTTTTCATCTGTATAGTCTTTCCCATCTACAGTAATAGTTGCCGTATAGGTATTCTTGCCATCTGTTGTACAGGTAGGAGATTTTGATTTCATACTAATTCGTGCATCATAGCTTACCTGATGGATTTTGTCATTTTTACAAATCACCTTTGCAGAAACAGAGGAATATTCCACCCACGTCCAATCTATGTTCTCGTAATCAAAGGAATGCCCTGTTGCTGGAAGTTGAATTTCTTTGACATCTTCATAGGTTGTCCCTTGAATTGAAATTGTAGCCTTTGTAATTCTTTTTCCATTTGTTGTACAGGTAGCAGGAAGAATTTCTGTTTTCAATTCTGCATCACACTGTAATGTATGTGAAGAATCATTTTTACAAGGAATTTGAGCAGTGGCACTTGTATCCTTATCCCAAGTCCAGCTAATATTTTCCAAATCAAAATCATGATCTAATGGTAAAAGAATTTGTTCCTTTTGATTTTGATATTTCGTTTGGTCGATAAATACTGTAGCTGTGTGGATTGTTTTTCCTGCTTCTGTACAGGTAGCAGGGATTGTTGTGCTTGTCACATCTGCAATATAGGTAGTTTTATGCTCCTCATCGTTACTACAAGATACTACAAGCCTAGCTCTTTCTAATCCTTCCCACTGCCATTCTGCGTGGTCAAAATCATAATGATGTCCTAGTGCTGCAAGTTCTGTTTGCTCCTCTATAACCATTTTACAATAGGAACAATATCTTCCTCTAGTTACCCCAGTAGATTCGCATGTTGGACTTATTTCTGGATTTTCTTCAATAACATGATCTGTTTTAGGCAGCTTTGTTTCTTCCCAAGAAATCTCATATCTGGCCTCTTTATCCCTATAGGCTCTATTACACTGTGAACAAAACCAATATTCAATTCGTCCTTCACTGATACAGGTTGGGTCTATTTTAAGAACATGAACTTTTGTATGAACATGCTCTTCCTTTAGTGTTTTTTTATCACAGCCTACTAAGCATGCAAATAACAATCCTATGATAGAAAAAACTGTGATTTTTAGCATTTTATAACAGCCTTTTTTTATATACCTCATACTATCTCCCCTTTTTCTTCAATATGAAATTATACTCTTCTACCTTGTCTATTTATAAAAATAAATGCTGTCGTTTTTTTAAAACGATTTACATCTTTTATGGATTGCTGATAATTTATTTTATAATTTACTAGAAATAAACAAAAAAAACTATCGTAGATGCTCCTACGATAGTTGAATTTATGTTAAGGTTTTTGTGAAAATCGAGCTCCAAAGTTCAAAGAAATTTTTCTTTTTTATCTCTTCTTTGCTGATGAGACTTCCCTCTTGAATTAATTTATCCCCTAGGTAAATTAAGACTTTTCCTGTACAACTATTATCTTCTAAAGAATACTCATACTTAACCTCATACTCTAGCTTATCACTTCGCTTAGATAGATAATAAACATCATCTTCAACCACAACATTAATTCTGTTTTTATAAAGAATGTGATCTATAGAATCTATTACTTTATCCTTTGGCACTACCTTATCTAGCTTATAATTTGCATAACCCCAGCGTAATAATTCTAAGGATTCAGCATTTCTAGTGGTTGGCTTATCATATCCAAATACAACCGTGATTAAACCCATATTATCCTGTTTCATATGTAATGTAATACAATACTTTGAAAAAGAGGTATATCCAGTTTTTAAACCATCTAAATTTTTCACTCTACCAATCATTTTATTTGTGTTTACTAGCCAAAATGGTTTTGCAGAATCTTTTCTAATGTAATCCTCTTGAAGATTGGTGTAATTTAAAACATCAGGATGCTTATTTATGAGTTCATTTGATATTACTGCTAAATCGTAGGCAGATGTATAATGATTTCTACTAGATAGTCCAGTGCAATCTGAAAAATGTGTATTCTTTAATCCTAGTTCTTCTACCTTAGCATTCATTTTTTCTACGAATGCAGATTCAGATCCAGCCAAATGCATCGCCATAGCTATGGCTGCATCGTTTGCTGAGGCAATACATATACATTTCAAAAGCTCATCTACGTTAATTTCATCTCCAATAGATAAGAATGCCTTTGAGCCTTCTACTCTTGTTGGTTCTTCGCCTATCGTCAGCATCGTTGATTTTGTAATTTGATTTGCCTCTAATGCCTCATAGATTAATAACAAAGTCATAATTTTAGTCATAGAAGCTGGTGGTAGTCGTCTGTCCTTCTCCTTATTATATAATACTTTACCTGTACTTGTCTCAATCAATATTGCTGCAGTACTACCTCCACATAATTCTACAGTTTCAGTATCTACAGTTTTTTCTTCCTCTTCATTGTTGCTTACTGCATTAGCTTTTGTAGAAAATAATCCGAATAGGCAAGCTGCTATCAGAACAAAAATCATCTTTTTCATGTATATCACCAATAAAGTATATGTCCTAAACTTTAGAATATAACAAAAAGCTATGCACAAATTATGTACATAGCTATTAATAAACTATTCTATCTTTTCTAAATCTGGTTCTTCTATTTCTTGTGTTTGTGCTTTTTTCTTTAAAAAATAGTAAAGCCCAACAAAGCAAGCTGTAATACATACAAAGCATGCACAGCCTATCCCAATATGTAAAGGAGTCAATAAATCCTTAAAATCAAATGCTAAGAATAGGGCAATAATAGAAGCAATCACAAAACCAAAAATAGCCCATTTCGTTTGTTCCTCATATTTACTTAATAAATACTTCATAAGCTTTGCTATTGTAAAGAAGCCTATTACTAAACCAACTGCAAAGATTAAGAGTATCACAAAAGCATCTAGAGGTGTCTTTAATAAATTAGATATTGTATCTAATAATGGCTTATATAGGCCTATAATCAATAATAGCATTGAGCCACTTATGCCTGGAACAACTAAGGCAATAGATGCTAAAATTCCTACTAAGAATAACGCTGGATACATATACCAAGGCATTTGTAGGTTTAATACAAGGTCCTTTCCAATAGGAATAAAGCATAAACCAAAGCATACTCCAAAGGCTACTATTGAAAATAGAATATCCCATTTTTTAAAGCCTGCAGTATAAGCATCCTTACCTATTTTTGGTGTAGAGCACACCATCAATGCAACAAAAATCATACATAATTCAAAAGGAATATGCTCCAAAGCGAGCTTCAAAGGAAAATACATTGCCAGAAAAGCTAAAATCATTCCTAAGAATAAAGGAAGTAAGAACTTTATACTTTCTTTAAAATCCTTTTTTAAATTACTTATTCTAGTTATTAATTCTTCATATATCCCTAATAAAACAGCTAAGGTACCACCACTTACACCTGGAATAATCATTCCAACACCAATGACAGCGCCCTTTGCTAAAATTTTCAAATATTTCATAACTACACCCTATACCCTTTTTCATATGTGCTTTAATATTATAGCATAGGATGAAGGTATTAAAAATACTTTACGACAAAAAAATGCACAAATTTTACTTTTGTGCATTACTCTTATTTAAAGTTAGCTTCTTTTTAATCTTTGTCTTATGCTTGGCTAGTCCATAAAAAAATATTTCCATTTCCTTTAAAGAAGAGAAATTTTCTTTTTTACAGGTATAAAAATTATTTTCTCCAATTATAAAACAAATCTTGTCATCATATTCTATGATTTTTTGTAAAGCATTATAGGGATATTCTACTTTTGTAATCTTATCTCCTATTTTAATCTGTAAGGAAAAGCTTTCTTCCTTAAAAGTAAAGGTACAATGCATTCCGTGTTGCATAATTTGAGGATTTTTTTTCATTGACCTTTTTTTCAGAGTAAAGATAGAATATGTGTTAATTAAAACTAAAACAACTGCCAAACTCAAGAATAAAATTCCAATAACCATAGTATCTATTGAATTCCCTTGAGCAGCAACAATGCCAATCACGATTGCTCCTAAAATAGCTAAAATTCCTGCGAAAATATATTTCTTATAATAATATTTTTTAGAAAATTCTGCAATTTCTTCTATTGCTTCTTCTCCAGTTAAAGATGTTATATTTTTTATAATCATTTTATCACTCCTTATTAAATAAGTGTTTAATAAATTATACCATAGTATCCGTTCATTCAGCAAGAATGGTTTTTAGAAATTGAGGATTTTTTCTTTACAAGAATATGAATTTATGATACAATTCATATTGGTCAATAAAAATAGCAGTTTAGCCAAGCGGTAAGGCAACGGACTCTGACCCCGTCATTCATAGGTTCGATCCCTATAACTGCTGCCATATTTTGCTTGCTTAGTTCATCGGTAGAACGTATCCATGGTAAGGATAAAAGGCTAGTTCGATTCTGGCAGTGAGCACCAGATTAAAATAAAAACTCTTCAAAAAAGGAAGAGTTTTTTTATTATGTAATTATTCTTGAGTTAAGCTTTCAGCAAATACTTTTATAAGTAGTTCAGAGGGAATACTTTGCCCCAAATAAATCTGCAGCATATCCTTAGGTGTAAATTTGTAATTCTGCAATTGCTTTTTGTATTTTTCCAATGCCGAAGCTTCAATATTTATATGATTCTTAAACGGAATCACTCGGACAAAGAGTGAACCAGAATAAAAGCTTGGCAAGCCTGCCCACAAGCGCGTTTCTAAAGAAGACACACTACTTCTTACTAAATTCACTATAGTATGGAATATCTCTTGTATTTCTTCAGGATACCTTTTTACATACTCATCAAACATATTCCTCTCCTGCCTTATAGCACAGTATTTATATTTTATCCCTATTCTTTTCTATAAATTCTTTTGAATATACCTTGGGTAAATCAGAATTACGAAGTAACTTCCAAAAACGACTTGCAGTTTTTAATTTTTCTCTATAAATGTCATTATCTTTATCTGCACAAAAGTCTTTTAAAAACTGATTCCACTGACAACTGGAATTATCAAATTTGGCATAGGATTTATTTCCATATTTAATATCAAGTAAATTTCTAAGGGTAAATTCTTTATCCTTAGTTTCTTTAACCACCTTAACTGTTGCCACCATATCAGCAGTAAATTTAAATTTTTGATCTCCAGTGATTTGAATAAAAAATTCTCTAAACCTTGGTCCAAAAGTAAAACCACAATCCAATAAGCTGGTATCTAGAGTCAAGTCGTTTATCCTTGCTTTAGATGTTGGTTTAGATTTGTGTGGAATCAAAATTCCATTAAAGTAAGACTCAATAATTTTATTTAAATCTTTTTTTTCGCCATTATACTCTAAATGCAAGCTTTTACAAATTGCTTGAAGCTCATCTCTATACCAATAATATTTTATAAATTCTTCATATGATTTTATATCATCAAACTTTGGTCTGTTCATATGAAATCAATATAACTACGCTCTAGAGACATATGTGCCATCAATTGTTGACACAATAACCTGAGTACCATTTTCTAAGAATGCAGGTACTGTTACCTCTAAACCTGTTTCTAATACAGCTCTTTTACGATCTGTTGAAGATCCTTTTACAGCTGGAGTTGTATCTGTGATAGTTAAAGTAACCTTATCAGGAAGACTTACACCTAGGATTTCTCCTTCATAGAAGGTGATATTTACATTTGCCCCTTCAAGCATAAATTTCTTTTCCCAAGCAAGTCTTTCCTCAGGAATTTCAATTTGTTCATAGGTTTCCATATCCATAAAGGCAAGTGCTTCTCCTGTGTTATATATATATTGCATTTCCTTACGCTCAATATAGCAACGCTTAAATGCAGAATCGCTTCCCTTTAAAGCAGTTTCTGTAACAGTTCCAGTTCTTAAATCCTTCATCTTTACACGAACATAGGCAACCTTATTTTGAAGGACATGCATAAACTCTAGGATTTGCATAAGCTTACCATCATATTCAATAACCATACCATTTTTTAAATCATTTGTTGATACCATAAATTTAACTTCCTCTTCTTTCAAACAAAAAGGAGGATAAATCCTCCTAAATGTTTAATTTTTTCTTTTATTACTTAATGCAGTAAATAGAATCCTTACCAGCAAATACTGAAGTACCTAAGAATTCGCCACGACCATTTAGATCATCTTCAATACGCATTAATTGGTTATACTTAGCAACACGGTCTGTACGGCTTGCTGAACCAGTCTTGATTTGACCAGCATTTAAACCAACTACGATATCAGCGATTGTAGTATCTTCTGTTTCACCAGATCTATGGCTTACAATTGCAGTATATCCAGCACGCTTAGCCATTTCAATAGCGTCAAATGTTTCAGTCAAAGTACCAATTTGGTTAACCTTGATAAGGATTGCATTTGCAACACCTAATTCAATACCCTTAGCTAAACGCTTAGTATTTGTAACGAATAGGTCATCACCAACCAATTGAATCTTTGAACCTAACTTCTCAGTTAAATACTTCCAGCCTTCCCAGTCATCTTCTGCAAGACCATCTTCAATAGTAATGATAGGGAACTTTTCAGTTAGAGGTACATAGTACTTATCTACCATATCTTTAGCATTGAATTGTCCACCATCAGCCTTTAAAGTATATAACTTTTTCTTTTCATCATAGAATTCAGATGCAGCAACATCGATTCCTAGACAAATATCCTTTCCTGGAACAAAGCCAGCAGCCTTAATAGCCTCAACAACACGCTCGAAAGCTTCAGTGTTGCTGCCAAGCTTAGGTGCATAACCACCCTCATCACCAACGCTAGTTACATAGCCGTTAGCCTTTAAAATCTTCTTTAATGCATGGAATACTTCTGCACCCATACGTAATGCTTCCTTGAATGAAGGAGCACCAACTGGTAAAATCATGATTTCTTGGAAATCAATACAGAAATCTGCATGAGCACCACCATTTAAAATGTTCATCATTGGTAATGGTAATTGCTTTGCATTTGATCCACCAAAATAATTATATAGTGGCATTCCATAGTAATCAGCAGCTGCACGAGCACAAGCCATAGATACACCTAAAGTTGCGTTAGCACCTAGTTTACCCTTGTTTTCAGTACCATCAATTTCAATCATCTTCTTATCAATGATGATTTGGCTTCTTACATCATAACCAATTAATTGAGGTGCGATAACTTCGTTAACATTAGCTACAGCCTTTGTTGTACCCTTTCCTAGATAACGAGACTTATCTCCATCACGAAGTTCTAATGCTTCATGCTCACCTGTAGAAGCACCAGATGGTACTAATGCACGACCAAATGCTCCACTTTCTGTTACAACTTCAACCTCTACTGTTGGATTTCCACGAGAGTCTAATACTTCTCTAGCATAAATGCTTTGAATAAATGGCATAAAATTACATCTCCTTAAATTTATTATTTTATTGTTTTTTTCTACCGTAGATATTATACAATATTTACCATATATTTTCCTAGTATCTTAAAATTCATTTTTTAAGAAAACGTTTTTATAAAATCAATTTCCAAGAATTATCTTTAGGAATTTTGTCATATAAACAAATATTTTATAAAAATATAAGATGTCCCTTCTATTAGAGACATCTTATCATCATATTCTTTCATATAAAACTCTTAGTCTTTTATGAATCATTGCAGTAAATAAAACAACTATACTAGAGAGCATTAAATTAAACGGAATGACAGCTAAAAAGATATAGCATACCATAAAGGTATCTTTGGTTGCTTCTACCTTACCAAAGGAAATCAATTTAAAAGCAGCATTGGACATTCCGATAAGAGGTGTCATATCTCCCTTAAAGAATAAATGAGTATACCAAGGAATATTTATAAATATATTTGCAAGTATTGCCATAACAACCCAGGAAATAACGACCATTGCAAAAGCCAAAACTGTTTTATTTTTAAAATGAGATTTTTGATAAATCAATCCTGCAGGAATAACTACTGCAAGACCATTTAATATATCAGCTATTTCTCCTACATAGCCAGTACCTGTTCCTGGAGGTAAGATCCATTTTAAAAGACAACGTAAAACTACACAGATACAAGCATCCCATGGTCCTAGCATAAATGCACATATTAAGATAGGAATCATTGAAAAATTGATATCTAAAAAGGATGGAAAAATAGGAAGTGGAAATTTCACATAACAATATAAAATAATAGATATAGCTGCAAAAATTGCCACAAACGAAATACGTTTTATTGCATTTTTCTTCATAAATCATCTTTCCTTTCATTAAAAAATATCCCCATATTTTATACGGGGATACTTAAAAACAAAAATTATTTTTAACTTCTCTCATCCAGACTCTACTGTCGGTATAGGAATTTCACCTATTCATGCACTTATGTGCTCGCGGACTTTACCGCCGGTATGGAATTACACCAAACCCCGAAGTTGATATTTACTTGGTTGCAGGATAGTAATATTCCTTATCTTGCAAGTGCTCTAATTATAGCAAATCCTTTCCACTTTGTCAATTCCTTATAGTTTCTATTATTTTTTCTTATCAGAATCCTAGAATCATACTCTTGTTTAGAAAAAAAACAATATTTTATCAATACGATTTTTCTTGGTCATAGGAAATCCTTAACTTATAATAAACTTGAAAGGTAATAAAATGCTTTGTAGGCTAGAGAAGTCTACCCTTAGTCTGAAGGAATGTTTTCCATGACACAAGCTTGTGGGTTCATTTTTCAACTTCAGCACCCAATCTAAATAACTCGTTGGGAGGTGTAGCTATGGTCAATTTCTTGAAATATATACTTTCTAAGATATTCAAAAAAAATAACTGTAAGTTTTCTCTTACAGTTACGAAATTTGTAATAAAAAAGACAGTTTATATAAAAGAAAAAGATTCTACTTCTTCGCCTCACAAGCAGGAGTAGAATCTATGAACCATGGAAAACATGGGGTTAGATTTTACTCTAGCCTTGCGTTTCTATTTATATTATATGCGAAATTTTTTGAAATTTCAATCCTTTATTTTACAATTAAGGATTTAGAAGTCATCTCTGCAGGAATTTCAACCTCAAGTAATTCTAATAAAGTAGGAGCAATATCAGATAATATACCATCTCTTAGATGAATACTCTTATCTGTTACAACAACTGGAACTAAATTGGTAGTATGAGCAGTAAATGGTTTTCCATCTGCATCTAATAGCTTTTCAGCATTTCCGTGGTCTGCAGTAATTAAAGCAACTCCACCTACTTCATCTAATGCTTCAACACAACGACCAACACAGGTGTCTACTGCTTCTACAGCGGCTATTGCTGCAGGAATAACTCCTGTATGTCCAACCATATCACAGTTAGCAAAATTCAAGATAATACAATCAAATTCTTGACTGCGGATTGCTGCACATACCTTATCACAAACTTCATAAGCACTCATATGAGGCTGTAAATCATAAGTAGCAACCTTTGGTGAATTTACTAAAATACGAGTAGCGCCTGGAATTTCTCTATCAGCACCACCATCAAAGAAGAATGTCACATGTGCATATTTTTCAGTTTCAGCAATACGTAACTGCTTTAATCCTGCCTCACTTACTACATCTCCAAATAAATGATCAAACTTCTGTAAATCAAAAGCAAGAGGTCCCTTTACAGTGTCAGCATACTTCATCATAGATACAAAGAAAATATCCTTTGGAGCATGAGATAAATCCATACGATAAGGCTTTTCAGCATTATATACGATTCCTTCTGGATTTGACATGCAGGTTGAAATTTGGATAGCACGGTCTGGTCTAAAGTTTGCAAATACGATAGAGTCTCCACTTTCAACCATACCCTCTTTAGAGCTTACAAATGGAACCATAAATTCATCTGTAACGCCTTTTGCGTAGGATGCTTCAATTCCTTCAAATGGATCAGCATAGAATTCTCCTTTTGCAACTGTCATTGCATCGTAGGCAACCTGAATACGGTCATAGTTCTTATCACGATCCATACCATAATATCTTCCACCTACAGTAGCAACGGTAACCTTACCTTCTTCTACTATCTTCTTTAAATAAATGCTAGCACTCTTAGGAGCTACATCACGTCCATCTAAGAAGGCATGATAATATACCTTATCAAGTCCTAAGCTATGTGCAAGCTTTGCAATTGCAATGATATGAGATGTATGAGAGTGAACACCACCATCGCTACAAAGTCCAAAAATATGGAACTTCTTATGAGTATTTTTGGCTCTAATGATAGCCTCAACGATAGCTTCATTTTGATTAAATACACCTGTCTTAATTGAATTATTGATACGGGATAGAGATTGCCATACAATTCTACCTGCACCGATATTCATATGTCCTACTTCAGAATTTCCCATCTGTCCTTCTGGTAGGCCTACTGCCTCACCACTAGCATTTAGAGTTTTTGTATCAAATTCTTTAAAAATTCTGTCAAGATTAGGTTTCTTTGCTTGGCAGACAGCATTTCCATTTGAGCTTTCTGCAATACCATATCCATCCATTATAATTAACATTACTGGTCTTTTCTTCATAATAATCCTCCATTAATCCATACGTATTATATAACAAATTCAATAAAACTTCCATTCTTTTTAATAAAAAGGATAAAACTTTTCTTATTTTAAGGATGCTTTTCTTATGGCCTTATTCCATCCTTTTAATTTAGTCTCACGTTCTTCCTTAGACATATTAGGAATAAAGGTTCTTTCTATAGGATTCTTTAATTTGATTTCTTCTAAGCTATCAAACAGCTGAAGCTCTAACGCTGCTAAATAAAATGCACCTAAGGCAGTAACCTCTTTATTCTTTGGTCTTGCAATATAAGCATTTGAAATATCGGCTTGAAATTCCATTAAAAAATTATTTCCTATGGCACCACCATCTACTTCAATCGTTAGGATATCTACTCCTATATCCTTCTTCATTGCCTCTACTACATCATTCACCTCAAAAGCAATTGCCTCTAAGGCTGCACGCGTGATATGAGCTTTATTTGTGCCTCTAGTGATACCTGTAATTAAACCTTCTGCTTCAAAATTCCAATACGGTGCACCTAAGCCTACAAAGGCTGGAACTAAATAAACTCCATTTGTATTCTCTACACTTCTAGCCAAAGCTTCAGATTCTGTTGCGCTAGAAATAACTTTTAGTTCATCTCTTAGCCACTGAATCACTGCACCGCCAACAAATACACTTCCCTCAAGTACATAGGAAGGCTTTTGATTTGTTTGACATCCTAAGGAGGTAATAAGTCCATTTTTAGAAACGAAAGCTTCAGATCCTGTATTCATTAAAAGAAAGCATCCTGTTCCATAGGTTACCTTCAAGTCTCCCTTTTCAAAACAGCACTGTCCAAAAAGTGCAGATTGCTGATCTCCTGCAACTCCACAAATAGGAATCTTAAAGCCCAATATCTCTTGATCTGTATAGCCATAGATATGACTAGAAGGACATACCTCTGGTAAAATATTTTTTGGAATACCAAATAAATCACAAAGCATAGAATCCCAACAAAGCTCATGTATATTATAAAGCATCGTACGAGAGGCATTTGTATAATCCGTTTTATAAATCTTACCACCAGAAAGCTGCCACATTAAAAAGGTGTCAATAGTGCCAACACATAATCGATTCCTATCTAAAAGCTCCTTAGCTTTATCCACATTTTTTAAAAGCCATTCTATTTTACTAGCTGAAAAATAAGAATCCAGTTTTAAACCTGTACGCTTTAAAATCTCTTCTTTATACTCTTCTAACTCAATACATCGACTCATCGTTCTTCTACACTGCCAAACAATTGCATTATAAATGGGTTCTCCAGTTTGCTTATCCCACATCACAATACTTTCCCTTTGATTGGTAATTCCCATACCAATGAGTTCAGAATGCTTTACACGTGCTTCTGTTAAAGCAGTGGAAATTACGCTTCTTACACTAGATAAAATATCTATAGGATCATGTTCAACCCAACCTGGATGCGGATATATTTGCTTAAACTCCTGTTGTGCTTGCCCCACAGCCTCTCCATTCACATTAAAAAGAATTGCCCTACTTGATGTAGTGCCTTGATCAATAACTAAAATATATTTCAAATTGCAACACCCTCTTGTTTTGATTTAATGCCTTAATAATTTTTTTTCTTAATTCCATTATAATATTTAACATATTTAAAGTCAAACAAAAAGCCCTATAGAACAGTCTATAAGGCACTATAGCAATATTGCTAAACAAATAAATAGGGAAGCCTGCACAATGAGTGCTAACAGATTGTTTAAGGGAAAATACCAATGCTGTGTTTTATGTCTTACTGCATAGATTCCAAAAAAACCACCTATTCCACCCATAAGCCATGGTAGGATAAGAAGTGTTTTTTCTTTGGTTCTCCATAAACCTCTTTTAGCTAATATCTTATCTCTTTTATAAGCAATAGCTGTAATCAAGGACATAATCCCCTCTACAATGGTTAAAACACAAAGGAGTATCTCTTTGTTAGTCAACGAATTCAAACTCAAAATCAAAGATGCGAACTGTATCTCCATTTTGTACCCCAAGCTTTCTTAAGGAATCATCAAGTCCATAGGTTCTAAGCTGTCTAGCAAAACGCATACGCCCATAATCAGAATCAAAATCTGTCATATCAAACAGACGTTTTAATTTTGTTCCTGTAACATTATAGACACCATCATTTTGTTTTTCAATTGTAAAGAAAGGCTCTTCCTCTTTTATTCCATATTCAACCTCTTCTATTTCTTCATCCTCAAATAAAGAAAATTCTGGTGTAACTGCCAAGATATCAGCTATCTTATATAATAATTCATTTAAATTTTGTTTTGTATAAGCAGAAATCTCTATGATTGGTTCTTTAACCTTCTTCTTAAATTCCTTTAAGTTTTCCTTAGCTGCTTCCATATCCATTTTGTTTGCGACAATAATCTGTGGACGCTTTGTTAAATTCATTTTATAGCTTGCAAGCTCCTGATTGATGATTAAATAATCAGAATAAGGATCTCTTCCATCCGTCGCAGCCATATCAATAATATGGACAATTACTCTACAGCGTTCAATATGTCTTAAGAATTGCAAGCCTAAACCAGCACCTTGATGAGCACCTTCAATAATACCAGGTAGGTCAGCCATTACAAAGTTTCTGCCATCAGCAACTTCAACCATACCTAGATTAGGAACTAAAGTAGTGAAATGATATTCGGCAATCTTTGGTCTAGCCTTAGATACAGCAGCAATCAATGTTGACTTACCTACACTAGGGAAACCTACAAGCCCACAATCAGCTAAAACCTTAAGCTCACAACGAATTGTTTTCTTTTCTCCTGGCTCGCCCTTTTCACAAAAATCAGGACATTTTAAAGTTCCAGTAGCAAAAGCCATATTCCCTCTGCCACCACGGCCACCCTTACAAACTAAAACCTCCTGTTTATGCTTTGTAATATCGCCAAGAATTCTACCCGTAGTCTCATCAAAAATGATAGTACCCACAGGAACCTTGATATAAGTATCTAAAGCATTTGCTCCAGTCATACCTTTATGAGCGCCCTTTTCTCCAGGGGTCCCTTTAATGATTTTATTATATCTTAAATCTAACAATGTAGATAATCCTTCTTCACCAACAAAAATGATAGAGCCACCATTTCCACCATTTCCACCAAAAGGACCACCCTTTTCCACTTTAAGCTCTCTACGATAAGCGACAATGCCATCGCCACCACGTCCTGCCTCAAGCTCCATCTTCACTAAATCAACAAACATAAATTTTCCTCCTTTTAAGGATTAAAAAGTGCCCAAGAACTTGGGCACCATAATTTTATTATTCTGCAACTGGATAAACAGAAACCTGCTTTTTGTCGCGGCCCTTACGTTCAAAACGTACGATACCTGCTACCTTAGTATATAAAGTATCATCGCCACCACGTCCAACATTATTGCCTGGGAATACTTTAGTACCTCTTTGACGATATAAAATTGAACCTGCAGTTACATATTCTCCGTCACTTGCCTTAGCACCAAGGCGCTTAGCTTCTGAGTCACGGCCGTTCTTAGTTGAACCAACACCTTTTTTAGATGCGAATAATTGTAAATTAAGCTTTAGCATATAAGAAATCCTCCTAGTTTATAAATTTCAAATTCTTCGGATATTGCTTAGATATTTCCTCTAATGTATATTCTAAATTCTCAAATATAGCATTTGCAGTTGAGTCTGTAGTCTTTACCTGTAAACGGAAATATCCTTCCTCACAAACTAAATCGATAATGTTGTAACTTAAGTTTAATTTTTCGATTAGGTTTGCAGTAAATATTAAAGCTGTTGAAATACTTGCACATACAATATCATTGCCATAGCTGGCATAATTTGAATGTCCTTGTACCTCTAACAAAGCTTCATGTTCTTTTCTTTTAATTTTATATGTTGTCATAATTAAGCGTTGATAGCTTCAACAACTAACTTTGTATAAGATTGACGATGACCTTGCTTAGATGCAGAATGCTTTTTAGGACGATACTTGAAGATTACAATCTTCTTGCCACGGCCTTGCTTCTCACACTTTGCAGTTACTGTAGCACCCTTAACATATGGAGCACCAACTAAAGTCTTCTCACCAGATACGTATAATACCTTATCAAAAGTATAGGTTTCACCTTCAGCAACATCTAGCTTTTCAACATAGATTGCTGAACCAACCTCTACTTGTACTTGCTTACCGCCAGTTTCTACTATTGCATACATGTCGTATTACCTCCTGTTTTAATATTTTAAGACACACTATTAAGGTAGATTTTTCATCATTTTAGACCTGTTCTAAGTGGTGCATGTTACAACATTATAATGATATACTATTTTAATAAAATAGTCAATCTTTTTTTGAAAAAACAAGAAAATATTTACTTCTTTTTTTTCTTATAAAGGATTTGAAAAAGAAAACCAGTTCCTAATCCTGTTAAAGAGAATCCCGTACCAAATAAAAACATATAAAAATCCATAAGAGTCAAATCGCTAAAATTATATGAGTTTTTAAAGGAAAAGGTAAGCAATTGAGTTAATGAATAAAAGATACCATAAGCTATCGATACTAAAAACCACCCTTTATGATTTAAAATAGTTCCTAAAATAAATGAAGTGACAAAAATAGTAAATGGACTAATAAGATAAAACACCAAAAGAGAGTATCCAAGTGGTGACTCTTTTGCTCCACCACACCAAAACCAAAAAATCAGGAGCACCCAAATGATGAAATATAATCCAAGAGATAACAATTGGATGAGTCGGTTTCTGCTTTGCACTATATTTGTACTTTTTTCTAAATGCCTTACCATCTTCTCATCTTCTTTTACAAGCTCATCTAAGCTCATAGAGTATAATTCACTTAACTGTATAATTTGAAGAACATCTGGATAGGATTTTGAATTTTCCCAATTCGATACGGTTTGTCGAGTTATCTTTAATTTTTCTGCAAGCTCATCCTGCGTAAGTCCTTGACTCAATCTTGCATTTTTCAGTTTTTCTCCAACATTCATAAAGCTTTCTTCTCCTTATAGTTTAACTATACTTTAGAATATATAAAAAGTCTATCAAAACTTTTTTACATTGGCACATTTTAATAGACTTTTTATATATTTATTCTTTTTTTAGCTGACCTTTAAAGAAAAGAATTGTTAATATTCCTGCAATAATAATACCAATAGCATCTGCAATAGGTGCTGCATATAAAATGCCATCTATTCCTAATCCCAAAGGAAGGCAAACAACTAATGGTATAAAACAAACAATATCTCTTGTTAAAGAAACAATCGTTGCCTTTACTGTTTGTCCAACTGCTTGGAAAAAGATAGAGGTCATCTTTATTAAACAGGTCCCTGTGACTAAGGATAAAAAAATTCTAAATAGCTTTCTTGAAAACTCTAAGTATAATGGATCATTTGCAGAACCAAATATTCCAATTACCGCATCAGGGAATACTTCAATAATTAAAGTAGATACGAGACCTACTATCAAGCTAGATAATAATATTAGCTGATAGGTCTTCTTTACCCTAGCAACATTTCCTGCTCCATAATTATATCCTATAATCGGTTGTCCACCTAATACTATACCAACAACAATATTAATGATGATTGTAAATACTTTTGTTTCAATACTAATTGCAGAAATAGGAATATCTGGTCCATATTTAGAAAGTGCTCCATATTTTGCAAGCATAATATTACATACCAAAGATATGATTACAATAGACATTTGTGCTATAAAAGTAGAAATTCCTAATAATAAAGCATTCTTAAATATTTTAAAGTTTGGAATAAAGCTTTTTAAAATAAACTTAAATGTCTTTGTTCTAAAGCAATAAATTACTGTTAAAACAAAAGATACAACTTGTCCTATGACAGTAGCCCAAGCTGCTCCTGCTATTCCAAAATGACACGCAAAAATAAAGATTGGATCTAATATAATATTGACTATGGCACCTGATGCCATAGCAATCATAGAAAATGCGGGACTGCCATCTGCCCTAATTACAGAGTTCATCATATTCATCACCATAAATACTGGGAAAAATGGTATGACAATAACAAAATAATCAATAGCTAAATCAATTGTATTATCTGAAGCACCAAATAGTCTTAACAAAGGTTCTTTAATAATTAAAAATAAAGTTAATAAAATGATACTTATGATAACAGTTATGGTAATACCTGTTCCAATACATTTATGGGCACTTTTTGTATCCTTTCTTCCTTGACATAAGCTTAAATATGCTGCAGAACCATCTCCTATGCACCATGCAAATGCTTGAGCAATAATTAAAATTGGAAATACAATTCCTGTGGCTGCATTACCTAAATAGCCTAGTTCACTATTTCCTACAAAGATTTGATCCACAATGTTATAAAGTGCACTAATGAGTAATGATAAAATACAAGGTATTGAGAATTTGAGTAAAAGCTTTGAAACCTTCTCAGTACCTAAAAATGAATTTTCTTGTTCCATATGTTTCTCCTTTTAAATAAAATTTAGAGTCTTTATCAGAGAAAAGCTACATGAAAACTACGCCAAAAAGAAAAGCGTAAAACTATCAAAGTTCTACGCTTAAAAGCTGTTTGACTTACTTATTTTAGCATAAAATTTATTTTAAAACAAGCAAAATTTTAGAAAAATAAGCTCCATTTTTTAAATGGCAAATAGAGAAAATATCCAATACCAAAGCCTGCTAAAAATCCAGTTAAAGCTCGAATAATATTTGTGGATTCATAACGGGTAGATAGCTGAAGGATTCCATCAAAAAAGCAAGGCAAAATAAATAAAAAACTAAAGATAATATAAAAATAATGAATTCTTATTTTCTTTAAATACATTATGAAAAAGGACAGTATCCCACCTAGAATAATAAAAGTACAACGATAGCATAAAACAAATACAAAGCTTCCAAAATGGATACCACGTTCTTCTTTCAAATTGCATAAAGGCTTATTCCCGAAATTTGCAAATCGCGTATATGGAAAGGGAATAAATTTTACTATCAATAGGATACAGCCAATACAGGCAATCAAATTCACTATAAAGGCTATCATATTGAAAACTCTATGCTTTTTCTTAATGAACCATACTAAACCTAAAAAAGGAACAAAAAAGCTTAAGCCCTTTTCCATAAAATTAGAATTTGAAGCTTTGTACATAGTTATGAATGTTAGAATCGTTGATTATATCATCCCAATCCACACTTAAACAGCAGCATAAAATAGCGCTAGAAAAAAGTATTCCCAAGATAAATCCAATCAAGGCACCTATACCACATTGCTTTGCAGATTTTGGCTTATCATTTTTCCAAACACAAAACAAAATAAGACCAATAAGTGGAAAGAAAAATCCTAAGATAGCATACCAAATAGAACCGCGATCAACTGGATCTTCATTTTTCATATTGGAAAAACTATAATTTTCTGATTTTCTTTCCTTTTCTTCATAAATATTAGTATCTGGAAATAAATTTTCTTCTTTTTCGGAATCCACTTCTTTTTCTCTTTCTTCTACAGGTTCTTCACAAAATGGACAAATATCTTCATCATCAGGAATATTTGCCCCACATTTTTTACAAATCATAAACTTCACCCCTATATTTCTTTATTATAAGACAATTATAAAAATAATGCAAATAGAGAATATATAACATTTTTCAACAGATTTAAGCATATAGTATAGTGGTGATACTATGTCAAATCTCTTAAATTATATTAAAGAAAATTATAAAATTATTATTGGTACTATTTTAGTCTATCAGCTAATCATAACAATTTTCTTCTTTTCTGCACAAAATCTCGTTATACTTGCTGCCATTTCCATAATTGTTGCAGGATATATCATTGTTCTAAATTTCAAGGATGCACTCCTAGATTTTTTCAAAAAATAAAAGTAGATTTCTCTACTTTTCCATTATTTCTTTAAAGGATGCTATAAAGCATCTTATTTTTTTAGTCAAAAGAAGGTAATTTGCTGTACTATAGGTGTTCAAAACCACTTCCAAGTTCACATTTAAAATCATAATGTAAAGACACATAAAGCAAAAATATTTTTGATTGAAGGAATCTAGACGTTTTACTTCTTCAACTAAATTAGGAGTATCTAGCTGCAAATAACATCTACAATATAACATTGAAATAGGTGCATAATAGAGATCAAAGCTAGGTAATAACCTTTGTTTGTTATAAAGATCTGGATCTATCCTACGATATAATATGCCATAAGGAACGATTAATTCTTTGTCTATAGCTTTAAAAATATCGCTTTGTAAATCATACAAATATATTTTAGCATCTAATATAATATTGTATTTAGAAAGAATTACCCAACTAATATCATTTTTTATAGGATTCATTTCTATTTCTCTAATACGCATTTCTAGGTAAGAAAATTTATTATCTAATACCTTGTAGATGTTATTTACGTTTACAAGATGCTCCTTTTTCAGTGTAATTTCAAAGCTAGAAGATTCATGGATTTCTCTTAAAATATGTATGATTCTATCAGACTTAACCTTTTCTTCTGTCATATTTTCATACTCAAAAAATAAAAGAAATCCACCACTAACTCTAGTTTCATAGACAGCCTGTTTTAATCGTTTCGTATACCGAATTAAATCTAAATAGGTTTGATACTCTTTATCCGTAACAAACCTACATAAATACTCTTCATTATTTGTTGTTTTTATTAATTCATAATCCTTTAAAGGGCGGCTGAAGGCTATCTCAAATGGGAAATTACTCGTAGCTAAATATGACCTTGTGAGATTGTCTGTCATAACCTGCTAGAAGCACTTCAAGCTTCACATTATATTCCTTTGCTATAGTTTCTAGTTCCTGTTCTGTCTCAACGTATAAACACTTTAACTTATAATAGCTTTGCTTAGAGTCAAAGAAATTTAAGAACGATTCTACACTATTATGTGTTTTAGTTGCAATCACTTTATCTCCTCGATTAAGATTACTTGCTAACTTATCCTCATAATACTCCATCATATCCTCTTTAATTTTTTCTAAGGTTTTTTGGGGCTGTTCTAAAACAGGCTCATCTTCTACAGAAAATTGAATATCCTCTTCTCCTATTACGTTTATTTCTTCTACAGGCTCTAAAGGCAAATAATTTACCACTAATTCATAATTAATATCTAGTCCCTGTCCTTCTACAAGATAAACATTTACATGTCCAATTAAAACCTCTAATATCTTTAAAGATTCTAAATCTAATTCAAAAGGAAAATCCAAAGATTTAAAGCATTCTAATCCTTCAAAATCGTTATAGGAAACATTGATTTCAACATTTCCTGTAGCTTTTGAATTATTTACAACTACATTACTTAGTTTTTCTAAATGATTCTTAATATTTGATATTCCTTCAAGCTGACAAAAATTGTTTTTCTCTATATTTAATTGCATAATATCACCATTACAATATATTCTACACCTAAAACTTTTATGCCAAACTAAAAGGCATCCCTAAAAGAGATGCATATATTTTTCCAATATTAAACTCTATTTATCTAAACTATAGAGTGCAATATATAGTATAAATATTGTTTTAAATTTTATTGAATAATTTGAAAAATATGCTATAATAAATCTATGAAAAATAATGTAATATTTTTAGTGTATCACATTTTACAATTTCAAAAAAAATCACTATAGACTCATCCGAAAGGGTGGGTCTAATTTTTTTATCAAAAAAGGAGAAAAGCACTATGTTAATTAGCGAAAACAAATACGATTTAATCAAATTTGAAGATGGAGAGTTTTCTTTAAATGTCAATGTAAGTCCACAAGAAAATACAGTCTAGCTAACACAACAACAATTGGCTTCACTATTTAATTCAACTAAGCAAAATATTAGTTTACATATAAACAACATATTTAAAGACAACGAGTTAGAACGATAGTCAGTTGTCAAGGATTCCTTTACAACTGCTGCTGATGGCAAACTATACAATACTAAATTATATAATTTAGATATTGTCATTTCTGTCGGATATAGAGTCAAGTCTAAAAGAGGGGTTATCTTTAGAAAGTGGGCTACCTCTATCTTAAAACAATATATGCTAAATGGTTTCTCAGGCAATGAGAAGCGTTGTTTAGATTGTCAAGAAAATCTTGTTAGCTTAAATAACAAAGTTAATACTTTAATTGAACATGACATTAAGCATTCTCAAGAAATTTCGAGCTTATCTACTCCTAATACATTACTATCAGACAAACTATTCTATGAATAAGTAAATTGCTATAGCAAAAGCTATGGAAGGTAGATAGGGTAACTCTTGTTTCTCTACCTAATAGGTTTTCTAGTCTGGATTTCATTTGGTTTGCTGCCTTATTGGTAAAGGTAAAGGCTGCAATATCTTGTGCTTTAATGTTGTGTTGAATTAAGTATAGAATTCTGTGGATTAGAACTAGTTTTGCCTGTTCCTGCTCCTGCCATGATTAGGACTTTTTTATGGGGTGTTTTTACTGCATATTGTTGTTTGGAATTTAGGGTATTCATTGGTGTTCCTCCTTATAAGGGTTGTTGAAGTTTTTATGGTTCTTCACCTTACTGGACAGGAAGTTGAGTATTCGCACCTATAGAAAAGAAAAAAAGTCATTAAATATAAGGGAAAATAATAATTCCTTATGTCTAATGACTTGGTTTGTTTATATTTAGTTTTAGTTTGGAATACCTGTGGGACACAGGACGGGCTATCAGCTCAGACATATTACTAGAGTAATACTCGCTTCTATCCCTTATTCGGGGGGGAGATTATAAATTGAAATTTATCTTACTTTCTTTTAGAATATTTTTCCTTTGCATACTCATAAGCCTCTTGAACTAGCGGCTTTAATTGTTCAAAGGTCGTATCGGACGGATTGAGCACACACACCCAACTCATCCAAGCGTAAACGGGGTGCGGCAATATTTTATCCGTTTGCGTAAAGTCATACGGCATATCTACAATTCCGCCTTTTGACGGACGAGCAGGAACAGCACCGAATAAATTTATAAAAGTGTTTTTA
>CAMWKG010000015.1 GCA_947174785.1 uncultured Mollicutes bacterium
GAATCGTATCAAATATAGAAGATAAATCTATTATACGTATCCTATAAAATGATTTATCTAGTTTTTTATGATTTAAAAGTTTTAGTTAGACTTGAAATAATTACATTATTTTTAAATATAAATGAAATCGAGGAAATAATATGAAAAAAATATCTATCCTGCTTACAAATCGAAATCAAGGGAATAAAGTATTCTCTTCTATGGAAAACATAGTAAAACAAACTTATCCTAATCTTGAAATACTTATCCTTAATGCTGGATATAAAAACGAAGGCATTGAATATATAAGAGAACTTCAAGCCCAGTATAATAACATCTTTGTATATGAAAAAAAATATGCTTCCCTAAACAGTTTAAGAAAATTAGGCTTATCTAAGGCAACTGGAGATTATGTATTGTTTCTTTTGCCTGATGATATCCTAAATTTAAATGCTGTTTCTGTTCTTGCAGAATGTATAGAAAAAGAGAATGCAGATATCGCTGTTGGAAGCTTCTTCCATCCTTACTATAATCACTATTTAGAAAATAGTTGTTATGAATTTGATGAAAGGAAAAGCTTTATTTTTTATGAACGAGATATATTTTCTAATGCTATGCTTACAGGAAAGCTTTACAAGAAAAGCTTATTTAAGGATGTGCAATTTAAGGATATTTTCTTAAATGAATCCTTAATCAATCTGCAAGTTTTAAAAAAGACAAATAAAATTATTACAACTGAAAAAATTTTATTTGTCTGTAAAGAACATTATACTCTTTTCGAAACCTCAAGATTTTGGGAAAACAAGCAAAGCTTTTGGTATAAATGCCAGCCTGCCTTAGAATACTCTATTAAAATTTTTAACAGGAATAAAAAGCTTTTTACAAGCCTCATTGGACCTGAAGCAATTTATTTACATGCTTTAGACTACCTTCTATGGGAACTATTAGTGTACGCCATTCATTCAGCTTCTATAGAATCTCTAACTATGGAGCTTTATCAGGTTTTAGAGGACTCTTTCTTTTTATCCTGTTTAGAGAAAATACCTTTAGAAGGATTGATGAGGAAAAAACTCAATCAAGATGAGACTTTAGCAAATTGTATATTATATGCAGATTTGCTTATTAAAAACATTTCTTCTTTGCAAGAAAGAATCTCCCAAATTTCTATATTAAAGGTATGCTATATGATTTTTTTAAAGCTTTTTTATCGTCAAGTGAATGCACTCAACACAAATTATTTTTTATGTAGTATACGCGAAGAGTTAAACTTAAACGAATCAAAGGAAGCTAAATATGTAAATAGTCTGAACTTATAGTCTATTTTAAAAAATATAAGAAAAGGACTAAACAGCATAGGAAACAGATACAATCACTAATGAGACCTACAAAATAGGCATGCCGTGTTTTACGTATACCTACACTACCAAAATAAAGTCCCATCACATACACAGTAGTATCACTTCCACCCTGTAAAATGGAGGAGGTCATCCCCGCTTTACTATCCGGTCCATAATCCTTAAATATTTGTAGCATAATGGACATACTTGCATGAGAGGATGCTGGTCTAAACGCACCTTGAACAAAAAGCTCATTAGGTATAGTTACTGTTCGAATGAGATCATTTAATATGCCACTCGCCTTAAAAACATTTACTGCTACAAGCATACAAAGAAGGTAAGGAAAAATTGTGATACCCTCCTTCATTTGATAAACTGCTCCATCAATAAAAGAATCATACACATTAGTTCTTTTTATGAAGCCAAATACAAGAATAATCAAAATAAAACCTATGATAAAATAATAACTAATGTTTTCCAAATTTTCTCACCAGCCTATCCATCACAATAGAAAAAATTGTGGTTATTGTTGATACAATCAAAACATAAGGAATAATACTTACTGGATTTTGACTGCCATATTCTTTTCTTAAAGAAATTAAAACTGTTGGTATCAAGCATAATCCAGAGGTGTTGATTAACAAAAATGTTATCATTTCATCAGAGGCCACTTGGGAATTCCCGTTTAAATCATCTAGACTTTTCATGGCCTTTAAGCCAAAGGGGGTTGCTGCAGAACCCATAGAAAGTAAATTAGCAACTAAATTTAAGCTAATGTACTGCATAGCCTCACTCTTACGATCTAGCTTCTTAAATAAAGGATGAATAATAAAAGAAACATAGTTTGTGATTACCTGTAAAAGACCACTATTTTTGCATATTTCGAGCATACCACCCCAAAATATGAGTAATGCATAAATATCCGCAAATAAAAATAATGCATCCTTTGGGGTTGCAAGCATTGCTTCTACTACTACTCCAACTCTACCTGTAAAGCAAGCATAAATCATGCCAACTAAAAAAATAAAAACAAAGATGATGTTAATCATAAAGGTATCACCTAAACCATTATATGAAATAAATATTTTTTTTATGTTTTCTTTGATAGTTGTTCCATTCTGTGGTAAAATAATTTTTAATAAGGAGGAAAAATTATGTATCAAGAATATGCATGGAAAAAATATAATGGAAAAACTTTAGAAAAATTAAATAAGTTTGCAGAGGATTATAAAAGCTTTATCAGTGAATGTAAAACAGAACGCTTATGTGTTTCAAGAAGCATTGCACTATGTAAAGCTGCAGGTTTTAAGGATTTAAAAGAGGTGAAAGCTCTTCAGCCTGGAGATAAGGTATATGCAATAAACAAGAATAAAAACATTGCAGCATTTGTAATAGGAGATGAGCCACTTACAAGTGGTCTTGCTATCCTAGGTGCTCATATCGACTCTCCGAGAATGGATTTAAAACAGAACCCTCTTTATGAAAGTGAGACACTAGCTTACTTTGATACGCACTACTATGGTGGGATTATCAAATATCAATGGGTTACCATTCCACTAGCCTTATATGGTGTGGTAGTAAAAAAGGATGGCTCTACTGTTTCCATTTCTATTGGAGATGAAGAAAATGATCCTGTAGTTGGAATTACTGATCTTCTTCCACATCTAGGAGCAGAGAAAATGCAAAAGGTTGCAGCTAAGGTCATTGAAGGGGAAGGCTTAGACCTTCTTATTGGATCTATTCCAGTTGCTGATGAGGAAAAGGATCCTTCTAAAAAAGCAATTTTAAATTTATTAAAAGATAAGTATGGAATTGAGGAAGAGGATTTTGTTTCTGCAGAAATCGAGGTTGTCCCTGCTGGTAAGGCAAGAGATTTTGGCCTAGACCGTTCAATGATTGCAGGCTATGGCCACGATGATAGAGTTTGTGCTTATACTTCTTTGATGGCACTATTAGACACACCAAAATGTAAAAAGACTACATGTGCAGTTTTAGTAGATAAGGAAGAGGTTGGCTCAATTGGTGCTACTGGCGCTGCTTCTAAGTGGTTTGAAAATACGATTGCAGAAATTATCTCTTTAACTGAAGACTATTCAGATTTAAAGCTTAGAAAGGCTCTAACAAACTCTGAAATGCTATCTAGTGATGTTTCGGCTGCCCTAGATCCACTTTATGCTTCTGTAATGGAACGCAAGAATTCAGCATTTATGGGAAAAGGTATCTGCTTCAATAAATATACTGGTTCTAGAGGCAAGAGTGGTTGTAATGATGCTCAGCCAGAATTTATTGCTAAATTAAGAAAAATGATGGATGAAAATGAAGTCAATTATCAAACCTCAGAGCTTGGCAAGGTAGATCAAGGTGGAGGCGGTACAATTGCTTATATTCTAGCAAACTACAATATGAGCGTAATAGATGCTGGTGTACCTGTTCTATCTATGCACGCCCCTATGGAAATTGTTTCTAAGGCAGATGTTTACGAAGCTTACCTAGCTTATAAAACTTTCTTAAAAAATGCATAAAAAATAAGAGCTGAAATTAATCAGCTCTTTTCTTTTGTCTTAACTCTTTCCAATAAAGTAGGATAAACATCAAACTTAATCCAAAGGATATTATCCAGTTAAAATATATAGCCGTACTACTCTTCATAGCGACACCTAATGCTTGTTTCTCTACTTTATATCGAGTGAATTGATAAACACAAGGGAAAATTAATTTCACTCTAATTGTTGTATCAAACGAACTCCACATTTTTAAACTACTAATTCCAATAAAAGTCATTGAAGCCAACCATGAAGCAATTAGTAAAAGAATAAACAAATTCCATTTCGTTTTATTTTTACTGAAAAAACAAGAATAAATCAAAGCTACACCAAGAAATACTGCTACTATTATCAATTCAACAAAAATATAAGAAAAATCTACACTCAATAAAATACATTCTATACTTGAAATGACTAAAGCTACAATTGAAATAAGCATCATTATGAAAAACTTTGATTGTGGTTTATCTTTTGTCTTTTCAAGCTCTACACTTCTACTACTAATTTTCTCATTTGCAAATTCAGATATACTTTTTTCCATTTTATTCTCCTAGTAAGTCAAGTGAATTTTTAAAGCCACATTTTCTACAAACTTGAAAAGCATTAGGCCTTATTATTTCTTCACCGATTGTATAAAAATCATGTTTTTCATAATAACTATAATCACATAATTTACAGTAAACTAAGTGATTTTTTACATAACTTTTATAACATAAATCGTGATTATATACATCACGAATATAACCACAACCACAAATATTTCTATATAAACAACCATAATTCATATATATATTTTCGGAATGAACATGTTCGCCTACATAGTCAATTGCATAAAAGCCATAAATAACAGCGTTGCTTATGATAACTTTCGTATATTCTGTTGACTCAGGACTCCACCCCATATGCACCAAAAATGTATCATCTTTATACCCATAAGCAACAACATCATGATACTGCTGTTTTTTATCTGTAACAGTACTTTGATAACTTTCTAGAACTAAAATGGTTGGAACTCCATTGCAAATGTATTCTTTAGGTCTTTGATGCGTAAAAAATACATTTCCACTTCTTATTTTCACTTTTTCTTTTAAGGATGGACAATTTTCATCCATATAGTCATTAATTGTTTTCTTTAATTCTTCATCTAGCATAGGATATCCCTTTTCATCATCTTTTATTAAATATGTGTGTAAATAGTTGTCAAACAAATAATCTCTTAATGCATGTGTAGGACCTGGCATATAATCCCAAAATCCGAATTCATATGAAGAATTTTCGGAAAAAGTCAGTCTTGCTTTTTTTAGCAAAGGTTCTTCAACGGAATAATCATAGACCCACTTATTTGATTCAACTTTATAATATTTTCCTTCATATTTTAAATTATTAGGTATAAAATTATCATTATGAAAAGTATCTAAATATCCTAATAGCATTGAAAGTGCTACAAGCCCACAATCTCCAAAATAGTTGTAGGGAAAAGTGATAAGTTTTTCAAAATAAAGAGAATCTTTAATGGTAATAAATCCATCTGTATTAATTGTTGTTAAATTTGGATTAGGTTCTGGGTCTGCACTATACGTTGAAGCTGAAAGAGGTAATTTAAAACTATAATCAACATCTTTGATATTAATTGAATCAGACGTTATTATATTTACTGCAGTTGATCCATCAGCATAGTAGTATTCTCCTGGTCCTAAATAATAAAGACTTGAAGTTAAATAATTATAAAAAGGTGAATTGGACTCAAATGATCCTTCAATAAATATTTCTTCATCATCAATAACTGAATATATTGCATAACCATCTTTCAATTCATAAAGAATAAACTCATTATTCGAAAAATCTTGTAATTCTTTTCTAAAAATTATTTCTTTGCTAGAAGAAAAATCACAAAAATTTTTTGTATGATTGGCTGAAGCATATAGTGGAGTAGACATAAGCAACAAAAAAATAATTAGCAAGCAAATTTTTTTCATATATTTACCTTTTCTTTCTACAATTTTATTTATAAATATATTATATGATACCACAAATTTTTTTCCATAACAAGAAAAATGTTTCGACAAAATCTAACATTTTTTTTAATAGCCTCGCTTAATTTGTTCTATCAATGCATGCCCCTATGGAAATTGTTTCTAAGGCAGATGTGTATGAGGCTTACTTAGCCTATAAGACCTTCTTGAAAAATGCATAAAAAAATAGGGGCTGTTAAGAAACTAAAAAGTTTCTAACAGCTCTTTTTGCTTTAAAAGGCACCTTTTTTGATACAATTTAAGTATCTGGAGGTGCTTTTTATGCCGTTCTTTACCATCTTTCAAGACCAATTATTTCCTACCGCTGAACTTAGTCGAGGGGAAAGAGAAAAAATTGATTCTTTTCTACAGGTATTAGAAGAATCTGGTGTAGGTGAGATTATATATTGTGAGACAAAAAAAGATAAAAGCTTAGGAGGAAGAAACTCATATAATCCATATAGATTATTTGCTGCTATTATCTATGCCTTTTCAAAACACTCAGGTAGTTTAAGAAAAATTGAAGAAAGTATTAAATTTGATTTGAGATTTATTTACATCTTAAATCAAGAGACCCCATCTTATGTTACTATTTCTAAGTTTCTTAACAACATAGTTGTTAAGCATTTCGAATCTATCTTTGCTGCCATCACTAAAACTATTCTTTTTAAATATAATCTTTGCGTGGATGATTGTTTTATTGATGGTACTAAAATTGAAGCTAATGCTAATAAATATAAATTCGTATATAAACCTACTACTTTTAAAATAAAGTTTTTTGATAAGATTAAACATCTCCTTATTCAATATTTTTCTATCTCTGATAATAAAAATACTTTTGTTTCTAAAGAAGTGGCTATCTATGTTTCTTTAATGATTGAACTATTAAAAAATCAAAATATAGATGTCAATACTTTAAAAACTGGCAGAGGTTCTCGTAATCCTAAAATTGTTTCTGATTATCTTTTACTTTCTACTTATTTAATCAAGCTTTTAGATTATGAAGAAAAAGATAAAATTTGTGGTCCTAATCGAAATTCATATTATAAAACAGATCATGATGCCACTGCTATGTGTCTTAAAGAGGATTACTATTCTGGCTTGGGTAGTAATACTCATGCTGCCTATAACTTCCAAATTATTGTATCTAAAGGCTTAATTTTATCCTTTTATGTCTCTCAGGATAGAACAGATCAATATACTTTGATTCCCTCTTTGTTAAAGTTTCATCATTTATATGGTTTTTTCCCAAAAAGACTTTGTGGGGATGCTGGATATGGTTCTTTGAAAAACTATTCTTTTCTTCAAGAGAATAATATTGAAAACTATATTAAGTTTTCGGACTGGTCTAGAGTTGTTTCAGGGGATACCTATGACTAGTTTTCTTTAATCAAAATGAAGATCTTTTTTGTTTGAATAATAAATTAGCTCTTAAAACCAGATTCTTTGAGAATCGTTATGCTCACAAAGGCTCCTTCCTTTATGTGATTCAGTCTTGTTCCTACTGTAGATTGAAAAAGTACTGTCAGGCTAATCTTAAAGAAATTAAAAATTATCGTATCTTTGATGTTAATTATAATTATTCAATTATTAAGAAAAATGTAACTCAAAATCTTTTATCTCCTAAAGGTATTGAAATGAGAGTTAATCGCTCTTCTCAAGTAGAAGGTGCTTTCGGTGTTATTAAACAAGATATGGATTATGACAGAACTAGACGTCGTGGACTTCTAAATGTTTCTTTAGAGTTTATGCTTATTTGTCTTGGTTACAATATTAGAAAACTTTTCTCCTTAATCGAAGGTAAAGCTAAAACTGATTATTGGATTCCTCCTGCGGATTTGAATCCTGAATCTATTCCTGTTGTTGACTATGAAAAAATTCTTAAAAAAAGAAATAAAGGTCTCAATGAGTCTCTTCGAAAATCCTATAAACATAAAAAAAGAAGCTGCTAGAAACTTTTTAGTTTCTTAACAGCCCCTTTCTTTTGTCTTAACTCTTTCCAATAAAGTAGGATAAACATCAAACTTAATCCAAAGGATATTATCCAGTTAAAATATATAGCCGTACTACTCTTCATAGCGACACCTAATGCTTGTTTCTCTACTTTATATCGAGTGAATTGATAAACACAAGGGAAAATTAATTTCACTCTAATTGTTGTATCAAACGAACTCCACATTTTTAAACTACTAATTCCAATAAAAGTCATTGAAGCCAACCATGAAGCAATTAGTAAAAGAATAAACAAATTCCATTTCGTTTTATTTTTACTGAAAAAACAAGAATAAATCAAAGCTACACCAAGAAATACTGCTACTATTATCAATTCAACAAAAATATAAGAAAAATCTACACTCAATAAAATACATTCTATACTTGAAATGACTAAAGCTACAATTGAAATAAGCATCATTATGAAAAACTTTGATTGTGGTTTATCTTTTGTCTTTTCAAGCTCTACACTTCTACTACTAATTTTCTCATTTGCAAATTCAGATATACTTTTTTCCATTTTATTTCCTCCCGTTAATTTCTTAAAAATTTATTTTCTTATGTTCCTATAAATATCATACCATGAAAGCCTTTACATTGCAAGTATAACTATTTTTCTAGAAAATAATTTCTATATCAATAATAATATTTTGTACTACTATACTATATTCTATTCTGTGTGATTTATTGATGAGTTATTGATAATTTTTTGAAAAAAACATTATTTATAATTTTTTAGTTTAATCCATTCATCTGCAAAATCCACCCATCTAGCAATATAAGGACTTTCCTTATCTTTTATTCCTTCACTAGAGGAAGAGTTTGCTACGGATAGACCATGTGCTCCAAATGGAAATAGATGGTATTCCACATTTCCTTCTGCCTTTTTGTAGGCTTCAATTAACATTAAGGAATTTTCTACCACTACAGACTGATCTGTATAGGTTCCCCATAAAAATAAATCTACTGCATTATCTTTAGTGACTTGTGTTTCTAAGGAAAGATAATCTCTTAAGCTTTTCTTATCTACATTTTCCTGCAATAAAATTTCAAAAGAACCAAGATGTGCATAAGCTTTATCTGCAGTAATGACAGGATATCCTAAAATGAGTAAATCAGGTTTTACTTTACTTGAATAGTCATTATAATGTAAAGTATATTCTAATATACAATGTCCACCTGCAGAAAAACCTAAACCTATAATTTTTCCTACCCTAAGATCCTTTTTGATTTCTTCTAGGGCTTTACCTAAATAGGTACCTGGCATTGGATAGGCTTCTAAGGTTTCTCTATAATGCAAGATAACTACATGATAGCCTCGCTTTAAAAATTCTTCTGCCACTGGTTCTGCCTCTCTTGGAGAGGTATATTTATAGCCTCCACCGGGACAGATAAACAATGTTGGTCTAGTGGTAGAATCTATAAAGTAAGTAGAATAATAATTTTTAGTTTCTAGTAAATAGTGCTTTTCCATAAACTATCCCTCTAATATACTTTCAATTTCTTTATATAAGCTTAACTTTTCTTCTTTTTCTTTCTCATCCTTGATTTGAAGAAGTATAGAGGAAAGTAGGTCGAGCTTCTTTTGATAGTATTTTATGAATGCTTGAGGCTTTGTTCTTCTAAGGTGAGGTCCATATAGAATATCTAAAGTATCATAGCAAGAATTACCTTCTTCAAACACAAGAATTTCATAATACTTCCCATGATCATATAAGGCATCTTCTTCAACAATATAAAAGCCATATGATGATAAAAGCTTTCTAATTCTATAAGTATCACTATTTGCCTCAATAATTAGTCTTTTCCCCTTTATTTTAGGAAGACCTCTTTTTAAAATTTCACACATCAAAATACCGCCCATACCAGCAAGTATTGCTGTGTCAAAATCAGAACCAGATATAGCATCAAAGCCATCCGAAAGGATGGTCTTAATTTGCGTATCTAAATGATACTCTTCTATTGTTTTTTTTGCATTTAAAAGTGGTCCTTCTGCAATATCAGCTGCGATTCCTCTTTCTACACCATGCTCCTTAATAGCAAGCATTAGGGCATAAGCATGGTCACAGCCAATATCACAAACCACCTTACTTCCTTCACAAAAGGAAGCGATTCGTTTGATGCGGTCCATATTAATGCTTTGTCATGAAATCCTTAAGCTTACGACTACGAGATGGATGCTTTAGCTTACGTAAAGCTTTTGCTTCAATTTGTCTTATACGCTCTCTTGTGACATTGAACTCTTTGCCTACCTCTTCAAGTGTTCTTTGTCTTCCATCTACCAAACCAAAGCGCAAACGTAACACACGTTCCTCACGCTCTGTAAGAGTAGCTAATACATCATCAAGCTCCTCACGCAATTTCATTTTAGCAGTATACTCATAAGGATCTAGGGCATAAGGGTCTTTTACGAAATCACCTAAATTAGAATCCTCTTCTTCACCTACTGGAGATTCTAAAGATATTGGTTCTTGAGCAATCTTTTGAATTTGTTGAACCTTCTCTACGGAAATACCCATACGCTCAGCAACCTCCTGAGGAGATGGCTCTCTTGATAATTCCTGAACCAATTGACGCTGAATACGAACGAGCTTATTGATTGTTTCCACCATATGTACAGGAATACGGATGGTTCTAGCTTGGTCTGCAACAGCTCTTGTAATTGCCTGACGAATCCACCATGTTGCATAAGTAGAAAATTTGAATCCCTTCTGATGATCGAATTTATCTACTGCCTTAATCAAACCCATATTTCCTTCTTGAATCAAATCTAGGAATTGTAAGCCTCTTCCTAAATAACGCTTAGCGATAGAAACTACTAATCTTAAATTGGCATTAACAAGCTTATCCTTTGCTTCATCTGCTGCCTCACTAATTTCAAGAAGCTTTTCATATTCTTCAACAGAAATAGTATTTTGGTCATCTGCTTCAATTTCTGCAAGACGAGCCTTAGCTTCACGACCATCTACTACCTGTCTAGCATAGATTGTTTCTTCATCTAAAGATAACAAAGGAATTTTACCAATATCCTTTAGATACATACGTACAGGGTCATCAACCTTAACAGATGCAGGAAGCTGATCAAAGGTTGAAACATCAATTTCCTCAATATCATTTAGATTTGTTGGTTCTTTAACATCAAAGTCATCTAGAGAAATATCCTCATCAATATTGATTTCTTCCTTTGTTAATTCCTTCACAATGTTATCATATTCTTCTGATTCAATAGAATAGTATTTCATAATTTCTTTAGATTGAACAGATCCTGTTCTCTTTCCTAATTCTATTAATTCCTTTAAAATTTGTTCATATTCCATGTTTTACTTCCTCCTGTTAAGCATAGACTTTTTCTTATTATTAAACTTTTCAGCAAGTTTTGATTTCTTAATTTCTGTATCATTCGTATTTTCAATAACTTTTGTCAAGTTCTGATTTAAAACCTTGTAATGATTTTCTTTCATCTTTTCAATGATGCATTCTAAATCTTCATCACTATAGGGCTCAACGGATCCCCTTAAAATATCTAAATTATTCAAATAGGTGGTTTTCTGTTCCTCTGTTAATAAAGAACAAAATAATGTATCATCAAATTCTTCATACATCGCATAGTAATTATTTACAAGCTGAATCCAAATATCTTGGTTTATAGGACTAAATGCATCAATATAATCACCTAATTTTTTATCAATTTTCAAAGCTCTTTCCTTAGAATTTCTTGCATAAAGGAATAATCTCAATTCATAATTTCGATATTTCTTTTCCTCCTCAATCGGCTTTAAAAAGATAGGTTCTTCCTCATAAGTATCTTCATAAGGCTGTTGATAAGGGCTAGCTGTTTTAGTATAGACCTCATAATCTGCAAGAATTGCATTTAAAGAACCATTAATACGGTTGGCTAAAAGTTCTAAATATTTTTCCTTAGCCGTCTGGCTTGGCATATTTTGAATCTGTTCAAATACTGTAGTTTTTACAGTTTCTACCACAAAAGAATCCTTTAAATTTACATTTAAAAATGCAGTCTCAAATGTATATTCCAATTCATCTAAAATATGTGATTCAAAATATTTAACATATTCTTCTTCCCCATAGGTATGTACATATTCATCTGGATCCATTCCATCTGGGAGTAGGACTAGATGCACCTGCATTCCTGCCTTCTTAAAAATACCAATTGCTTTTTTAGAGGCATTGATACCCGCCTTATCTCCATCATAACAAATGATGGCCTGATTGGCATATCTTTTTAAGACATAGGCCTGATCTAAAGTTAAGGCAGTTCCCATAGTACAAATGCTTTCCTTTAATCCTGCAAAGGTTGATGCAATAACATCCATTTGTCCTTCATGTAATATACATCTTTTCTTTCGTAAAATTTCCGTTTTTGCTTGATCTAAATGATATAAGATATTTCCTTTATGGTATAGGAAGGTATCTCTAGTGTTGATATATTTCGGCTGTGTCTTATCAGGATTATCAAAGATTCTAGCACTAAAGCCTACGACATGGCCTTGTTCATCTGTAATAGGAAAGGTAATTCTCCTAGAAAAAATGTCATAGTAGCCTTGATCATTATGATCGACTAAGCCTAAATCCATCATATTAATTTCTAAATAATTTGCATCCTTTAAGACTTTATATAACGCATCCTTAGTAGCTGGTGCTAAACCAATTTGGAATGTCTGAATCGTTTCATCATCAATACCGCGTTGGTATAGATAATTTAAAGCACCTTTTCCCGACTTTGTTAAGGTTAAATTTTGATGATAAAACTTAGCAGCTGTAGACATCATTTCATAGTATAAGGTATTATCCTGTTTTTGTGTCTTAGGCTGATACTCATCCTTAAGCTCTATTCCATTTTTCTTGGCAAGCTCTGTGAGAGCCTCAGGAAAGGAGATTAGTTTAATGTCCATTAAAAACTGAATTGGATTTCCGCCCTTCCCACAGCCAAAGCAATGGGCTAAATGCTTATCCTGAGATACAACAAAGGAGGGTGTATCCTCATTATGAAAAGGACATAGCCCCTTATAATTTTTCCCTTGCTTCGTTAATTTAACATAAGGGGATACGAGCTCAACCATATCGGTACTCTCAATGATTTTAGTAATTTCTTCTTGAGTTGCCATTTTATCCCCTCCTTAAATTTGTTTAAAACTTTAATTTCTCTTCAATATAAGGTATTACCTCTTCTATCTTTAAGGTAATTTGTTCCATTGTATCTCTATCTCTTAAGGTAACAGTACCTGAAGAAAGAGTATTGTCATCAATAGTTACACAGTATGGTGTACCTATAGCATCCTGTCTTCTATAGCGTTTACCAATATTAGCTGTTTCATCATAAACTGCACTAAAATGTTCATTATAAAGCTCAAATATTTCATTTGCCTTTTCACTATGCGTCTTTTTGATTAGAGGTAATACTGCCACCTTGTATGGAGCCAAAACTGGAGATAAACGAAGTACAACACGCTTTTCTCCCTTTTCATTTACCTCTTCATCATAGGAACTGAAAAGTACAGACAATAGAATACGACCTACACCAACAGATGGTTCAACCACATAAGGAAGATATTTCTCATTTGTTTCAGGATCTAGGTATTCTAGATTCTCACGAGAATGCTCCTGATGCGCATTTAAGTCATAATTGGTACGTGATGCAATTCCCCAAAGCTCTCCAAAGCCCCAAGGAAATTCAAACTCTATATCGGTTGTTCCATTAGAATAGAAAGATAATTCTTCCTTTGAATGATCACGATATCTAAGCTTATCCTTATCAACACCTAGACGAACTAAGAAATCCATACAAAAGCTTCTCCAGTAGGAAAACCATTCAAGCTCTGTCCCAGGTTTACAGAAAAATTCTAATTCCATTTGTTCAAATTCACGTGTTCTAAAAATAAAGTTACCAGGTGTAATTTCATTTCTAAAGCTTTTACCAATCTGACCAATACCAAATGGTAGCTTCTTTCTTGATGTTCTTAAAACATTCTTAAAATTTACAAAAATACCTTGCGCTGTTTCAGGACGAAGATAAACCTCATTTTTACTATCCTCTACTACTCCCTGATGTGTCTTAAACATTAAGTTAAACTTACGGATATCCGTATACTCTAAGCCACCACAGCTTGGGCAAGTAATTTTATGATCATAGATGAATTTCAATAAATCCTCATTAGACATACCATCTCCGGTAAGCTCTCCATGAGTAAAATCCTCAATGAGCTTATCTGCACGGTATCTTGCATGACATTTTTTACAGTCAATTAAAGGATCACTAAAGGATCCAATATGACCAGAAGCAACCCATACCTCTTTATTCATTAATATTGCTGAATCTAAACCAACATTATAGCGGTTGTTCTTCACGAATTTTTTCCACCATGCGTTCTTAATGTTATTCATTAATTCTACACCAAGTGGGCCATAATCCCAGGCGTTTGCAAGTCCGCCATAGATTTCACTTCCTTGAAAAACAAATCCTTGTTCTTTTAGATATGCAACTAGTTGTTCTAACGTAATTTTTTGCATTTCAATCCCTCCAAACGACTAAATTCCATTCTATAAGTATAACAAACATTTTTAAAGTTGTCAATCTGTATACGTAATAGAATGCTGTTTTTTGAAGAAAAATTATATTTTTTTTAGAAAAGAAAATATAATCTTAACATCAAGAGAAATCTAGGGAAAGAAAATAAAAAAATAAGTGCCATCTTTAGTGGCACTTATGTCATTTTCTACACTTCTATTCTACTGATTTTAAAGATTCCACCATTTCAACACGATTTGTCAAAAAGGCAAAAAATAAATTAATGAGTAAGCTGCTTCCACAGGTAATAAGAATTGTGAAGAAATAGGATAATAGATGAATATGATAGATGTAACTGATTAAAGGATTTTCATTAATAGATAAAACCGCAACTAAAAGTGGATATCCAAGGGTTAAACCAACTAAGGCACCAACAAAGGTTAAAAAAATGATTTCAATCATAAAGGAGGAGGCCACCTCAAATTTAGAAAATCCCAACACCTTAAGTGTAGCGATATCCTTAATTCGCTCCTTAAAATTAAGTAAAGCTAGATTATATAAGACAACTACTGCCAAAAGAATGGCAAAAATCTTGATGGTCCAAGTCATAACCTTTATAGAGCCTATAACCTCATCTGCATGAGCACGCATACTTTTAATCGTCTGAGTAGAGGAAATACCATCCATTTCTGCAATCGCAGCTGCAACAGAAGCATTATACATCTCATCTTCTGTTTTTATCCAAGCCTGATTTGGATGAAATTCCTCTTCTGAAACTGAAGATTTGCTTAAGAACACACCCTGAGATATACAAAAATCAACAACTTCTGTTACCACAAAACTATATTTATTTCCGTAATAAACAAATCGAAGCTCATCTCCAACTTTTGCCCCAATTTCCTCAGATATTCTTCTTGAAATAATGCAGCTATCCTTTTGATATTCAATTTGAAGAATATGTGCTTCTTCTGGAAGTAAAAATAAGTAAGAAGAAACTAAATTCTTAGATTCCACATTGATAGGATATTTACCATACTCATCAACATGTTTCACATGCTCAAGACTAGAGAAGGCTTCTTCTTTTTCTGTATAAGTACTATAAGTGACAGATACATCATAAGGAATTAGTTCATTCAATTCTAAATCTAGTCCATAATTAATGGTATCCTCAATACCAAATCCACATGCCAAAAGAGCACTACAGCCAAGGACTCCAATGATAACCATGATTGTACGGCTCCATTTTCTTTTCATATTACGAAAGGCCATTAAAATTGGTAGGGGAATCTTCTTAATAAAGGATAAGTGATTTAAAATTGATAGCTTCATTGGAACAGCATTGTCGCCTCTTAAACAGCTAGCTGGAACTTGATTCATTGCTCCATAACAAGCAAAAATACTGGTCAAGGCAGTGATGACAATTAAGATAGCAACACTTATTAAATATTCCCATCTGAAAAATGGTAGGCTAATTTTAGGTAGCTGATATAAAATATTATACTTATTTCCCATAACATTTGGAACAATGATAGGGCCTAAAATAATACCAAGAATAGATCCAATCACACTTAAAACGATAAAAATCTTCATATAATGGAACAAAATTTCTGCTTTAGAAAAACCTAAAGCCTTCATTATACCAATATTCTTTCCTTCTCTATTAATTAACTGCGAAATAGAGGTTAAAATAATCAAGACTGCAACTAAATAGAAAATTACAGGGAAAATATAGATAAGCTGTTTTGCTTGTTCCACATCTGCATCTACTGTCATATTTGAAGGAAGCTCACTTCTTTTTAAAGAGTAAATAAAATTCTCATCTTCCATATACTTTTCTTTTACTTCAGTAAATAAGCTTTCCTCAGCCTGAACTAAAAATTGATTATAATAATTTCCTATAAGTCCTTCTATTACTTCCTTGGGAAAGGAATATTTATTTGAAATAGCCTCTAATAAAGCATCATAGCCTACATAGACAAAGGAAGGATTATAGGTTGAATTTTCTAAAGATTCTGGATGTGTCATTGTTCCAGAGATTAGAAAATCTAAATTCATTGTAAAGTTAGCCAAAGGAATGTCTACATGAAATGTATCGCCAATTTCTTTATTTGTTCTAGTTAAAAATTTCTCATCCACCAAGACCATAGTAGAGCTAACACTTTCCTCTAAGGATGTTTTGAAGGGAAGATTCATTTTAGAATCCTTTGTGAAGCTTGCCAAATATAAATCTACATTTCCAGTTGTCGCAAGGACATATAGACGTTTTTCATACGTTGCATTTTTTTCTTTTAAATCGTCTTCTATTTCTTCATTATAGGTATTTGTCATAATGATGCCATCACACATATTAGCCTCTTGATAAATATAATCTAGGCGATCATTAAAATTTTTATAATTTGCAAAAATACCAGTAAAAAGAGTGACTGCAAGGGTTGCAATTAAAATAACGGATAAATAAGTTTTAAAATTATTCTTTATTTCTCTTACAACCTTGATATTTAATACATTTCTCACCACTGAATATCCTCAATATCAAGAGGCGTTTGATTCTTTTCATCCTTTATGATTTTACCATCGCTCAAATGAATAACACGATCAGCAATTAAGGCTATATTCGCATTATGCGTAACGACAATCACACTTTGATTTTCTGTTTGACTTAGGCTCTTTAATAGCTTTAGGATACTCTTACCTGTCTTACTATCTAAGGCTCCTGTTGGCTCATCACATAATAAGATGTCAGGCTTTTTCACTATAGCTCTTGCAATACTTACTCGCTGTTGTTCTCCACCAGATAAATTGGATGGAAAGTTGTTCATTCTATTTTCTAAACCCACCATTTTTAAGGCTTCCTTAGGATCAATATAATCCTTTGTATGGGTAATAGAAAGCTTCACATTTTCATAGGCAGTTAAATTAGGCATTAGATTATAGAATTGAAAAACAAAGCCTACATGATTTCTTCTAAATAAAGCCAAATCCTTGTCTTTATAGTTAGTGACATCTTTACCGTTTACAAGATATGTTCCACTACTAGCAAAATCCATACCACCTAATAAATTTAATAATGTAGATTTACCAGCACCACTTGCACCAAGTATCACAACAAATTCCTTTTGTTCAAGTTCAAAGGATACTCCATCTAAAGCTACAATCGTAGTATCCTTCATACCATATACTTTTTTTAAATCCTTTACCTCAATAAAAGCCATGTCACTCACATCCATTACCAACTAGTTTAGAATTATTATAACATTATCTTTAAGCTTTTGACAATTAATTTTTCTTTTTTCTTTATACCAACAAATTTATCCTCTTTTTAAAACGAAAAAATAAGAGTATAATATAGATATGAAAGCAAAATTTAGATTACCAAAAGAGGAACAAGACTTCTTCTTTCAAACCATAAAAGAAATTATATATACGCAAGATTTTCTTAGACTAAAGCAATTTAGACATCATGGAAATATTTCGACCTATACTCATGTGATTAAGGTCGCCTATCTTTCCTTTTGTCATGCAATCAAGAAACATAAAAGGATCAACAAAAAAGAATTAATCCGTTCAGCACTTTTGCATGACTTATATTTTTATGACTGGCATGATAAGCATAACGGAGTTCACTTACATGGACTTTTTCATCCGAAAAAAGCAGTTCAAAATGCGAAACGTCTTTATAGTATCACAAAAAGAGAGCAACGTCATATGGCACATCATATGTTTCCTCTTACCTTAATACCACCTACCACTAGGGAAGGCTGGATCATTTGTATATTTGATAAGCTTGCAGCTAGATCGGATTATAAAGCAATCAAATTAAAGAAAAAGGCATTAAAAAAAGCATCTTTAAAATAGATGCTTTTTTTATCGTTATGAAAGAAACTATAGTCTGAAATTTAAAGTCTCAGGAAGAATATCTTGAACTTCTTCATCTGTTATGATGATTTGACCAATATTCGCAAACTGGAATAAATCTCCCTTTAAATATAAACTTGCTTCTGCACGTGCTTTATCTATAGAGCGGATAGGAACTGGACAGATAACAGGAATATAATTTTTTTCTTTAGCAGCCCTAGCAAAGCCTATTCTTAGTTTATCATTCTTTGGCATAAAATATGGATAAATACAAGGAATAACAGCAATGGCATATTTTTCATCCTGCTTCTTTGCCTCTATGTTTGGGAAAACATTTAATTCATTTTGAATTCCTGTAATCTCATAACCTCTTCCTTTTAATATGTTTTCTAAAACATAATGCATACACAAATTCAAAACACTTTTAGGTTCTAGTTTATCCTTTTCTTCTATTTTTTCAGGAATGCCATCTGCCCAAATAGATTCCATTTTATTCTCCTGCCCCATCAAATTCTTCCTCCTCTTTTACTTTTCTTCTATTTGTGAAGAACTTTACGATACGTTTAGGGAAAAAGGAAATTGTATCTGCAACTACCATTGGTAATAGCTTCAATGTTTCCTTGTAAGCTTGTTTTCTAATATCTTCCTTTGTGATCACTGAGCCATCACTAAATAAATATCTTCTACAAACACAACCAATTCTAAGAGTCATTAAAGCATTTGCAGCGCCTTGAATGACACTTTCTAGAACAACACCTAAATAAGGCATATTATTTAAAAAATCTAAAGAGCTTTTTGGCATAATATCTTCTAGCTTTAAATTTTCTAAGCCTTCAGCAATTAAAGCTGTACCAAAAACATTAATGGTTAATTTGCTTAAGTTTTTCATGGAAGGACGAAATCCACACTGAACTACAAGCTCTTTAACCATCTTCACATTCACTGCAAAAACTGTAATCATATCAAAACGTGCACTTTGACAGATTGCAGTCGAAATCATAACTGTTTTCGCATCATGTATGATGATGCGATTCAATTGTCCCTTAACTGTTTTTTCAAAAACGTATTGTAAATTATATAAAAGCTCTTCTTTGTTTTTATATTGTGTTAAAAGAATTTTTTCTTCTTCAGGAAGCTCATTACTTTTAACAATATTCTTAGCTACTTTTTTATAAATAGCTACTGCCTTAGGATTATTTTGATCCAATGAGGTAGCTATAGATAAGGATGGCGATTTTAAAATAATGATGATAGGCTGTAAAATGATAAAATAAAATAGTAACACAACTAAACCATAAAAGCCGTATTCTAAATAAACAGAAATATTTCTTAGTTTTTCTCCAATATCCAATAAAGAACTGATTAAGATAATTAGAAATAAAAGCAATACTCCTACCGCAATGACATAATAGACATATTTGGATTTATCCTTTTTCACTTTAACTTTTTTCATACAAATCCTCTCCTATATGATATAATTTCTTTCCAAATGAAGTGTATAATTTGTTGGATCTTCTTCATGCATTTGTTTTAAACATAAATGGACTTCCTTTGGAATTGAACAATTTATAAAACTGATTCTTGGTTGAACATGCTTGCGAGTACTTGAGGGATACCATGGTCTTCCTAAATATACTTCCATCCCCTTACCCATACTAAAGCTACAATGCTCAAACACAAAGCCTTGTAGGTTTTCTGCGTAAGTGCTTGGAGCAGTGTAATAGGCACTATCTCTTTCATCTGCAAGGGCATGTATCTTGCAGCTTTTGAAGATACAGTCAGCACTACCAAAGATAAAATCTACATCTCCAAATATGGTGCATTTTTCTAATCGATTCTCTGTCCCATAATCTATATACAAAGTATCCTGATGACTAATAAAGGTACAATCCTTTAAAAAAATATGACTCGTCTCCGATTTGAAGGCAACAGCCTGGGCTTGAATTCTTCCATCTCTTTTAAAGCTATTCTCAAAAGTGATTCCCATAGCTTTAAAGCCTATTGCCTCTGGTTTAACTAAAACAGTAGCTGAACCAGTCGTTCCATAAGTCGTTTTCCCATCTCCACCTAAAGAGGCAGGAATAATGTCTTGACTCGTGGCATTAAATACAATTTTTGAATTTTCGGTTCCAATCAAAGTAATATTTGGAGTAGTTATTGTAATTTTTTCATTATAGGTTTTATCCTCTAGATAAATAACATCTCCAGCTTTGGCCTCTTTTAAAGCATCATTTAAGGATATTTTCTTTGTTTCTAAAATAATTTTCATACTGCTTCCTCTTACTTTTACTTTATTTTACCATATTCTTCATTATTTGAATAGAAAAATATAAGAAATACCTCCAAAGATTTTTTCTCTGGAGGTGAAGTCTAACTTGTAATTGTAATAAATTTAGATTCAATATAGGCATAAACATCATCGCCTAAATAACGATATACCTCTGGTCTTGAATTTAAAGAATTGATAATTAAGGTAGGATTATAGGCATCAATCGCAACCACATCCTCCCAATCCTCATCTTCCATGACAAAATCAAAGACATCCTTTAATGTAGGACAATAGCCAACAAAGCTAGTGTTTTCTAAGGAGTTTTCATAATCTAGCATAAAATCCATCATCTTATATGCCAGCTCAGGATTTGTAGAAGTCACTGGGATTGCCATTCCATCAAAGAAAACATTATTGTGATCTTTAGGGGCATAAATGCTATAATTTTCTAAATTCTGATATTGCAAGGATTCAGAATCTGAATAATAAGCATCAAAGAAATCCCCAGAGTAAACTAAGGCTACATCTAAATTTCCTTGGGAAACATCTCGCTTTAGCTCATCTGTTCCATAGTGATCAAAATGTGTCTTGGCTAGTAAATCAAAGCATTCATCAATTTGACTGATATCAGTAGTATTTAAAGAATATCCTAAATAAAGCTCTGCCGCTGCCAAGGCATCTCTTGAAACATTGTACATCCCCACTGTAGAACCAACAGGTAAAAGTTCTTGTTCAAATAATACCTTAAACCCATATTCTAAAACTGCTTCTTCTACACCAGCTTTTCTTTTTGAATACATTATTCCTAAGGAACCCCAAAAATAAGGAATGTAATATCCCTGATAGCTTTTACAATCATCCGATTGAAGAAGCTCATTGAGTTCAGGAACAAAAAGCTCTTCAGAATAATGATCCAGCTTAGAATAATCTAGTTCTAAAATCAATCCATCCTCCTTCATCTGATCTAACATATAATCTGAAGGGATAACTAAATCATACTCTGCATTTTGATTCATTATATTTTGATACATTTGCTCATTGGAATCTACTGTCACTTCTTTTACTGTCACACCATATTCTTCCTCAAATGCTTCTATGATATCAGAAGACATATAGTCTCCCCAGTTTAAAATAATTAAATCTGCGCCCTTACCACTTCCTGTAAAAACGAAAACCAAAACGATAGCCATAAGTGCTAGAAGTCCAAGATACTTTTTCATTTCTTGTCCTCCTTTTTACGATTTTTAATAATTTGATATGCAAAGATTCCAACAAATGTAACTACCATTAGGATGGTATTATAGGCACAAGCCTGATTCCACTGCCCATTTCTTTGCTGCTTCAAATTACCATATAACCATGTAGAGAAATTTTGATTACTACCACTCACAAAGTAAGTAATGATAAAATCATCGATACTCATAGTAAATGCAAGTAATGCACCTGAAAATATACCTGTTTTAATGTTAGGTATAATGACCTTTTCTAATGCTTCTTTTGGACTACAGCCTAAATCTAGAGCCGCATCATATAAATCATTATCCTCTGAAAGCTTAGGAAGAACAGATAGTACTACATATGGAGTTGAAAACAACACATGAGCAATTAGGGTAGTTAATTTTCCATAAGCAGAAATAATGTTTGTATGTAGGACAATAGAAATACACTGGAAAATGATTAATAGAAATGCAGCAGTAACAATATCAGCATTTAAGATAGGTACGTTATTGAGCATAATCATTTTCTTTCTTCTTTTCTTATTTAAAGCATTAATACCGATTGCAGAAAAAGTTCCAAAAAGCGTTGAAATGATTGTAGAAAGAACTGTAATTTCTAGAGTAAACAATATAGCCTTAAATAGGTTTTTATTTGTGACGAGCATTCCATACCATCTTAAGGTTACACCAGGCATCTGATATCCACTCGTATGGGTGGAAAATGAAGTCAAGCCAATCACTAAAATAGGAATATAGGTCACTGTTAAAACACATACAAAAAATAAGATAATTAAAATTCTTCTTATATTTGATTTTATAATCGTAGATTTAGGAATTTCTACTCGTAGCTTTTCTTCCATCATAGTAAAGTCTCTCCTTCCTCATCAATTTTTGAAATGATATATAAGGAACCCAAGACAAAGATAATGATGATTAAGCTCCACAAGCTTCCCACATTAAAGAAGGTATGGGAGGATTTAAACTGACGTTCAATCAATTGTCCAACCATTCTATAGTTAGGATCTCCATTCGTAACAATTTGAGGAATGGTAAAGCCCATAGCAGCTGGCAAAAACACCATCATTATTCCCGAAACTACTCCCTTTAAGCTCAAAGGTAAAGTAATCTTAAGAAAACTTTTACTAGGATTAGCTCCCAAATCATTTGATGCTTCCACATAAGACTTATCGATTTTTTCTAATACCGTATAGATAGGTAAAATCATAAACGGTAAATAGACTATAGTCATAACCAAAATAATCTTTAAAGCCTTATAATTTGTTAGGTTGATAGATATATGAAAGACATTAGATAAAAAACTATTCTCTGAAAGTAAATTATTAATTGTTTGAATTCTAAGGAGCATATTTGTCCACATTGGCATAATAAAGATTAAAAGAATTAAGTATTTATGCTTAAAATGGGAGCTAGAGATAAAATACGCTATCGGATATCCAATTAAAATACATAATACAGTTGCAATAAAGGCATATAATATACTTCTTCCAAAGGTTTTTAAGAAAGCTAAATCTGCAAGCTTAGAAAAATTTTGAAATGTAAAATTATATTCTGCTAGCTCAAAGCTATACACAGAAAAAGTCTCTATTGTAGAAAATGCAAAGATGATCATCAGAAGTAAGGGAATTCCTGTAAAAAGAATCATCCATACAAAATAAGGAATAGAATATTTCTTGAAGCTATTCATTTACCTTCATAAGATGGATTTCGTAAGGGTCAACAGAAAGTCCAATCTTATCTCCTACTTTTGCAATTTCATAATCATGGATAACAAACTCCATACCGCATATATCAGCACAGATTTCAAAATGTACTCCCTTAAATACAATATCTGTGACTGTACCAACAAGCTTAGCCTTAGAAGGATCTAAACGGTCAAAGTCTTCAGGACGAATGACTACATCACATACTTCTCCTACCTCAAAGTTTTCATCAACACATTCAAACACCTGATCCATAAATTTTACTTTTTTATCGCCTAAATAGGTTCCACGAATAATGTTAGATTCTCCAATAAAGTTCGCAACAAAGCGATTCTTTGGCTCATTATAAATATCCATAGGTGTTCCAATCTGTTGGATAACACCCTTATCCATAACTACAATGGTATCAGACATCGTTAAAGCTTCTTCTTGATCATGCGTAACGAAAATAAAGGTAATACCTACCTTTCTTTGAAGCTCCTTGAGCTCATATTGCATTTCCTGGCGGAGCTTTAAATCTAAGGCAGATAGGGATTCATCTAATAATAGGATTCTAGGACGATTGACTATTGCTCTTGCAATAGCAACTCTTTGTTGCTGTCCACCACTCATTTTATCAATCTTGCGGTCCTCATATCCTTCTAGCTTAACCATTTTCAAAGCCTCTAATACCTTTTCTCTTATTTGCTTTTTGTTAAGCATTAAAGACTTGGCAGATTTAATTTCTAAAGCCTTATCCTTTAAGGTCTGCTTCTTTAGAGCCTCTAGACGTTCAAGCTCACTCCATACTGCAACCTTCTTAAGCTTCTTTAGTTCAGCTTCATATGGCTTTGAGGCTTTAGAATGAGATACACCCTGATTGACCTGTTCTTCAATTAAGGCTTCAATCTCCTTTATTCTTTTTTTAGCCTCTTTAACCTCATCATCCTTCTCCCATTCTATATCGATTTGAGCATCTAGTTCTTCTAAAATTGGAGTATATTTCGTTTCAACTTCTTCAAGCTTTGTTTCAATGAGTTTGTATTTTTCTTGATTAGTTTCTTGCTTAATTTGATGCTTAATCTCTTTGAGACGTAGCTTTACTTTAGATTTTTCTTCTTTTGTGATAGAAGGATTTTGAAGCTCAGTTAAGCACTTTGTTCTTTCCTCCTCATACTTGGAAGCAACACTATTTTTAATATCTGACAAAATTCTACTGAAATTTTTCAAGCCAAAGGCAACATTCTCAAATACATTTAAATGTGGAAATAAAGCATATCTTTGAAATACGGTATTGATTGGTCGTTGGTATGCAGGAATATTATTGATGGTTACACCATCTAGAATGATTTGACCATAGTCGGGCGTTTCAAAACCACCAATCATTCTTAAAATAGTAGTCTTGCCACAACCAGAAGGACCGACTAAGGTAATAAATTCATTTTCATTAACATATAAGGAAAAATCATCTATAACTACATTCCCATTAAATTCCTTATGAATATTTTTAAGTTCTATCAATTTATTTGCCATATTTATAACCTCAAATCTTAAAAATTTGGTGGTGTGGAAACCCACACAAGCTTTGCAGGAATATCACTAGCATTTTCTAAATAATGTGTGCTATTAGTAGTGATATAAAAGGATTCTCCTTTTTTACATAGCTTTTTCATATTTCCATAATGCACTAAAACTTCTCCCTCAATGACATATCCAAATTCCTCTCCAGGGTGTGGATAATCATGAATCGTATTTTTATGTGGTGCAATTTCTACTAATATTGGTTCTATTGCATGCTCTTGGGATGTTGGAACGAGCCAGGTCTGTTCATATCCTTCAAACTCTTTTGTATATTGTTCTTCTTCACTGAATATGATTCTTTGTTCTGCATCCTCGTGAAAGAAATCAGAAAAATTTGTTCCTAAAACATCTAAAATGATTTCTAGGGTTTCAATAGAAGGCGAGACCTTATTATTTTCTAGTTGAGATATATATCCCTTTGTCAGCTCACAACGATTGGCTAATTCTTCTTGTGTAAGCATTAAAAGTGTTCTTTTTTCTTTTATCTTCAAGCCCAAATTCATATCTCTGCACCTTCTTCCTGTGTTTAGAATTACTAAACTTTGTGTAAGAAATTCCTAAACAAAAATAATAACAATGCTATTATACAATGTTTAGAATTTTTTTTCAATATCTTGCATGATATTCCCTATCTTTTTATGAACTTTTCAAGTATTTCATTTCAAGATTACTAAGTCTTATTTCTTAGTATTTTTCTTAATCTTTTCTACTTTTTTCTTATCACTATCTGAAAAAAACCATCCTTTCAACTTTGCACCAAAGGTACTTCTATGAGCTTCATCAGGTATAGGTCTTAAATATGCTTGGCTCTTATTTCCAGACTCTGGATTTTTTTCAAGAGGTATATTTTCCATTTCATCCGTTATTGCAGCATGTGTAATACCTATAAAAATAAATTTTTTACCTTTTTGAGCATAAATATATGTTGGATGGGCACCAAATTTTTTATCATTGGCTTTTCTAAATTCATTTCTTTTAATTTCCTTTGACATTTTAAAATCCTCCCTGTTGACAATAATTTCAATTATGATAAAATATAAATATAAAAAGGTTATGCAAAGAACGAACTTATGAGTCGGCTGGTCGATATTATCGCAGTGTGTAATCCTGGTCATGTGCGGTTTTTATTCCGAGAGTACCAGGTCCTTTTTTTATTTATAAGAAATAATTATTTTCCCTTCATATTAAATAATTACCAAAAAGGGTTTATTTTTTATATTCAATTTCTAAAGAAGTTAAAAAGGCATAAAAAAAACACCTAAATATTTCATTTAGGTGCAAATTCACTATAAATATTATATTAATAAGAGACAATTAATTGCATTTTAAACTGTTCTTCTCCATAAACTGCATGGGGAATATCTTTTGGCATAATAAGAGTTTGACCTTCAGTTAGGATGAAAACTTGACCACCAACTGTAAATCTCCCCTTACCTTCTAGCACAGTTACCATTGCATCTCCACTGGCTGCATGAGTAGAGATTTCTTCTCCTTTATCAAAAGAAAATATCGTCATACTCACAGCATCATTTTGGACAAGTGTCTTGCTGACGACTTGACCCTTTTGATAACTCACTAGATTCTTTAATTGCAAAACTGTTTGTTTATCTATATTCTTATACATTTTTCTTCTCCTTTATTTTATTATAGTCGTTTTACTTTCACTATATAGAAAATCCATGAAAATAATAAATAAAATATAAGCATTGGTATAAATGCCATAATAGGAAGCAGGATGCTACCAACTCGCTTTTAAAGAGTAAAACACATAATGATTCCTTAAATTTATCGCAAGGATGACCATTATAATTCTATATATTATTGATGCTATAAAAGCAATAATTAAACTCAGTTTTTTAGTTTCTTTATCAATCATTTTTTCTCTCCATAAAGGAGGTAGATAGATGCGTTTCCTTTTCAGGAAGTCCGTATTCTTTTTTACCAAGTTCAATACTCTTCATCAAAAATATCATATTCTTAGCTAAGGTACGCATCGTTTGCAAGCCCTCTAAATCCTTTTCAACATCAGCCCTAGTAAAGCCGTGTACCATATTCCAGTATTGACTAGAAGCAATAGGCATCTGTGTAATCGTGAAATATTTGTTTAGTTCATCGAATGTTGCCGTATTTCCACCACGTCTACATGAAACAACTGAAGCTCCTACCTTCATTCTCTTATCAAAGTGAGTGCTATAAAATAGTCGATCTAAAAAGCTTATTAAAGTTCCATTTGCTGAAGCGTAATAAACAGGGGAACCGATAACTAAACCATCTGCCTCTTCAAATTTTTTGGCTACTTTGTTCACCTCATCATCAAAAACACATTTTCCTGTTTTATAGCAAGAACCGCATGCAATACAGCCACGGATAGGAAGATTTCCTACTGTTACAATTTCTGCTTCTATCCCTTCTTTTTCAAAAACATGAACCATTTCTTCTAAAGCACGATAGACACATCCATTTTTAATATGTGGACTACCATTAATACATAATACCTTCATTTTCATTCTCCTTTTCTAAGCATAGAGTTCAATCATTCCACTAATAAATATTTCTAATCCGATTCCAATTAATATTATACCACCAATAAGTTCTGCATAAGAAGAAAACTTTGAAGAAATCTTTTTTCCAAAAAATAAACCTGCAATGCAAAAGCCTAAAGTCACTACACCGATTATGCTACAAGATATTATAGCCTTTATTACATCATATTCTGCGATAGTAAAGCCAACGGATAAAGCATCTATAGAGGTTGCAACACCTTGAATGAGCAAAGCGATACAGCCTAAAGCTTTTACACTTTCTTTTTCTTCTTCTGGATGCCTTCTACTTTTAATATTTTCATAAATCATCTTACCGCCTATAAAGGCAAGGAGTATGAATGCAATCCAAGGAATCGCATATCGAAAGACATTAAATTTTTCTACGATTGTATGTACACATAGCCAACCAATCAAAGGCATTCCAAACTGAAAAATTGCAAAGGTAGAGGCAATACCAACCATCTTTGGTTTTTTCATATTGGGCTCATTTAAACCATCTGCAATAGAAACGCTGAATGCATCCATTGTAAGTCCTATTCCTAAAAGAATACTATTCAATATAAAAATCCACATAACTATATTACCGTTCTACAGATTAAATAGATTAAATATCCAGCATAACAGCCAAGAAGGATTGCCCCACTTTTACGATTGATTTTACCTAGGAAGCACAAGCCAAAAACGAGTAATGTTGAAATCATCATTACAGCCAAATCAAATACAATTTGATTACCTACAGTCAAAGGATTAATCACTCCTGAAAATCCTAATACAAATAAAATATTAAATATATTGGAGCCTATGACATTACCTAATGCCATATCATTTTGTCCCTTCTTAGCAGCTACAATACTTGTTACAAGCTCTGGTAAGGATGTACCAACTGCAACAATCGTTAAACCTACTAAAGATTCTACTAAATCATGATTGAGGTGAGCCAAATCACCTACACCAACAGCAATACTTTTAGCTCCATATACAACTGCTTCTCCACCAACAGCAATACCTGCCAAGCCTAATATAACAAAAACAATGGATTTCCATGTAGGCATAAGCTCTATTTCTTCTGCATCTACATCAATTCCTTCTTTCATCATACGCTTTGCATCTAGGACAAGATAAACTACATAAATAAGAATAAGAACTACAAAGATAATTCCCTCCCATCTAAGTATTGCATACATTCCATTTAAATTAAAGCATAATCCAAATATTACAAGTAATGCAGTAACAAATAAAAGAATGGGATATTCCTTTTTACATACAGTCTTCTTAATTATGATTGGGGTAAAAATAGCACTAAAGCCTAATACAAGTAATAGATTGCATATATTAGAACCCACTACGTTTCCTATAGCAACATTTGCATTACCACCCTCTAATAAACAGGTTATAGAATCGGAAACAGATACAGCAAGCTCAGGACAGCTTGTCCCAAAGGCTACTATAGTTAATCCTATAATCATTTCTGAAATGTGAAATCTTTTAGCGATGGATGAAGATGCATCTACAAATAAATCTGAAAACTTCACTAAAAAGAAAATACCCACTGCAAGTAATGCAATGCAAATCAACCAGCTCCACCACTGTAACATATCTAAATCTGGCAACATTTTTTACTACCTCCTAAAAAATAAAGACCTATACCTATTATATCTCTATAATAAGCATAAGTCTCGTTTTTTAAAGTTGAACCTGGATAAACCATGATGTAGGCCAACTACTATTGCTAGCAAACTACTCCCCTATAACTTGGAATATTTACACAAGTATTTTAGCACATCTTAGAACTATAGGCAATAATTTTTTTATTTTTGCTATTTAAAATAAAATTATTCCTTCTTCTTTTCAAACCCATGAATCCAATCACTAAAATGATAATAAGCAAAATAGATAATTGAACTAATCAACCAAGTTAGAGGATAAGCCCAAAATAAATACACAATATTTTGAATGTTATCATAACTAAAAAAATGCATCATTATGGTAATATATAAAACTCTGATACCACACCATACAACAAGCATAACAATCATAGGGATAATTGCTTTTCCAGCACCTCTACACACTGCAGCAATACAATGAGAAAATGCCAAAAGCCCATAAAACAAAGCTATAGTATGAAATTGTGTTACCCCAATTTGAATCACAGAATCATCCTGTATAAATAGTCCAATAAAGAACGGACAGGAAAAATATAAAATCACTCCTATAGTCTCTGCCAATACCACTGAGGTTAAAATACCAAACCTTGATCCTTTTTTCGCCCTATCATATTCTTTAGCACCAAGATTTTGACCAATAAAGGTTGTAATAGCCATTGTAAAGCAGGTAATAGGTAAGAAAGCAAAGCCCTCAAGCTTTGAATAGGTACCACAAGCGGCCATTGCATCAGGGCCAAAGGAATTCACATTAGACTGTACAACTACATTGGCAAGGGCAATTACTGAATTTTGAACTCCAGCTGGGACACCAAAATGGAAAATGGATTTTAACATATCCTTATGAAATTTTATTTCTTTTATTACTACCTGATAAGTTGTTCCTTTTTTCATTAAGAAAATCAAGCATAAGCCTGCACTGGCAAGCTGAGATATTGAGGTTGCTGTAGCTGCTGAGCCTACTCCCATATGCAAAGCTCCAACAAAAAGCCAATCCAAAAAAACATTCAAAATAGAAGAAAATATTAAAAAATACAGAGGAACTCTACTATTTCCGACTGCCTGTAAAATACCACTAAAAATATTATATAGAATAACTCCTGTAACTCCGATAAAATAATTTCTAAAATAAGCAATAGAATTTGGAAGTACACTTTCATCTACATTCATCCAACGTAATATTGTAGGGGTGAGTAAAACACCTAAAATGGTTAAGATGACACTTGAAACTAATCCAAAAGCAATATTGGTGTGAATTGCGCGTCTCATATCTGTATAATTTTTTTCACCAAAATGCTTTGAAATGACCACTGCGGCACCTTGTGCTGTACCGATAAAAAAACTAGTAAATAAGAAAATCAAATTTCCACTAGAAGATACTGCAGCTAAGGCCTCTTTTCCCAAATAGTTTCCTACAATTAAGGAGTCCACAGAATTATATAATTGTTGAAAAATATTACTAATTAGAATTGGTACAGCAAAAGCTATAATGACCTTCCAGGGTGTACCAATCGTCATTTCCTTTGTACTTCTCATGTTTTATATATCCTTATAAAAAATCTTCCCCATAAAAAATTGTGCTCATCAAAAGGAGCACAATCTAATTTCTTCTTATATTATAAGTCACTAATAGAAAAAAGTAAAGATAAAATTACTACTTACTCTTCTATTAAATTCTTTCTGCAAGCTCTATAGCTTTTTGAACACCATTTGTTTTATCAATATCACCAACATTTAGCACACTAGGAATTAACACTTCTCCAACTGACTTCCATTTTAATAATGCAATCGTTCTTTCATAAGGAATCCGTACACCATCCATAACTGATAAATCATCTTCTTCACAACAGGTAATTAGAGCACACTCCTTGCCTGAAATATCTTTTCCTGCAACACAGAAGGAAAATAATCTGTCAATAACTCCTTTAATTTGAGCTGGAAAGGAATACCAATAAACTGGCGTTGTAAATACAACCACATCTGCTTCTAAGATTGCTGGAGCTAGCACGTTAAAATCATCATCAAAGCTACAAGCTTTCCCCGTTTTAAAGCATGTTGTACAAGCATGACATCCTCCAATGTTTTTCATAGCTGCATCAAATCTTGTTACAGTATGTCCTTTAGCCTCTACAGTTTTAATAAAAGCCTCTGTCATAGCAAAGCTATTTCCATTCTTTCTTGGACTACCTGTGATAACTACAATTTTTTTATTCATAATTACTGTTCTCCTTAAAATAATAATTTCTGGTCAGCTTTTTTCATATTTCAAGCTTGACAATATAGATTATAGTATAGTATGATTATTTTGTTAAGTACGCACATTAAAGTATGATACTTACCAAAAGTAGAGTGTGAAAGGAGATTACTTATGGAAAACAAAAAATCAAGATGCATAGCTTCTGAAAGACTGTGTGACACTGGCTTCAGTTATACACTTTCTCTAATCAGTGGAAAATATAAAATGACTATTCTTTATACCCTTATGGAATTTACAGTTGTTAGATACAATGAATTACAACGTTATATTAAAGGAATATCATATAAAACTTTAACAGTTTCCTTAAAGGAGTTAGAGAATGATGGATTAATTATTCGCAAAGAATATCCTCAAATTCCTCCAAAGGTGGAATATAGCTTAACTGAACGAGGAAAATCCTTAATTCCCATACTGGATGGTATGTGTGAATGGGGATTTAAAAATAGAGTATAAGGTTTAAATATCAACAAATACAAAAAAGTCCTATCGAATCTAACGATAGGCTTTTTATATATCAATCCCTTTAAACTATTTTGAAATAATTCTTAAATGTTTAAATCTACATTGAAATATTTTTTAAAATAATCTCTAATGGCATCCTTAGGATTATCACTTAAATTTGTAGGGATAGTATCTTTGTTGAACCATTTTGCTTGTCTTACCTCACCATCAGTATTATTTAAATCTCCATGATACTTATGGCATACATAAACTATATCTATACAAGATACTTCATCACCGTTAGGATAAATATGGTGATATTTTTTTCCAGAATACACACCTAAAAATTCTACTTCATCTAATTCTAAATTCAATTCTTCTTTTATTTCTCTTTTCGCTGCATCTAAAGTATTTTCATCAACTTCAATTGCACCTCCATGATGGCCCCATTTGCCATCATCTCTTCTTTGTTGTAGTAAAATGTTTCCTGTACCATCTCCAATGATAACACATGCACAAGGCATAATAATTGTCTCATGGCCAATTTTCTTTCTTAAATTCATTATATATGACATCTTCATATTCTCCTTAATCCTTTTTTGGTCGGAAAGATGGGATTTGAACCCACGGTCTCTAGCTCCCGAAGCTAGCGCTTTACCAAGCTAAGCTACTTTCCGATATAGGCTTTATCTCCCTTTCAATTTTTAATTTTCTCCTTGTGCCAATTTTTTAAGCCAAGAACAATCACTTTATCCTCTATTTGGTTATAAAGAATTTCTACTTCTTTATTGTTATATTCATCTAATGGAAAAGACAGAAAAGCATAGCTTGACCACATAGGCCTTGTGTTAGCAGATATATGCTTCCTATCCTCAGTATTAAAACTAACTGTATAATAAACACAGCTTCGATAGTTAAAGGAAACATTTGGCTGATTTAAAAACACTTTATATAAAACTGCATGCGAAGAGAATCTAAGAATTTTTTTATACTCATGAAGCTCATAGATAATAAAAGGCAACAATACACATAAAACAACACCATCAAAGCCTAATGCAGTTAAAAAGCTAATTGCTGCAACTACACCTATATCCTCATACTTAGTCGCTTCTACTACAAATACGATTAAGGCAAACAGCATACTTAAGGCAACCAAAAAAGCTAATAATCCTAAATGAAATTTTACTTGTCTTTTACGCCATCTACACTCTAGACACTGCTTCAATTCTTCTTCATTATACATGAATTATTAGCCTTCCTTCTTTATAAAAATACTATATCAACTCCATATAGCTGTCTATTCATTATAAAATCTTTAGTAAGCCATTTAATGCTTTTCTTCTATAATTGCATACTCTAAAAAAGCCATAAGGAATGGTCCCACTCCCTTAGCATCATTTTTACCTACTGGTTCAGCAAGATAATATTCTATAGATCCATCACGTACTTTATTTGAATCTGGACCAAGACCTGCGGTTATACAAATATGATTTAAGCTTCCATCTTTGTAGCTATATCCGTAGACCCCTTCAAAAATATCCTCACCAAGCTTCTGATATTCTTTCTTTAAATAGCCTAATCTAGAGCCCTTCATTAAAGTGTAAGCTATCATAGAGGAACCTGAGGTTTCTAAATAGTTCTTTATAATTGCATCATCTAAGCCATAGGCAGTATTCTTTAATCCATTTAAATATTCCTTTGAAACTACATAGAGTGTCGGTCCCTTATCTACTAGCTGATAGAACATATTTGTTTTTTCATCCTTATATTGCAAAATGCCCTCTACTGCTTCTACAAGCAATCCTTTTAAATATTCCTTATTGTCTCCTTCAGGAAAATACTCAATGGCGTCTACTAAAGAAACTAGGAACCACCCATTAGAACGAAGCCAAAAGTTTTTACTATTTCCTGTAGTTGGATCTGCCCAGAAAATAGATTTTGTTGTATCATGTCCATGGTAATATAATTTCTTTTCTTCATCAAACATTGTGCATCTTATATATTCATATTGCATTTTTATCAATAAGAAGGTATTTCTATCCTCTTCCCTCTTCGCATAACGTGCTAAGAATGGTACATACATATACATACCATCTAACCAAACTTGATTCAAATAAGTTTCCTTATGAGAAAAATTATTTGTACCTTCAGCAATAGGCATAGACATTAATTCTGTATAGGTTCTAGCGATTGCCTTTAGGTATCTTTCATCCTTGGTCATTTCATATGCATCAAACAGTATTCTACTTTCACAAACGCTATCCAATTCTCCTGAACGATATCCATTTTTTTCACGTGTTTCAGGGTGGATAAAATCACCATTAGAATCAATATAGTAATCAATATATTTAATAAAGAATTCTTTAAGTTTAGGATTATTTGTTTCATAATATAAATTGACAATAGAATTTAAAAATACTCCATCAATATAATTCCATCTTCCTTTAAAGCCCTCTTGATTCCAAGCAGGCTTATAACTAGATGTAGAATCAATTAAGGTATCAATATAATTCTCTAAATTACTTGTTATACTTGAAGCATCAAGCTTTGGTGCGGTATACTCTAAGCTATATTCAAGCTTTGCATAAAGCTCTACATTCTCTGTAATAGGACTCTTCGTATCAAAGGAGGTTCTATACTCCTTATCCTTATAAAAGCCTTTAAAAGTGAAATCTTGGAAGGAATTTGTTATGTTTAAAGACTCTAAGCTTTTCCCATTTTCAATTCTATAGGATTGCTTATCCTTAAGAATATTTACTATGATGGTAGAATAATGATCAACAAAGCTTACCTTAAATACTTTCTTGTACTCTTTTTTATGATAGGTGAAGCTAACAACAAATTCCTGTTCACCTACACTTGCACTACTGCCATCAGCCAAGGCTATATTAAGCTTATCATAAGGTACTTTTTCATCGTTATTAAAAACTGCTATCTTATCTTTAAAATCATAATTAGGAAAATATTCATCAAGCTCAATTGTAATATCCTTATCAATCTCAAAACGAATATTTACTTTTTCACTACATGAAAATAATATTCCACAAAAAAGAATTAATAGTAAAACTATTTTTTTCATTCTAAAATCACCTGGTTCATTTCTTTGTTTAATTTTATCAAAATTTAAAAGAAAATACAATATTTAGAGAAATATATAAAAAAGGATATATCAAGAAGTAAAGGAAGAGTAAAATTACTCTTCCTTTACTTCTTCAGCTTCGACTTCTGGTTTTGTAGTTTGATCCAAAACTTTTTCTTTAGGTAAAACTAGATTCATAATAATGCCTAAAAGCATAGCTACTGCAGTTGCAGAAATAGTGATTGTATTATTTCCTAATACACCACCAAAGCCTAAGGATAATCCACCAATACCAGCAACTAGAATAACAGAGGCAATAACTATATTTCTTGTTTTACCAAAATCTATCTTTTCTTTTACAAGCATTTTTACACCACTAGACGCAATAAATCCATAAAGAATTAAGGATACGCCACCTGTAATACAAGCAGGAATAGTCTGGAGTAATGTTGTAAGAGGGGCAAAAAAGCCTAAGACAACGGAAAGGATAGCTGCCAAAATAATTACAGAAACAGAGGCTATCTTAGATACACCCACAACTGCAACATTTTCTCCATAGGTAGTATTAGCAGCTCCACATAAAACTCCAGATACTGCTGTTGCAACACCATCACCAATCAAGGTTCTAGTTAATCCAGGCTCCCCATCTAGTAAATCACGATTAATGATATTTCCTAGATTTTTGTGATCCCCAATATGTTCACAAATTGTAACTAAAGCTACAGGGATAAATAACAAGGCAACCTGACCAACTGTTTTGATTGTAAAGCTAGCATTTTGAGAAAAAGACTTTACAAATACAAAATCAATCGTAATCCAAGAGCCTACATGACTCCAATCCTTGTTAAATACTGTGAAATCCACAATCTTTAACCAATCTACTTTAGCTAAATAGCCAATACCTGTCAATATGCAGGCAAGGATATATGCTCCTACCATACCAATAACAAAAGGAATCAAAGTAATATTCTTTCTCTTAGAGGTTGCACAAAAGGCAGTTAAGAAACAAGCAAATAAAGCAATGACAATAGACATAAAGGTATATTGCCAAGGTAAGCTTTCACCGAAGTGATTAGAATAGAAAATAGAGATACCAGCTGTACCACCTGTAATATTTCCGATAGCGGAAACAGCAAGACCTAAACCAATAACCATAATGATAGGTCCAATTACAACTGGAGGTAATAGCTTATTTAGCCAACCAGTCCCTACCTTTTTAATAATCAAGGCAATGATAACATAGACAATACCAACCATAACCATACCTAGCATAACAGCTGCATAATTCATTGTACCATCATCTAAAACTCCTAAGGTTAGAGCTGTAGACATTGGTGCTAGGTAAGCAAATGAACTACTTAAAAATACAGGAGATTTACGCTTTGTAGTAAAAATGTAAATCAATGTACCACACCCAGCTGCAATAAGGGTAGGACCAATAGGTAATCCTGTAATCAGAGGAACAGTAATACACGCAACTAGCATTGCCAAAATATGCTGAATTGCAAACAAAATCCATTGTGACTTCTTCTTTGGGCTTTCTTCTACTTCTAAGACTAATTCTTTTTCCATAACTTTACCTTTCTGTTTATTAAATTTTTTAAGTCAAATTTGTTATGATCAATTTAACTCTAGGTGCCATTATACCACAAAGATTTGAGAAATCAACAAATATAATATATATAATAATTTTTTATAATTTCGGCATATATTATAGATTTTATTTTACATTTTTTTACAAAATGCCTGAAAGCTATAAATAAAAAGCATAAGAAATCACTTATGCTTTTTATAATATCTATCTTTCTTATAAATTGTTATCTAATATTAAAGCTAATCTAAAGACGCTAGATCCTCTTTGTTTTCTAAGCTGGATTCATCCTGGTTATTCTTATTTTCTATATAGCTTTTTAAGAAAACAATAACTAAAATGATAACTGCCATTTCTAAACAGCTGCAAATAACAAATAAGAATTGTGTCAAATAATTATGCGCTACAACTTTTAAAATGACATTTAAGAACCATAGGATGGATAAAACAAACCACCAATTATATTTATTTGTCTTCAAGAAAATCTGATAAGAAATACAAGACAAACAAATACCCAAGGCAACCCCAAATCCTACTGATAAAATGTCAGAGTATGCATTGAAGGCCTTAATCGTTCCTCTATTAAGATCATAATTGTACATGATGATTAATAACACTTCATTATTACATAGAGCAATAACTAACTGCAACAATGCCAAAATCACAAATAATGTGATTAAACGGTCTAAAGGTTTATTTTTATCTTGGTTGCAATAAGCAAATGTCAAAAGCCAAACAAAGCAAGGCATGTAAAACAAATGAATGTGATTTGCCACACCATATAGCATTCTATAAAATTGCATATTACTAGAATTTAGATTTCTTTGTAGAAATAAAACTATTAATTGACTAATAAAATAAACAAAATAGATGAATAAGGTTAGTCCTCCCACAATGAGTAAAGCATTATTCTTCTTTTCATTTACTATACAATCATTAGATACTCTTTCTACAAAAGAAATTAATATATAAATGAATGCTAAGGATAAAAAGGAAACTGCAAAGAATTTAAATATGTTTAGATAATTATGACCTACTATAACGATATTAAATATCAATGATACAACTAAAAATACAATATGCAAAAGAAATAATTTAAATATATTCCATGCAACTTTTTTCCAATATATTGTATTGTTTTCCTCTATGAAGCTATAATTAAAATTTATTCTTGCCCTCTTAAAAGAAAAGACTAGAAATAAAAAGCCAAAGGATTCCAAATGAATAAGTAACGATTGTGATGATATATCCATAAAATGATTATTATATTCAAATGGCAGAGCGATAGCAAAACCTAGCAGCCCTATAGATAAATAAACTAAGATTGCTTTTTTATAATATTTGTATCTTTTATAATAGAAAAGCTCATCTTTAATTTTAGTTACCAAATGGAGTTCTCCTATTCCTAAAATCGCTATGCTATCTAGCAATAAAACTACTTCTGCAATGATATAAGGAAATTGAAATTCCTTTATACTAGCATAATATATAAATTTTACTATGCATATCATCAAAATGATGACAAGTGAAAACAATATGCAATTTCTATAAATTCTTCCACTTTCTTTATTAATTCTTTCATCTTGAAACATTTTAAAACTCCTCTCCAAATAAGTCATCTAAATTTTTTCCTAAAGCCTGACATATTTTCCTACATAAGCTTATGGTAGGATTATAGTCATTATTTTCAATCATGTTAATTGTTTGTCTCGAGACACCTACAATTTTTGCTAAATCTCCTTGAGATAAATTCAAAGACATTCTTGCATCCTTAAATTTTTGGTTTACCATATTTATTATCACATCCTTGTCAATTATATTTGACAGTAATAGTATATCACTTAATCCAAAAGTTGTCAACTATATTTGACAGTTTTTTTCAAAAAAACTTTTTATAGCACTTTTTTAAGCATATTTGTTTTATAAAAAAACAAGTAATTACGAGAATTACTTGCATTTATTTAAAGGATGTCTTAAGCAAACACTAAAAATACGTACCAAAAACCAAAAGCGAACACAAATAATACAAAAATTAGGCAGTTGGAATCCCCTTAACCCTATCAGTAGGGAGTAATTTTGTTGATAAAATTATTTTTTCTTATTATATTTTTATATATAAATTACTATAATTTTATAATCTTATTCCTTATCAAAATCATTACGCCTTTTAGCATAATAATATATTAGAATAGCGACATTCGGAAGCAACAATGCTATCAATATATAATTTATATAATATAATGGATGTTCTTCTGGAAATGAATATGCTATTATTGCATATATGATAAACATCATTATAAATTCAACACCTACAAAAATCCATAATTTTGATTTTTTTTTAATACCTTTATATAAAATATAAGGTCCACCCCATATGAAGCAGAAAATCCATTTAAAGATTAAAATTAAAAACTTACCTAAAATCAATCCAATTTGAGAATCACCTTTTGAAGAATCCTCATTTGATTTTTTAGCTTGAGATTGCTTTTTTAACAACTTATTTTGTTCTTTTAATAATTTAGTTTGTTTTTCTTGTTCTAAACAACTAGCACAAACAGCACCACTATTACCTACGTTCCAGCCTTTATTTAATCCAGTAGATACAGCACCACATCTATCACATATATAATGTCCATTTTTATACCCCATTTTCTTTTCTCCTTTTATCTTTATTATTTAATTCATTGTTTATATAATATATAAAAGATTTCTTTATTTTTAAAAATCCTTATCTGTAGCTGCTTTAAGGCTATCTATATTTTCATTTAAATCACTCCTTGTCACTTTTAATTCCACCTCTTATCAAGCTTTGTTTTATTATTCATTTTTCATATAGCTATTTTCAAATTCATATAAGACTTCTAAGAATTCATCATTAAGATAATATTTTAAAACTATCTCTCTCATCTTTGAGGGAATACCATAATACGCTTGCGCAATACTTCCTGTAATTGCCGCTATAGTATCACTATCTCCACCTATAGATATTGCATTCCTCATTGCATCTTCAAAGTTTTTCGATTCTAAAAATGCTTCTATTGCTTGAGGAACACTTCCTTGACAAGTAATATCAAAATCATAAGTTTCTCGTATATCATCCAATGTGAAATTTAAAGCATAATAATTTTTATTAATATATTCTCTTATTTCTAAAATTGAATAGCCTGTCCTTGCAAGATAAATTGCAACTGCAGTTGCTTCAGCACCTTTGATTCCTTCTGAATGATTATGTGTTACTTTTGTAACTAATCTAGAAAGTACTTTTGCTTCTTCTAAAGATTTGGCAGCAAATCCGCAGGCTGATACTCTCATTGCTGCTCCATTACCAAAGCTATTATATGGCTTTGGTTTTTTTGAAAAAAGCCATTTAAAAAACTGAATTCCATAACCACAATTCCAATATTTACGACCAAAATATCTCATATAATAGATTGCCTTTTCGCTTAAGTTACTCCTATCAGATTTACTGCTTAAAATAGCCTTTGCAATAGCAACTGTCATTACAGAATCATCTGTAAAAAAGCTATCCATTGTAACTAATTGAAAATCCTTCGACTTAAAATTGGATACTTGAAATCTCGACCCTATAATATCTCCTATAATTGCTCCTAGCATTTTCTCTTCCTCCAATCATATTTGTTGTTATTATCCCTTCCATCTGATATTTTCTCATGAATGTATTGAAAATTCATTTATTCGCAGAGTCTTAGTTTCTTGGCAATTGCAGTTTCTGCTTTTTTATACCACTTTATTGATTTCTCATAAGATTGTTCTACTCCCTCACCTTTATAATAGCAATATCCCAACATGAATTGCGGATATTCTATTCCATATTGTGAATATTCACCCTCTTTTAAAGCAGCTTCTTTATACCATTTAGCTGCCTCTATATAATTTCTTTCAATTCCTATTCCATTATAATAAATATAAGCTAATTCAACCTGTGATTCAACATCCCCTTGATTTGCTGCCATTTTTAACCACTTAATGCCTTCTTTTGTATCTTGATACCAATCATACAAAGACTTTTGTGCTAAAAAACTCCCTTGAAGAGCAGCATGTTTCCACCAATCTAAAGCAACATTCTTATTTTTTTTAACACCATATCCATAAAAATAACAATTCCCTACAGCAAACTGTGCTTTGGGACTACCTTGTGCAGCAGCTGTCTTAATCCATTTGACTGCGCATTCATTGTCATTGTCAATTATGCAATATTCATTATCATTGTCATCATTCACCAGATCATAAGCATATCTGCTATCTCCATACATATCTAGCCAAGAAGGTTCATCTTTTTGATTATATAAATAATAATAGCCAAATCTAATTTGAGCAATAGGATTGCCATTAAATGCTGCTAACTTAAGCCATTTATAAAATTCTTCTTTATTCTCTTCTTGTCCGCATCTATAATATTCACTTAAATTATATTGAGCATCAGCATTTCCTTGCTCTGCTGCTAACCTATACCATTTCAGTGCTTCGTCTCGATCATGCTCAAATTCTTCTAGATCATGTCCAAATCCTCCTAACTCCTGTTGGTAACAATACCCTAGGATATTTTGAGCAACAGGATTACCTTCTGGAGCCATTTTTTTAGAAAACTCAATTATTTCTTCAACACTCTTTACCTCCAGATTATGTTTGCATTGTTCTAGATTATACTTAGCAAAAGGATTTGCATCATCAAAGGCTTTTCTGAAACATTTGATTGCTTCTTCTTTATTTTTTTTGACCCCTAACCCTTTATAGTAACAGTACCCTAAGGCACATTGAGCAGTTGAAGAATAGAAACTACATTCCTTATACAGAGTCACAGCCAATTCAAGATTTTTGTCCGTTCCTAAACCATAAAAATAACATTTGGCTAACTCCTCTTTTGCAATCATGCTATTCTCAGATGCCTTAAGAAACCATTTGAAAGCTTCCTCATAGGATTGTTCTACTACTTTTCCATAAAAATAATAATGTCCTAATTGATATTGAACATCTTCATGCCCGTTCTTAGCAGCTAGCCTAAGTAATTTTATTCCTTCTTCTTTATTTTTTTCACACCCTCTAAACCCAGTTAAGTAGAAATGGCCTAAGATAGATTGAGCGTTGAGATTTCCATTTTCAGATGCCAATTTGTACCATTTAATACCTTCTTCTAATTTTTCTTCACACCCCATTAAGCCATAAAAGTAATACTCACCTAGGACATATTGAGCAAAAGTATTTCCATTCTTAGCAGCTAACTTAAGCCATTTAATGGATTCCTCATCGTTTTCTTCAATGTAATAATAATGGCTTAAATTATATTGAGCATCAGCGTTTCCTCGATATGCTGCCAAACTATACCATTTACCTGATTCATTATAAAAAGAAGACATTGGATTATCTTTATAATAAAAATCTCCAAGTCTATTTTGGGCTTCAACATTTCCTTGTTCTGCTGCCAACCTATATAATTTAATTGCTGCTTCTTTACCTTGATTTAATTTTTTATAATGGTAGCAATGCCATAATATATATTGATCTTCTATACTAGATTTATCTGCTACTTTTTCATACCAATGTAACTGTTCATTTTCTTCTCCATACAAAGCATCATTAAAAAAGCAATTTCCCATTTGATATAGAAATTCCGAATCACAATATTCGGCACCATCTATATTATTCCTAATCTCATAATCTGAAAGCCTCTTTATATTTTGCAATGACATTTTCCTTATCCTCCTTATAATCTTAAATAATTTATTGATGCTTTAATTATACTGATTTAAGAGAAATACATTGTCCCTTTTTTGGTGCAAACAAAAAAGCTCAACACATATGTGTCAAGCTCGTTCTCAACTTTTATTTTGATAACAAATTTTTTTAAATGATTCAATAAATTCTGTATTGCCACAATTTTTTAAAGATCTATTATAGCTATTATTCTTATTAAGAATTACTAGTCTTCCATCACTTTCAAGTCTTTTAATGCAATCTTTTTTCGTTTCATTTCCTTGTTTTAATGCAGCATAGATATACTCCTTCCATATTGCACCCCATATTAATATAATCCTTCTATCTTTCTTTTCTTCAGT
>CAMWKG010000016.1 GCA_947174785.1 uncultured Mollicutes bacterium
CATATTCGTTACTTTTTCGGTATTGAACGAATCAGGCAAGGTGAGTGACGTCAAGCTACTACAATTGCGGAACATACTTTCCATATTTGCGACGTTTGAGGTATCAAGATAATCCAAATTGGTAATAGTCGTTAAATTTGAACATCCTATAAACCAAAAACTCGTAGATGACGGTGCTATGTTAGTTTCGATTACAACCTGTTCAATCGAGCTAGCACTGCCGGACCAACTGCTGTACGCGTTATTAGTGTACGTGCTGTCAATCTGATCCGACCTTAAAGTAAGCACTCCTCCGTCTAATTTCCAATACACGGCGGTTGTTGTTGACGCGGCGTGCGCCGTAGTTTTAGACATGAACATAAAAAGAAATAGTGCAGAAATAAAACTCAAAATTATAATTAATCGATGCTTTTTATCATGAATATTCATAGTGTACCTCCAAGTAGTTGAGAGTATAGATATAATCACTTGATAAACTTATACTACTTTTATAATATAAATATATCATATTTGATATCATATATCAAAGAATATGAAGAAATTAAACATAAAAATTTGAAAAATTATAGTGAAAAATTCTAAAAATGGAGTTTACTGTTAAGGGGCAACATAATATAAAGAAAAAATTTCTTCTGCCAAATAAAATTAATATCTTGTTTTTTTAGTAATACAAGGTTCTCATGTATTCTAAAAAATATTAGAAGTTCCATCTAGTCATCTTCTATTTCCTACCACGAGGTTAAAGCCTTTTATCTATTTGTTTTTAAGGGATATGAACACGAGGTTGATTGTATTACATTAAGAATAGATGAAAAATAAAGGATTCTATTTCAAAAGAAAAAACCTAAAAATATCTTGATATTCAGGCTTATTTTTAGGTTTCATTTTTATTTTCTAAGTTCTAGTAATGTGATTACCTCAATATGCTTTGTCCTAGGAAAATTGTCATACCCCACTATGGATTTAATTTGATAGGAATCCTTAAATAAACTTAAATCCCTTTTTAAAGTTAAAGGATTACAAGAAATATAAATCACTGTTCTAGGCTTTAAATAGCTAATGGCATTGATAAACTGAGGCGTAGATCCTTCTCTTGGAGGATCCATAATTAGACAATCCAGTTTTGCTCGATTCTTAGCAGCATTTGTTATATAATTTGTCGCATCATCACAAATAAAGCTGACATTTTGGATTTTGTTGACTCTTGCATTTATATTTGCGTCTTGTACAGCTTGCTTATTGAGTTCTACTCCAATAACCTCTTTTGCATATTTAGATGCAAAAATAGAAATTGTCCCCACTCCACAATAAGCATCTACAACAACATCTGTTTTTTCGATTTGAGCGGAATTTATGGCTAAGGAATAGAGTTTTTTCATTCCTAAGGAATTTACTTGAAAAAAGCTATTTGGAGATATTTTGAATTTATAATCACCTACTAGTTCATAAATAAATCCAGGTCCATATAGGATTTTATTTTTATCTCCTAATACTATAGATGTATCTCTTGCATTATAATTTTGAACAATTGTAGTAATATTCAAATTCAGTTTAAGTAAATCCTTAACAACATTATTTCTTCCTGGAAACATCTCCCCATTCGTAACTAAAACAAGCATAAGCTCTTTAGTTTGAAAGCCATAGCGAACGAGTACATGTCGCAATACACCCGTCCTTGTAGCCTCATCATAGGGCTTAATCTTATGCTTAGATAAGATTCTATTGAGTTCTTGGATGACTTTATTAGATGCCTTAGACTGTAACATACAGTCTTCTACTGTAACAAGTCTATGAGAATATTCCTCATAAAAGCCACAAACGACCTTCTTGGTTTTAGAAAGCTTATAGGTCATTTGGCTTTTGTTTCGATAATGTGTGGGTTCATATGTTGATATCACTTCAATTTCAGGAATATTTTTAATTCCTTGAAACAACTCTTTTATGAATTTCTTTTTTTGTTCAACCTCATAGGAATATTCCATATGCATAAACTGGCAGCCACCACATTCCTTTTGATAGGGGCAGCCATCCTTAATACGGTGCACACTAGGCTTTAAGATTTTAGAAAGAGTAGGGTATTTTCCTTCTGTTTCAACTAAAATATCTTCTCCTTCAATACAATCATGTATTTTATAGGTTTTATCCTTAATTTCAACTAAAGCATCTGCCTCATAGTTTACTTTTACATTTTGAAATTCTTTAAGCATATCCTCACCACCTTATAATTTTTAAAAGCATTATTGTAAATTAACTATAGGATTTTCGTAGTCCACTTCTCTGCATCAATGACATCATTGACTAATCCTTCATAGAATTCTTTTTCATGACATACTAAAACGATTGTTCCCTTAAATGCTAGCAAGGCTTCCTTTAAGGATTCCTTTGCTAGAACGTCTAAATGGTTCGTAGGTTCATCTAAGATCAGTGTATTACACTCTTTAAGCATAATCTTGCACAATCTTACCTTAGCTGCTTCTCCTCCAGAGAGTACCATCATTAGGGATTCTATTTTATCCTTGTTTAATCCACAGGCAGCAAGTGCACCACGAACCTCCGCATTTGTCATAGCTGGATATTCATTCCAAACCTCATCTAAAGCCGTGTTTCTAGAATCAGATTCCTCTTGTGCAAAATAACCATAATGTATATTATAGTCTAATGTACACTCTCCTGATAAAGGAGGTAGCAAGCCTAACAGAGTTTTTAAAAGGGTTGTTTTACCTATTCCATTCGCGCCTTTAATAACAACTTTTTTTCCACGCTCTATAGTAAAGTTTAATTTAGCTGAAAGTGGTTCAGAATACCCAATCACTAAATCCTTAGCAGTAATCACAAATTTACCTGAAGCACCACATTCCTTAAATTTAAAGTTCGGTTTAACCTGTTCTTTTGCTTTATCGATAATTTCCATTTTATCAAGTCTTCTTTGCCTTGATTTAGCAAGATCCGTTGTTGCAACTCTTGCCTTATTTTTAGCAATAAATTCCTTTAAATCTTTGATTTCCTTTTGCTGTTTTTCATAGGCCATATTTTGTTGTCTTTTCTTAAGTTCATACATCTGCATAAAGCCATCATAATTTCCAGTATACCGTGTAAGTGTTCCATCCTCCATATGGTAAATGACATTGATTACACTATTTAAAAATGGAACATCATGAGAAACTAAAATAAAGGCATTTTCATAATTGGCTAAATAATTTCTTAACCATGTCACCTGTGTCTCATCTAAGAAGTTGGTAGGCTCATCTAGAATTAAAATCATCGGCTGAGCAAGTAAAAGTTTTGTCAAAAGAACCTTGGAACGTTGTCCTCCTGATAAATCAGCCACATCATGGTCTAACCCAATTTCGCCAAGGCCTAAGCCATTGGCAACCTCTTCTATTTTAGCTTCCAAAGAATAAAACCCGGAGGATTCTAGTTCAGACTGAATCTCTCCTGTCTCATCAAGTAATGCATTCATTTCCTCTTCTGTACAATCACACATTTTTTCATACATTTGATTAAGTTCTTTTTCTAAATCATACATATGCTGGAAGGCTTCTCTTAAAACCTCTCTTATGGTTTTTCCTTTTGTTAGGGTTGTATACTGATCTAAGTATCCTGTAGTTATTCTTTTACACCACTCAATTTTACCACTATCAGGACTAAGAGAACCTGTAATCATTTTTATAAACGTTGTCTTTCCTTCACCATTCAAACCAATTAATCCTACGTGTTCTCCCTTCTGTAAAACAAAGCTTGCGTTTTCTAATATGGTTCTATTTCCAAAGGAAAAGGAAACATCTGTTACCTTTAATACACTCATAAATTTCTCCTTAAAATTTAAGATAGTCTAAACATTTCATCTAATGCTTTTTTTGCATTTACAGCTATAGTATCATCTACAAAAATCTCATTAGTTTCATGATTTAAAACTTCATAAACATCCTTTAGAGTTGTATATTTCATATCTCTACAGGACAAGCTTGGACTGGCAAGAATAAAGGTTTTATTTGGACAAGCTTGCTCCATCGCATGAATAACACCTTTTTCTGTTGCAATGATAAAAATGCTAGCCTCACTTTGAATGGCATAATCTAAAAGCTGTTTTGTAGAGCCTGCATAATCAGCAAGCTTTACTATGCTTTCTTGACATTCAGGGTGAACTAAGACCTTAGCAGCTGGATACTTTTCTTTAAGCTCTATAATTTTTTTAGGGTCTAAATGATGATGAATTGGACAACAGCCCTCCCATACGTCAAAATTCTTTCCCCCTAGCTTCATTGCATACTTACCTAAATTTTGATCTGGACAATATAAAATGGATTCCCCTTGATCTAAATAATGATTTATAATTTTTAAGGCATTTGTAGAGGTACAGATACAATCACTTAATGCTTTTACACTTGCAGGACTATTCACATAGGTGATAATTTTAGTATTTGGGTGCTCTTCCTTATATCTTTTTAATGCAGCAGGCGTAATCATATCTGCCATTAAGCATCCTGACTTCATCACAGGTAATAATACTTTCTTTCTAGGATTTAAAATCTTAGCGGTTTCTGCCATAAAATGAACACCACAAAATACGATGATATCAGCATTAGATTCGATAGCGATTTTAGCTAAATTAAGACTATCTCCTAAATAATCTGCAATATCTTGAATCTCAGCTTCTTGATAGTAGTGTGCTAAGATGACGGCATTTTTTTCTTTTTTTAATCTTTTAATTTCTTCACTGTAATTCATTGTTTTACTCCTTATGAAACTTTAAGGATATATCCAAAGATTTAACAGAATGAGTTAATGCACCTACAGAAATAAAATCTACTCCTAATCTTGATACTTCCTCAATTCTGTCTAAATTCATATTGCCAGAAGCCTCTAGCTTCTTTTTATGATTATTTTTTAATACGCATTTTAACATAAGCTCATTTGTCATATTATCTAGCATAATAATATCACATTCTGTATTTAAAGCCTCTAGAAATTGTTCATAGGTTTCTACTTCTACCTCTATTTGAACACCTGTTGTTTTTTCTTTTGCAAGAGCTACAGCCCTTGATATAGAACCAACTGCCTCAATATGATTATCCTTAATCATGACCATATCAGATAAACAATACCGATGGTTTGTACCCCCACCATCCTTTACAGCTTGTTTTTCTAAAATTCTCAAATTAGGTGTTGTTTTTCTAGTATCTAGAATTTTGCAGTTTCCAGTTAATTTTGATACATAAGCATGTGTAGTAGTTGCAATACCACTCATTCGCTGTAAAAGATTTAAGGACACTCGTTCAGCCTTGAGTATCGTTTTAGTATCTCCTTCTACTGTTCCTAATACTTGTTTATTTTTAACTGCAGCACCAGATTTAACAGTAAAGGATAATTTGAAGTTTCCACCAACTGCCTGAAATACCTCTTCAACAACTTCAACTCCAGAGACAATTCCATTCTCTTTTGCGATAAAATAAGCCTTAGATTGATGGCCATCAGGAATTAGATTATCTGTTGTAATATCTCCTGTTGGCATATCTTCCTTTAACGCTCTTGTGATAATATCTATAATTTCAATATGCATAGTTTCACCTTAATTCAATCGGAAATGACATCCAATAGAATCCTTTCTAGCAAGTGCTTGATCAATAATCAGTAACGCAACAGTTACCATATTGATAGTTTCGTAGTAATATCTAGAAAATACTTGAATCTTTTTCAAGTTGTTATAATGCTTTGTAAGAAGCTTCTTTGCAAGAAGTAGATTTTCTTCTGTACGTACGATAAAAACATATTTACTCATTACATCTCGTATTTCTACTCTAATATCTTTGAAATTATATTTTTTATGAGTAAATACCATATCTGGTAATACAACATCAATTTTTCCAAAGGTATCTTTTTCTTTATTGATATCTTCAGCAGCTCTGCCTGCAAAAACAATACATTCAAGTAAAGAGTTAGAAGCAAGACGATTGGCTCCATGAACACCAGAATTCGCACATTCTCCTATGGCATATAAGTTTTCCATACTTGTTCTACCATAAACATCGGCATCAATTCCGCCACATAAGAAATGCTCTACAGGAGCTACTGGAATATAATCCTTAGAAATATCAATTCCATTTTCCAAGCAATGATTATAAATTGTAGGAAATCTTTTCATTAAGAATTCCTTAGGTTGGTGTGTAATATCTAAGTATACATGATCACTCCATGTATCAAACATTTCCCTATGAATGGCTTGGGAAACAACATCACGTGGTGCAAGCTCCATACGTTCTTTATCATATTTCTCCATAAAACGGAAGCCTTCTATGTTTCTTAAAATACCACCCTCACCACGAACAGCCTCACTTATCAAAAAAGTCTTTCCAATCTGATCTTCAACATAAAAACCTGTAGGATGAAATTGAACAAATTCCATATTTTTTATTTTAACACCTGCACGATTTGCCATCGCAATTCCATCACCACAGGCAATCTTCTCATTGGTAGATTTTTTATAAATTCCACCTATTCCTCCTGTAGCTAAAATGATACGGTTTGCAAGAACATAAACTTCCTCATTGTCTGGATTAATTACAATAACTCCTAAGGCTTTATTTTCATTATGTAGGATTTCAATAGCCATTTCATTTTCAAAAACATCAATATTTTTTCTTTTGAAAAGAGCTTCTCTTAAATCTCTCATTACATGAGCACCTGTGTCATCTCCACCTGCATGAAGAATTCTTCTACTTCTATGTCCACCCTCAAGCGTTGTTACTAAAGAACCGTCACGATTTTTATCAAACTGTACACCTAAGGATAATAGCTGATTAATGTGCTTGCCGGCCTCCTCAACTAATATCCTAGTTGCCTCTGAATCATTTAAATATCCTCCAGCGCGCAAAGTATCCTCATAGTGTTCTTTTATTTTTGCCTCATCCCAAACAACCTCAGCAGCAATACCACCTTGAGCTAAATTTGAAGAGCCTCTTTCAATAGTATCTTTTATAAATAAGCCTATATGTAAATTTGTATCTAGGGTTAACGCAGCATAAATGCCAGCAAGTCCACCACCTAGTATTACAACATCAAATTGCTTGATTTCCTTCATAACGATCACTTTCCTTAAAAACCAATTCATTATAACATAAAACGCCTTAATAGTAAAACTATTAAAGCGCTAAAAAAGACAAATTCTATAAAAGAACAATAATCTCACCTTTATTATAGTTTCCTTTAGGAATGAGCTCATGTCCCTTTAATGAATGATACTTAGGATTGAACATATCTACTTCATTTCCTTCTAGAAATCCCTTGACCTGATTCTTATCCTTTAATTCACTGAGACGTTCCAAAACAGCAGTTTTAATCTTATGGGTACCACCTGTACTACCATAGCCAACAATTAAGCATAAAACACGCTCCTTAGAAGCTCTGGCAAGCTTGATATTTTCCATAAGGTTATAACAAGCAGTCTCTACCGTTTCATTCTTTAAATGCAAATCAACGGTATACATTATAATTCTCCATAATGTAAGAAATCATTTCCACACTCTGAACCCTTCTTAATACGTACATAAATGAGCTGATCCTCTTCAATTTCTTTTAAATGAAGAATATCAATAACCTCACACTCCATCATACGTGCTGAGTGTGGAATCAAGAGAATTGAACCCTTTTGTTCAACTTCAACTCCTTTAAATTTATCTGCTGAAGCAGAATGATTTTCTCCAAAATGTAGAGCAATATCCTTTTGATTTTTACTCATTATGGAAATTCCAATTTGATCTCCAACCTCTAAATGCTTTCCTGTATCACTTTGTGCTCCTAATAGGCAGACCATTTTATCATAATCCACCTGCATGCACCAGGCACAGGACATCCCATATTTCACTTTTTTCTTCTCATAAGCAATTACACTTACACTATAATCTAATGCACTAAATCCCATATTTTTCTTCTAACTCCTTTTCCATTTTTATTATAGTTTTCTTGATTTCATCTTTTAAAAGCACACTTCTTTTTATTTTCTTCACTTTAGGTCTTCCTCGCAAATTAAAGATCCCTCTAGGAACAACCCAAGTATTTTTACAAGACGGTAAGCTAGAGGCATAGATTAAACAATTTGCCCCAGCTTCTAAAGTATTTCCAAAAAGCTGAATGAATCGACGTGTGGGTACAGCGTGTAGCCCAAAGGATAACCTTGATGGAACAATTCCTGGATGGGCATAAAAAATTGAATTTGGATAAAGCCCTTCTAAATTCTTAAGTAATCCATGTTCTATAAGCTTTGTGTTTCTATATATTCTCTTCCAATTTTTAGGATTCAACTCCTGCTTAGCATGGAGGATACTGATAGAGGAGGTTAATACAATTCTGCAGTCTGGCTGTAATTCCAATACTCTTTTAGCAATATAATATGGACTAAAAGCGTTAACCATAAAATTATATTCATATCCATCTTGTGTATACTTTTTCTCTTCAAATACTCCACTATTCAAAAATAATATATCAATTTTTTCTATACTTATTCTTTTGATAAAATCACAAACACTTCTAAAATCTGACAAATCCAAATGAACTTTATTTTCTTTAGTTTTTAAGCTACGACTTGCTTCTATACAATTTTCATTTTTAAAATAGGAAGCTAAAGCACTCCCTATCGTTCCTGTAGAACCAATAATCACGATTGTTTTCATAACAAAGAAACATTGCCCGCAAAGTTTGCGAGCAAACAATAATTAAATATTGAATCTTCTCTTAGTATAAGCACATACAGCTTCTACTGCAGTTTCTATACCATTTTTAGAATTGATACACAAATCATAGGAATCTGGTTTTCCCCATTCCTTATCTGTATAAAAATTGTAATAGGAACGTCTCTTTTTATTCTTTTTAGAAATGATACTTGCAGCCTTTGCAGGATTGATTTTGTAGTATGTGATTGCACGCTCAATCTTATCTTCAAGTGGAGCACAAATAAATACCTTGACTACATTAGGATTATCCTTTAAAACATAATCTGCACAACGACCAACAATCACACAGGATTCTTGGCTAGCAATTTTCTTAATTGTATCAAACTGAGCTAAAAATACCTTTTGACCTAAGGACATATCCATTCCATATAATCCTTGGGCATAAGAAAATGCACTTTCCTTTGTTTCATCATAATTTTCTAGACAAGTTTGAGATATACCAGATAAATTTGATGCCTTAGTAAGTAGTTCGGAATCATAAAAGCTAATTCCAAGCTTTTCTGCAATAAGCTTTCCAATAAAACGACCACCGCTTCCATATTCACGACTAATAGTAATTACATATTTCATCTTTTTTTCCTCCTCTTACTTCTTCATCTTCTATCTATATTATAGCATTATTTCGAAAAAAATGTAAGTGTTTTCATTTATTTTTTTATGGATTTTTGAGCATAAAGTCTTAAAAAAATAAAAAAAGTGTTGACTTGAAATCGAATTATGATATAATAAATGAGCAATAACAAATGGCCTGTTGGTGAAACGGTTAACACACATGCCTTTCACGCATGCATTTATGGGTTCGAACCCCGTACAGGTCACCATTTAAAAAATACGCTATTCCATTTGGAATAGCTTTTTTTTATCTATTATCAATTAGCATTTGATAATATTCTTTAGAATCAATCTGTAATCCATCATTTGTTTTCTCAATATAATTTAAAAACTTTTTTATCGTAAAAATTTCTTTATAATTCTTCATTTCACTTAAATCAATGTGTCCCATAAATAGAACAACATTTTCAATAGGAGCATCTTCTCCTAAAATAGACTTTAAGAATTTGATATTTTCTTCGTTACTAAGGATAGGATTTGGAATGGTTTTATTTCCTATGATCCAATTTACAGCTTCAAGATTTCCTATACATTTCCCGGCGAATTTATTTCCTGTTATACAAAGAATACGCCATGGTGTAATTAAAATAAAATCTATTTTTCCAGAGTAATTAAATGCTCTGAAATACCCCTCTTTTTTTATATATCTTCTTGTGATTTTATTTAAATCAGACGTAAAGGTTCCTCCTCGATTTTTTTGAACTAAGCCAAGCATTATAATTGATCCAAGAAAAAATATAAATAAGCAACAAAATAAAAAAGACAAAAATATCCCCATCTCAGTACCTTCTTTCTGTAAACATTATATCGTATTTAAAAAAGTAGAACAATAATTAGAATAATAGTTCCTATAAGTGCGCTACCAAACATCAATATTTTAGAAAGAATATTAATTCTTCTTCTTTTATACGCATCTGTAAAATAATTATAATCTTTATAAAAGGAAAGACTTTCTAAATACTCTAATGCTTTTTTCTTTTTAGAATAAAAAATCAAATCCTCTAAATAATCAACGCATTGGTTTTCAAATTTTTTACTATCCTCATAATCTATTTCAGAAAATAGTTTTAATGCCTCAACAAAATTTTTTTGTTCAAAAAACTCTTTAGCCTTACGATATTGTTCTTCCATTACCCTATACACTCCATAATTCCTAAAATAATGTAGCCAATCATTAAAGAATAAAAGAAAAGAATAACTGCCATTATACCCACTTTTTTTCTCATCTCTTTAAACTTTAATAAATAAAACAGACCCACACCAGCATTTACACTTAAACCTGTAACCAAGGCACCAAAGGATAATCCATCCAATAAGAATAATTCACTCATTAATACACTTGCAGCACAATTTGGTATAAGTCCTATCACACCTGAAACCATTGGTCCAAAGACTTTATTGCTTTGGAGGAAGGCTAGAATTCTATCTTCACCAATATAATAAACTAAAATTCCAAAAAAAAGATTGATAATAAATACATAAACAAATATTTTGAAGCAATGGATAAGAGGATGAATGAAATGCTTTTGAAGCTTATTTTCCTCATGATGGTGCTCACAACAATCTAGCTTTAAATCCATTTCATCGTTGGAAATAAGTTTTTCCTTATGAAGCTGATCCACTGTATATCCAAGTACACAAGCAAATATAAATTTAATGCCTAGTAGTGGAATTACATAAATCATCTTCCTATAATCACTAAACAAAATAAACAAAGCCTCATCAGAACAAGCAAAAAAGATAGCTAGAATGGTTCCCATACTCATCTCTTTCTTTTGATACATATCAGCACCAACAACAGATATTCCACACTCAGGAATTAGTCCACAGCTTGCTCCTATGAGAGGTGAAATTCTCTTATGCTTTTGGAATAGATGGGTAATCTTATCATGAACAAAGGAAAAAATAAAATAGAGGACAAATGCTATACCAAAAACTTTAAGACTGTCTAAGAATGCATCCAAGCAAACATCAAGCATGATTCCTACACCCCTCGCATACGCCAAAAATCATCGTACTTGCTTGATCCATAAGAAAACCATGGTGGTTAGATAAATGAGAAACAAAATCAGTTGTTTGTTCACATTTTAAATGAATTATTTTACCACAAAGCTTACAAACCAGGTGAAGATGATTTTCACAATCCTGAGCATATTGATATTCATAGGACTTCTTAGTAAGATTGTAAGTTTTACGCACAATTTTGTTTTCCTCTAGCAAGTGGAGTTTACGATAAATTGTAGCTTTATTAATTTGATTTTTAAAAACATCTAGTAAGGCTAATGCAGTAAAAGCCTCCTCTTGATGATTCTTAAAAAAATCTAAAATAATCCTTTGATGATTGGTTTGATACATAGCACACCTCTTTTGCGACTGAATCGCAATTGTTATTATTATACTTCTTTTTCTAATAAAATCAAGAACTTAAGCATAAAATTTTTTGGTGATGCTATGAAAAAATACTTAATCTTATACAACCTAGTCCTTTTTACTATTATTGGAATAGGCTTAGTTATGATTTATTCTGCATCTAGCATTTGGGCAGAATTCAAGACAGGTAACCCATATTACTATCTTTTAAGACAAGGATTATTCTTTGGTGTTGGACTTGTAGGCTATATCATAGCATCAAAAATTCCTTATACATTCTGGTTGAAATATGCTAATAAAATATTTTTGGGCTGTCTTCTCCTTTTAATATTAGTCTTAATTCCTGGAATTGGAATTGTAAGAGGTGGAGCAAGATCCTGGATTGGCATTGGTGATTTTTCTATTCAGCCTGCAGAATTTATGAAGCTAGGACTTATCATTTTCACTGCAAAATTTTTATCTAAAAATAAAGGAATTCTTAAAAAAAATAAATATTTTTATTTATATATGCTCTTTGTTGGCATCATTTTTGGACTTATTCTTTTACAGCCAGATTTCGGTAGCGGTCTAATTATGGTGATGAGTATTGTTATGCTTCTATTTGTGGGTGAGTTTCAATTAAAAAACATTGTAATAGGGGTAGTTGCGGCAGTGATTGGTCTAACCTTAATGATACTGGCTGCACCATATCGATTAGAACGTATCATTTCCTTTTTAGATCCTTGGAATGACCCACTAGGAAGTGGATTTCAAATCATCCAATCCTTGTACGCCATTTCTCCTGCATCCTTGTTTGGGTATGGTCTTTTTAAATCCAAACAGAAATATTTTTATTTGCCAGAACCAGGTAACGATTTTATTTTTGCTATTATAGTAGAGGAATTAGGGATATTAGGTGGTGTATTACTTATATGCTTATTTGGGTATTTAATATATTTAGGCTATAAATTAGCTAAAGCTTCTAAGGATGCTTTTGCAAGCTACTTGGTTTTTGGATTTACTTCACTACTGATGATACAGGTCTTCATTAATATTGCAGTAGTTATTGGTCTAATCCCTGTTACGGGTGTAACCCTTCCCTTTGTTTCTTATGGTGGATCTAGTCTAGTCATTTCTATGTTTATGATGGGAATAACCTATAATGCGATGAAGACCTGTGAAAAGGATTTATCCTTCGAGTACAACGTAAAACTCAAAAGAAAAAGAAAAAAGCCCAAACGGGCTAATCTATAAGCATTTTCTCATCAATAGGCTCTTTTTTCTGTAAATCTAAGAAGCATTCCTTTAGAGGATCATTTGTTTTTGCTAGAGCTCTTACAAAGGTTTCAGCTATCATAAGTGCACCTTCCATAACAAGATGGGAATGATCATCCTTTGCTTCTTGATGAGCCGCATATGTTCCTGCTGGAAATATCATATGAAACTTTTTAGATTCTTCTTCGCCAAGCTTATTGTATAAATCTATAGTAAGATGATTTAAATCAATACAAGTATATCCATTTTTTCTTGCGAAATCTAGCATAGCTTGTGGATAATCTTGATGGGAATTGATGCATTTCCCATTTTCAAATTTATGTCGCGTAATGGAGGTTGCATATACAATATGCCCTCCCTTTTCTTCTGTCTTTTTAGCAAAATATTTTAAGTTTTCCTGATATGATCCATATGCATCCGTATAACGAGATGGATCATTCTTTTTTTCATCATTATGACCAAACTGGCAAATCACAAAATCTCCAGGTTGTAGTTTATTTAAAATGACATCAAATCTTCCTTCTTCAATAAAGCTTTTCGTGCTTCTGCCATTTTCTGCATGGTCCTCAATTAAACACTCATTTTTAGCAAACAAATGTAACACCTGTCCCCAGCCAACTTGTGGATAGGAATAGATGTTATTATACTTCATGGTAGAGTCTCCCATCATAAAAATCTTCATAATATCATTCCTTTCTTTAAAAATGAAAAGGGCTTAAAAGCCCTTTTTTCTACTTATATTTCTTACGAGCCTCTTGACGCTTTTGTTTACGAACATCACTAGGTTTTAGATAATATTGACGTTTTTTCGCCTCTTGAAGGTTACCAGATCTAGAAACATCTCTTTTAAATCTACGTAATGCATCTTCGATGCTTTCTTTTTCACGTACAACAGTTTTTGGCATGACTAAGCCTCCTTCCAAGGACGAATTCCTATAATATTATACATAAAGTCATATCAAATGTAAAGATTTTTTTATAAAAAATAAAGCTTTTTGTAAAAATTTAAAAATTCTATGAAAAAAGTAGGATTTTTCAACAAAATTTTAATATTTTTTTACCTCTCTATAAGAACTCCATATAATTGACCTTGAGCCACTCTTTCAATTTTGACAAGTACATTTTTCTTAAGATAAGCTTCATTTTTAGGAAGATAAATCTGTAGATAATTACTAGAATGCCCCACCATATAGGTATCATCTACAATTTGTTCAATGATTACTTCCACAATACTCCCTATAAACCTTTTTGCATAGCTGAGTTCTAATTTCTTTGACAAAGAAATAAGCCTTGCAGTACGCTCCTTCTTTATAGATTCCTGGGTTTGAGGAAAACTACAAGCTTTAGTTCCCTTTCGCATAGAATAAGGAAACACGTGAAGCTTGCTGAAATTTACCTTTTTAATAAAATCTATAGAAGCTAAAAATTCCTCTTCTGTTTCATAAGGAAAACCAACAATGACATCTGTTGTAATAGAAATATTGGGACGTACACTTCTAATTTTTTCTATCTTTTTCAAGAAAAAGTCGGTGTTATATTTTCTTTCCATCTTCTCCAAAACAACATCACTTCCACTTTGCAATGGCAAATGAAGATGATCAGCAAGAATTTTAGAGTTAGACATTAATTCAATAAATGCATCATCTACCTCATTAATTTCAATAGAGGACAATCTTAATCTTTCTAGATTAGGTACTTCCGTTATAATTCTTTTTATTAAAGTAGAAAGATTAACGCTTTGGTCTTGATATCTTCCTGTATGAATGCCAGCTAAAACTACTTCCAAATAGCCTTCATTAACAATTCTTTTAATCTCAGCGATAACCTCACAAGCAGGTTTAGAACGGACAGGTCCTCTAGCGTATGGGATAATGCAATAGGTACAAAAGTTTTCACAACCATCTTCAATTTTCACAAAAGCACGTGTATGGTCATAGGTTGTCACCTCTAGAGGTTCATAGTCCTTATGATTCAATATATCTAAAATTGCTATTTTCTTTTCAATTGATTTATCTAAAAGCTTGTCTTCAAGCAAGGGAAGAATATCTAGCTTATTTCCATTTCCAACTAAAATATCTACTCCATCTAATTCTAATGCCTCTGGATTCGTTTGACTATAACAGCCCATAACACAAAGAATAGCATCGGGATTTAGTTTTGCAAGTCGATGAATCATTCTTCTACTTTTAGCATCAGCCATATTCGTTACAGAGCAAGTGTTAATAATATAAGCATCACAAAAAGGAGTAGGTTCTCCTACCTCGTACCCTCTTTCAATCAATTCATTTTTTAATGCATTAGACTCATAGATATTTACCTTACAGCCTAAAGTGACAAAACCTATTCTTTTCATTACTTCAATTCCCATTCATAGCTTATCGCTGATAAAATATAATATATAACTGTTTCTGTTCTTAAAATTCTAGGACCCAAACCAACTCGAATAAAGCCTTGATTTTCAAGATAATTTACCTCCTCAGGTGTAATCCCACCCTCTGGACCAACTAAAACTGCAATCCTATCTTTAGAGGTTAAAGATTGGATAGCCCTTTTAAAAGCACTCTTTTCTCCCTCTTTAGCACTTTCTTCATAGCATAAGAGTTTTATCGTATAGCTAGAAAAGTCCAAATCCTTAAGCTTATTTATGTCCTTGATAACAGGAACGACATTCCTAAAGGATTGTTCAGCAGCTTCCTTCGCTATCTTATTTAATCGTTCTAGCTTGCCTACTTTTTTACCCTCATCAATTTTTACGATGGAACGTGTCATTAGAGTTGGATGTATTTCAGATATACCTAACTGTGTACCATACTTTATGATAGACTCAAGCTTATCCCCCTTTGGGTAGCCTTGAAATAAAGAAACAAAAACTGGCAATTCAAAATTGCCAGCCACCTCTTCAACAACTCTAAATTTGACATCTTTATTTCCTATTTCCGTAATTTCGGCTAAAAAGGTTTTCCCATCAAGTCCAACGTAGAACTGATCCTTCACTCTTCCTCTGAGCACATTTTTTATTTGATAGGCTATATCGCTAGATAAAACCTTACTTTCAAAATCATTTAAGGAAATAAAAAACTTCTGCATATTATTGTGCCTTAAACTTACGATATTGAATGCAAAGAATTGGTAAAAGTGCTGTAAATAAGGCAAGAGGTCCCCATAAAGCTCCGCACAAAATTAAAACATTCTCTAGAGATTGTACTACTAAGAAATAGATAGATAATCCTAGGGTTAAAGCCAAATAGATAAAGTAAAGGGATATAGATGCATAATATAATACATCGATAAAAATGCTTTTCTCATGAACTGCAGCCTGTTTAACTAGTGCATATCCTTCTTCATCTAGATATTCAATATATATACAATCATAAGCATAAGGTGTTAAATCCTTACGTTCATTATAATCCCCTTTATTATTTTCAATTAATGGACATACCATAACAAGCTCTAATGTCTCATTATTTTGATATAAATCATAAAGTCCTTTAAACTTTTTACCATAGGTCATTTTTGTATAAAGAGAAAAATCAAAGGTTTCTTCTTCCTTTTGTTCAAATAAGCCTAGCTTTATTTCTGTCAAAGCCTTTTGAGTTTCTTTTCTTTTTGTATCCTCAAATAATAATTTTTCATATTCCTTCATGTCATTATCCTCCATGTATATATCATATAAATTATATCAATTTTCATTAGTTTTATCAAGATTGAGTATAAAGAAAAGGCTAAATTCTTTCATTTAGCCCTAATTTTTATTGAAATAATTTCTTAAATTTTTCCCAAGGAGACTTTTTCTCCTTCTTTTCAACATTTCCAAGCTTTTCTAATAAGTCCTTTTCTTCGGAAGTTAAATTTGTTGGAGTTTCTACATGAACAATCACATATTGATCTCCACGTGAAGAGGATGAGGATTTTGGATTTTTTGTGCCCTTACCTCTTAAGCGAAAACGTGTTTCTGATTGTGTACCAGCTGGAATCTTAAGAACTACAGGGGAATCAATTGTTGGTACCTCTATAGAATCTCCTAATGCAGCCTGAGTAAAGCTGATAGGAACATTTAAGATAATGTCTGATCCTTCGCGAATAAAATTCTTATGTGGAGTAACTGTAAAGGTAATAAATAAATCTCCTGGAGCTCCACCATGAACTCCTGCTTCTCCACACCCAGCCATACGGAGTGTCATTCCTGTATCAATACCTGCAGGAATATTCACTTCTACATCCTTTGTCCTACGGATTCTACCCTTACCACCACAGGCATCACATTTTCTAGTTATAGTTTTACCTGTACCACCGCAATCTGGACAAGTAGTCTGTACAGTAGACTGACCAAAGATAGTCTGTTGACGCACATAGACACGTCCTTGTCCCTTACATTTAGGGCAAGTCTTTATATCATTTTTAGAATAAGCACCTGTACCACCACAGGATGTACATTCATCGTCAACAGTTAATCGAATTTTCTTCTTACAACCATAAACTGCATCCTCAAAGCTGATAGTCATTGTTTTTTCTACATCAGCTCCCTGACGTGGACCATGTTGATTTCTTGACCCACCACCAAAGAAGGACGAAAAGATATCTTCAAAGCCACCAAAGCCTGAAAAACCACCACCAAAGCCGCCAAAGCCTCCGCCAGCTCCACCGCCCATAGGATCATCAAAGCCAAATTGGTCATAGCGTGCTTTCTTTTGTTCATCAGATAGGGTGTCGTATGCTTCATTTATCTCTTTAAATTTTTCTTCGGCACCAGGCTCTTTATTAATATCAGGATGATATTTTTTTGCAAGCTGCCTGTAAGCTCTTTTAATTTCATCCTGACTAGCTCCCTTAGATAAGCCTAATACCTCATAATAATCTCTCTTTGCCACTTAAGCCACCTCATAAGCAGAAGGGCCCATAAAGGGTCCCTTCAAAATTGTTTATATCTCTTATTGTACGTCAGAGAAATCTGCGTCTACTGTGTTATCCTTCTTTGAAGAATCTCCTGCATCCTCTCCTGGATTAGATTGACCTTGAGTTTGTTGATATGCCTTAACAGCAATATCCTGTGCAACCTTTTCTAAGGCTTCCTTCTTTTCCTTGATATCAGCAATATCGTTCTTATCTAAAGCCTTTTGTAAATCCTCACAAAGATGCTCTGCATTTTCCTTTTCAGTAGGATCAACATTTTGTAAATCATTTAATGCTTTCTTAGTTTGGAAAATCAATTGGTTAGCTTCATTGATTAAATCAGCCTCTTCCTTACGCTTCTTATCTGCATCAGCATTTTCTTCAGCTTCTTTAACCATTCTTTCAATTTCAGCATCAGATAATCCTGAACCGCCTTGAATCGTAATCTTTTGTTCCTTACCAGTACCTAAGTTCTTAGCTGAAACATTAACGATACCATTTGCATCAATATCAAATTTAACCTCAATTTGTGGAACACCACGAGGTGCAGCAGGAATATCTCCTAATTGGAAACGACCTAATGTCTTATTATCTGCAGCCATTGGTCTTTCACCCTGTAATACATGAATATCTACAGCAGGCTGATTATCAGCTGCAGTTGAGAATACTTGGCTCTTAGAACAAGGAATTGTAGTATTTCTTTCAATTAGCTTAGTAAATACTCCACCTAAAGTTTCAATACCTAAAGATAGTGGTGTAACATCTAGTAATAATACATCCTTAACATCACCAGTTAATACACCACCTTGAATTGCAGCTCCCATAGCTACAACCTCATCTGGGTTAACGCTCTTGTTAGGTTCTTTTCCTAATTCCTTCTTAACTAGTTCTTGAACGGCAGGAATACGAGTAGAACCACCTACTAACAATACTTGGTCTAAATCCTTAGAAGTTAGCTTTGCATCCTTTAATGCTCTACGAACTGGACCTAAACAACGCTCTACTAAATTAGCAGTTAATTCATTAAACTTAGTTCTTGAAAGTGTTCTATTTAAATGTAGAGGTCCAGCAGCTCCCATAGAAATAAATGGTAAGCTGATTTCTACAGATGTAACACCTGATAAGTCCTTCTTTGCTTTTTCAGAAGCATCCTTTAAACGTTGTAAAGCCATCTTATCTTGATTTAAATCTACTCCGCTTTCACTCTTGAATTCAGCGACTAACCAGTCCATAACAGCCTTATCAAAGTCATCTCCACCTAATACGTTATCTCCAGCAGTTGATAAAACTTCAAATGTACCATCAGCTAAAGAAAGGATAGATACATCGAATGTACCTCCACCTAGGTCAAATACTAATACAGTCTGTTCCTTATCTGTCTTATCAATACCATATGCAAGGGCAGCTGCAGTTGGTTCATTAATGATACGTAAAACCTCTAGACCTGCAATCTTACCTGCATCCTTAGTTGCTTGACGTTGTGCATCATTAAAGTATGCTGGAACTGTAATAACAGCCTTATCTACTGTTTCACCTAAGTAGCTTTCTGCTGTCTTCTTTAAGTTTTGTAATACCATTGCAGAAATTTCTTGTGGAGTATATTTCTTTCCATTAATATCTACACGATAGTTTGCATCACCCATATGACGCTTAATTGAACTTACTGTGTTAGGATTTGTGATTGCTTGACGCTTTGCAACATCACCAACCTGGATTTCATCGCCCTTGAAGGCAACTACAGATGGGGTAGTTCTTACACCCTCAGCATTTGTAATAACCTTAGCCTCTCCAGCCTCCATAACACTTACACATGAATTTGTTGTACCTAAATCAATACCAATAACCTTATTTGACATAATTACTCTTCCTCCTGTTTGTCTTTTTGTTCTTTTTTATTTACTACAACCATTGCTGGTCTTAAGATTCGATCCTTATACATATACCCTGTTTGCATAACCTTTAGAACGATGTTATCTGGGGCATCCTCTACACATTCTGTAGACATAGCCTGCATTAGATTAGGATCAAACTCCTTCTGCAATGCTTCAATCTCTGTTAAGCCTTCTCCCTTTAAGATATCCATTAATTGATTTGTAATCATCTGAAAACCAATCAAGTAATTTGCAATCTCTGGGGATGGAGCAGGAGATGCAACAATTTTACAAAGCATATCGATTGGATTAATTAATTCTCCAATAACCTTTTGTGAGGCATATTTACGATCTTTAACAGCCTCTTCTTTTAGTCTTCGTTTCGTATTTTCCATTTCAGCGAAAACTTTTAAATAATCATTGTGTTTTTCTTTCAACTCAGCTTCTAGCTTAGCTATCTGTTCTTTATACTTATCTTTTTTTTCTTTTTTCGTTTTTACTTCTTCCTTGGAGGGTTCTTCTGTTTCTACAGTTTGTTCTTCCTCCTGGATTTCTTCTTCAACTTTCACTTCTTCTTTAATTTCTTCAGCCAATTTCATTACCTACCTATTATATAATTTTGGCATACTTTTAGCGACATATTCTAAAAGTGGAACAACTCCTCGATAATTCATACGAGTAGGACCTACTAAAATAATTGTACCATATTCATTATCATCAATATAATAAGGAACAGTTACAATTGAACAATCCTCAAGTCCCTTCGTATTTTCCTTGCCAATTTGAATTTTTAAATTACCTGCACCTGATTGTGCGAAATCAGTGATTGTCTCATCATCAATTGCTTTAAGAATTTTTTGCATGATTTGATAATCCTGAAATTCTGGTTGATTAAATAATCTGGATAATCCTGAGTCATAGGTTTCTGTGTTTAAGAATCTAGAGAAACCCTTAATCATAAAGTTTAAGATATCATCTCTAAAATCAACCATTTGTCTAATTCTAGGCTTAGCTGCTTCTTTGGATAAAATCTCTCGAATCTCATATACAGAATGATCATACATTGCATTATCAAACATTTGAATAATCTTTAATAGGTCATCTTGATTGTATCCTTCAGGAATTGTAATTCTTTGAGATTGAACCTGACCAGTGTTAGTAACGATAAGCATAACTGCTTCTCGATTTGAAAGTGGAACAATTTCCATTTTCATAACTTTAGCAAAGTCAGCACTTGAGCCTAAGATGATGGAATAATATCCAGTAAGTTCACTTAAGAAATCTGCAATCTTCTTTAAGGCATCTTCTTTTGCTAGATGCTTATTATCAAAGATTTCATCCAAATACTTAAAGTATTCTAGAACTGTTTCATCTCTTATAATTAAATGATCTACATAATATCTGTATCCTACCTCAGAAGGTATTCTACCAGATGAGGTGTGTGTCTTTTCTAGATACCCCTTTTCCTCTAAATCCTGCATATCATATCGAATGGTCGCAGATGAAAAATCTAGATAAGGCTTCTCTGTTAAAGACTTAGAACCTACTGGTTCATTATTACTTACATAGTCTTCTATAATTGCTTTTAAAATTAATTTCTGACGATCGGTTAGCATTTCTTCACCTCGTTTTGCACTCTTCTTTCCCTAGTGCAACACTATTATATAACAAGCGTTTGGCACTGTCAACTAAAAAGTGCTAAAAAATAAATTTTTGTTTAATTTCTCCAAAATTAAAAGAGGCTAATAAAGCCTCTTCTATTCCTCACCATTTTCTTCATTTTCTTTCTTTTGCTCTAAAAAATACATAAACAATCTTTTTATATCAGAGCTTTTCATAAATGGATATAAATCATTAACATCTACATCCTGATAATTTCCCTTCAAATATTCATCAACAAAGGCTGTCAATGCTTTTTCTGAAACGAACGGTGCTATGTCTGCAGGATTAATTTTTAAATTAGGGGAGGATATTCCTTTAGCAAATAAGAAATCTGAGTCTTCTTCATTTAAATATGGGAACAGCTCCTCAAAATCTAAATCCTTATATTTACTATTCTCTTCTTCATTTACTATGGATAAAACAATCTCATGAAGATCTTCATCATCCAAAAAAGGAAGCATGTCAGAATACTTTGACTCCTTTTTTGAATCATCTACAGGGGCAGGAGGATACTTCTTTAATACCTCCTTATAAAAATTCATTTCTTCTATTGGGGAATCAAAAACTAAAGCTCCTGTTCCTGCTAAAGGGAATGCTTCCTCAAAAGATATTTCTTTCAATTCTGTTTCTGTTCCATTTTGATTTTTTTTATAAATCATATTAAAATCTCCTTTTTAAATATATTGTAAGAATTAAGATAGTCACAATGCATATTCCTTGTTTTGAGTTCAAATAAAATCGCTAGCATATTTTATTCATCATTCAGAATCATTTAAACAAAGAATATCTTCGAAAGTTTTTTGATAAAGCTTACATAATTCTAAAAGACAATCAATGGAGGGAACGCCATTTCCTTTTTCCCATCTTGAAACCAATTGCCTTGTAACAAATAGTTTTTCTGCAACTTCATCTTGGGTTAGTCCCATCTCCTTACGATATTTTGTGAGTTTTTGTCCAACAAGATAAAAATTAATCATGATTGTTCTCTCCTTTCCTTACAGCCTTAAGTTTATCACAATAAATATAAAAAAGCACGCAATTCTAAGTTGCGCATTTTTTTATAAGTAAGGATTATACTTTCTTTCATAGCCAATCGTTGTTTTCTCATCATGGCCTGGATAAACATCCATAACATCAGGAAATGTGGCTATTATTTTTTTCAAGCTTTCTCTCATACTTTTAGAATCTCCAGTTGGAAAATCTGTCCTTCCCATACTCATATGAAAAAGTGTGTCTCCACTGAATAGTTTATCCTTATAGCTATAAACAACACTTCCCCTTGTATGGCCAGGAGTATGCATTACCTTAAAGGTATAACCTATAAGCTCTATTTCCATTCCATCTTTAATAGGAACAATTTTTAAAGAATCCCTTTGAAATGGAATTTTTGTTCCAAACATACGATATAGTGAAAGGCTAGCATCCTCTAAAAAAGGTATTTCTAATTCATGAATATAAATTGGAACATCAAAATACCTTATTCCATCAATATGGTCCATATGTCCGTGAGTCAAAAGGATACCTACAACCTCATACTTTTCTTTTATCTTTGATGCCGCATTTTCAAAGTCTAATCCTGGATCAACAATTATACATTGTCCTTCCTTAGAAATAATATAGGTATTGGTTGCAAAGTCACCTGTTACAATTTTTTCTATCATCTTTATTATAAAGAAAAAAAGCTTTTACAAGCTTATTTCTTTTCCTTATGAGTAGTATGTTTACGGCAAAAAGGACAATATTTCTTAATCTCCATTCTTTCAGGAGTTGTCTTCTTATTTTTGTCTGTATAGTAATTTTCATTCTTGCATTCAGAACAAACTAGTTTTACTAAATCACGCATTCTTCTTTCCCTCCAGACTTAAAGATTACTTCCTTTAGAATTATACCAAATAAAATTATTTTATGCAACACCTTTTTTTCTTTTCTTACCTTTGATATAATATAAAAAGGTGATAAAAATGTATACACGAATAAATTCAAAACAATTTATGCTGAAAAATCTCGAATTTGGTGGAAATAATCACATCTATATTCAAAGTATGTGTAACACAAAAACGAAAAATGTAAAAGAAACTGTTGAGCAAATTTTAGAGTTAGAACAGCTAGGCTGTGAGATTATACGCGTAGCTGTTTTAGACCAAGAGGATGCCTTAAGTATCTCTAAGATTAAGAATCAAATTCATATTCCCTTAGTTGCTGATATCCATTTCGACCCTGAGCTTGCTATTATAGCGATTCAGCAAGGAGTGGATAAAATCAGATTAAATCCTGGAAATATCTCTAATAAAGAAAAAATCGTAGAAATTGTGAATATGTGTAAGGAAAGAAATATACCTATCCGTATAGGAGTAAATGGTGGTTCTCTTCCAAAGGATATTGCTAAGCCAACGGCTGAGCATATGATTGAGGCTGCAAGAAGACACATTTCCATTTTAGAGGAGCTTGATTTTCATAATATATGCCTATCCTTAAAATGCTCTAATATTGATTTAACCTTAGAAGCCTATAAATTAGCTAGTGAAACCTTCCCTTATCCTCTTCATATTGGTATTACTGAGGCTGGTACTTCTTTTAAGGGATTGATTAAGTCTAGTATAGGAATTTCTAAAATTCTAGACTTAGGCATTGGAAATACAATTCGTGTATCTTTAACAGATGACCCTAAATATGAAGTAATCGCTGCTAAAGAAATCTTAAAGGAACTCCATTTTAAAGAGGATTTACCTACACTTACCTCCTGTCCTACATGTGGTAGAACAGCTTATAATATGATTCCCATTGCCAAAGAAATTGAAGAGTACTTGAATTTTGTAAATAAAAAAATCCATGTAGCAGTTATGGGATGTGCTGTCAATGGTCCTGGTGAGGCGAAGGAAGCAGACTTAGGTGTAGCAGGTGGAAATCATGAGGCTATTTTATTCAAAAAAGGTATTATCATTAGAAAGATTAAAGAGGAAAATATTTTAGAAGAATTAAAAAAAGAAATTGATTTATTTTAGGAGCTTAAGCTCCTTTTTCTTTTTATTCTTCCTTTCTTTGTTATGAAATTCTATTCATTGCCATATTTTTATATAGGTGATACTTTTGAAAAAAAGAATTTTTATGGTAATGATTGTTTTTCTTCTTCTGTTTAGTGCACTAGTAGTGAAACTAGGATATATAACTTTTATAGATTCAAATAAAATCAACATCTTGGCAGATGAGCTTTGGAAACGAGATATTCCAGTTCAAAGTAGTAGAGGATTAATTTATGACAGAAATGGGACTGTGATAGTAGGAAATAAGCTTGCCTATACTGTTGCCTCCATTAATAGACAGGTAAAGGATAAGGAAAAAACTGCGAAGACATTGGCTGAAATTTTAAACTGTAAGCCTAGTGCTATTCTTTCCCATCTCAATAAAAATAACAGTCTTGAAATTATTAAGCCTGAAGGTAGACGTATTACAGATGAGCAAGCCAAGACCATAAATTCTTTAGGGCTTCCAGGCATTTATTTGACAGCAGATTCTACGAGATATTATCCTTATGGCTCTACCCTTGGGCAGGTGCTGGGCTTCTGTGGAATTGATATGCAGGGGCTGTCTGGAATTGAATATCAATATGATGATTATTTAACAAGTCAAACAGGTGCTTTATCTATTTATACAGATGCTAAAGGAAATTTGATGCATGACACCACCTCTGTGTATAAAGCCTCCACACCAGGTATGAACATATATCTGACTATAGATTTAAATTTACAATTGATTCTTGATGGGGTAATCAATAACGCAATCGCCGAATATGATCCAGATCAAGTGATGGGACTTATCGTGGATACACAAACTGGGGAAATTCTTGCAATGACATCCTATCCTTACTTTGAGCCTAGTCATTATCAGGATTATGATTCTAGCATTTATAATCGAATTCTTCCTATCTTCTATTCCTTTGAGCTCGGTTCTACTTTTAAAATATTTACCTATAGTGTTGCCTTAGAATTAGGCTTATTCGATATGAACGACTTTTTTTATTGTGGAGGAAGCACAGTTGTTGCAGATAGAAAAATCAGATGCTGGAAAGCTGGCGGACATGGTTCACAAACCTTTTTAGAGGTAATTCAAAATTCCTGTAACCCAGGTTTTATGGAGTTAGGTAGACGTATAGGAGTAGAAAACTTTTATAAATATTTAAAGCTTTATGGATTTACAGAAAAAACAGGAATTGATATACAAGGAGAATCTAAGGGCATTGTAATGAACCAGAAAAGCTGTGGACCTGTAGAGCTTGCTACCCAAAGCTTCGGTCAAACAAGTGCCTATACTCCTATTCAGCTTGTTATGGCCGCAAATGCTGCTACAAATGGTGGAACACTTCTACAGCCTTATATCTTAAAAGAAATTCATAATTACACAGATGAAATTCTATACACAAGTCAAAAGAAAATTAAACGACAGGTTATCAGTGATAAAACTTCTAGTCTTATGCGATATGCTTTAGAAAATGTATGCGCACTAGGTACAGGTAGAAACGCCTTTATTGAGGGCTATAGAGTTGGGGGAAAAACAGGTACAGCCCAAAAAATTTCTTCTACTGGTGGCTATATTCAAGGAGAATATATTCTATCCTTTTTAGGCTTAGCGCCAATGAACAATCCAAGGATTGCCGTATATCTAGCCATTGATCATCCTAAGAATGTAATTCAATATGGTGGTACAGTTGCAGCACCTCTTGTTGGTCAAATTATGGAACAATCTCTAAACTATATAGGAGTGGAAAGAGATTATGAAAATCAAATAGAAAAAAATTTAAGATGGTTTCTAGATACGCCAACCTATAAGGTAGAAAATTATATTGGCAAGACAAAAAAAGATATTAAAGCTTCTTCCTTTTATAAATATATCTTCTATGGAGAGGGTGATACTGTCATTTATCAATCTCCTGATGCAGGAGAAAAAATAAAAGAAGGAGATTCCATCCTTCTTTATTTGGGATAACTATTTTCACTTTCAAATCATAAAAGCTTAAGTTCTTAAAAAAATTTATTCTATGTAATCTTTACTCATGCTTGGCAATAAATACTCAAAAATAAGCCTTCTCTTTATTTCTAACATTGATGACATTTTTCTTTATGAATTATTTTATAACTACTTTATTTTCCTCTTTAAATTCGTAGAACTCAAATAGAGTTATATCCAACGCTCTTGCAATACGATAGACTATAATGGCATTGGGGCAGCATTTTCCATTTTCTATTTCACTTAACGACCTAGAAGCTATTTTCACTTTATCTGCAAGCTCTTCTTGAGTTAATCCATATTTATGTCTCAATTCAACGATTCTTTTTCCAAGTAATTCTCTATGCCTAAATTCTTCTTCTGTATATTTTATAATGCTCACTTTTCTTCACCAAATTAATTATCTTATAATTTGATGTCAAACTCCACGAGGTTAACATCGTATTTGAATAAAAAAGAATTATTTTGGGTATTTATAAAACATTTTTTTACTTTTTTGATAAAAAAATTTCAAAAGAAAAAGGGATTGGTAATTAAAACTACCAATCCCTTTATCCTCTTACTTTGTAGGATACTTTTCTCTATCTTTATTATAGGATGTGTGTAATAATTCTTCTGCCTTATGAGATAAAGGTTTTCCTAAGAAATCTGCATAAAGCTTTTGGATTTGAGGATTTAAATGAGAACGTCTAAGTGGACGGTTTTCATCCTCATGATATAATACCTTAGCACGCTTTTCAATATAAGTATCTAAGATTTCATCTTCTTCATTTGGTAAGAATACCTGCTTAACAAATGGTTGACCACCACCATTGATACAGCCACCAGGACAGCACATAATTTCAATGAATTGATATTTTGACTTACCATTCTTGATATCCTCTAATAATGGTTTAGCATGCTTCATACCAGATGCCATAGCAATGTTCAATGTAGTGCCATTGAGCTTAACTGTAGCTTCTTTTACTCCTTCAAGTCCACGACAAGGAGTCAATACAACTGGTTCCATTTCTTCTCCTGTTAATACATGATAAGCTGTACGAATAGCAGCCTCCATAACACCACCAGTTACACCAAAGATAACACCAGCACCAGTATAATCACCAATTAAGTCATGGTCGAATTCCTCATCAGGAAGCTTCTTCCAATCAATACCATTTCTACGGATTAATCTTGCAAGCTCACGAGTTGTAATAGAAATATCTACGTTAGGTAAATCTCCATTTTGTAATGCTGGACGCTCAACCTCATACTTCTTAGCTGTACAAGGCATAATAGATACTACAAAGATATCCTTTGGATCAATATTATTCTTTTCAGCATAGTAGGATTTGATGATAGCACCCATCATAGCTTGAGGTGACTTACTTGTAGAAAGATTTGGAATTAATTCTGGATAGAAATATTCACAATAATTAATCCAACCTGGTGAACAAGAGGTAATCATTGGAATAGGTCCAGTCTTCTTTGTTAAACGGTCTAATAATTCAGATGCCTCTTCCATAATGGTTAAGTCAGCACCAAAGTTTGTATCAAATACACGATAGAAGCCTAAACGATGTAGGGCTGCAACCATCTTACCTGTACAAGGTGTACCAATAGGTAAACCAAATTCCTCACCGATTGCTGCACGAACAGCTGGAGCCACCTGTACAATAACCTTCTTGCCAGCCTTTAATGCTTCATCTAAGCGGTCAATTTGGCTATGCTCCATTAAAGCACTTGTAGGACATACATTGACACATTGTCCACATTGTAAACAAGGTGATTCAGCAAAGCTTCTATTTCCAGCAGGACCAACAATAGTGTTGAAGCCACGGTTTTCAAAGCCTAAAATACCAATGCCATGTGCTTCCTTACAAGCTTCAATACATCTACCACATAAAATACATTTTGAAGTATCACGAACGATAGATGGAGCTATCTTATCATAAGTAGCTGGAGTTTGGCTACCACCATAGAAATGTGGTCTAGCCATAACAAGGTGAGCTACCTCTAGTAATTCACAGTCGCCATTCTTATAGCATTCCTGACAGCTACGGTTATGGTTAGAAAGTAAAAGCTCAACACTTGTTCTTCTTGCAATAACTGCATCTGGATCAGAAATATGAATACTCATACCATCACGAACAGGATATACACAGGAAGCAACTAAATCACGAACACCTTCGATACGCACTAAGCATACACGACAGCTTGCAACAGAACATTTTCCATTTTTAAATGAACATAAAGAAGGAATATTATATCCACATTTACGACAAGCCTGTAACACAGTTAAAGAATCATCAACTAAATAGGAAAAGCCTTCAATTTTAATATTAACTAATGCCATAATTCTAACCTCCTATCCTTTATAAATTGCGTTAAATTTACATGTAGCCATACAAGTACCACACTTAATACACTTATTTACATTAATTACATATGGTTCTTTACCTGGAACACCAGATATTGCGTTTGTAGGACAAACACGAGAACACATAGAACACTTCTTACATCTTTCAGGATTGATGTGATAATCAATCAAGCTCTTACATACACCAGCAGGACATCTCTTCTCTTCAATATGAGCGATATATTCATCCTTAAATTTAAGTAGTGTCGAAAGAACAGGGTTTGCAGCAGTCTTACCAAGACCACATAGAGCTCCAACCTTGATTGTTGAAGATAGACTTTCTAGCTTATCAATATCAGCAAGCTCTCCATTACCTTCAGTAATCTTATTTAAGAACTCTAAAAGACGCTTTGTACCAATACGACATTGTGTACACTTTCCACAGGATTCATCACAGATAAATTCCATATAGAACTTAGCAACATCTACCATACAGTTATCTTCATCCATTACGATAGCTCCACCAGAACCCATCATAGATCCAGCAGCAATTAGGTTATCATAATCGATTGGAGTATCAAGGTCATCCTTAGTTAAGCATCCACCAGATGGACCACCTGTCTGAATAGCCTTAAATGCCTTATCATTAGGGATACCACCACCGATATCATAAATTAATTCTCTTAAGGTTGTTCCCATTGGAACCTCAACTAAACCAACGTTATTTACCTTACCACCTAAAGCAAATACCTTAGTACCCTTAGAACCTTCTGTACCAATAGAATTGAAGGCTTTAGCTCCTTCACGTAAAATATATGGTACACTAGCTAAGGTTTCTACGTTATTGATAACTGTTGGTTTACCCCATAAACCCTTTACAGCAGGGAATGGTGGTCTTGGACGTGGGTTACCACGTTCACCTTCAATAGAATTTAATAATGCAGTTTCCTCGCCACAAACGAAGGCACCAGCACCTAAACGGATACCAATACGGAAATTGAATCCTGTACCTAAGATGTTATCTCCTAAAAGTCCAAGTGCTTCTGCTTGTTCAATTGCAATCTTTAAACGAGAAATTGCAACTGGATATTCAGCACGAACATAGAAATAACCTTGAGAAGCACCAATTGCATAACCTGCAATCATCATACCTTCAATAACAGCAAGTGGATTACCCTCTAAAATAGAACGGTCCATAAATGCACCTGGGTCACCCTCATCACCATTACAAACTACATACTTAATTTCACTTGCTACATCATAAGCAAATTGCCACTTCTTACCTGTAGGGAAACCAGCACCACCACGACCACGAAGACCAGCAGTTAATACTTCAGTAATAACCTCCTGTGGAGTCATAGATAATGCGCGTAATAAACCCTTGAAGCCATCATAGCCTAAAGCCTCTTCAATGTTTTCAGGATCAATTACAGAACATCCATGTAAAGCAATACGCTTTTGCTTCTTATAGAAATTGATGTCATCCTGCTTAGCAACCTTCTTTTGAGTTGCTGGATCAACATATAATAAATCCTCAACAATCTTATGATTGATTAAATCCTCTTTAACAATCTTATCTACATCTGCAACTGTTACTGTACGATACAAAGTATCTTCAGGCATAATCTTAACAAATGGTCCTTGAGAACAGAAACCGAAACAACCAACTTGATTTACTTCTACAGTATCCTCTAAGCCATTTGCTTTAATTTCTTCTCTAATCTTTTCTAAGATTTCCTTAGATTCATTTGCAAGACAGCCTGTACCACCACAGATAAGTACAGAACGTTTTCCTTTAGAATTTAGCTTCTGATTTAAGCAAGCTGTACAATGAGAAATGTGCTCATTTAACTGTTCTTTAGTCTTAATTTGCTCCATTATAGTGCAGCCTCCTTTCTATAGGAATCAATGATTCTAGCAACTTCATCTACAGTAACCTTAGAATAAACCTTACCATTGATAGATACTGCAGGAGCAATACCACATGCACCAATGCATCTTAAGGAGTCTAAGGTAAATAGTCCATCCTCTGTAGTTTCGCCTGATTTAATGTTCAAAAGATTAGAAAATTTATCTAATACGTTTTGACCACCCTTAACATAGCAGGCTGTACCTAGGCATACACCGATTACATATTTTCCCTTTGGTGTTAAAGAGAAAAAAGAATAGAATGTAACTACACCATAAATTTCAGATACAGGCATTCCTAACTTTTCAGAAACAATTTCCTGTACCTCTAGAGGAATATAGCCATATTCCTTTTGAATGTCGCTTAATACTAGCATTAATGGAGTAGGTTCATTTTTGTACCTATCACAAATGCTTTCAATCAGCTTTACAGCATCATGTCTTAATTTCAAATTCAACACATCCTTTATTTTTTTAAAATTGTTTTTACAACATACAAGCATATTATAACATAGATTTTACTTAAGTAAAAGAACAAAAAACCACATTTTTTCAATAAATTGTGGTCATTTTTCTATATTTTGGTAATAAACAATAGGACTTGCCAATTTATGTCAAAATAAAAACTCTCAAAACCTGAGAGTTTCTAATTTTACAGTTTATTTTCCTATATGACAAATGGCAACCATACCTGGACCTGTATGAGCTCCAATAATTGGACATAAGGTGGTATGTTTAATCTCAACATTAGGAAATTCTTTTTTCACTTCTGCATCTAAAGCTAAAGCAAGATCTCTTGCATCGGCATCACAAATATAAACAGTTTTAGTCAATTCTTCATTATAGCTTGCTTTGAAATATTCAAACAATGCATGAACTGCTGCCTTATTTCCATGCTTTTTAGCAATCGTTGCAAGATGTCCTGTTTCATCAATTTTTAAAATAGGTTTAATATTTAACATAGAACCCACTACTGCAGTTGCAGAGCTTACTCTTCCACCACGCTTTAGATACATTAAATCCTGAACTAAAAACCAATGCTTTATCTTTGGTACCAATGCCTCAATTGCATTTTTATTTTCCTCAATAGGCATCCCTGCCTCACGATTTTTTAAAGCCTCTTCTATAAGTACACCCATACCACCTGTCGCACCCAAAGAGTCCACAGGATAAACATCTAATTCAGGATACTTTTCTTTTAAGCTTTCCTTTGCTAGACAAGCAGCACTGTAAGTAGAGGAAAGTCCACTAGATAAGCATAAATAAAGCACAGAATATCCTTCTTTTAAATATGGTTCAAAATACTCCTCATAAAGATATGGGGTAATTTGAGAGGTCTTAGTCAAATCTCCTTTTCTTTGTCCATCATAGAACTTTTTCATAAGTTCATCGCTTTCTGGACCATAAGAGGTACGCATTTCTTCTCCTAAGGAATATTGCATAGGGATAAATTTCAACCCCCATTTTTCTATAGACTCAGGAAGAATATCTCCTGATACATCCATTAAAATAACATAATTACTCATATTCATTCACTCCTAAAAAATATATCAACTTCTTACATATTTTACATTATAAAAAGAGTTTATGCAACTCTCTTTATCATTTTCAATTTAACTATTTACCTACATGGCTTAAGATAAGCATACCAGGACCTGTATGAGCTCCAATGATTGGAGATAAAGTGGTTTGCTTAATTTCTATATTAGGGAATTCCTTTAAAATCTTTTCAGCTAAAAGATCCCCTAAATCCTTGCAATCTGCATTACAAATATAAACTATACTTGGAGCAGTAGGGTCATAGTATTCTTTAAAATAATCGATTAAGGCTTGTACAGCCATCTTATTTCCACGTTTCTTAGCAATCGTAGTAAGCTTACCTTGATCATCAATTTTTAAAATAGGCTTAATGTTCAGCATAGTACCAAACACTGCAGTGGTAGCACTGATTCTTCCACCACGCTTAAGGTACTTCAAATCTTGAACTAAAAACCAGTTTCTTTGTCTTGGAATTAAAGATAACAAATCATCTCTATTTTCTTCAATGCTTAAGCCCTTTTCACGATTTCTCAATGCAATTTCTGCTAAAACTCCCATACCACCTGTGGCAGCTAAGGTATCAATAGGATAAACATCTAATTCTGGATATTTTTCCTTTAAGCTTTCTTTAGCTAAGCATGCAGCACTATAAGTTGAAGACAACCCACTAGATAAGCATAAATATAACACAGAATATCCATCCTTTAAATAAGGCTCAAAATATTCTTCATATTGAAAAGGGGTAATTTGACTCGTCTTAGTCAAATCTCCATTTCTTTGTCCATCATAAAATAATTTTAAAACATCCTCTGGTTCAGGACCGTTGGAGGTACGCATTTCTTCTCCTAAAGAATATTGCATAGGGATAAACTTTAAATCCCATTTATCTACAGATGCTTGTTCAATATCACCAGAAACATCCATAAGTATAACATATTTGCTCATAATCATTTCTCCTTGCAAAATATATCAATTTCTTACATATTTTACCCTATATCCTTGATTATTGCAAGAAAATTATGTTTTATTCTAGGATTTTCATCGCAATTTCGTTAAAATATTTCCCTCGTTCTATATAATTCTTAAAATGATCAAAGCTCGCAAACATAGGAGAAAATAAAATAATTTCTTCTTTTCTATCTTGATAAGCTTTTATAAAGGCCTCATCTAAAGAATCAAAGGTAAGACACTCTATTTCGTTTTCTTTCATATAGCTTTTTACCTTTTCCTTAGTTTGACCATAGGCATACACCCTTTTTAATTTAGGCAAGGCACTCTGCAAGCAAGCTAGATTCTCCTTACGATCATACCCTCCACAAATAAGCTCTACCGCATCAAAGCATTCTAATGCTGCCATTGTTGAATATGGATTTGTACTTTTAGCATCATTATAGATAAAATCATTAATTTTAGTCAAACGATATTCTACCTCTTCAAAGGTCTTTAATTGCTCCTTAATGACTCTTGGAGATATCCCTTTTACCAAAGATACTGCTGAGATAGCAGCCATCACATCCTCTAATAAAAATGGCTTATCTATTAGATTTTGTTCTATCTTCATTATTTTCTTTTTATTATTATATATGTATCCATCATGAATATAGCATTTTGCTAAATAAGAGTTTTTAGAAAATGAAATTCTTTCTGACTCAATAGACTTCACTATATCTCTAAGAATAGGATCATCTAAATGATAAATTGTATAGTGATTAGGACTTTGGTATTTGCAAAGATTTGCCTTGCTATCCACATAATCCTTATAAGTCGCATGATGGTCTAAATGGCAAGGATGAGCGTTTAATAAAACACTTATATTGAAATCCAATCTACTCATTTCAAGCTGAAAGCTAGAAAGCTCAACAACATATATATCTGCCTTAGGATGCTCAACTAAAGCCCTACATACACTATATCCAATATTGCCACAGGATACAGCATCATACTTTGCAGATAAAATATGAGTAATCAAAGAAACGGTTGTAGTCTTTCCATTACTTCCAGTAACACCAATATAAAACTTCTTTCTTAGCATATAGGCAAGTTCAATATCCGTAATAACTTGAATTTTACATTCTAAAAATTTTTGAATGACAGGCTCAAATACTGGAATACCTGGGGCCTTTACCACAAGGTCATAATTATAATCTGTAACTTCATTTAAATTTAAATACTCATACTCTATTTGTTCTTCTTCCAACAATAAAACAACACCATCATTAGCTACGCCTTTCCCTAGAACTAAAATTTTCATAGTAACACCCCTATATATAAGCATACGAGGAAATGGATTGTTTTATGTAATAAAAAAAATCTACCTTGAGCAGCTAAGCAAACAGATAGATTTTTTTAATAATACTTTATTTTTAAGTTTAGCCTTTCTAGTATATAGAAGCAAAATGACAATCTATCATTTTGCAATCTTGTTCCGGGATTTCAATATAACCACACAATGCACCTAAACAAGTATCACTTTTGATATTAGTTTTTACATAGCATTGTTGAACAACTGAACCTATAGGTTGAATAGCATGATCAACTACACCAACTATGCCACCTTTACCATAACTACTTGTGACATCTGGATTAATATTTTCTAAATTGCCTATAAAAATATTTTTAATGAAACTTGATTCAGATGCCCCACCTACTAAGCCTCCAACCCTATTCTTTCCAGCAATATTCCCTTCTACACTACAATTCTTTATTGCAGAAAAATGTGAATAGCCAGCAATGGCTCCTATGGAATAATATTGAAAATCTTCATTAATGTTCCATAAGGAAACATTACACAACTTAAGCCCATCTATGTAAGCAAGACTTAAGCCATTAAATAGTCCAAAGTTAATGTGCTTGCTTGAACTCAATGCTGGAGAATGCAAATTATAAATTGTATATCCATCAGGATTTATCAATAGCCCTTCAAACGCTTTTTCTTTTGATAAAGGCTCCCATTCTTCAGAGGATAAATCTATATCATTTTTCAATATATATTGCCCATTATATTTTATTGCTTTTAAATCATCAACACTATGAATCTCTTCTAAAGCATTAGGATCATAACAAGACACCATACCTATCCATAGCATTTGAGATATTTTCTTATCCCAAATAACACGGGCAATGATTTCGAAATTTCCTAAAGAATTAACAACAATTTTATTTTGAGATACTTTGTATTCATTATAATTGGTCAAGACAAACAATTCATAGGTATAATCCTTAATTGTATTCCGGACATAAGTATGAGATTGTGTATCCTTCTCACCTGTATAATAGCTAATTTCACCCAATACTTTTTCCACATCTACTATAAATTCTTCACCCTTTTTGACCAACTCAGTGAATCGAACACAATTCTTATATTCAACATTGATTTCCTGATAATCCTTATAATTTTGTCTTGGTTTACTACAACCTGCCATAGCTAAAATGAATATCAAAATGGATAATAAAAACAGTAAACTTTTTTTCTTCATATATTTTTCTCCCTTTACTATCATTAGATTTAAAACTGCCTCAGAATATTAACTAATCTATTTGATAATCCGAAATCAATACATTTCCTTTTAGAGTATCATCCCAGATAGCTTCATTAGCAAAACGAATACTTCTAATTCCACCATCTTTAAAATCGTCTGCTAAAATGAAATATATTTTATATTCACCTGAAGCAATGTTCTTTTTAGATACTTCAAAATTCAAGTGGCTCATATCTACGCTTTCAAATTCAAAATGATAGGTATGCTCTTTACTTTGAAATACTATATAAGCATTTTTATTTTTTAGAAGATTTCCAAAACCAACATTGATTACATTGAGTTTAAAGCTCATTTTATTTCCATCATCCTTATAGATGAGATTTTCTAAAACAAAGCGATAGCCCAAATGATTCTTGATATAACTGAATTCTGTACTCTTCTTATATAAAGGATCAGAGCCTGTATATTTATTATCCTGCCAACGTTTAACAACTTGGTCATTCCAAAGCAAATTCAAATAGCTTAAATGAAGCTTATACATTTCCTCTACAGCGTTATTTAATTGATTATAACTACTCCCTGGAACAGTTACCTCACCGCCATAGGATGTTGTTTCATTGATTTTGCTCAACCAAGCAACCTCTACCTCTCGATTATCATAAGTACCTAAATCATTTCCTGAACCTAAATATCCATCATTATAAACTCCTAAACGGCAATTAGGAATATTAAATTGATCCAAGGTGGAAAGTGTATAGCCATAGTAGCTATATAAAAATTTTGGACGTCTTAATAATAGCTTTAAAGTCTTTGGTAATACCTTCAAATAAGCATCAATGAGTTTATTATAGGTTTCTTGATTGGCTATCTTACTAGTATGCATCTCTCCCCAAGGACCAACAAGACCACATTCTACTGCTGTAATCATTTTTTCATATTTCACAAATAAAGATTGAAGCGATTCAATATGCTTTACCATCATAGCTATTTCTGGCTCTATATCCTTAGATCCATTAAACCCTGGGTCATAAGCGAACCTAACAATCACTGAGCATGAGGCTTCATCCATTTTATGAAAAACCTCATCTAACCCGGCTAGCATTGCCGAAGTGAATTCCATATCTTTTGAGCCATTTACCTTGCCACTAAAGGCTGAAACATCAATTCTCAAATGGAGAAGTGCATTATATTTCAAATAATTTTTACTAACATCAGAAACACTATCTGTCTTACATTTAATATATACAGGTTCATAGAATCCACAATCAGGATTTGAAAATTCATCTATAGATTCCTTATACGTAATCATTTCATTAGAACCCATATTCTCTAAAATAAACGAAACTGTTTCTTCAATTTGTTGTTCATTTGTAATGGTCGGTGTGCCATCTCCTTTTTGAGCTCCATAGGAACCAAAGAATGCGTGACATCCACCTCTTATTACATACTCATTATAGTGATTAGGAAGTTTAGAAAGACTTTCCTCATACTTCTTTCTATTTAAAACTCTATCATATTCTCCATATATTGATAAAACCTTTAAATCCGTATCAGACAAATCTACAGTAGAATAGGCAGCTAGTAGGATTAATCCATCATACTCCTTACTATGCTTTGCAATATAGGATGCAGCCATAGAACCTCCTAAAGAGTGTCCTGCCATATACCAATGTTCTACTTCAAATTTCTCTTGAATTCCATCAGCAGCATTTGAATTTAAAACTGCTAAACGGAATGGCATTTCACATAAAATGCATAAAATTCCTTCACGTGCAAGACTTTTTAACAAAGGCGCATATGCCTTAGCATCTACTTTTCCTCCTGGATAAAAAATTATTCCTGTATCATATACTTCTGGTTTAAAAACATAGTAATTTTTTTCATGAGAAACTTCTACTATTTCATTTGATTTCAATTCTTCCTTTGCATAAGAATTGGCGGAATAATATATATTCACATAAATTGTAAGAGCAATAAATATAGCTAGAATAACTCCTAAAATACTTCCTAAAATAATCCATAGCTTTTTATGATGCTGAACCTTCTTATTCTTTCTTTTTTTATTATTCTTGTTTCTTTTGGTATTTTTTGTATTTTTAGTGTTTCTTTTAACTTTCTGTGCCATCACTAACAACTCCTATATTACCTTTATTATACTCCAATTTTCGATAAGTTTTAATAACTAAAATTACATTTATTGCAAAAATAATAATTTCAGTAATAAGCATTGTATACCAAATAATCGAAAAGCCAAACACTGCTGGTAAGAAAAATAATAAAGAGCAAGATACTACAAATCCTCTACATATAGATACTACAAATGCAAAGTGTGCCTTTAATATAGATTGTAGATAATATGTTGTAAACACATTAAAGCATAAAAATATAAAGCTTAAGAAATACTTTCTTTCAATAGAATTACATAGTTTTAAAATAAGAGAGTCTTTTTCTACACTCAAAAATATACATAATACTTCTTTAGGAAATAATTCTAAAAGTAAAACTGCTATGAAAGAAATAATGCAACAAGAAATAATACCATACTTCAAAAATTTTTTTACACGGTCCATTTTACCAGCTCCATAATTTTCAGAAAGTAATGGCTGACTTGCCTGACCTACAGCATAGCCTAAGGATTGAACTAACGCAACGATATTACAAATTACTCCATAAATTGCAAGAGTTGCAGTTTCTTCTTCCCCGTCTGTATAACTAACAATTTGATTATTAAATAGAATTACCAATACTCCCATTGCAATATCTAAAACAAAGGATGGAATACCCACCTTGATAATTTGTAAAAGAGTCCTTTTGAATTTCTTTATTTTCACAAATTTTATTTGTTTTTTCTTTGAAAAAAAGTGTGTACATAAAATTAAAAAGCTAACAAATTGACCTAGCATTGTTGCAAGACCTGCACCACGAATTCCCATCTTACAGCCAAAAACTAAGCTAATATCTAATACAATATTTGTAGCACCACCACAAATCACTGCTATGGTTGCGCGCATAGGTGCATTATCATTTCTTAAGAAACAAGTAAAAAACTGTCCCAAAAGAAATACTGGTAAGGATATCTTCATCCAGAAGGTATACCTTTTGGCATAGGCAAAGATTGTAGCATCACTTGCACCAAAAAATCTTAACAAAGGATTTTCAAAGCAATTAATTAAAATCCACAAAATAGCTGTAATACAAATAGCTCCTATAAAAGCAGCAGTATAAAATACATTCCCTTCCTCTATCTCATTTCTTCCTCTTCGCTCTACCATAAGTGTAGCACCACCAATGCCAAAGAGTAATCCAAAGCTAAAAATAATTGTCCATAGTGGCATAACTACTGCAAGGGCAGCTCCACCAACCTCTCCTTCATATTGACCAACACATAAGGCATCAACTAAAGAATAAATACTCATAACTATTGCACTTCCAAAGGAAGCCAATAAATATTTAGAAAATAAGTTTATAGGTTTAGCTTCTGTAATTGACATAATATACCTCCTATAGAAAAGAAAAAGGCTGAATAAAATTCTAGGCGCACCTAGCATCTTATCCAACCATTGTAATTACGATTACAAGTCCTCCGATGACCATTTTAATTATATCAAAAGATAGTATTAAGTCAAGATATAGTATATAAAAACATTTGAAGTTTTATTATTACTTACAGTGCTTCAATAATTTCTATACTAAGACCTGTTGCCTCAGATATAAACTCATCAGTAGATCCCATAGCCT
>CAMWKG010000017.1 GCA_947174785.1 uncultured Mollicutes bacterium
TGAGCTCTCATTTAAATAATTCTTTTTTTGTGTCTACGAACTATTGACTAGTTCAAGTTGGTCCCTTTTTTATTTCATAAAGTTTGGAAGTCCTAATCCTAAGAATATGGATAGCAATGAAACGATTGCTAAAATCCAAAATAATATTCTCCACCCTTTTGTTTGTCTGCTTGCATAATCATAAGCTGATACTAATGCAACAATTAATAGTAATATACTTGCAACACCTGTAAGAATACCACCAACGGAATTATTAACCTTTAAAGCATCTAATATGATTTTGATAATCCATGCAATTGCATTTAATATCATAGCTGCAAAAGCAAACATTCCTAAATAACCTGTTCTACCTTTTCTTGACATATTTTTTCCTCCTAACGTTGATTTGATTATACCATTAAAGGAGGAATAAAAACAATATTTTTGTTAAATTATTTTCTTTAATACTATATTCAGCCATTTTTCGTCTCGTTCTGGTCTGACATCCAAAGTAATGCATTCTTTAACAATTTCAAATGAAGTAGGCGCAATTAAGCTTTTAAAACGTTCCATATTCATATCTGTAAAATATCTATCATTACAGTATCCTTCAAAATCACCATATTTGAAAGAGCAGTAAAGGACTCCCTTCTCTTTTAATGCTCTATAACATCTTTTAAATACATCTAGCAGTTCACAAGAAGGAATATGCAGCAAGCTCGCACAAGCCCAAATCCCATCAAACTGGTCTACAAAATTTAAATCCTGTGCTCTCATATGATAGATATTTTTAAGACCTAGGCTTTTTGCATGCTCACAAAATTCTTTTGTAATATCCACTCCATACACTTCATATTTTCTAGAAAAATATAAAGAATCTCTTCCACTGCCAAATCCCAAATCCAAAATGCAGTGAGCATTTTCTTCTAACTGCTCTTCAAATAAATTATATTGGACAGACATATCACAATGCTTTGTAGCTTCTATATATCCGTTAGAATGTAGGCTATAAAAATTTTTCAAAAATATCACCTCACAATTTTATTATATCATAATCTTAAGTCATTGAAAACAAAAGCGTCCCCTAGGACGCTTCTTACTTAAATATATCAATGACTAAATCTATATCAAATGTTTCTTTACTATAGACCTCTATGTGTTGTTTTAGAATTAATTTATCTGCTAAATATACTTCTAAAACAGCATACTCTTTAAACAACTTAAAATTCATACTGATACTTTCATTTTCTTTAGACTTTATAGGAATCACAATATCATTAGGAATATAAAGATAGTATGTGACATCACGTTTTGTATCATAAACACCCTTTTTAAAGATAGTTACAAAGCTATATTTATTATTATTCTTAGCAAGGTTTCTATGATGGTTCCAATCATTTCCATCATTGATTGTAACAATAATTAAATTCTTGTTATCCTTAATATAGTTGGAAACCAAAATTCTTCTACTCTTCTTCGTGAACCCTGTCTTTCCCCAAAGAAACTCATTATCACTCGTAACCAACTTGTGTTTATTATGCCAGCTATAGTTGGAATCTTTAGATTTACAGGTATATTGATGAGCAGAGGATATAGCAACAAAGGTTTCATTTTTAGCTGCATAGGAACTAAGGAGTGCCATATCATAGGCGGTAGACAAATTATATTCTCTTTCGTCTAAACCAGAAGCATTTGCAAAAACACTATTTTTCATTCCAATTTTTTTAGCCATATCATTCATTTGCTGAATAAATTTTTTAGAATTATGACCACTTAGGGCAGAGGCTGCATCATTGGCAGATCTCAGCATTAAAGCATGAAGTAAATCCTTTCTTGTAAGGACCTCATTTTCTTTTAAGTATACCTTAGACCCTACCTCTAATGTGTCTGCCTTAGTCACTTTAATTTCTTCATCCAGCTTATAATTTTCTATAGCTGTGATGGCTGTCATAATCTTGGCAGTTGATGCCACTAAATATTGCTTATTTAAGTTACTTCCTTCTAAAATACGATTGGTTGTAGATTCCATAACTATATAGCTTGAATCCGTGTTTGTTATTGCGTTCGCATTTATGGGAATAAATAGCATAACTAACGCTAGTAGTAAAAGAACTTTTCTCTTCAAAGAAATCACCTATAATAAGAATATGCATGAGTTTTCTATAATATTATTTATGCAATAAAAAATCTCTTGTCATAAATCATATACTATTTAACAATCAATTTTAGTTTTTATTTATAGATTAATTTTTTGTTTGAAGCTAGCTGAGAAAACTTTCAATGATTCAACAGGAAATGATGAGGGATTTTTGTTTTTACAAAACATATTCATAACCCTGTTAAAGATTCCATCGCTTTTCTTAACCTAATCTATTTATAAGAGCCCAATTCTATAAAGAACTGGGCTCTTATCTAAAATAATTTCTTTTTTGTGTCTATTACCTATTTGAAACTACAACTAAATACTAATTTAATATTTTATTCAGCTGTAATTACAATGGATTCAATATATGCATTTCCTGCTGCACCTGTAATGATGATTTCAGTATTTACTGTAGCTGTATATACTAGTTTATTGTCAGTTAATGTTTGTGCCGCACCATTTAATGTAACACCACTTGAGAATGGCATAGCCACGGTTACTGTTGAACCTGCAGCTACTCTTATCCTTACCTCATTATTGTCCTTTAATGCTACATATTGACCATTATGTGCTACACAGTTTGTAAATGTAATCACATCGGTTGATTGTACTGCTGAACCATTGTCTGGCTTATCAGATAAAGATGCGAAAACATAATTTAAGTTTTCAGCATAGGTTGGTGCCTTTGTAATTACGATGGATTCAATATATGCATTTCCTGCTGCACCTGTAATGATGATTTCAGTATTTACTGTAGCTGTATATACTAGTTTATTGTCAGTTAATGTTTGTGCCGCACCATTTAATGTAACACCACTTGAGAATGGCATAGCCACGGTTACTGTTGAACCTGCAGCTACTCTTATCCTTACCTCATTATTGTCCTTTAATGCTACATATTGACCATTATGTGCTACACAGTTTGTAAATGTAATCACATCGGTTGATTGTACTGCTGAACCATTGTCTGGCTTATCAGATAAAGATGCGAAAACATAATTTAAGTTTTCAGCATAGGTTGGTGCCTTTGTAATTACGATGGATTCAATATATGCATTTCCTGCTGCACCTGTAATGATGATTTCAGTATTTACTGTAGCTGTATATACTAGTTTATTGTCAGTTAATGTTTGTGCCGCACCATTTAATGTAACACCACTTGAGAATGGCATAGCCACGGTTACTATTGAACCTGCAGCTACTTTTATCCTTACCTCATTATTGTCCTTTAATGCTACATACTGTCCATTATGTGCTACACAGTTTGTAAATGTAATCACATCTGTGGATTCTACGGATGAACCATTATCTGGCTTATTAGCTAATGAAGCAAATACATAATTCAAGTTTTCAGCATATTCAACAACTGGATCCTGTTCTAAAGCATCTAATGCTGTTTTTGCAGCAGCAATAGCTATAGCTAAAGCGTCTTCATCTGAAGCAGCATTAATTGCTGCCTTTTGTGCTTCTAATGTAGTTTCATAATCAGCATTTTGTGTATACTTATCAGCTGGATATGCTTTATCTAAATTACTACAAGCATCTTCTTTCTTTTGCTCAAGTGTCTTGAAAAGAACACCAACAAAGCCTAAATAATCACTTGTAGTTGCTTCAATTGTAACAACTCCAGCAGCAGATATTTCATACGTAACGATTTCACCATTACCAGCTATGCTAGTCTTATTTCCTTCAACTTGAACACCATCAAGCTTAACTGTTTGAATCTTTGAATAGTAACCAACTAATAAAGTAGCAGCTCTATCCACTTTCAATTCAATCTTTGCACCAGTATTGAATTTTAACCAGTTTTCAGCATTGCCGTTGCTTGCACAATTTGTTAAATTCAATTTATAGAATTGAACAGTTGTATTGCTTGCTTCAATGACTGATCCTGGAGTAATGATTGTTTCAATACCTGTCTTTGATGAATTATAGTATGAGCCCTTGAATGTTACACCAACTGATTCTGTAATTTCATCTGATGTATATTCCACCTTAGCATATAGGATTGGGTTATTTTCTGTAGTTGCGTCAAGACGTTCGATATCCCACATACCTGTAGCAGTAAGAGCATACGTGAAATATTGTAATTTTGTATTTTCATCAACATACTGAGACAATAAAATGGCCTTGGAACCATCTGCATTTGTAATTGAAGGTGGGTTAACCAATTCATTCATTTGAGGAGCAACAATTAATGAAACCTCCGCATATCTTAATGTAGCAAATGATAATTTACCTGCACTATTTAGCTTTAATCCATAATTAGAAGAAATGGATTTGCCTGCAAGATTTTTAAATGAATAGCTCTTGCTAAGCTTCTTGTTTGCTGAATTATTCACATCAAATGTGTCAATACCAGAAGCACCATTTTCAGTAGCAATTGTTGAATCTGTTGTATACCATTCGATTTCTGTCCAAGTTGGAATAGAAGGATTACATGTAACAGATTTAGATACACCACTTCCATCTAAAGCAGTTGCTGTAATAGTAACACTGCCTTCTGCTAAGAATGTAACCTTACCTGTATATGGATCCACTGTAGCAATTGACTCATCAGATGAAGACCATAAAACAGATGAATTGATTACACCCTTTGGTCCAAGTTCTACTTGAAGAGTTTGTGGAACTCCAACAATTTGCTTTGGTTTAAGACCTGTAATTGTTATTGACTCAACCTTTTGATCTTCAATTGCTGAATCAGGAGTTACAACAATCTTTGTAATATATGTTGATGCTTTTGCTGTAAGAACAAAGGATCTAGCATTTTCATCGTATATAATATAATCATTTTCAACTTCACTATTCGTAGTTGCATTATTAAAGAACATAATCATCTTGCCTGGCTGTGTATCAGTTGTAGCCTCAACAGTACCAGCATAATAACCATATACTTCAACATAGCACTTACCCTCTACTGGAATTGTGATTGTTCCTCCTGCTTGAGCAACATAATGTGTATTACCATTATTATCCTGGAATTTAAATCCATCACATATAGCTCCTTCTACTCCATCTACCTTAAAATTGTAAACCTTTGCTTCACCCATTGTGTCGCCTTCTAGCTTATCTGATGAAGTATCTTTTGTTACAGTCCAACCCATAGCACCAATTAAATCGTTGATTGCCCAGTTTGCGGCTGTATCTGTTACATATCTAAGCTTTCCAGTATCAAATATTCTATTCAAAATTGCATTTCTTCCATTAAATTCTTTTGCGACAGTATCTGCATCTAAAATGTAATCCTTTGAACCCTGATTTGTTATTCCAATAGAATCAGCAGTTGCCTTATCCATTTTCCAGCCAACTGTAGTTTTTGCAAATGGTGTTGCAATTTGAGTCTTATACCAAGGACCATCTGACATTTCAATATCTTCACATATTGTGTTAATATACGCAACCTGATTATAGCAGCCTGAGCTCCATGGTGTACGAGCCAAATAAGTTTTTTGTCCCTTTGACTTTGCTTCAGCAGATTCCTTTACGGTAGAATTATAAATAACTAATCCCTTACCTAGTTTTGATGTTTCAGCCATTTTTGGTGCAGTTATATATGTATTATGTGTACCAGCAGAACCATCATAAACAGATACGATTTCACAATTTTCATATAATGCAACCTTTCCGCCTGCTTCCATCCAGATGAAGTCAACATCACCTTCGATGTAGCAGCCATAGAACCAAGCCTTACCAATTGTTCTCAACGTATCCTGATGAGACTTAAATCCACAATTATATGCAGCTGTAAAGCCTGATGTATCTGTACCAAGAACCTCCGCCTGAACATCACCAGAATGTTCAGAACGATACCAATCGCTTTCCAAAGTTAAATTTTCAAGAATTATATTAGCAGTGCCCTGAATTGAAATTAAGCAACGATTTTTAGAATCACAACCAGTTTCACCAGGCATCTTACTTCCATGACCCTTAATAATTACATCGGAACCATACTTAGCATCTGTAGAACCTACAATACGAATCGTTGCAGAGCCTTTATACATTAAGCCATTCTCATTATATGTACCCTTTCCAAGAGTAATAGTATACATAGCAGTTGAAGTTTCTGGAATTGCAGCAAATGCCGCATGAATTGAGGCATACTCAGTTCCATTCATATATACCTTTCCATCTTCAACGGCTGTCGTTGTAAGCTTTACAATATGTACAGAATATGAAGTAGTAAGATTTCCATATTTTACTGTACAAGTTTTAGTACCAGATTCATCTGCTGAAGATAGTGTATATGAAACTTCCGCATCACTATCTAGATCAGCAGTATGTCCATCAGTATATACAGCTATAACCTTAACTGATGAGGATCTTACATACTCCTTGCCATATTCATATGTTTCATCATCAGCCCCTGAAACTTCTATGGAAGCAATAATAGTACTAATTTCATATGTTACTGTATAAGTTGCTGTCTTTCCGCCATAGGATACTGTAACTGTATACGTTCCCTCTTTTGTCTTATCAACCTCTGAAGAATCCACTATAAAATCAGTAACTTCTTTTGTGGTATTATCTGACATTTTAGCAGTAACAATTAAATCCTCATAGCTAAAATCCTCACCAATTACGAATTCAGTTTTACTAGCACTTACACTAATACTTTCTAATTGAGTTTGGATTATTTCATTCCACTGAGCAACAATTGTAATATTTGCAGTAATTGCAGTATCCATTGTCCAATCAGCATCATTTGCCTTCCAGCCTGTGAATTCATATCCTTCTCTTGTTGGTTCAGAAACTCCTGTCAGCTTTTGTCCTTTTTCAACTTGCTGTGTTTTAGGGGTAGTCCCATCATTTAAGTCAATTGTTACAGTCCAGTATTCTTTTGCTGGAGTTACTGTCTTTTCTTTCCATTGTGCAACAATTGTGATATTTGCAGTGATTGCAGTATCCATTGTCCAAGCTGCACCATTTGCCATCCAACCAGTAAATTCATAGCCTTCTCTTGTAGGAGTGGCTACTCCTGTCAGCTTCTCACCCTTTACAACATCCTTTGTTGTAGGAGTTGAACCATCATTTAAATCGATAGTTACCTTCCAGTATTCAACCTCTGGAGTAGGCGGATTATCTACCTTTGTTTTACAGCTTGTTAAGGAGGTGGCTGAGACACCTAACATTGCTGATAAACAAAGAAGCGAAATTAAAAACTTTCTTTTCTTCATACCCTTTTTCCTTCCTTCTTTCAACTATACCTTATGAAAGCGTTTGCTTTATTATAACATACTAATCATTTTCCTGTCAAATATAAGAAACGCGTATGAATTTTAGAAAACATTTGGAAAATAAAAAAATCATTGATTCTTATCTATCAATGATTCTATAAATTAAATTGAGGTTTGTCTATAAAGAGGAGTTTTCTCTGTTCTCTTCAAAAAACTTCATTTTTTTCAATAAATATTTTCTTATAAAAACAAACTCTATCAACACTAATATTCCTATTGCAATTAAAATCAACCCAACCCAAAATACTTCTTTTAAAGCGAAGGCTAATACAACTCCAGCTGTTGTTAATACTGCTGAAAGGATAGGCATAAATACACTTAAAATTTGACAAGAAAAATTATATTGATCTTCTAATGTTTTTATTTTCATCTAAAAATTCTCCTCTTATAAATATTTTAGTTTTCCTTAAATATATTATATCAAATTATATCAAAAAAAACTACTGCAAGCAGTAGAATTCTTTTATAAAGCATAAAAATTATAATTTTAAAATATTGATATCTTCTATCTCTACTATTGGGATAAGTCTCAATTCATTATCCATTTGAAGCTTGAGACCGAGCTCATTGACTTCCTCTACAATACCTTCAAAGGTTCCTTGCTTCGTGTAGATTTCAGCTAAGACATGAATACGATAATATAGCATTGCTTCTATATCCTCTAACCGGTGATGAGCCACCTTTTTTCGTTTCACATTCCGACTATCAAAAAAATCCTGATTTTCATTTCCGTCCTTTTTATCACTTACACTATCAATAAATAAAGTTGGATCATTTGCCATTTTTAAATCACCTTAGTATAATACTATGAGGGTGATTTAGGATTTATGCATTTTTAAATAATTTGATACAGAGGTAGCACAAACAGCACCATCTCCTACAGCTTTAGAAACCTGTAATAAGCCGCCGATAGAATCTCCACAGGAATATAAACCTTCAATATTCGTCATAAGGTTTTCATCCACTAGGATACTATTTCCCTTTAGACCAATTCCAAGATGCTTTGCAAGAGTAAATCCTGAAGCATTTCCAATCGCCACAAAACAGCCATCGATAGGATAACTCTTTCCTCCTGCCTCTATTGCTTCAATATGAGGATTTCCTATAACCTTATTTATAGGCTCTAAAACAACAGGTATTGAAGAATGAATCTCTGCTTCTAAAGGTTTTCCATCTGTAAATACTGTAATATCCTTACAGATATTTTCTAATACTGATAGCTCATGTGCCATATATTTTCCATTTCCTATAAGCGCTATTTTCTTCTTTCTATAGAAAAATCCATCACAGGTAGCACAATAAGAAACACCCTCTAGGTTATCTGCCTTAGCATAGCGATTCCTTGAAGTTCCACAAGCAAGAATGACAGTCTTTGCTTCATAGGTTCCATTATTTGTAGTCACAAGAAAATGAAGCTCTTTACTAATTTCTAGAACCTCTTCTTCCTTTATAGAAATTCCAAAAGCCTTAGCTTGATTCTCTCCAGCCTTCAAAAGCTCTGGACCAGTAATATGAGATATACCATAGTAATTCTCAATATCCTTAACTCTCTCTAAAGCCCCTCCATCTTTCGCAATAATAAGAGGCTCATAGCCATATCTTTTCAAATAGATACCAGCAGTTATTCCTGCTGGTCCTTTTCCGATAATTATACAATCGTAAATCATTTGATAAATTCCTTTAAGGCTGAAATAGGCTGATAGCCTACTGTCTTATTTGCAACCTTGCCATCCTTAATTAAAAATAAAGCCGGAATAGAGGAAATATTAAAGCTACTTGCTAGTTCTTCCTCTTCATCCACATTCACCTTGCCAATTACAAGATTTTCTTCTTCTGCAAGAGTCTCCAAAACTGGACTTAGCATTCTGCATGGTCCACACCAGCTTGCCCAGAAGTCTAATATGATAGTTCCTTCCTTTACAACCTCATTAAAATTATCCTTTGTCACTGTAATTACTGACATAAATATCACTCCTTATATTCTTTATGTACATCTGTTAATTCTTCTATCTTCAAATCCTCTAAGAAGCTTTTCCCCTTAAAGGTATCTGGTTCATCTGCAAATATTTCCTTATCTTCAATTTGACTAGAGGCTAAAAATAATACAATTGCCGCACAATTAGATAGATTTAAACTCCTTACCTTATCCGTTGTAGGAATACGAAAGCAATCCTCTAAATGATCCTTCAAAATATCATAGGCAATCCCTGTAGATTCTGCTCCTAATATCAAATAGATATTTTCATCCTTAGCTTCCGTAAAGTCGATTTGGATTGGACTTTTATGTCCGTATCTCGTTAAGAAATAATATTTACCAGGATTTTTCTTACAAAAATCCTCGTAATTTTTATATACCTCATATTCTAAGTATTGAAAATAATCTAAGGAGCTTCTTTTTAAATGCTTCTCATCTAAGCTGAAGCCTAAAGGTTCTATTAAATGTAGCTTCGCATGAAAGCCAACACAGCTACGCATAATATTGCCAGTATTCTGAGGAATTTCAGGATGATATAATACTACATTTAATTTCACTATACTCTTCCTTTCTTAGTATGTGTAAAAAGAGCGCAAGTTTATTCCTTAAATTTGTTCTGCAGTTAAGGTATATGCATCTACATCTAAAACACGTACATCAATTCTTTGTCCTAAGGAAAGCTCATCCTTGGCTGCAACATAAATACAGCCATCAATTTCATCAGGAGCAAATTCTTCTGACCTTGCAACATACATATAGGACTGTTCATCATAGCCTATGATAAAGGCATCCTGAATAACACTACCTATCTTAGCTTGTTTTAATTCATAAGCAATTTTCTCTTGAGCTTTCATCAAGCGTTCATAGCGCTTTTGTTTTGTTTCCTCATCAATTACATTAGGATATCTACAGGCAGGCGTATTTTCTTCTAAGGAAAACGTAAAAGCCCCCATATGATCAAAACGGATATCCTTAATAAATTCAATCATTGCATCTACATCTGTTTCCTCTTCATATGGAAAGCCAACCATAAGAGTGGTTCTAAGAGTAGCCTTTGGAATTTCTCTTTTAATCTTATGCAAAAGAGTAACAATCATTTCTTTATTACTTCTTCTAAGCATTGCCTTTAATAGCTTATCCTCACTATGCTGGATAGGAATATCAAAATATTTCATAAGCTTTGAATTATTCTTGATTAAATCAATTAATTCATCACTTACAAGTTCAGGATATAGATAAAGAAGTCTGATTTTAAAATCTCCTTCAATTTGAACAAGCTCCTTTAGTAAATCCACTAAAGCATGCTTATGATATAAATCAAATCCATATTTTGTCGTATCCTGAGCTACTAAATTTATTTCATAGGCACCCTCTGAAACTGCAGTTTTCACTTCAGTAACAATGCTTTCTATTGTTCTACTTTTTAAATTTCCTCTGATTAAAGGAATTGCACAAAAGGCACAACGGTTCATACACCCCTCTGCTATCTTTACATAACGCATATAATTAGGTGTTGAATAAATTCGATTTAACGGATCATATTTCTTTTGATACTGATAATCTGATTTGAGAACCTGATTGATAATATTAGCAAGATTTGGATACTCATCTATTGTTATAAAACGATCTACCTCAGGAATGAGCTTTATAATTTCTGTTTTATATCTTTGAGGAAGGCAACCACAAACGACCAGCTTAGCCTTCGTCTGTTTTTTTACCTCTACTAAATCAAAAATAGTATCAATGGCTTCTTTTCTTGCAGGCTCAATAAAAGCACAGGTATTTAATAGTAAAAGCTCTGCTTCCTGTGGTTCTGCAACTAACGTAATATTTTCCTTTAAAACTCCTAAAAGCATCTCACTATCTACTTGGTTCTTTGCACAGCCAAGACTTTGCATATATAACTTCATACTACTTAACCCATCCTATGCCTTAACGATGAATGTCAAACCTACTGCGATAGCAATACTAAAAATATAGGTAAACAGAATAGACCATGCTGTTTTCTTATGTCTTAAAAATCCCAACAGCAAACAAATAACAGGTCCTATAAATAAGTAATAAAGGTTTGTTTGCAAAAGCTTTAATGCAATATCAGTTAAAGCCTCATTTAAAATAAAACCACAGGTATATAATAGTCCTAAAGTTGCAAGTGTGATAGCAAAGGATAGTCCTGCCATACCAATACCACCATAAAAGCGATAAAAACGATCAATCTTTTTCGCATAGCGTGCTTCATTTAATTTAAGCTTTTCAAAATCCTTTTGTTCCTTTTCTAATAAAATAGCTTCATTTTTTCGATAGTAGGACAATCTACATAAGCCATTATATTTCTTTTTAGCTAAGCTCCTTAATACAAATATAAAAATCGCAACAAGAATAGCTACTCCAATACCGACAAAAAAGTAAATATGCAGATTAGATGGTAATGCCTCTACCTCTTCTTTCTTTTTATCAAAAATCTGAGATAAGCCTTTTACCACTAGCTCTTGTAGGGCAGGAATCATACTGACAAATAAATATTCAATCGTAATTAAAACTGCAATAAGGATACTCCAGAAAGAAAAATACCAATGATTTTTCAGTGATTTTTCAAGCTTTCGTAAATCATATTCAACCTGAAGAACAGGTGTATATGGTTTTTCCAGCATATCGCGTGTTAGCATAAATTCTTCTAACAGCTTTGAACTTACATATGTATTACAATAAGGTATGGTTGGTTCTAAATCCGAATCTGAAATAAGAACCTTCTCTAGCTTAAATAAATCCACCCATTCCAAATAAAGCGTATGTAGTTTTTCTTGATAATTTATTTTAGAGGAATCCCCTAGCTTATTATATTTCTTAAAGGCTTTTTTACTTGCTTTAATTTTCTTGCGGAAAAGATGCCCCTCTAAGCCCTTATACTTACAGTCTTTAAACATCGTAAGTAAAGATGTATAAAAAGCTTTTTCCAAAATGGATAGTGGCAAATCAAATTCTCCATTAACTATAGAAAAGCCTGCAAAAACAGGACAATTCCTTTTACGTAAATCTAAAACCTGAGCCAATGAATATCTATAGGCTAAAGCAAGCTGAATTCTTCTAGATTGAAAAACATGAAGAGCTTCTTTAAAAGGATCCTTAGAGGAGGAAATACTGCTCATATGTGAAGTGATAGGTTCAATGGAATCCTTACTCATATATCCTTCAAAATAATCTAACGAAAAATCATCAGAAAAATTGTCCTCAAAGGCCTTTAAATCGGCTTTTAGCTTTTCATCCTCCAGAGTAGAGAGAATCGTATTAGAAAACCCATGATCCTCCGCAAAATATTTAAAGGAAGAATTTTTCTTAATATCACTTAAAATACTTGAAATTGTTAAGTATCTGCGATGTCCAACATAAAAAATATGATCCTCTGTAACTAGATAAATAATCATACTTAAAGCATTTTGTAAATACCTGCTTTGATATAATATGGATTGAATTTGCTTTTTATAGGATTTAAAGCCTTTAAAAAATTTGACAAAGGTCTTTTCTTTGATTGCTTGTAAAGCTAAATCAAATTTATTGACAAAGGCTAAGCCTAAGGAATTTAAATCCTGATATTCCTCATCATCAAATATAAATGGTTTCATACAAACCTCCCTAAATAAGATCTTTACTATCTAAAATAATAGTTGTAGGACCAACATTGGTAAATTCTATCTGCATGTCAGCACCAAAAACACCTGTTGCTACCTCTACATTATAGTTCCTAAGCTCCTCAATAAATTGTAAAAATAATTGATTGGCTGTTGTATAATCCATAGCTTCTGTAAAGCTAGGACGATTTCCTTTTTTTGCATCAGCGTATAATGTAAACTGAGAGATTGCCAAAATGGATCCCTTAACATCTAAAATGCTCTTATTTAGTTTACCCTCTTCATCCTCAAAAATTCTTAACCCTATAATTTTTTTAGCTAGATATTTTATTTCCTTTAAAGTATCTGTATGAGTAAATCCGATAAGAAGCATATACCCCATATGAATTTGGCCTGTGATAGCATCATTAACAAAGCATTTTGCGTTTTTAGCACGCTGTACAATTACTCTCATAAGTTATCTCTTTCTATATTGGCAATAAATTTAATTTTTTTCATATTGACAATCATTTTTTCTAAATCAAGTAAGCCGTTGGTCAATACCTTAAGCTTAACAACCGTTTGTAAATTTTGATTATTATTTGCGTTAATTGATAAAATAGATAATCCATTTGCAGAAACCACATTCATAATATCTACTAAAAGATTATTATGAGTAGTAGCTGTAATTTTAATACAAACGGGATACTTTCGATTTGGATTTGTTGCCCAAGAAAGCGGAATCAAGCGTTCCTTGGCAAAGGAGGCGGCATTCTTACAATTCTTATGATGAATGACAATTCCATATCCTTTGGTTACATATCCCATAATTGGATCTCCTGGAATTGGATTACAACAGCTGCCAAGCTTAAGCTGCGGATTACTTAACCCTTCAACAACTACTCCTGTTTCAGAATTTGTTGTTAGAATTTTTTGGGAACGTTCCATCTGCTTTGCAAGATTTTCTTGATAGCTATGCTTTTCTCCTAAACGGTTAGAAACTGTCTTTACAGATATGTTTCCTTTCCCAATTTCATAATATAAATCCTCTAAAGAGTGAATATTATTTTTACCAAATTGAGCCTCAATAAGAGCATCATCAAGCTCTAATGAGATTTTAGCAATACGGAATTCTTCCTCAAGAGTGGCTTTCCCATTTGCAACTAATACATCTCTATTTTGTTTATTCAGGAAGCCTTTAATCTTATGTCTGGCACTAGAGGTTTTAGCAATTTTCAACCAGTTTTCAGAAGGACCAAAGGAGCTTTTGCTTGTCTTAATGGATATAATATCTCCATTTTGAAGCTCATAATCCAAAGGTACAATCTTTTGATTGACCAAAGCTCCAACTGTTTTATTTCCGATATTGGTATGGATTTTATAGGCAAAATCTAAAGGAGTTGCCCCCTTAGGCAAAGCGATAACCTCTCCTGTTGGTGTATATACATATACATTTGTTGTTAAAATATCTTCCTTTATCGTGTCAACAAAATCCTTTGCCTCACTATTTTTATCTTCTTCAGAATATTCTAAAAGCTCTGCATACCATTTTAGCTTGGATGCAATTTCAAATTGTTCTTTTTCTCTTGAATATTCAACATTTTCTTTATATGCCCAATGCGCCGCGATACCAAGTTCGGCAACACGGTCCATTTCTACAGTTCTAATTTGCACCTCAAAAATTAAACCATCACTACTAATTACCGTAGTATGTAAGGATTGATACATATTTGGCTTAGGTACGGCAATATAATCCTTAAACCTTTTTGGTACTGGCGTATAATGTGCATGAATAATTCCAAGCACCTGATAGCATTCTCCAATAGTATTCACAATAATACGAATCGCTAAAATATCATAAATATCCTCAAATGCTTTATTCTGATTCATCATTTTTTTATAAATACTAAAGGTATTTTTAATTCTTCCCTTTATTTCAAACTCTGGGATTTGATGAGGAGCTAAATAGGCTTTTATTTCATCTATGGTATGATCAATACTGTTTAAACGAACAGAGGTGTTCGTTTTAATCTGATTGATAATTTTAGCATAGGCAAGAGGTTCAACATATTTTAATGCAGTATCTTCTAGCTCTGCCTTGATTTTAAACATACCTAGCTTATGAGCAAGAGGTGCATAAATATCTAAAGTCTCTCGTGCAACACGTCTTTGTTTTTCTTCTGGACAAGCACCAAGTGTTCTGATATTATGCAGACGGTCAGCAAGCTTAACAATAATGACACGGATATCCTTTGCCATAGCAAGTAGCATATGCTGCTGGTTTTCTGCCTGTTTCTGTTCTAAAGTGGTAAATTTCATCTGCTCTATCTTTGTCAAGCCATCAACAATTGAGGCAATGTCCTCACCAAAAGCCTTCGCTAAATCCTCTTCTGTTTCATTTGTATCTTCAACAGTATCATGTAAAAGTCCAGCACAAATCGTTGCAGGACCTGCATGTAGCTCAGCTAATATAATAGCAACGCTTAAAGGGTGAATGATGTAGGCCTCTCCAGATTGACGGAACTGTCCTTCATGAAGACTACTTGCTAAATCATATGCCTTTTTCATCAAGACCTGGGATTCTTCCTTATGAATATATTGACTTGTCAGTGCATATAAATCCTCATAGTTTACCTGCATCTTTCCACCTCCTTTTACGGAATAAATTTTATTCTCCTTCGTATTCCATTAAAGATAAAACGTCATATCCCTTTAATAGGTCACGACCCTTTAACTCTACAAGCTCAATCAAACAAGCAACACCTACAACAGTAGCTCCTAGACGTTCACATAAATTAATCGTAGCCTTTACTGTTCCACCTGTAGCAAGTAGGTCATCAATAATCACAACACGGTCTCCCTTTTTAAGAGCATCTGCGTGTATGCATAAGGTATTAGAGCCATATTCTAAATCATAGTTTTCATCTAAAGTTTTTCTAGGAAGCTTACCAGGCTTTCTTATAGGAGCAAATCCTATACCTAAATTTGTAGCCACAGGACAACCAAAAATAAAACCACGAGCCTCTGGTCCTACAATCATAGTAGCTTTCTTTTCTTTGGCAAACTTAGTAATCTGTTCAACAGAATATTGATAGGCTTTTCCATCTCCCATCAAAGGTGTAATATCTCTAAATAGGATACCCTCCTTTGGATAATCATTTATTGTTGCAACATAATTCTTTAAATTCATAATTCAAAACCTCCAACACATATATTGTATTATATCATAGATTTATTAAAAAAAGGTTGATGAAATGAAAAAAAAGTTAACAAATATCGAAGTTATTCTAATTGTAGGTACTACAATTAAGATTTTAGGTCTAGTTTACAAGATTTTACTCACAAGAATACTAACTATAGAAGGCATGCGAATTATGTCCTTTGTCTTTCCAACCCTAAGTCTGGTCTTATGCCTATCCTCATTATCGATTCAAACCGTTGTCAATCAAAACATAGCTGCAAAATTAAATAGCTCAAGAACGATATTAAAATCTGCCTTTCGAATCACCTTCATATCTTCTTCCATTATTTCTATTCTCCTGTTATTTTCCTTTCCGCTTTATAAGCTGATTTATCAGAATAGCTTCATATACTATCCTCTTTTAATTTGTATCCCTTTAATTTATTTATCTAATACCTCAGGATTATTTAAAGGATATCTTGAAGCAAACAATAATTTTAAAACTCCTTATTTTTCCAATCTTTATGAACAAATAGCTAAGTTTACCTTAACATTTTCTATGCTTTTTATCTTTGCAAAGCAAAGCTTGGAATTTAAAATATTTATGTGCTTTTTCGCACTCATGTTATCTGAGGTTGTTTCCTTTACTTACCTTTTGTTCAAGGTAAAGAAAAAGCACAAATTTGCTTACCGAATGGTAGAAACAAAAGGGTATGAGAAAAACATATTAAAACAAGCCCTACCTCTTACTTTAGACCAGCTTGCTGTAACCATAACAGGATATCTTGAGCCTCTTATTTTTTACTATGCAATGAGCTTGAATGGAATCAATATTTATGAGTCTACTCTATATTATACTCAAGTCTGTTCCTATGCAGTGCCTCTTTTACTCTTCGCTCAATTTGGTATTTATAGTATTACAAAATATACCTTTCCTAAAATTACAAAAAATCAAGGGAAGCCTGAGCTACACCAGATTCTATCCAAGGCATTTTTCCTTTCAATGGTAATCGCAGCATCCAATCTGGTTCTGAGTCTTTTTTATGCAAAAGAAACTTTGAATCTTATGTATAAGGATTCTAGTGCCTACCCCATTGTAGAAAAGCTAGCCATCTTCTATCTTTTCTCTTATTTTAATCCTATCTTAATTTCTATTCTTCAATCCTACAAAAAAGAAAAAAAGCTATTGGTATGCTCAATAGCTTCCTACACAGTGACCCTAGGTCTAGTCTTCATTTTAACCTATTTTTATGGAAAATCAGGATTCTTAACAAGTATCGTAATTGGAAATATGCTTAAGTTTAGTTTACTGTTATTCTTTGCTAATCAGGCAGTACATTTTAAACCAAATTTCAAGCGGCTCATTCCTTTAGCTTGTGTTGTAATTTTCTATCTATCCTTAAATTACTTTTATAAAGGTCTGTTTACTTTAATTATCTCAACTGCATCATGTGGCCTGTTAGCTCTGGTTCTTTTTTATCTTTTCTATAGTAAAAATAAAAGGTATTCTTATGCAAAGATGCATAGATAATTTTCTTATAATTCAAATGATGCTTCTCAAGCTTCTTCATAAATTCTTCATACTCCCAGTCTAAAAGCTTCAAACTATCCTTTACGATTTGACCACTCATAATGACAGGGAGCTTGACTTCATCAAAGCGTTCCTTTCTAAAAATGGATAAGGTTCCATTCGTTTCTAAGATAGCAAGCTTGATTTCATCAATATCCATAATATGTTCAATTCGCATTTGGGACACTAAATCGTCTACGGTATAGTGTTCCTTTTTCATATTTTGAATTAAAAGCTTTCCATCTAATACAATTGTTGTAGGTGACCCATCAATAACATTTCTGAAGAAGGCACATTTAATTAATAAAAAGCTGAGTAATTTTTGCAAAACCACTAAAACAAATACACAAAAATAACTAGGAATTATAAACTGATCATTGTCTATTCCTAAGGCTCCAATATCGGCAATGATCAAAAGGACAACCAAATCAAAGATGGATAGTTCTCCAACCTCACGCTTTCCTAATATTCTTAACACTATAATTAAACAAAAAAAGATAGCTGTTATTTTTAATAATAATATCCCATAGTTCACTTGTATTCACCTAAGTTTATTTTTAACATAAAATGGGAATCCTATTCATATATTTAACTGGTGAATCATATGAAACAAAAGGTAAAAAGTGGTATTAAGATTTATTTATTTTTAGTATTATATTTAACAGTAGCAACAATAATCTATACAATCTATATCAACAAAACTAGTCAAGATTTTAATTTAATTGCTAAGCTTGTTATTGGTGGAGTTGCTTATATGATGTTAGGATTTACCTATGCTAATGCAATTCATAAAAAAGGACTGATTGTAGGATTATTTGTAGGAATCTTACACTTCTTCCTTATCGCTTTAGTTTATTTTTTATGCACAGGAAAATTTGAATTTCAGGTTTTACCCTTCTTTATAAGCATCATACTTTCAGGTGTTGGTGGAATGCTTGGCGTTAATCTTAAGAAATTATTTTAAAAATCAATTAAATATGATACAATAAGCAATGGGTGATGTGTATGAAGCCATTAGCTTATCGAATTAGACCAAAAACATTTGATGATATTGTCGGGCAGGACCATTTAGTTGGACCTAAGGGTGTCATAAGAAAAATGCTTGCTGCAGGGCAGCTTTGCTCTATGATTTTATATGGCCCAGCAGGCTGTGGAAAAACCTCTATTGCAGAGGTTATTGCAAGCTATTATGCCCTGAATTCCTATCACTATAATGCTTCTTGTGACAACAAGGCTAAGCTTAAAGAAATAGCTGAGGCTGCAAAGCTTTATCAAAATGTCATATTAATTATTGATGAAATCCATAGAATGAAAAAGGATGTCCAGGATTTTCTTCTTCCGTTTGTGGAATCAGGTGCGTTAACTATGGTTGGCTTAACTACAGAAAACCCTTATCGCGCCATCAATCCTGCTATTCGTTCTAGAACTCATATCTACCGCTTAAATGAAATTACTAAGGAAGATATCATTAAACTCTTAAAGAAAACGATAGAACAGGAAAAGATGAAGCCTATATCCGAAGACATTTTAAATTATATTGCTATAGTATCTTCTTGCGAGGTACGCTCAAGCTTAAATATGCTTGAAATCGCAAATATGCTTGAAGAGGATGAAATCACTTTAGAAAATGTAAAGGCGTTAATTGGTAAAAAAAGCTTCGCCATCGATGAGGAAGGCGAAAGCTATTATGATATTGCTTCTGCAATGATTAAATCTATTCGTGGAAGTGATCCGAATGCTGCCGTTCACTATCTAGCCAGACTGTTGCAGTCAGAGGACATTGAATTTATCGCTAGACGTTTAATGATTTTAGCCTATGAGGATGTTGGCTTTGCCAATCCAAGTGTTGGACCTAGAGTTTATGCTGCATGTCATACAGCCTTAGAGGTAGGACTTCCTGAGGCAAGAATTCCTTTATCCTATGCTGCCCTCGATTTAGCTACTTCCCCAAAAAGTAATTCTGCCTATTTGGCAATAGATGCTGCTTTAGCAGATTTAGAACAAATGACTTCTATGCAAATTCCTCCGCACATTCTAAATAAAGAATTAAAAAGCCATAAATATACTTACCAGTATCCTCATGATTTTAAGGGAGGCTATGTAAAACAACAATACCTTCCTGATGATCTAGTGGAAAAAATCTACTATGAACCAAAGGATACAGGAGCTTATGAACGAGGAATTAAAGAATATTTAAATAAATTAAAACAAAGCTAAAATTTGATTTTTTCAAAGTCAGATACAGAAACATAAGGTGTTTGTCCATGATACAAGGTGCCATCCTTTCTAATGAGGACATCACCTTTTTTTTGTAGTCTGCAAGCCATATCAGAACCAAAAAGCTTCACAGATGTAGATACATCACTCATATTAAAGGCAATGATATCACACTTATTCATCTCGAGCTTAGCAAGGGCATTTTTATTTCTTGCAACAATAATTATAGTCATTCCTGCACGGGCAGAGAACCGAATTGCATAAATTATCTTTTGATATAAGCTAGCAGAAATGCTAGCTAAATCCAAGCATAAAAAATGAAACTGAGGGAGCATGGGTTCCATATCTAGATTAGATTTTTTGATTTGGGCATTTGCTTCTTCTATACTATCACAGTTAAAATACTTTAAAACTTCATTTCTTCTTTCGTATTCACTAAAGGCTTCGTCTAACGCTATTGAAGCTGACTTTTCATTATTGACATATAAGAAACCATCCTTATTCATTTGAGGAAACTCATGCTCAAAATCATAAAAGTAGATGTCACTATATTTTATATTCTTTATTAAAATACTTAAAACTAAGCTACGAATAAATGTTTTAATCCCACTGGTTGTATCTCCTATTAAAACAATGAGCCTTCCTTCCTTTGCCTCAAAGCTGATATGACTTCCATCTACATCTACTGCCAAAGGAATTTTTTTACTGCTGCCCTCTTCCATCAGCATTGTCTTTAGGGTAAGAAGCTTACGAAACTGATTTGGATAATCCAGAGCATATCCGTTTTCCTGCTTTATGAAAAAACACTGCCTGTTAAAGAATCCTAAAATTGCTTTGATTTCCTCATCATTTTTGTGAGCAAATTTCAAAAGAAATCTGGAAGAGGAATAGGAGGTCTTATAACTATCTACCATTGCATAGATTTTTCTTTCCTTGACAAAGCTTTTAAAGCTTTGAAATTTCTCTTTATTGATTTCATTTTGCAAAGTAAAATTCACCTGTTCTTCTGTATCCTCTAAGCTTTGCATTGTCATTTTTTTTGTTGTCTTTTTGGCTATCGTTGGATAATGAATATTTTTAAAATACTTTTTTGTGGCTGTAAGAGCTTGTTTTGGTAGCTTAGTGAAATGACCACCTTTAAAAATGCTTAATAATTTTAAATTTGCAAAATAGGATATGCCAATAATCATAAAAGCAATTCCTAACAAAATACTTCCAATCTTACTTATGAGTAGACAAGAAACCTGTAAAATCAGTGCACCTAAAATCCCACCACCACAGCTATAGCTAATATTATAGGATTTTAAATAATGCTTATATAGCTCTAGAGTTTTACTTAGTACATTTGTACTAGACATTCCTAAGGCGTCATATAGTCCTAAATGGGCAAACATTAAAAATGCTACAAATATAAAAACAGAGCCAATAAAGGAAATATGATGGAAATCTATTTTTTTCTTAAAAAACAAAAAGATAATACAATATCCCAAGACAAAAGCTAAAATAACAGTTGAAAAATCGCCAATCAAAAAACTAAAGAACAAGGATAGTGTTCTTCCTGCCAAACCGACTCTTCCAATTAATAGTATACATAATATACTCACACAGGTACAGATTGCTATATATAAATAATCCTTCTTTTCACGAATGATATGATTCTTAACCTTAGGCATAAAATCAGCTCCATACGCGTACTATAGCACGGATTAAATAAAAAAAATGATGAAAAAAAGGCTACTTCGTAACCTTTTTAGAATTTTCTATATCTGTTGAAATTAGGACTGGAATGATGATTGGATTTCTTTTTGTTTTCTTATAAATAAAATGCTGAAGCTCTGTTTTTAATGTGTTTTTATAATCACTCCAGTTAATAAACTTATTTACTAAAAACTGAATAGAAACCTTTTTAAATACTTCAATGATATCTGAGTTCAAATCGCCATCCACATTGGTGTAAACAAATCCTTTTGAAATAATTTCAGGACCTGCCACTAAGGATTTTGTACGCGGATTGATATTCGCACAAAGCATCAAAAGTCCATCCTCAGCTAAAAGCTCACGATCTCTCATGACAACATCACCAACATCCTTGAAGGCTTTACCATCCAGCATGATTTCCCCAACAGGAACCTCTCCTGTAATACCACGATACTCTCCATCAATAAATGTTGCAATATCACCAGAGTCTAATATGACAACACGATCATCCTCATATCCTAAACAGTTTGCCACAATACGCAAGGCATACTGATGACGGTATTCTCCAATCACTGGAATAATATACTTTGGTAGTAGAATATTAATCATCTGCTTGATTTCTTCACGGTTTGCAGAAGACTGAGGCAATAAATTCGTTTTAAACTCCTTAACATTAGTAGTAACACGATAAATCACATCTAAGGTTCTAGCGGCCATCTTCTCTGTACCAAGATAAGGATTTGTCAAAATTACAATGGTATCGGTCGGTTCTAAATGAATCAATCGGTCAATACTCTTCGCCATACGCTGAAGCATAAAGTAAGGTTCATGGCGCTCTCCTGTGACTAGGACAACTAGATTTTTATCATTATTCTTAACTTTGTCATCAATAAATTTTAAATTTGCAAGATTCTTCTCAGGACATTTCAAGTAGCCAAGCTGCATCGCCTGATTCACAAGCCTTTGTGTCTTTCTTCCTAAGATAGCTATTTTTTTATTCTCTGCAACAGCAATATCAATAATCTGCTGGATTCTTAATAAATCAGAGGAAAACAGAGTAAAGATGACACGATTATCAGAATGAGTTAATATGTTTTTAATACGCAAATTAAATTCCATTATGGTTCCTCTGTTCTGATCATTATCTGCACCTAAGCTTTCTGTCATTAAAGCCAGTACACCCTCTTTTGAAAAAATGGCAAGCTCTCTATACATTTGAGCATAGTTAATTTTTGAATTTTGATCAAAATTATAATTTCCTGTATAAATGATATAGCCATCTGGAGTTTTGATAGCAATACCCAGACAATCAGGAATACTATGTGCAACATCAAAGAAACGGACATCAATATCCTTAAAATGCAATAAGGATTTGGAATTTACAGTGATAAATTTATTCTGCTCTAGAGGATATTCTTCTTCCTTTAAACGGTCCTGTAAAACTGCCATCGTAAATTTCGATGCATATACAGGGACCTTTATCTCCTTTAGAATATTATATACTCCACCAATATGATCATCGTGAGCATGGGTTAAAAAGATACCTACCACTCTATTTTTATTTTGTACCAAAAAGGAAATATCATTGATAATCATATCTACACCATAAAGCTCAGCTGTAGGATACTTTAATCCTGCATCTAGAATAAACAATCTATGGTTAATCTCTACAACATATAGATTTTTTCCATCCTCTTGGAGTCCTCCAAGCGAAAATATGTTCAGTTCTGCCATACTAAATCATGGAATAGCAAAAAGGCTATTCTTCCTCCTACTCAGTTTAAGAATCGATTACTTCGTTAGTCTAATTATAATCTATTTAAACATATTTTTCAATATATTTTTTTATAATATTTGCAGCTGAAGCATATGCGAATTTAGAAGGAATTGCACTGACAATTTCATAACAAATTCCATACTCATATATTTTATTTATGTCAAATCCATAAGGTGCGGAAGCAACATCAATAATTCTCTTTCCTCTTAGGGAAGCATAGTCCCAATCCAGATTATAAGGTACTGTATTTATCAATACATCATAATCCTTAAAATCTGTAATAGAATATCCTAATAAATGTGCATATTTTTCTTCTGCTTCATTCGTCGGATAAATAGAAAAACTACAATCATTTGCCTTTAAAAGCTCCGCAAGGGTAAATCCAATATTTCCAAAACCAACAATGAGAACTTTTTGATCAGAAACAGCTAAATTCTTTCTGCTTAAATAATCAATGATTCCCATGGAGGTAAGCTTGGCATTGGGTATGACAAACCTATAATCCTTTAATAGTTCTATTAACTTAATATTTTTTTGTTCGCATAATTCCTTAAGCTTACTATTAGCATTTCCAACAAGAATTGTTTTTATAGCATTTTCTTTTAAAATGTCTAATAAATTCAATTTAGACTGCTTGATATTGTAGTCCTCATCAATTCCCCCAAAGGGTAACAATAGCACATCAATATCTAAAAAATCATATAATTCACTAGAAAGCTTAGCTGACATCAGCTGAGCTAAAACCTCATAGCGAATATCACCTTTAATAATACCTAACATTTCATCACCGTTTTAGTGTATGAAAGCCAAAAAGAAAAGGTGCCCATAGCACCTGAATCTTTCTTTAGAAATTTAAAACTTTAACTTCTACTTTAGTACCCTTAGCAGCCACGAATGCATGATTAGAAACATCTTCGCCCCAAGCACCCTTTTCTACTTTATCCCAAGTTTTACCAGCTAAAACCTTGAACTCAACGTTTGTATCTGCAGGTAATAATTTAGAAGCTGTGTGGCAGCCACATTCAGCACAATAAGTAAGCTTAACCCCCTTAGAAGCATTCCATTCTCCTAATGCAGGAATATTTCCTACCAAGTATAAATCATCCTTTACAGGAGCACTAACTAAAAACTCAATCTTTGTATTTGCCATAACTTTAATCTCTTCCTTTCTTATTTTCGAAAATGATTTTATACAAAAAAGAAAAGTAATTCAAGTATAAAACGTTTCCTAAATGAAAACTTGCCAAAATAATACATATTATTCAAATTTTTAGTAAAAAATATAGCTGTAACCAATAAAAATGTGATATGATAAGTATGGTGATACGAATGAACTTTCCAACAAAGAAAAAAGAACAAAAAAAGGTAATAAACAAGGCTAATCTAGGTATGGACTTAGAACAGGCTATTAATGAAAGTAATACCTATTATTTAAATAATGATATTGCTGTCATACACAAAAAGCCTACTCCAGTTCAAATCGTCAAGGTGAATTATCCTTCTAGAAATAAGGCAGTCATAACAGAAGCTTATTATAAGACACCTTCTACTACTGACTATAATGGAATCTATAAGGGAAAATACATTGACTTTGATGCAAAGGAAAACCACAATAAAACTGCTTTCCCACTTGCCAATGTTTCTGCTCATCAGGTAGAGCATTTAAGAGCTGTCGAGGCTCATGGTGGAATTGCCTTTCTTCTTGTTGCCTGGAATATGTATGATGAATATTATTTATTACCCTTTGATGTTTTGTTCGAATACTGGAATGCATCCTTGAAGGATGGGAGAAAGTCCATTCCCTATGAAGCTTTTAAAACAAGAGCCTATCCAATTCAGCATGGCTACTTGCCAAGAATACCTTATTTAAAGGTCATCGATGAAATCTATTTTAAATAAACTGCTTCTAGGTTTTACCATACTCACACTTATCATCACAATTATTGGAAGCATTGGTGGAATTATTCTTTTTAGGAATGCCAGCAATACTTCCATTTTTATTCGCGAAAATAGTAAGCCTATCTATATCTATGATGATACAGATACACTTGTTTCATCAGATAGCCTATACTATGAGTATTGTTCAATTCAAGAGGTTAGTCCAGAAGTAATTCATGCAGTGGTAGCAATAGAGGATAATGACTTTTATAAGCATCCAGGAATTTCTATTCCTAGAATAGCACATTCTATATACCAAAACATAACGAATGGTTCTATCATTTCTGGCGCTTCTACGATTACGCAGCAATATATCAAAAACACCTATTTTACAAATGAGAAAACCTTCTCAAGAAAAATCAATGAAATTGCCTATGCTTTAGAGCTAGAAAAGAAATATACAAAAGATCAAATTATGGAAGCCTACTTAAATACTGTCTTATTCGGCAGTAACATCTACGGAATTAAGATGGCAGCTAAATACTACTTTAATAAGGAGCCTAAGGATATCACAACAAATGAGGCGGCTATACTTGCGGGTATGATACAGCTTCCCAACTATTATAATCCCTTAAGAAATCCTGAGAGTGCAACGACTCGTAAAAATTTAGTATTAAGACGAATGTATGAAGAAAAATACATATCAGAAGCTGCCTATAATGAGTTAAAGGAAATACCTGCAGAGGATATTGTTCACAAAGGCTTTACAAATCAAAGGATTACCTATTTAACACCTTATATCGACTATCTTTTTTCTAACCTGCCACAAAATAGTGATACAATCACTTCTATAAAAACCTATTTAGATACAAACATTCAAAAAACACTATACTCTATTATGAATAATGATTATAAATTATTTAATGATGAGGAGCTCAATTGTGCCATCGTCGTATTAGATAATGCTACCTATGGAGTAAAAGCTATTGCTGGAAACAGATCCTATGATGAACGTGTAATCAACTATGCAAGTGATGTTTTATTGCAACCAGGATCTACTATTAAGCCTCTTCTAGATTATGCACCTGCAATTGAATATCTAAATTATACTCCTGCTACCATAATCAAGGATGAGGAATATACTTATCAAAATGGAACAAAATTAAAAAACTATGATAATCAATATCTAGGTGCCATCACCTTAAGAAAAGCCTTAAGTGATTCAAGAAATATTCCTGCAGTTAAGCTATTTAATCAGGTTGGCTATGAACGTGCTTTTGGATTCTTAAAGAATTTAGGCATAGAAAAGACGGATACTATCTATGAGGCAGATGCAATTGGTGGAGCAACAACAGGGTATTCTCTATTAAGCCTAGCTAATGCATATCAGGCATTTGCCAATCTAGGATATTATAAAAAAGCTAGTGCCTATAAGGAGATTGGCTATGAGCTTACCACTTATAAGAATGATACGCCAGCGAAACTAGTGATGAAGCCTACTACTGCTTTCCTCATTAACACAATCTTACATGATGTGTTTAAAGGAAGTGTATTTGATCAAAAAAGTACTTATATGATGGCTAAGACCGGACAGACCAACTATGATCAAGCATCTATTTTAAAATACCATCTTCCAAGTAATGCAACTAAAGACTCCTTACTGATTGCCTATACTAAGGATTTAACTATAGGTGTATGGGTAGGCTATGAACGAATTACAGATGGAAAATATCTGGATTATTATAAGAAAAATATTCCTAGAAGCATAATGAAGATGCTGCTAGACACATTTGCCAAAAAAGGTCTATACTATGATGAAATTGAAGGCATTCAAAAAAGCTATATCACAATATATCAAGATCAAGTCTATCTAGCCAAGGATAATGGGTATTATGAATACTTTTTAGAAGGAACACAACCTTTAACCTATCCTAATTATGAATTTAAAGCATAAAAAAGCAGCTGTGAAATATTTGTTTTCACAGCTGCTTTTTATTATTGTTTTATAAAGAAAACTTCTCTTTAATTATTTTTGCAACAACATCAGGCTCCAAATTCGTATTATCAATTCTCAAATAATTCTTAAATGGAAGTTCATTCTCATAGCTTATACATCTATGCTTCTTATAATCATTTAATAAACGAGCTTCAGACAATTCAAGATTTCTTTTAGATGCCTTATTCTTCAAACGGTTTTCTGTTTTATTTCGCTGTAAACGAACTTCTAAAGATGCATCTAATTCTACATAATAGATATCCGCATTTACTTTTTCAAAGGTATCTGTGATTTTCTTTACAATATCCCAATCCTCTTGTTCATCAAAGGCCCACATAAAAGTAAATACCATTCCATAACTATCTGTCTTAGAAAACTCTTCAAAGATAACATCTCTTAATTTTAATATAGCCTCCTGATGAAAGCTACCAAACACATCTAATACTAATTCTATTGTCATATGATTATGAAATAATCTTAAATCTGTAATTTTGCAGAGTTCCTGACCAACAGTCATTTTACCAACGGCACAATCTCCAAAGAGTAATACAAGCTTCATCTTAACACCTCTTTAAAATGCTAAGAACATTAAATATGCTAATCCGTAATATAACACAATAGCAATAATATCATTTAATGTTGTTATAAATGGACCTGAGGCAACTGCAGGGTCTATTTTTATTTTCATAAAGAAAATTGGAATTGCTGAACCAATCAAGCTGCAAATTGTCATTGCAAGTAACAAGGATAATGATACAATACCTGAAGCCTTAAGTGCTTGTAAGTGGTCATATACATCTCCACTAATGGATTGTTTTGTAATAAACAAAAAGCAGAAAACAAACACAAAGGCTAAAATTGCTAAAATAAGACCGTTTAAGAAGCCTACACGAATTTCTTTAAAGCATAGCTTCAATAAATCTCTAGTCTTAACCTCATCAGAAAGCATACGTATAGTTACTGCCAAGGACTGTGTACCTGTATTTCCAGCCATATCTAAAATCAAGGATTGGAAAAACACAATTACAGGCAATGCAGCAACAACTTCCTCAAAACCAGAAATCAATGAGGAAACAACTAAACCTAAAAACAATAAAGCAACAAGCCAAGGAAGCCTTTTCTTAACAGATAAGAAAATAGATTCTCCTAAATTTTCTTCTTCTGTCAAACCACCGAGCTTAGCATAGTCATCTCCCATTTCTTCATCCAAAACCTCTACAACATCATCAGATGTTACTACACCTATAATTTCATTTTTTGCATTTAAAATAGGATAAGAATCCAATGCATAATCCTTTAGTCTACCAATACAATCAGTAACCTCTTCATTCGCATAGAAATAAGGATAATTCTGTTTCATCAAGGAAACCAAATCATCATTTTCTCTAGCAATGATAAGATCACGTAAATCCAAAGCACCAAAAAAATGATGGTATTCATCTTCTACATAGATGGTAGCAACATTATCATTTTCTGCAGCCTCAGAAATTACTCTTTTCATTGCAGTTTTTACACTATTACTTTTAGATATTAAGATGAAGTTTGTAGTCATCTTACTACCTATTTGTTCTTCACTAAACTGATCAATTAATTTAATATCCTCTATGGAATCAGGTTCCATTAAGGATTCAATTTCCTTACGGTCGTCCTCATCCAATTCTTCTAGGACATCAATTGCATCATCGGAGTCCATCAGCTCAATAATATCTGCTGCCTTTTCCTGTGATAGTTCCTCTACATAATCTGCAACATTATCCAAATAAGCAAAGATTTCAGATACATTTTCTTCACCTAAAATGTGATATAGCTTAAGTCTTTGATCCTTGTTTAGATTTGCTAAAGCATCGGCGATATCACTTTCGTGATATTGTAATATTAGATTTTTTTGTTCTTCTTCAGTTTTAGAAGATTCGATAATCCGAACCAATTCTTCTACATAATCTCTAATCATTAGATTACCCCCTATAACTCATTATAGTGAAAACTCAAAAGAAAAATGCAATTTAAAATCTGCTTGAATAGATTTATTCATCTCTCTATCTTGATAATTTTTTTCACGCAAATCCATTAGTTCTCTTGTGATGAGTTCCTCTTTATTAAATATATCTGCCTTATTTAAAGGGAATATAGTGTCTCTTTGTTGTTTTATAGAATTTAAATGTTCAATTGTTTCTTGATAAAGCTGTGCTATCTTCTCATAGTCATCTGAGGAAATCTCAGGAGAAGTAAAACTTCCACTACATTCCTTCATAACATTCTTAAACCCTGTAATATTACCTGTACGATATAACATACTTAATGAAGAATAAATGGTACGCTCTAGTTCAGTAGAATAAGCCTTAACTAAAGGATGATGGATAGAGCAATATGAGATAAATTCCTGATCATTTTGTTCTATATCCTCTTTTACATAATTCACTATTTGCTTTTCATATTCTAAAGCGGTTTGATATTGTCTTTGGAAATGATGAATATGTGCCTCAAACTCTTTTCTACAGCCTTCTAAAAAGGTCTTAACTTCTTCCTCTGTTTTTCCATCCACATCCATAGCTATCGCTTTAATTAAATACTCATTTTCATATTGTAAATATCTTTGTTGTTCTAATTCCTCATGAAAATTTAGCAAATATGCATTATTTAAAAAGAATATTCTACGTTCTGTCTGTTCAAAATCTATAACAAACTCTATTAATTTATTTTTTATAGATGTAAATTCTTCTAAATTCAATTTCATCAACCCCATTTGCCATAAAATACATAAAAATGTAAACAAAAAAAATTTATATCTTGAAAACCATTTTTATTTGCGTTATAATTATAACGCTGTGAATTGACTCGGTAGCTCAGCTGGATAGAGCAACGGCCTTCTAAGAAAGTGACCTATCCATTAAAAACCTTGCTAGATAGTGCTAAGGTCTGCGATTTTAAGCTCCTAATCATCATGGTATATAGCAATTGTGCGGGATAATGTGCGGGATTGTTTAAAAGTCAGTGGACTTTACGACCTTCGACCTATCCTAGAGAAAAATCACTATATTGCGTTAAAATTTACGCATTTTAGTCTTAAAATTTAACCAAAATTCCAATCTTTTCGTCAAATGACTCGGTAGCTCAGCTGGATAGAGCAACGGCCTTCTAAGCCGTCGGTCGCAGGTTCGAATCCTGTCCGAGTCGCCATTTTTTTATCCAAACTAAGTTATACTAAGTCAAAACATTTTTATACTTCTAATTATTCTGTTATGCTTGACATTATATCATAGATGATATAATTTATCAATAAATTTTGTGCTAAAAAGACCTTGAATAAGGACTATTAAACTTGTCCTACATTCAAGGTCTTTTCTACTTGTTTCGATTTAATTCTCACAAACTCCAAGTAATCCATATACTCTTCATAACTTGTGAGTCCAAGCCTTTTCATTTCTTCTTTGGCTTTCTTGTATTCATTGACTGAGTCATCGTGATTTGAACCACCTGTTGATATAAGAGTATCCATTACTTGAACAGCTTGAGTATCACTACTTTTTAGAACATATGCATAGATGTCTGATGTTGTTGATGGTTTGGAATGTCCAGCTCTAGCTGATACTGTAACTAGAGGAATACCTGCAGCTAGTTGAACTGCTATGTTGGTATGTCTTAAACTATGAAGTGAGAAATGGGGTAGTTCACAATCTACCAAGAAAATATTTAACCACTTATCTAACATAGAAGGGTGAATGTTCTTTCCAAATTCTCCTGTGAACACTTTATCAGTAGGTTTAAATGCTCTTCCCTTACTCTTTTGATCTGCTTCCTGCCATTCCTGATATTCTCTTAATTGTGCCATGAGAGATGGGGATACAGTGATTGCACGAGCTGATTCTTCAGTTTTTGGACCTTTTTCTATACAACCAACTCCACTGATTTGAATAATTGTATTTTGAATTTGGATTTTGTTTTTATCAAAATCAATATACTTCCATTCTAATCCAGCCACCTCTCCACGTCTAAAGCCTGTTAGTATAAAGACCATTAGTGCTGTCTTTATCTTTAAATCTTCATAGTTTAGTAAGCCATCAATAAAGATTTTAATCTCTTCATCATTCAAAGTCTTAACATTTCTTTTAGGTCGTTTAGGAAAGTCAATATACTCTGCTGAGGCATAATTATCTTCAACGAGTCTATTCTTCTTTGCCATAGCTAAGATAGCCCTAACATATACTTGGGTATTGGTACTTCTTAAAATTGTTGCAGCTACTGATGTTACAGTAGTTGGAATAATTAAATAGTCCATTTTTGTCATTGCGAAAGCGTTTGAACCTATAGTTTCAACAGCAGGTAATGTTATCGAAGTTAGTGCTTTGCAATTAACAAAAGCATTTGAACCAATAGTTTTAACACTTTTTGGAATTCTTACCAATTCCAATTTTGAAGCTGCAGAAAATCCATTTGCAGCAACAACTGTAACAGTATATTCTTTACCATTAAGCTCAACTTTTTCTGGAATAATTGCATAAGTTGCTGTTTTATCAGACAATCTGACATCACATTCCGTTTCACTAATTGGCGTGAAAGAAAATACAGAAATAAAATCTTTGTACCTATTATTACTTGAATTTCTAGTAGATACAATGTTTGCTTCACTACTAATTGTATCAACAGTTTCTGCTTTTACAGGTACTAAGCAAAAACTAGCAATAACAACAAGTAGTAATACGAAAAATAAAATAGTTTTACTCGTTTTAAGTCTTATATTCACATTCTTTACCTCCCTTAAGACTATTCTTTTTCATATTCCCCTGTCCAAAATTCGTAAGGAATACCGACATTTCTGTCTCCAATATTAAATTCATTTCTTAAATAACTATACAAATAATCAAACTCTGTTTTCAGTGACACCCCCTCTTTTCCCAAATATGATAGTGCATTATGAATTCCATAATTATCCTTACCACTTAATTGCAGTTCAACTGTATGAGTAAATTCATGGATATAGGTGCCCATATTCCCAATCCATACATTATAAACACCTGGATAAGAAAAATTAAAAGTATTTTCAGGATTATCTTTAAATTGAAAAAAATCATAATCCAAATGTATCTCGCCATATTTAGCACCAGATGAACCAGCAGTAATATGTAATTTGCTTTCATCATCATTTAAAGAAAATAAAGTCATTACACTACTATAATTATCTAATATGTCATTAACTTCAGATATTTTTCCACGTTGAGTATCTATCCCAAAATCATCAAATATTTTACCACCTGAAACAATTACTGTACTTCCTCTATCAAAACTATCTTCATGCAAAGGTTCTTTTGTAAAATATGTGTCAACCTGAAAATCTACTGTACCATTCAATATAGCTTCTAAGTATTCTTCCATTCTTAATGAGATAACTTTACAATGCTCTCTTTCTATTTCATTCATAACATAATCTACTTGAATTGTTCCATAATAGGAAGTTTCTAAAGCTGCATGTATCTCTGTTACATATATCATAAGAATCTTATAAACAGGAACTTCTTTAATTGGCTTCCATTTCGCAAATAGCTTCATATCAGGATTTGTAAACTCATAAAATAAATAATCATTCGTAAACCATTCTCTACCTACAATCATTTTTCCTGTTTCATCAGTTACTTTGGTTGTATGAAACCAATCAGAATACCAACCCATAAATTCGTATCCTTCTCTTTGTGGTACAGGTAAGTATTGTTCTTTTTCCATATCATCTAAATAAAAAGTATAATCCGTTAGTTCATTTTTTGATGTGGCTTCATTATATTCTAATTTAAAATCTCTTTTGTATCTCTCAAATTCAGCATATACTGTTCCCCATCTATAAGTAACACTTTCATTGGTTCTCTCTGCTTCAGTTTCTCCATCACTCCATTTAACAAATCTAAAGCCTTCATCTGGTATGGCAGTAACAGGTTCTCCTTTATCTCCATATAGTACTGATTGTTTTAATGTGCCTGTAACTGTTCCTCCTTCTTTGGCTTTGAACTGTATATCACAAGTGATTGGACCTTGAAGAATAGCTTTCACAATAAGTACTCCTTGCACATTTTTCTCTACTCTTGTAAACTCATTTTCTCCCTCTGGTTCACTACCATACACACTCCAGCCTAAGAACTTATATCCTGGATTTGGAATTACTGTTACAGGAGTTCCTTCTTTACCTTGTTCAACAATTTGATTAACTTCTCCTTCTAATCTTCCTTGATTTTTATCGATTTCATAATTTACAGGAAAAGTTTGCTTGGAATTTACTTCATTATCTTCAACCCATTTTGCATATAGAATTATATCATCTTCTATCTTCTCATTGGGTTTAGCTCTATCTTTAAAAGTTTCATTATCCTTAAACCAATCATTAAATTTCCAACCTTCCTCACTTAATACAGGAAGTGGATCAGGTAGATTAGTTTGTTTTTCTAAAGTTTCTAATTGTTCTCCATGTCCATTAGTTACAAAGGTTATACTAAATCCTTCCTTTGGTTCTTCTACTTGTTTATGACAGGAACACAAAACAAAAAAGCAAATCAAAAAGAGAAATATAAAAATTCGTTTGATTTGCTTATTCTTTGATACATACATATATATTACCTCCAATTATAAATTTGATTCTTTAACAAGGTAGTCATTTATTATAAAATATGTTTGTCCATAAAATAAAGCTTAATTCATTGTAAAAATTTTTCTTTCTATATAAAATCTTATTTTCAAACTAAAAACAAATCTCCCTTCATTGACGCTTCTTTTCTTAGTATAATTTTATCATTCGGTATAATATTTTGTCAACATATATTTCATTGAATGGTATTGTGTAAAAATCTATTTCATAATTGCTGGAATTCAAACTTTAATACCTGTATTTTACTTTTTAATAATAAACTTCTTACTGATTCTTAAAAATTTCGCATTTTATAAAAACATTGACTAAAAGAAAAAAGATTGTAGTTAATACTTCCTTTTGTTAAGAAATAAAAACCCTTAACGAATTACAAAAGTAACTCATTAAGGGAAATGATAAATACGTAATCAATTTTTCACAAATTTTCTAATCAATATTTTTAATGCTTGCCCTACCTTTTTTATCCACCACGAAAGAACATTTCTTCCCCACTTGGTTTCTTATACGTGAAGAAATAAATCTATATGCGGCAACATAATTCTTATTTTCACTTCTTATAACAATTTGATAAGATATATAACAATTAACATTTGTTATTATTCCTATAAGAATATTTGTATTATTCTTATATTTTAAATACGATTTAATATGGACGCATATAATGATTAATATGCCTATGCTTGTTATAACCAATGGAATGGAAAAAATAAATCCCCTTATTCCAATGTAAAGCATCGTAAGAATTAATATCATAAACCAAAAAGAGAACAAGAATATAAAAATATTTCTAAAATTTGTTTTGGTTACATCTTTCATCACTTTATCATCCATTCTATATCTTCTATCGTTTGAATTCCTTTAGTCTTTCCCATTAAAGGTTGACCAATGATGTGAGCTTTAATCTCATCTTCATTATATAAATTATTCGTATTCTCATATTTAGGTGCGTAATCTATATATCTTTTGGTACCCCAATCAAATTTATCAGAAAAATGATATTTAATCTTCATCATTACCACTTCTTCACTAGAAGTACCTTTTCCCACTTCCATTGCGGCTTTTAAATTGATTAAATATTCTCTAAAATTTGCTTTAGTAACATTCCATGCGCTAGGCAGAAAAAGATTTACTGCTAATCCTACAACAGCTGTTGCTGCACCTGCTATTCCTAGTCCTAATGAAACCGGAGGACATGCTACTGAAAACACACTCCCAAATGATAAAATTAGACCTGATGTATTAAATATCATATTTACCTGTTGATTTGTTTTATCTTGCCATTCATTATATCCTTCTACGTAATTTAATGTTTTTTCAGCAACTTTATAAATTGCCGTTCTTACCTCTAAGTTCCAAATATACAAAACAGCATAAGTGAAATCTTGATTTTTATAAGTTGAAGCTAAACTTTTTATCATAGGATAAGTATCATAACAACTATAATATGTTCGTGTGGCATCGTTAGAAAGACCTGAAGGCGTAATTCCCATAGGAGCAAAATCACAAAGCCATAAAGCACCTAAATCACCTGCTTTTTTACCATTAGGAATATTATAAATCATATCTTCATATTCTTCACCTGTATATAATCTTATTCTCATATTATAATATTCATCATTATTCCAAGTTTTATCACCATAAGAATACACTTGAATATAATAGGTACCAGCAGTTATATTCATTGTAATAGATTCATCAGAATTTGAGGATCTAGCTGATGTTGCAATAACTTCGCTAGAATCATAGCTAGAATTTACTGTATTTGGTTGTCTATAAAGCTTTAAGTCATAGTCACATCCAGTTGGAATATTATATAATTCAATTTCTATTATTCCTGTCAATATTGAATCAACATAATAATAATCTGTATCAATATATTTTTTTCCCCATGAACCACTCTTTTGACTAATTGTACCTCTAGCACTAGTCATCAGGCTATAGAAAAATGTACCTTTAGCTTCATGTAAACAACTTGCTTTTTTAAAAGAATCATTATCTTCATAACTATCGTTCAAAGTAGCTATCTGATATTCTTCACTCACTTCGTTGTATTCTTTAATCGTGTGTGTACCAGTATCGTCTGTATAAATGACTTCACTTTGTTTTCCTGCCAATATAGACTTATTTTCAAACTCATCCATTGCTGCTGGATCAATGTTTTCTAAATCAATATTTTGCTTGATACCATAATCCACTTTACTAGGGTCAACATAATTAGCTTCTAACTCTGTAAAATCTGGTTCTATTAAATCTGCATTTTCTTCACTTGCATTACTGATAATTGAAAACGAAAAAGCAAACACTATTAAAATTAAAATTCCTATTCCTTTTTTGATTAAAGACTTCATATTTTTTACCTCCTATTAAGGTATTAATTATTTATAAACTTGATTGGTATCCATTAAAA
>CAMWKG010000018.1 GCA_947174785.1 uncultured Mollicutes bacterium
CTATTACCTCATAGCCCTTCTCTAATAATGCTAATACTGTATGGGAGCCTATATATCCTGCTCCTCCTGTGACTAATATTGTCTTCATCTTTTACCACCTCGAAATCGAATTTTACCACAAACAGAAATTATATTCAACTCTAATCTTTTGAAAACAAAATTAAAAAAGGGGTAAATTCGCCTTAAAAATACTACCCCTTCATAAAGCTTTCTTTATTTATAAAGAAAAATATTATTTTTCTGATAATAACAAATCGATTTCTTCTTCGCTAAAAATTTTTATTTTGTGCTCTTTTAAAAGCTTTGCGGCAACACCTTGACCAGATATTTTGATGCCTGAAAAAGTGCCATCATAAATTTTATGAGACCCACAGGATGGAGATGACTCCTTTAAAAGAGCTAAATGAATATCATTATCTAATGCAATTTTTAGTGCCTTTTGTGCTCCTAAATTAAATTCTTTTGTTACATCTTTTCCTTTATTTGAAAATACTAATTCTCCTCTATTCTCACTTGGATCTCTAGGTGTCGTTAAACCACCCATGACCTCAGGACAAATATAATATAACTCAAATTTTTCCTCTATTTCAGACAATCTAGAAAGCAAATTATTCCCACCATTATATTTTGTATTCTTTCCACACAAGCATGCGGATATGAGTAATTTTGTTTTCATCATTTGAACAGCTCTTCTAAAAGGATGGTTTGCTTGCGATCTGGTCCCACAGAAAATAAAGATACTTTAATTTTTGTTAGTTCTTCTATTTTACGAATATAATTTTGAGCATTGATAGGCAATTCTTCAAAGGATGTAATGTGGGTTATATCCTCCTTCCAGCCTGGCAATTCAATGTATAGAGGCTTTACCCTAGTATAATCGTGGGTTGTTGCAGGTATAGTATTTATTTTTTTCCCATCTAACTCATAGGCATAACAAATTTTTACTGTGTCCAATCCACTTAATACATCAAATAGCATTAAAGCTAAATGATTAATTCCTGAAATTCTTCTGGCATAATTTAAGGCAACACAATCCAAATAACCCACTCTTCTTGGTCGTTTTGTTACGGTTCCATATTCATGACCACGTTCACGAATATAGGTTGCTAATTCTCCTTCTAATTCCGTTGGGAAAGGTCCTTCTCCAACGCGAGTAGTATAAGCCTTACAAATGCCTAAAACATCTGTAATATATCTAGGAGCAACACCACTATTCAAAGGGACAGAAGCCCCTGTAGGAGATGAGGATGTAACATATGGATAGGTTCCATGATCTAAGCATAGCATAACCCCTTGAGCGCCTTCAAACAATATTTTAGAATCCTTTTCAATTTCTTCTTCTAATAATAAAGATGTATCACAGACATAAGGCTTTAATTGACGTGCATATTCTGAATACTCATTATATACAGCATCAAAATCAAACTCCTCTAAGCCTAACATTCTAAGCTCCATATTTTTAATTTCTAAAGTTACCTTTAGTTGTTCTTTAAATACTTCTGGGTCTATGAATTCTCCCATTCGAATTCCAATACGATTTGCCTTATCAGCATATGCAGGCCCAATGCCACGCTTTGTGGTTCCTATCTTCTTATCGCCTTTAAATTGCTCAAAAGCTCCATCTAAAGCGGAATGATAGGGAAGAACAACATGAGCACGATTGGATATAAATAATTGATATTTTTTTATTCCTCTTTCTTCTAATCCACGAAGTTCTTCTAGTGCTTGTTTAGGATCTATTACCATACCGTTCGCCATAATATTTTTTATATTTGGATTAAAAATACCTGACGGTATACTTCTTAACGCAAATTTCTGTCCATCAAAAAGAATGGTGTGTCCTGCGTTATTTCCGCCCTGACTACGTACAACGACATCAGCTTCTTGAGCTAAATAGTCTGTAACCTTTCCTTTTCCTTCGTCTCCCCATTGTGAGCCAACAATTACTAATGTTCCCATAGCATTAACCTACTTTCCTAAACAAAATTTTGTAAATAAAGCTGTAATCAGTTCTTCAGGTGTTGATTCCCCTGTTATAGCCCCTAAATCATCAAATGCTTGCTTTAAGTCGATTTCTATTAAATCTACATCTAGCCCATCTAAACAGGCTTGATATGCTTGTTTCAATGCGACTTCTGCGCGCTCCATCAAATGAATTTGTCGCTGATTTACTAAGAATTTTCCTTCATCAATGTCAATTTGATCAAGGCTGGTTTCTTTTATTATGGCATCAGCTAAAGCTTCTACACCTAATTTTTCTTTTGCTGAAATCAATACCATATTTTCTAAAAATAATTTTTGAGTTTTATCTATTTTATTTCCAACAAGAATTCTGGATTTATCTTCTGTTAATTTTAATAAGCTTTTATCTTCTTCATCTAACGGATGAGAAGCATCAAATACAACTAAAACAAGGTCTGCTTGTTCTATTGCTGCTGCACTTCTTTCTATACCAATCTGTTCAACAATATCCTCACTCTTGCGAATACCTGCTGTATCAATCAAATGAAGTGTCAAATTTCCAATTGTTAAAGACCCTTCTACTAAATCTCTAGTTGTTCCTGGTATGTCTGTTACAATAGCCTTATCTTCCTCAAGAAGCATATTTAACAGGCTAGATTTTCCTACGTTTGGTTTTCCAACAATTGCTGTTTTTATTCCGTGTATCGCAAGATTTGTTATGCTTGAATTTTTTAAGATTTCGTTCATATCTTTTTGCATTTCAATTAATACTGGTAAAAGATATTCTTGAGTAACTGTTATACTATCTTCATATTCAGGATAATCAATATTCACTTCTATTTTTGCTAATATATCTAATAATTGGTCTCTAAATTTGTGAATCAATTTCGTAGTAGATTGTTTTAATGAATTTTGTCCCGCTTTTAATGCAATGCTATTTTCGGCATGAATAATATCCATAATTGCTTCTGCCTGAGTTAAATCTACTCGCTTATTTAAAAATGCACGCTTAGAAAACTCTCCTGGTTCAGCAAGGCGAAATCCATTTCGTAATAGCACTTGTATAATTTTATTAGTGACTAATATTCCACCATGACAATTAATCTCTACCATGTTTTCTCCATCAAAGGATTTAGGTGAAATAAACACATTACACAAGACCTCATCTACAACCTCTTTACCATTCATAATATGTCCATAATGAATGGTATGAGACAACACCTTGGTCAAATCTTGTCCCTTAAATATTTTGTTTACTAGGCTTATAGCCTCTGGTCCACTACAGCGTATAATGGCTATAGCGCCAGTACCATAGGGAGTAGCTAAAGCACATATGTTATCTGTCATAAATAACACCTCACAAACACTCTTCTATTATATATGATTTTTCTAATTTTTTCCACCACCAAAAGAAAAAACAATTTATTATATAGGAAGGAGATGTTTTATCAAAATGTTTATAAACCATAATTACCTACCGTCCCAGCTGAATTTTAAAACAAAAAGTGACTTGAAGAAGTCGCTCGTCTTAAAACTGGATATTAATTTGTTCTTGCTCCTTATAAAATTTAGCCTACGGCTTTTAAATTATAGCATAGTAATATTTTTTTGTCAGTGCCTTTTTATTATATATTTTTTAAATGCCATTTTAAATCTGTCAAAGCATTTCATACCATTTTGATTTTCAACTTTAGCACAAACAATGACATCTGTCTTACAACTAAACGAAAGTATAAAATACTATGAAGAGGTTTTATCAATCTCTTTATAAACAAAAAAGGTTAATCTTTTGTAGATCAACCTGATATGTTTAAGATGGCAGGACTAACAAGATTCGAACTTGTGCATGAGGGAGTCAAAGTCCCTTGCCTTACCGCTTGGCTATAGTCCTATAAAAAGGCTCTTTTTTTGAGTCCTTTTCTATTTTACTTTATTTATAACCGAAATGCAAGAAAATTTTATTACTTTTAAATACTTTTTAGTTTAGAAGCTAAATTTTTAATCTGCATTTTACTAGATTCATCCAGACTAGATTTAACTGTAACTGTTTCCTCTAATATCGTTATATTTTTAGAATTTACAAAGTATTGTTCAATATATTTTTTAGCAGTAGGAGACCATGATCCATTTTCAATGATTCCCACAATTCTATTTTGATAACTACGTTCTACTAAGCCATGTAAAAAAGCTTCTACAGGTGGAAATACACCATTATTATACGTTGGAGAGGCAATGACTAGCTTTGAATATTGGAAAGCTTTACTGATAGCTTCTGCCATATCACACCTTGCCAAGTCAAAGATTTCAACTTTACAATCTGTTAATTTAGTAGCTAATTCCTCTACTGCATGTTTGGTATTTCCGTAGATAGATGCATAGGCAATGCATACTCCTTCTTCTTCAGCTTGATAGCTAGACCAAATATTATATAAATTTAAGTAATAATTCAAATTTTCAGTTAGAACAGGTCCATGCAAAGGATAGATAGTATTTATCTCTATACCTGCAACCTTTTTAAATAAGTTTTGTACAGGAAGCCCATATTTCCCAACAATACCTATATAGTATCTTCTAGCCTCTTCCTTCCAATCCTCTTCTACATCTAAAGCGCCAAATTTTCCAAAGGCATCTGCAGAAAACAAGGATTTTGTTATAGTATCATAAGCTAGCATTACCTCTGGCCAATGAATCATAGGAGCAAACACAAATTTTAAATTGTGAGCTCCCAACTCTAAAACATCTCCCTCTTTTACTATCATTTTATTATTGATTTTTAAACCTGGGAAAAATTGTTCAATCATAGGAAAAGTTTTATTATTTCCTACTACCGTAATGTCAGGATATACTTCTAACAGGTTTTGAATACTTGCTGAATGATCTGGCTCCATATGTAAAACAATTAAATAGTCAGGAAGTCTTTCTTCCAAAGCATTATGAATGTTTCTTAACCATTCCTTCGTGAAATGGATATCTACAGTGTCCATAATTGCTATTTTTTTATCATAAATTACATATGAGTTATAGCTCATGCCATTTTTTACTCGATATTGCCCTTCAAACAAATCAACCTGATGATCATTTACACCAACATATTTAATCATATAAAACCCTCTATTATTTTGCCTTATATTTTTTCACCAATTCGTCTGCTTTATTCACAAAGCCATCTAATTCATTCCAGTCTAGTAAAGTGGCTCCACTTGCCTTCGCATGACCACCGCCACGATATTGTTCTGCAAGTAAATTAATGACTGGTCCACGTGAACGTAAACGCACACGAATTTCCTCTTTAGAATACTCTAAAAATAATGCCCATACTGGACAACCCTCAATCGTAGAAATTGTAGATACCTGTGCAGCTGCATCTTCATAGCTAACACCAAATGTCTCTACATCCTTCATAGAAAGTGTTGCATAAGCAAAACCGTGTTCTGTCATCTTAAAATTAGATAAGATATGTCCCTTTAATTTTAAAGATGCTAGGCTTTCTACTGAAAGATGATTATCAATATAACCCAAATCTACACCAGTCTCTACTAAGGTTGCTGCCACCTGGAATGTTCTAGAGGTAACAGAATCAAATTTAAATCTTCCTGTATCTGTAGAAATACCAACATATAATGCTTGAGCAGCTTCTCTTGGTAATTCCCATTCATTTCTAAACATCAAATATAATTCTGTAATGATTTGAGAACATGCTGGTGCTGTAACATCTACATATTGATAATCCCCATAATCATCTACAGGAATGTGATGATCAATTTTAATATATTCCTTAGCTAAATCTACTCTTGGATCTGATAAACGATCTTTTGTTGCACAATCCACACAAATAGATAGTGCATCTTTAAATAAGGATTCATCTACAAGTGTAGGTCTTCCAATGAATCCAACAAAGTCACTTGTTTCTCCTGTAACATAAACATTTTTATTCGGATAATTTTCTTTAATCAAATAATATAAACCATATTGGCTACCAATACAATCCCCATCAGGACGGATATGCCCATGAATAATGATTGTATCATATTTTTCAATATATTCCTTTATTACTTCCATAGTACAATTCCTTTCTTCATATCTATTTTTTATTATACCACGAGATATAGAAAAAAGCACTAAATTTGTTAAGTGGATTTACGAAAAAGAAAAAAGAAGTTATGCAAAATTCATAACTTCTTTTCAAGGATTAAATAGAATATATTAGGTTCTAAAAGAAATTTCTCATTTTCCATCAGAAGGCCATATACGCATTTTTCTTTCTACTCCATCTAAAGTAATAGAAGAATTAAACCATGCAGTGTCTTTTAGTATTGTATCATTGTTAGTACAGGTTGTAATGACATTCCCCGTACTATCTAATGTAACTACAATCGTACCATTCATAGATTCAAACCCATTTACCTTTGGATATTCATTCCCATTCTTATTTTTAGCTATTTCATATTTTGCTAAAGTTGTTACATACACACGATTTGTATATTTGGCAACTCTATTTATAAAATCCTGTGTTGGAAACATATTATCTACATTATCTGTATATTCACTTGATCCAGCACAACAGCACACACAAACAACCTCTGGTGTTATTTTAGATAATAGAGCTTCATTAGAGGAGGTTTTAGATCCATGATGTCCTCCCTTAAATACTTTACAATGAGGAAGATCATTCTTTTCTACTAAAGATTCTTCTCCCTCTTTTTCTAAATCCCCTGTAAATAAGAAATGATTATTACCATAGTTCAACATCATACAAACAGAATAATTATTTTCGTCTGAAGATTTCTCATAATAATATTTTTGATTTAAAATCTCAAAATTAATAGTGTCAGTTAAATTAAATCTAGAAGCTGCACCGTTTGTGCCTTCCATACAATCCTTTGCAGTATAATGCTTAGCTCCTAATGTAACCTCGTTATCTCGTTTAGATTCATAATTTTTAGAAATTTGGCTTGAAGTGTTTTTAAATGCATAATCAATAATAACCTCACATTCATACAAATCAAATATACCTGGATTAGAATTTGTTCCAACAAATCCAGAAATATGATCCTCATGAGCATGTGTTGCAATAACATATTCTAATTTTCCATCTGTACAATAATCCTTAATATAATTATGAATGGTTGTAGAACTAGAAGCTCGAGAACCTGCATCAATTAAAATATCAATATCTCCAGCCTTAATATATACACTATCACCAGCATAATAATTTCCAAGTTCTAAGAAATGAATGGATAATTCATCAGTTTCTATAACTGTAGATTTTATTTCTTCCCACTTGGCATAAAGCTTTGTATCCTTAGAAATAGGATCCCCTGGTTTAGCAGCTGTCTTAAAATTTTCATCTAAATACCAACCCTTAAATTCCCAACCTTCTACATTTTCTAATATTGGAAGGGGATCAGGTAAAGTATTTACTTCTTTTATTTCTGTTGGTGCAACACCATGTCCATTATCTTCAAATTCAATGGTGTAGACCTCTTCTTTAGGCAATTGAATTTTAATTTTTCCTGTGGCAAATAAAAATAGCACTACTGCAAGAACAATCAATAAAATAATTGCTAATATAATCCATAACTTCTTTTTAGATTTACTACCTAAAGAATCTTCTACCCGAAAAGATGTATTCTCATCCTTGCTCTTTTTGGTGGCATATGCTATTGCCTCTACCTTAGACTCAAAAGATTTGCTTGCTCTTTTGTTTCCTTCGGCAATAACTATCCATTTGTTTTGCTTATTCTTTTTTACAACATACATGCGTTATACACTCCTAGGCTTGTGGATATAAATAATTTACCCATTCAGGATAATCAACAAAAGGATTTCTATTTCCTTGGATAGAATATACCTTTTCGTTTCTTGTTTTTTCTTCCTCACTAACAGGGTCTAATATATTCCATTCAAGAAGCACAGAAAGTATTCCTAATTGACCTGTCTTATTTGATGAAGAGGATGTAGCAGTTTCACTTAATTCTAAATCTAATTCGTTTGGATCATCATATCGTACGACCAAATAAAACATAGCTCTTGCTAAATCTCCTTTAACTTCATCTCTAGGCTCAAAGAATGTATTATCCCATTTATTGCCATACTCATCATGATTTCCATTTTGAACATTATTAAAATCTTTATTTCCGCGAGTAGCATTTATATTCTTTTCAGAGGCAAACAAATGATGTATATCTGTGTAAGCTGCATAATCTTTAGAACTAAATCCATGACTGTTTGGCCAAGCATGCTCCCGATTCCAAATGTTATTCCCAGCAGTTCCCTTATCTTGGTTAGCGATAGGAATAGATCTTCCTGTATAAATACATAATACATTCTCGCTATTCTTAGGGTCTTTATCTATCTGCTTTAATGCATCCCAAACCTCTGCATAAGAAAGCTTCTTACTATGTGTATCTTTTAATAATTTATGTAAAGAGTTTTTAAAAGAATTGTCTAAATGCCCATTCATAGGTTCATAGTAGCCTGTCAATGTATTTTTATCTTTAGACCATTTTGCAACTAATTTTACATCACTTGTAATTTCTTTTGTAAAATCAAATTCCTTATCATTCCAAAACCATCCTTCAAATACATAACCTTTTCTAGTAGGATCTTCAGGCTTTGTTGCAAAATCACCACTCAAAACATTCTGTATATCAATAGATGATCCCCCTGCAGAATCAAAGCGTATAGTATATTCTATTTTAGAATTGCCTTTGCAAGATGCTAAACTAAAGGATAAAAATATTAAACACAAAAACGATAATAATTTTTTCATAACTGCCTCCGTTCTTTTATAAAACGATTATAACATATTTTTGAAAAAAAAGAAAAGAGATAAAGCATTAAGCCTTATCTCTAATTCATATTTTATCAAATTATGCTACTTGAGAAAGTACGAAATCAACTTGAACAATCCAAAGCTGATGGCTTGATTCAGTTGCAACATTCTTTATAGTAACAGAATTTCCGTTTACTGTGTAAACTCCATTTTCACCAGCAGTTAAGATGTTTGATGCTGTTGTGTATACTTGTAAAGTACCACTATTCTTAGTATCTGTTGAAGTAGATAGAGTTACAGTTATAGAATCAATTCTATAGCCTTCAATTACTGTAAATGTTAAAGAGTTTCCTTCGCCTTCAGTATTGTTATATAAACGAATTGTACCATCTTTATTTAAGCCTGGTTGATTAGTATTTTTTCCTGCTGTACATCCTGTAAAAGTTACATCAAAAACATAATCATTTAAGCCTAATGCTGTAACTGGATCATCTACTTTATCAATATTTGTTGTTGCAGCCTCAGAATGCTTTGCAGTTGCAGATTTTAGAGGCTCTGCTGGAGCTACTGGTTTTGGTTTTTCAGGAGTTTCCTGAGTAGGTGCCTTACCTTTTTCACCATAAGTGAATGCTAAGCTATATAAATCAACTTTATAAGTAGATGAGTTATCAAAATATACATTTGTAGCGTCGCTTAATGTATAAGTATAAGATGTACCACTAGCACCCTTGCCAACAGCAGGCTTGATTGCTGTTCCTGTAGCATCTTTTCCTTGATATGTCTTCATATTGTCATATGTTCCATAAACATCTGAAATTAATGAATAGATTACATATGCATCGCCCTCAACTGTAAGGCTTACATGAGAACTCTTGTTAATACCGATTTCTTTATACTTAGAATCATCAACATAACCTGTCCATTCAACAACTACAACTGTATCTTTTCCTAAAGAAATGCTGTATTTGCCATCAGCAGTTATTGCATCATAAGGAATAGTTACCTTGCCATCCTTAACTGTACATTTAGAAGTGATATCAGTTGGACCATTTACTGTAATTACAACAGTGATGTCCTTTGTTAAGCTTCCAGATTTTGCAGTTACTTTTAATTCAGCTTTTTCTTCTGCACCAGTAGTTGGATCAATAGTTAATTTATCCCCGTCTACTTTTACAGATGTATAAGTTCCTAATGTATAAGTTAATGCAATTTCATCGCTATACTCAGTAGACTTGCTAGGTAAAGTAATTTCAACTGGGCTTGTTACTTTATCTTTATTATAAGAGTTAGCAATACCTATTGCCTTAACAGCTGCTTGAGCTGCTGCATCAAATGCAATTGCTTCAACAGTTGTTTTATAACTAGCTGATGCTTTTCCACCATCAGCAGATACTGTTGCAGTAAAAGTTACTTCTTTATTTGCTGCTTCATCACCAAAAGGTCTCTTTACATCTGCTGTATATTTAGAAGCGTCTAAATCTACGAAATCCAAAACAGATGTATCACTTGAAGTCCAAGTAACATCATATTGATTTGAATTATGAAGAACTTTCTTAGGAACAGTAAAGTCTGCACTTACTTTTCCTCCATCTTGTGTTACTAAAACCTTATCTAATACTTCTTTTGCTGTGCCATTATTAGCACAAGAAGCTGCTGTTGTTAAACCTAATGTAGCTACTAGACCACACAAGGCAAATTTAGTTATCTTTTTCATTTAAGCTTTCCTTTCCTCTTGTTTGTTACTCTATAAAAGTAACATCATTAATAGAAACAATTTTAATTTGTTTTGTGTTATTATAAGTTTCAATTAAACCTACTACTGTAATCGTCTTATCCAAGAAATAATCTTCTGTAACAATATCATAGTTTTCTAATCTTAATATAACTGTACGAAGAGTAACTGTCTTTCCATCTGGAGTAACACCAGTAATTGTCATAGCTCCTGCGCTACTACCAGAAGTTGTAGTGTAAACTTTGGTAACTTTAACTTTTTCAAGTTTTACTAATAATCTTTCAGTGTCATCAGAAGCATTTAATAATTGCTCTCCAGTAATGGTTGTTGTAATGATTTCATAATTCTTTTCTAATAATTGTATATTTTTTAAGGTTTGAACACCAATATCTTGCATATTAGAAATTTGAACTTGATTATTATATTCTTGCACATTACCATAGATAGAAACACGATTTCCTGGTTCCAATTTAGCTGTATTTAAATTGTATCCCTTATATAACATTAGAGAATAAACTTTATTATCTTCTGCATCATAGTCTTGTACATAAACATAAAGTCCTTCTACTTTCGTTACAGTGCAATCAAATTTAACAGCTACACCACCTTCAATAAGTTCCTTTTGGTTTTCAATAATGTATTTTATAGTTGTTTCTTGAGCCTTTCCATAATAATAGTTAGGATCTTTTTCTTTACCTTTACTAAAAACCTTATGTCCTTCAATAACTGCTTGACTATTAGCCGCTTCAAATTGTGAAGAGTATAGGACAATTGTTGAATATTTTCCATAGGACAATCCTTCTTGAACTAATTCAAGATTTAATAATCTGAAGGCTGCTCCTGCTTCTGGTTGATACCAAACATAAGTCAGATATCTGTTTCCAGTTGAATCAACTTGTGCAGGACCTCCATCTGTTTGAACTACAATAGCATTTGCTGTTAAAAGTTTGCTAGCAGTAAATTTTGAAGCTGTTTTTCCCCATTCTTCTACTTGTCCAGTAGATTCAGGTGTATCTACTCCTAAGAAACGTGCTGTAAATTCTTGATCATTTGCTATAAATACAGCCGTATCTCCATCTACGCAACGTACAAGAGTAGCGATTGCTATTCCATCTTGTCCAAAAAAGCTATGAGCAGCAGTTACATCTACACTCAATTTTGTTTGTGCAACATAGTCAATAGATTCTGTTGGGGTTGGAGTAGGAGTAGGAGTTGGTTCAGGATTTTCCTCTTTACAAGATGCAAAAATTCCTAAACACAATACAAAACACAAAACCAATAATATTTTGCGTATATTTTTCATTTAAATCAACTCTTTTTTTATTTTAGTCTTCGCACTCGCGAATTGCATCCTTGAATGCTTTATCAATAGTAGCTGCATTTGTAACAGCAGCAATGAATAATGAACCTACTTGATCACGTGCTTTAGAAGATCCATTAAATGCTGGAGAAGTATAGAAGTTATCAACAAATTCAGCTGACATCTTTGCAGTTAAAGCTGTTAAACCGTCTTTTGACTTTCCATCTCCAGAGTTTAACCACTCTTGGTAAGTCATACCTTTAGCAGGTAAGTTTCCTTTTGTATAAGTAGAATTTAATACTGGGTTATAACCACTTGCATTAGAGAATGCAGCTTGGAAATCACTTGTTAATAAGAAATCCTTAATGAAAATCCAGCTTGCTAAAACTCTTTGAGGATTATCTTTGTTGAATAAACATAAGCTTGGTCCTTGAGAAATAACCTTTAAGTCTTTATCCTTGTCCCATTTTGGAACTGCAGCTACACCTACTTCAAATGCACCACTAGCTGGGTATTGGTGAGCAGCTCCACCTGTTGAACCAATTGACATAAAGCTATACTTGTCAATTTTTTCTACATCAGATTCTTTTAATTTAGCTGGATCATATGCAGTAAATAAAGATGAAGTATAAGTAGTTAAAATTGTTTGAGTTGTATAATTTCCAGCATCAAACCACTCTTTGAACTTTTCAATATAGCTTCTATTTTCTTTATTATCAAATAAATAATGATTGCCTGTAGCAGAAGTATATTTAGATCCTGTTTGTTCACATAAAGTGATAAATAAGTTTGCTTCACTATCGATTCCTAATGGAATAACCTTAGGATATTTAGTTGAACCATCATCATTTTTAGCAAGTCTAATTGCTTCACATAATGACATCATCTCATCCCATGTTGTTGGTATAGGCCAATTATTTTCATCAAATACAGTCTTGTTATAGTATAAAACCTCTGTAGATTTTGAGAAAGGAAGTGTATACATAAGATCATCACCGAATTGTCTTCCTTCTGCATAATAACCAGGAATAAAGTCATCTAATTGTTCTTTTGTAAATCCATAAGTAGGGTCGCTAATTAGGTTATCTAATTGAACTACTGCTCTTGCTCTATTATAAAGAGCAACATGGTCTGGATAACAATATGCAATGTCTGGCTCCAATCCTTGAGGGATTTCTGTAGAAATTTGGTTTCTTACAGCATCATAATTACCAATTTGCTGTGCATTTACTGTGAAGTTTGGATACTTCTCTTCAAATGCATCAATTGCTGTTTGTAGGATATCCTGTAAATTGGTTCCCATTGTGTGATAGAATTCGATTTCGATTTTTTGTGTTTCATCGAGACCTTCCTCTGGTACTACATAGTTTGCTTCACGTTTGCCATTTGTACAACTTGTAACAGCTAAAGCTAAACCTGCAGTTAAACCAGCTAATAAAAACTTTCTTGCTTTCATTTGTTTTTTTCTCCTTTGTTTTTTTGTTTTTAAAGCTTGAAATTTATATTAAAGGTTTTTTTAACCCTTAATACCACTCTTAGATACACCCTTCATAATATATTTTCTGAAGAATATAAAGATAATAATCAATGGCAAGGACACCATAACAACACCCGCCATTTTCATAGGGAAGTGTGTCATATTTGTTTGCTCATCAACAAAACTATTTGTCAACCAGTTAGAAATCAACTGGAAGTTTTTATCCTTGTTAACTAATCTTGGCCAAATGTATGAATTCCATGAACCCATAACTTTAAGAATACCAATAGAAGTTATTGTTGGACTTGCTAAAGGAATCATAACCTTCATCAAGTATTTCATATCACTTGTTCCATCAACCTTTGCAGCATAATACAAAGAATCTGGAATTTGCATAAATGCATTTCTTAACAAATATACATAAAATATTGAAACCAAGAATGGCACAATTAATACCGTGTATGAATTTGTCCATCCTAATGATGCTACAGTCGCAAAGTTTGAAATAGTAAACAATTCTCCTGGAACCATCATTGTAGCTAATAAAATTGTAAATACTAAATTCTTACCCTTAAATTCCAATCTTGCAAACGCAAAGGCTGCAAAAATGATAACCACCATAGAGAGTGCTGTAGAAACAATTGCTATTAGAACTGTATTTAACATATCTCTAGCAAAATAATTTACCTGTGCAGCATTCACATAGTTTTCAAATACAAAATTTCTAGGAAAATAAGTTGGAACTAATAATAGGTATTCATCCATTGTTTTAAAGGATGTATTTAACATCCAATAAAATGGGAATAGTGTAGTTATTGCAACAATAACCAAGAATATATAAATGAATACCTTTAAAATGATTCTAATAATATTTTGACGTTTAATTTCGGCTTGTACTTTTTCAACAGAATCAAATACAGGTGCTTGTAAATTGTTTTCCATATCTTCTTCCTCCTAAAAATGTACTTTTCTTTTATTTACTTGGAATTGAACTATTGTTAGTAACAATATAATCACAAATAAAACCAACGCCATTGCTGAAGCACGACCATAGTTCGTATCTTCTATAAATTCATAAACTCTTGCAACAACAGTATTCATTCTTCCTTGTGCTCCAATAGGTCCCATTTGTTTTTCACCAAATACACCTACTACAGAAGAATACTCTTTAAACGCTCCAATAAAGCCTGTAACAAATAAATAAGAAATCATTGGAGAAAGTAGTGGTACTGTTATTTTTGTTAACACTCTGTGTCTTGGAGTACCATCAATCTTTGCTGCATCATAATATTGCTTATTCACAGATTGTAATGCACCAGACAAAATTAAAATTTTAAATGGCAATGCACTCCATACAATATATACTACCATAACTGTAACGTTTGCTGCATAAGTTGAACCTGGACCCATCCAGTTTACTGCAGGAATTCCAAACCATCCTAAGAAAGTGTTTATAATTCCTTCTGCGCCAGAAGATCCTTTAGATATAGATTGGAACATCAATGCAAATACTGATCCAATAGCCAATGCATTTGTTACATAAGGCAAAAAGTAAATAGTTTGAAATGCCTTTTGTAGCGGCTTAATACTATTTAAAGCAACTGCTATTAATAACGCAATGATAATAGATAGAGGAACTGTAAATACAACTAAAATCGCTGTGTTTCCTAAAGCCTGAAAAAACTTTATAGAAGAAGATGACATATTAAACAGCTTTTTATAGTTTTCAATTCCTATACTAAAATTAACATGTCCAGAAGCTGCATCCATTCCGTTATAATCATTTAAAAAAGAATAAATGATTGTTGATATCATTGGATAGAATGTAAAGACAGCCATTAAAACCAAACATGGTGCTAGAAAGGCCCATGCCTTTTTGGTGTTTAAACCTTCCATTTAAACCACCTCTTATTCTGCTGTTGAGGCTTCAACAACCTCTTCTGTTTGTTCTTCGTTTTGTGTTTGTTTTATAAAATGATCTTCTTTACCTAATCGGATTTCAGTTTCACGATTAAATAAGAATACCTTGTTAGGTTTTAAGTTAAATTTAACAATTCCAGTAGCAGGTATCTTTGTATCAACTTCTACAATTGCACGAAGCGTTGGCTTTTCGCAATTTTCGTTCTTTGCAACAATAGAGATATCTCTACCCATTACTTCTAATTGTTGAACCTGACAAGATAATACACCCTTGTCTGCAACAATAAAGCCCTCTGGACGAATACCAACATAGATTTCTTGATCATCATATTCAGTATCCATAATTGCTTCATTTCCTATATAAACCTTGTGATTCTTAATTTCACCTAAGAATGTATTGATAGGAGGTGTTCCTAAGAATTTTGCAACAAATAGATTCAATGGATCATCATATACTTTTTGTGGTTCATCTACTTGTTGAACAACACCCTCTTTCATAACAACGATAAAGTCAGAAATACTCATAGCTTCTTCCTGGTCGTGTGTTACGAAAATTGTTGTAACTCCGGTTTCTCTTTGAATTCTTTTAATTTCTTCTCTTGTTTGTAATCTTAGACGCGCATCTAGGTTAGATAGTGGTTCATCTAGCAATAATACGTTTGGATTCTTTACAAGAGCACGTGCAATTGCAACACGTTGTTGTTGACCACCAGATAACTCAGCTGGTTTTCTGTCTAACAACTGGTCAATTTGAACTAACTTAGCTACTTCAACTGCTCGGTCATTTGCTGCCTTTTTACTAACCTTTTGGTTTGTTAGTGGGAATGTGATGTTTTTCAAAACTGTCATATGTGGATATAACGCATAGTTTTGGAATACCAATCCAATTCCTCTTTTTTCGGCTGCAAGATGTGTAACCTCTGCATCACCGAAGAAAATTTGTCCAGAAGTAGGAACTTGTAAACCACTAATCATAAACAAAGTAGTAGATTTTCCACAGCCAGATGGTCCTAATAAACCAACCAATTTGCCGTCAGGAATCTCAATGTCTAGATTATCAACTGCTCTAACTTCTGATTGTGTCTTTTTGTTTGTAAAGACCTTAGTTAAATTCTTAAGTACAATCTTCATTTTTAAACCCCTTATTTATTTTTTCTTAAAAAGAATTTTATCGGTGTGAACCATACATTAAAACACACAAAGGAAACACAAAACTAAAAATTCTCTCTATTCTAATTGTATCATAGGAAGGCAAAAAAGAAAATAGAAAAAAGTATTTTTACCAAGGTTTTTTTATAAAATTTTAGAATAAAAAAACAAATTGTAATTTTTCGGCGAAAAAAAAGCCCTTTCTTAAGAAAGAGCCTTTAAAATAAAATTAAAATTCACAATTTTTAGGGGTTCTAGGGAATGGAATAACATCTCTGATATTTTCTATTCCTGTTAGGTACATTACTAGTCTTTCAAAACCCATACCAAAGCCTGAGTGAACACACCCACCAAATCTTCTCGTATCTAAATACCAGTCAATTCCTTCTTGGTCAATATGCAATTCTTCCATACGATTTAAAAGCTTATTTAAATCCTCTTCTCTTTGAGATCCGCCCATTAATTCTCCGGCTTGAGGAACAACTAAATCTACTGCTGCAACAGTTTTTCCGTCTGGATTAAGCTTCATATAATAGGCTTTAATATCTTTAGGCCAGTTTGTAATAAATACAGGTCCATTAAAATATTCTGTAATATACTTTTCGTGTTCCTTGGCAATATCATCATCATAACTTGGTAAAAATTCCCATTTTACTTTTGCGTTTTTTAATATGTCAATTACATCATGATGAGAAATTCTTACAAATTTAGATTTTAATAAATCTGAAAGTTTTTGTTTCAACCCTTTCGCAACAAATTGATCACAGAATTGAATTTCTAGAGGACATTCTTTTAACACATAATCCACTACAAATTTAAGCATTTCTTCCTCAATATCCATTAAACCCTCTAAATCACAAAATGCCATTTCAGGCTCTATCATCCAAAATTCATTTGCATGTGTTTTTGTGTTCGAATTTTCGGTTCTAAAGGTTGGTCCGAAGGTGTAAATATCACTAAAAGCCATAGCAAAGGTTTCTCCATGCAATTGTCCAGAACCTGTGATAAAGGCTTGTTTTCCAAATAAATCTTTTGAAAAATCTACCTTGCCATTTTCTAGAGGTAAATTATTGAAATTCAAGGTTGAAATTTTAAACATTTGGTCAGAGCCTTCACAATCTGCACAAGTAATTAATGGCGTATGTACATATAAATACCCATTATCCTGAAAATATTTATGAATTGCCATAGCCGCAACACTTCTTATGCGGAAAACTGCGCTAAACAAATTTGTTCTTGGTCGTAAATGAGCAACATCTCTTAAAAACTCTCTTGTATGACGTTTTGGTTGAATTGGATACGTTTCAGGACAATCTCCTAACATTTCTACAATGCTTGCATGTATTTCAAGTGGTTGCTTCATTTCAGGTGTTAAAACAACCTTTCCTACAACCTTCACAGACATTCCAACACGATATTTAGATATGTCTTCAAAATTACTTAATTTATCATCATAAACAATCTGAAGATTATCAAAATAAGTACCATCATTTATATTCAAAAATCCAAATTGAGCTTGGGCTCTATTCGTTCTGACCCACCCCATTATAGTTACTTCTTTACCTTGAAGTTCTTGTGATTTACTAAATAATTGTTTTACTTTTGTTCTCATATTTTTCCTCCTAAAATATAAAAATCCCTAGCCTAAGCTAAGGACGAAATTTCCGTGGTACCACCTTAATTCTATAGATATAAATATCTATAGCACTCTTGTTCCTTAACGCGGAAAGACGTATGGTTCTACTCAAATTTCTTCCATCTCTCAAAGGTGTTTCGTTCTATTTTATGTTATCTATTTTCACCTAACATAGACTCTCTAAAAACAATGCCAAATAGAACAATCCTTATCACAGATTTTATTATATAATCCTATTTTATAACAAATCTTAAAAAAGTCAATTGTTTCCTTGATTTTTTATAATATATCAATTTAAAATTCCAACTCTTTTTAATCAGTTATGGAATACAAAACCAGATGAAACTACCTCGCCCTATTTTACAGTTTACTTTTGTTCTTCTCTTGTTTATGTTATGAAATAATTGCAGTTAATATACTATATATCCGTATTTCATATAACTTTCATAAATTTTATTTATCCTTTAATTTTAAGTTATATTTTTCTTCTAATTCACATATCGTTTAGATGTAAGGAGTGATTCAACTGGCAAGAATAGCTTATACCGATAAGGAATTACAGCTACTAGCAAGGTTAATGCGAGCAGAAGCCGAGGGTGAAGGACAAAAAGGAATGCTATTGGTCGGCAATGTTTGTGTAAATCGAGCTGTTGCAAATTGCCTTGATTTTAAAAAAATTAATACGGTTGAAAAAGCGGTTATGCAAAAGCCCGGAGGATTTGAAGCAACATCAAAAGGATATTTTTATCAAGCAGCTCGTTCTGTAGATAAAAAACTTGCTAAACGTATTCTCGAAGGTGAAAAATTTCCTCCAGCCTCACACGCATTATGGTTCTATAATCCTCATGGTCAGGAATGTAGGAAAACCTGGTGGAACCAACAGCATAGTGGAACCTATAAACAACATTGCTTCTATGCTCCAAGTGAAAACGAAAATTGTTATTAAGAAAGGAAAAAACAAATGAATTATTTTTACCCAAATCCAAATCCATATGGCTATTACGGTGGAGGCTATACTGGCGGATATTATCCATATCAACAACAAAACACCGATATGTCCGATGAACAATCCTATATTGAAAATATTTTACGTTTAAATCTAGGAAAAATGGTTTCTGTTTATATGAATTTTGAAAATTCACAATGGGGATCTAAAATATTCAAAGGCAAATTAGAGGCTGCTGGAAAGGATCATATTATCATTTCTGACCCTTCTAACAATATGCGTTATTTATTACTTACAATTTACTTAAATTATGTAACATTTGATGAAGAAATTAATTACTATTATCCTTATCAAAACACAAAATAAAATCCTTAAATTGAAATAACAATAAAAGCCAAAATACATTGATTTTTCAATATATTTTGGCTTTTATCATTTTATATTTTTTTCAATTAAACATTCTTTGGTTTAATTACAATAGCACGTGTTTCTCCTTCGCCTTCTGACTCGGTATAAACATCACGCCATTCACTTAATTTCTCATGAATTACACGTCTTTCATATGAATTCATTGGTTTTAATTTTACACTTATTTTTGTTTTCGCAACCTCTTTAGCTGTTTTAGTTGCAAGTATTTCTAGCTGATGGGCTCTATTACTTTTATAAGCTCCAATATCTAGAGTAGAAACAAGCTTATCCTTTGTATATGTTGAAATTAAGGTTCTTACTAAAATTTGTAAAGCATCCAACGTTTTTCCTTTTACACCAATTAGTAAAGGATTTTCGTTACTATCAATATTGAAATAGATTTGAGAATCTCCTACTGTTCTTGCTTCTATTTGGTAACCAACATTTAATGCTATTAAAATGTTTTCTAAATATTTCTTACCCTCAAGTGCAAGATTCACATCAACCAAAGCCTCACAATTTAAGCCTTCTGGTAATTCTCCTAAAACATTAATAAATATTTTGTCACTTGATAGATGTAATTTTTTTACTGCTTCCTCTAGAGCTTCCTCTGTTGTTTTTGCAATTATTTCTACTTTCTTTTGCATAATACACCTCTTCTATATTACAGTGCTCTTTTTTTGAGCCTTGTAATAATTAATTTCATTCAGTTTACGTCCTACAAAACTCTGGAATATTTGATAAATTGCTCCAATTAACCAATACAAAGCCAAAGATGTTGAAGATAAAGACATAAATACAAACATAATTGTCATAACATAACTCATCATCTTCATTTGCTTTTGTTGTTGTTCTTGTTGAGAATTTGTAGCTCGTGGATTCTTATAATCCTTTAAATATTTTGGTTTTCTTTGTGCTAATTTTTGAGATAAGATTGTCAATGCACCAAAGGCTACTGCAAGTACCACTGCAAAAATCTTATCTTGAATTGCTGTTGCATCAAAGAATGATGTATTTAACTCAAAGAAATTAAATATTTTTGTATTTTGTAAGGCAAATGTTCCATATTGGACTACATCTACACCATTTACATTTGTTGATGAAGTTGCATTAATACGTCTTACAACCTCATACATTGCCATAAAGATTGGAAATTGGATAAACATAGGTAATATACATCCTATTGGATTTACCTTATATTTCTTATAAAGTTTCATCATTTCCATTTGCATTTGCTGTTGAGATTGAGGATCCTTACGATTTCCATACTTTCTTTGAATTCGAGTCATTTCTGGTTGCATTAAAGTCATCTTCAAACTCATACTGTTTTGTTTAGAATAAATTGGCCATGCTATAGTTCTTACAATTAATGTTGTAAATAATATACCCCAAAAGAAAGAATTTCCTAAGCCTTTACCAATGTGTGAACAAATCCATGCAATTGGCCAAGATAAAATAGATACTGGCCATCCCCACATCGCCTCCCATGAAGAATCAAAACGGAAGTCTTGTGAATACCCTGCCCAATTATCTACATATGGTCTATTTGTCCAGCTATTAGAATTTGTTCTACAACTCGTTAAACCTAGTAGTAAAACGAACAAAAATCCCAGCATCATAAGCTTATGCTTATGCCTATTTAAAAATTGAATCATTTTTTTCTCCTTTCACAAGTAATTTTTGCTTTCGAAATAGGTGTTGTAATTCTCTTTCAATACCTTGAAAATCTAATTCTACAACCTTTCCTCTAGCAACAATAAAAACGTCCACATTAGGAATTACATTTAAAGTTCTAATTACTGCTCTAATTTGACGTTTTAAATGATTTCTCACTACTGCATTACCTATTTTTTTTCCGACACTCATCGCATAACGAAAATGGTTGGTTTCGTGTTGTTCTTTCATGTATATTGTAAAGTAAGGATTGCTCGAAAAACGATGATTTTTTAGTATTTCTTCTATTTCCTTACTCTTCTTTACGCGATATTGTTTTTTCATAGATTATACCCTGCAGATTCTTATAATAAACAAAAAAGTACAACCAAAAATCACTATATATTGTTCTGGTTGTACAAGTTTTGTCAATATTTATTATAAAATTATACAGTTAATTGTTTTCTACCTTTTTTACGTCTACGAGCTAAAACTTTACGACCATTCTTAGTAGCCATTCTAGCACGGAAACCATGAGTAACTTTTCTTTTACGTCTATTAGGTTGATAAGTTCTTTTCATAATTTCATACCTACCTTTCTTACGAAACCACGCTATAATATTCTAACAAAAAAGAACATGTATGTCAAATATTTTTTTATAATAATTAGAACAATTTTTTTAGAAGAAAATATTTTGATAAAAATGTTAAAAATTTTTTATTAAATGTGGATAACTTATAGACAAATTTATCCACTTGTATATTTGTAGAAAAATTAAAAAAATGGCTAAAAATAGGGCTTTTTTCTTGATTTTATCCACATTTTTATGAAAAATTAGACAAAAACTCTCCAAAGTTATCCACATTTTTTGTGGAAAAATAAATCTTGTCAAATCAAAAAATTATGCTATCATATTTAAGAATGTGGGTGTTATTATGGAAGAGTATCAAAACTTATGGAATCAAACAAGAGATAAATTATCATCTTACTTTGCAGAAGAAACTTTTGAAGAAATTTTTTCTGATGTAAAAAAGGTTATACAAGAAGAAAATGGAATTATTTATGTTTTAACTCCATCCACTTATATAAAAACAAAGATAAATAATATTTATGCTCGAAAAATTGGAGAAATCGTAGCCAGTCTTACTGATAAACGTGTAAAATTTAAGTTTGTTTGTGATGGTGAAATTCAACCAAAAAAGATAAAGGAAATAAAATTGAATAAGAATAATTTGAAAAGTAATTATACCTTTGAATCTTTAGTAGTTGGAGATTCTAATCGCTTAAGCTACTTAACTAGCTTAAAGGTTGCAGATCAGCCTGGTGAATTTGTTAACCCGCTTTACATTTTTGGAGGAGTTGGACTTGGTAAAACCCATCTAATGCATGCTATTGGTAATCAAATTGTTGAAAACAATATAAATAATAATGTTTTATATATTCAGGCTTCTGATTTCGTTTCTGATTATGTAAATGCTGTTCAAGCCCATAATACAGCTGCGTTCGCTGAAAAATATGAAAATTTAGATGCGTTGTTAGTCGACGATATTCAAATGCTTGCTCAACGTACAAAATCACAAGAAGAGTTTTTCAAATTATTTAATGATTTAATAGGGAGACAAAAACAAATTGTTATTACTTCTGATTGTCCCGCTAAAAAGCTTACAGGAATTATGGATCGTTTAACTTCTAGATTTCAAATGGGAGTAAGTGTAGATATCCAACAGCCTGATTTATCTCAAAGAGTTAATATACTAAAAAGAAAACTAGCAGAAAACTCTAATAAACAATTAGATGAGAGAATTTTATCCTATATTGCAGAAAATTTTGTAGATAATGTTAGAGAGCTTGAAGGTGGTTTGAATCGCGTTTTATGGTATAGTGAGGTTTATAATAAAGAACCAACTTTAGAACTTGCAAAAGAAGCTTTAGAAGTGTTAATTAAAGCTCAACAGGCACAAGGAAAAAATAACTATGAAGCGGCAATTAGTGTAATTTCTAATACTTATAGTATTAGCAGTGCAGATTTATTAGGAAAAGCTAGAAATGCGAAGTATGTTTTACCTAGACACATTGCTATGTATATTTTGAAGAATCATTACGATTTGACTTACTCAAAAATTGGAGCAATTTTCAATGGAAGAGACCATACAACAGTAATGAATGGATGTACAAAAATTGAAGAAGAATTAAAATCTAACGCCCAACTAAAAATGGCGATTGATACAATTTTAAAGAAAATATAATTTTGTGGATAAAAGCAATAGATTTCCACAAAGAATTATGATATAATTTTATTGATATTTCGTGATATTTAAGACTTATCCACATATCCACTCTCCTAATAATAACTATTAAGAGTAATAAATATAATTTTTTAAAAGAAAAAAGGAGTTCCAATTATGAATTTTACAATTGACCGCGAAGTCTTACTAGAAAATTTAAATGTTATCTCTAGAGGTTTGCCAGCTAAGAGCCCTATGCCTATATTAACTGGTATAAAAATGGAAGTAACAACCACGGATTTATATATGACATCATCCAATACAGATATTTCTGTAGAAACTTTTGTATCAGATGCATCTTTACATGTGGAAAAACCAGGAAAGACAGTTGTTCCAGGAAGATTCTTCATTGATATTATTAGAAAAATTAATTCTAAAACAGTTAGTTTTTGTTTAGTGGAAGATAAAATTCTTGTCATAAAAGCTGATCGTGGTGAATACAAGCTTCATATTATGGATCCTCTAGATTATCCTAATATAGATTTTGTTACATTAGAAAATCCTTTAGAGTTACCAGCAGAAAGAATTAAAGCCTTAATTAAACAAACAAGCTTTGCCACTGCACAAAGTGAAAAGAAACCAATTTTAACTGGTGTACATCTAACTTTAAATGATGATAGACTAACTGTAACCGCAACAGATTCTTTCAGATTAGCTCAGGTTTTATTAGATGTACCTACTTATAGACCATTTAGTATTACTATTCCAAATAAATCTTTAGATGAACTTGCAAAAGCTATTGATAATTATAATGAGAATGTAACATTATATTTTGCTGTAAATAAATTATTAGTTAAATTTAAAAATGTATTATTCCAAACAAGATTATTAGATGGAAATTATCCAGACACTTCTCGTATCATTCCTTCATCTTTCCCTATCATTTTAAAATTTGATAAGGATGAGATGCTAGATGCAGTAGAACGTGTATCCTTACTTTCTCCAAGAGAAAAAATGAGTGCTAGTGAATTATCTTATAGCATTATAAAATTGACTGTAACTCAAGATAGAAGTGTTGTGTTATCTACAACAAATGCTTCTATAGGTGATGCACAAGAAGAATTGATTCCACTTGAAACAAAGATGAATGGACCTTTAACAATAGGTTTCTCTTCAAGATATTTAGTTGAAGCTTTACGTAGTTTTGATTCTAACGAAATTTCTCTAAATTGTTCTGAAGGTATTCGTCCATTTGTTATTACAGGCGAAAAGGATCCTAATTTAACTCAGTTAATTTTACCAGTTCGAATGGATTAATATAGAGTAATGTGATGAGGCTAATTTGAAATATAATTAACCTCTTTTTTTAGGAGAGCATAATTATGATAGAAATAAATCATTTAGTTAAAGAATTTAAAAGACCTGTTCGTAAGCAGGGATTACTTGGTATGTTTAAAACACTTTTTTCTAGAAAATATGAAACCAAAATAGCTGTTAATGATATATCCTTAAAAATAAATGAAGGAGAAATTGTTGGATATATAGGTTCTAACGGTGCAGGTAAGTCTACTACAATCAAAATGATGTGTGGTATCCTTACTCCAACTTCAGGAAATGTTTATATTGATGGACTAGAACCTTATAAAAAGCGTAAAAAGGTAGTTCAAAATATAGGAGTTGTATTCGGTCAAAAAACGCAATTGTGGTGGGACATTCCTTTAATTGAATCCTTTAAGGTCTTAAAAGAAATTTATCAGGTAAGTGAAGAAGATTATCAAGAACGTATGTCTTTTTTGTGTGAAATTTTAGGGATTAATGACTTTATTAATCAACCTGTAAGGACTTTGTCCTTAGGTCAAAGAATGCGTGCAGATTTAGCTGCATCTTGGATTCATAATCCTAAAATTTTATTTTTAGATGAACCGACCATAGGATTAGATGTTTTTGTGAAGGAAAAGATAAGACAAGCTATTAAATCAATGAATCAAAAATACCATACGACTGTCTTACTTACAACACACGATATGCAGGATATAGAAAATCTATGTTCTCGTATCATAATTTTGGAACAAGGAAACATTATTTATGATGATTCTTTAGAAAAAATTAAGAATCAATTTGGAAATATTAAAACAATTAGTATTAAATTAAAGGATAAAATTAACATTGATGATTTAAATGATTTTGATAATGAGGTAACCTACGAACAAAAAGGTGAAGATTTAATTTTAAAATTTAATGCAGATCATGTATCATTAGAATCTGTTATGCAATATGTATTTAAAGAATTTTCTTTGACAGATTTAAATATAAAAGGAATCGGAATAGAAGAAGTTGTGAAGAATCTCTTAGCTTCTGAAGAAATGGAGAAAAACAATGTTTAAAAAATATAAACCTTTTTTCCGTGCTGGAGCTATGGATATTTTAGCTTTTAAATTTAATCTTTTCATATGGCTTTTTGTTACTGTATTTGAAGTAGCATGTATTTTATTTTTATGGATAGCAGTGTATAAAAATTCACCAAATGGATTGGACTCTATAATTAATGGATATACATTCAAAGAAATGATTTGTTATTTAGTTATGATAAATATCTTTACTTTTGTAGTATTTTCAAATAATACAATGTGGCAAATTAAAGAAGAAATTAAGGATGGAACAATAGCTATGGCTTTTGTAAAGCCAATATCCTACAGAATGCGATTTATCTTCACAAATTTAGGTAATGTTTTTATGCAAACTTTACTCATTGGACTTCCTTGTTTTAGTATTGCATATATCATATTTATTTGTATTGGATATATACAAATAGCATCTTTTTGGATATTTCTTTTACATTTAATTTTATTTATTTTAGCTTTATTTTTTGCAACAATGTTAAATGATGTTATTGATTATATCTTTGGTATTTTTTGTTTTTATACATCCTCTGGATGGGGAATAAGTCAAATCAAAACTGTAATCATAGGGTTTTTTGCTGGTACTTTATTACCTTTATCTTTCTTTCCAGGAATATTTGGAGAAATTATTCAATATTTACCTTTTGCAGGAATAGCCCAAAATCCAGTTTTAATCCTTCTAATGAAGGTAGATCCTATTGAATCATTGAGACTTATCGGATTAAGCTTTCTTTGGTTGATTGTATTAGAAGGCTTGGCTGCATTATTATTTAGACATGCCAGCAAAAAAGTTACGGTACAAGGAGGATAGAATATGAGATATATTTCCTTGTATTTTACTTGTATTAAGAGATCAATTATATCTAGATTAGAATATAAAAAAGATACATTTGTTGCTATATTTTCCTTTTTGTTTTCTAATTTAGCTTCTATTTTATCTATTTATTTTATTGTAAATTCTATTCCATCATTAAATGGTTGGAGTATATATCAATTAGGTTTTTTGTATGGTTTTTCTATGCTGCCTGTTGCAATAGATCATTTATTCAGTGATGATTTATGGTTAATTGCTTATCATAAAGTAAGAAATGGAGAAATGGATCGTTATTTTTTAAGACCATGCCCTATTTTATTTCAATCCCTAGCTGAAACATTTCAACCTGAAGGTTTTGGAGAACTTATAGTAGGCTTAGTTATGTTAATTCTTTGTGGAACTACAATTCAATTAAATTGGACATTTTCAATGGTAATATTAATGATTATTGCTACTATTTTTGGAGCCATGATTATTACTTCTTTAAAAATAATATTTGCCTCTTTAGCCTTTAAATTTAAAAGAAGTGGGCAATTGTTACAAATTGTTTATAATTTTATATCCTATACAAGATATCCTTTAAAAATATTTCCTAAGTTTATCCAAGGATTATTAATATTTATAGTTCCTTTTGCAGTTGCTATTTCCTTTCCAGCAGAAGCTATATTATTTCAAAATACTTCCATATGGCTATTATCATTAGAAATCATAGGAGTGTCTATATTGTTTTTACTTCTTGCTATTGGTATATGGTCTTATTTTATAAGAAAATATGAGTCTACAGGAAGTTAAAAAAATATAATTATATTTGTCATTTTTGATTAAAATTCTAAATAGACTTCAAAATCGCCTGAATAAGGCGTTTTCTTTTTATCAATATAGGTATTCCACCCAAAAATTAAAGTGATTTTATGATACTTTTTCTTGATAAAAAAAACTCTATATGATATAATCATATAGAATGTGGGTGTTAAAAAATGGAACGTTTAAAATTAAATAGTGAATACATAACCTTACGACAATTTTTGAAAATAGAAAATATTATTTCCAGTGGTGGAGAAGCCAAATATTATCTAGCAGAAAATAAGGTATATGTGAATCAAGAATTGGAAACACGAAGAGGTCGTAAGTTATACCCTAAAGATGTTGTACGTATAGATGGAAAAGAGTATGAAATGGAATGATTCATCAATTAGAAATTTATCATTTTCGTAAATTTTCCAATTTGAAATTAGACTTTAAGAATAAAACAATTATTTTTACAGGACCAAATGCTGTAGGAAAAACAACCATTCTAGAAGCCATTTATTTAATATCTACATCTAAAAGTCATAGAACAAATGATTTATCTTCATTAATTCAAAACAATGAAGAAACTTCCACTATTCAAATTCAGGAAGAGAAAAAATATAAAATGATTCTTACAAAGGAAGGAAAGCAAAGTTTTATCAATGATATCGCCTATCCAAAATTAAGTGATTTTATTGGTGGATTTCCAGTTGTTATGTTTTCTCCTTCTGATTTAGAACTCATACAAGGCTCAAAATCGGTGCGTAGACGCTTTTTAGACCTAGAACTATCACTTATAGACAAAAGTTATTTAAGAGCGCTTATGGGCTATAAAAAGCTTGTTAAAGAGCGTAATGAATTATTAAAAGTCTTTTCAGAAGAAAAAAAATTAGTTTTAGATGTAATTACACACCAAATTTTTGAGTATATTTCTAAAATTTATCAGATTAGAATCAAGTTTTTAGAAAAGTTAAATCAAAAATTAGAAGTTGTTTGTGAACATTTAGAATCTGAAAAATTGAAACTAACTTATTTACCAACGTATGATATAAATCATTTAGAGGATTCATTTAAAGCTAAGTTATCCTATGACTTATTAACACAAACAACAAATATAGGATTGCACCGAGATAATTTTAAAATTGAATTAGATACTTTAGAAGCAAAGGATTTTGCCTCAGAGGGTCAAATGAGAAATGCAATTCTAGCAATTAAGTTTGCATTGAAAGAAATTTATAAAGAAAAAGGTCAAAATATCATTTTATTATTGGATGATGTTTTTGCAAGTATTGATCAAAAAAGAATCAATCACATTATGGAATATATAAAAAATGAACATCAAACGTTTATTACAACAACATCACTTTTTAATATTCCAGATGATTTGTTAAAAGAAGCTCAAATTATTAGATTATAGAGAGGTAAAAATTATGGCAAAAGATTATACTCATTATGATGCGGAAAATATCCAAATTCTAGAAGGATTAGAGGCTGTACGTAAGCGTCCTGGTATGTACATTGGTACAACAGGTCCAGCAGGACTACATCATCTTGTATGGGAAATAGTAGATAACTCTATTGATGAAGCTTTAGCAGGCTTTGCATCTCACATAGAGGTGGAAGTTTTAAAAGGAAATGTCATCAGTGTAACAGATGATGGACGTGGTATGCCAGTCGATATTCATCCCAAGACAGGTAAAAGTGCAGTAGAAACAATTTTTACTGTTTTACATGCAGGTGGTAAATTTGATGGCAGTTCTTATAAGGTTTCTGGAGGTCTACATGGAGTAGGTGCTTCAGTAGTAAACGCCCTATCTGAATGGTTAGAGGTTACAGTTAACAGAAATGGTAAAAAATATAGACAACGTTTTGAAAGAGGCCAAGTAAAATATGATTTAGAGGAAATTGGAAATTCTAGACATACAGGAACTCAGGTTGTATTTAAGGCAGACCCAATTATGTTTACTGAAACAACAGAATATACTTATGAAACATTGCGTCATCGTATTCAACAGCTTGCTTTCTTAAATCGTGGTATTAAGCTTACTATTCGTGATAAGAGGACTCCTGAGGTTGTAGAGAATGTTTACTATTATGAAGGTGGAATTAATGAATATGTTGAATTCCTAAATTCAGGAAAAAAAGTAATTGCACCAAAGATTATTTATTGTACTGGTGAAAAAGACAACATTCAGGTAGAAGTAGCACTTCAATATAACGATACATACACTGCCTTAGTTTATTCCTTCACAAATAATATTCACACTCATGAGGGTGGTACACATGAAGAAGGTTTTAGATTAGCCTTAACGCGTTGTATAAAGAATTATGCAACAACCAATAATCTTTTGAAAAAGGATGAAGAAATCAATAACGAGGATGTTCGTGAAGGCTTAGTAGCTATCGTTTCTATTAAGCATCCAAATCCTCAATTTGAAGGTCAAACGAAAACAAAATTAGGAAATACAGAAGTACGTGCCATTGTATCTCAATTATTAGGTGAAACCTTAGATCGTTATTTCTTAGAAAATCCAAATGATGCTAGAGCAATCATTGATAAATGTTTATTAGCATCACGCGCAAGAATTGCAGCACGTAAGGCAAGAGAAGCTACCCGTAGAAAATCTCCATTAGATAATTTAAGTTTTGCTTCTAAATTAGCAGATTGTCGTTGTAAGGATCCTTCTAAATCAGAAATGTATATAGTAGAGGGTGATTCTGCAGGTGGTTCTGCAAAATCAGGTAGAGATAGTGAATATCAAGCTATTTTACCACTTCGTGGTAAGGTTCTAAATGTTCAAAAGGTAAGACTTGAAAGAGCATTAAGTAATAACGAAATTTTATCTATGATTCAGGCTATAGGAACAGGTATTGGTGAAGAATTTGATATTACAAAAGCTAGATATCACAAAATTGTAATCATGACCGATGCCGATGTTGATGGTGAGCATATTTGTATTTTGTTATTAACATTCTTCTTTAGATTTATGCCTGAATTAATAGAGAAGGGATATATATATGTGGCAAAACCTCCTCTATACAAAGCACAATTTGGAAAGGCTGTAAGATATGCTTATTCTGATGAAGAATTAGAAAAGTATAAAAAAGAATTTTCAGATCGTAAGCCTGATGTTCAGCGTTACAAAGGTCTTGGTGAAATGGATCCAGAACAATTGTGGGAAACAACAATGGATCCTGCATTAAGAACATTAGTTCAGGTACATTTAGAGGATGCTAATATTGCTAGTGAAACATTTGAAATGCTTATGGGTGAGGATGTTGATCCACGTAAGAATTTTATTCAAGATAATGCGCATTATGCGAACAACTTAGATATTTAGGAAGTGGGGTTTAGAGTATGGATAAGGATAAAGAAAATTTTGTCGAATTAGAAAAACAAGAATTTGATAGAATTGAAAAATTAGATATTAATAACAAGGTAAAAACCTCATTTTTAAACTATGCAATGTCTGTTATCATTGCCAGAGCTTTACCAGATGCTAGAGATGGTTTAAAGCCAGTTCAAAGACGTATCTTATACGGAATGAACGAACTTAAAATTTTCTCTAATGTGGCACATAAAAAATCAGCTCGTATTGTCGGCGATGTAATGGGTAAATATCACCCTCATGGTGACTCTTCTATTTATGAAGCAATGGTTCGTATGGCTCAGCCATTTAGTTATCGTTATACACTAGTTGATGGTCATGGTAACTTTGGTAACATTGATGGTGATGGTGCTGCAGCAATGCGTTATACCGAAGCACGTATGAGCAAGATTGCAATGGAAATGCTTAGAGATATTGATAGAAATACAGTTAATTTTGGAGACAACTATGATGCTACTGAAAGAGAACCATTAGTTTTACCTTCTCGATTCCCTAACTTGCTAGTTAATGGAGCTACAGGTATTGCTGTTGGTATGGCTACTAATATTCCACCACATAATCTAGGAGAAGTTATTGATGGTGTAATTGAAGTAATTCATAATCCTGAGATTACAAGTGAAGAATTAATGCAATATATTCAAGGTCCAGATTTTCCTACAGGAGGCCAAATTTTAGGTCGTACAGGCTTAAGAAATGCATATACTACTGGAAATGGATCTATTGTAATACGTTCTAAGGCTGAAATTGTACACTTAAAGAATGGTAAGAATGAAATTGTCGTTACTGAAATTCCTTATATGGTGAATAAGACAAAATTAATTGAACGTATTGCTGAGGTTGCAAAAAATAAAATTGTTGAAGGAATTACAGATTTAAGAGATGAATCTGGTCGTGCAGGAATTCGTATTGTTATTGAACTTCGAAAAGATGTAAATGCAGAGGTTATGCTAAATAATTTATATAAATATACTCAACTTCAAACAGGTTTTGGTATGAATATGATTTGTTTGGTAGATAATCAACCAAAGGCCATTACCTTAAAGGAAGCTTTAGAAGTTTATTTAAAACATCAAATGGAGGTTATTACTAGAAGAACTCAATTTGATTTAGATAAAGCATTAGCACGTATTCATATTTTAGATGGTTATATTATTGCTCAAAATAATATTGAGAAAGTAATTAAGATAATTCGTCATACAACGGATGGAACTGAAAAAGAAAAATTAATGGAGCATTTTAAGCTAGATGAAATTCAAGCTCAAGCTATTCTTGATATGCAATTAAGAAGATTGTCTGGATTGAATAGAGAAAAAATATTAGCTGAACATGCAGACTTAACAAAAGCTTGTGCAGAATATCGTGCTATATTAGCTGATGATAATAAGAAGAAATCTATTATTGAAACAGAATTGTTAGAAATCAAAAATAAATATAACGATCCTCGTAAATCTGAAATTTGCTTAAGTCAAGATATTAGTATTGAAAACGAAGATCTAATTCCACGTGAGGATGTTGTTATTACAATTACAACGAACGGCTATGCAAAGCGTATGAAACAGGATGCTTATAAGGCTCAGAGCCGTGGTGGTGTTGGTATGAGCGGTATTAAAACCCATGAAAATGATGATGTTGAATTCATCATTCCAACCTGTACGCATAATTATTTGTTATTCTTTACAAATAAAGGTAGAGTATATGCAATTAAAGGATATTTTATTCCTGAAGCATCTCGTACTGCAAAGGGATTACCACTGGTAAATATTTTAACCTTCCAGGAGGATGAAAAACTAGCTGCTATCACAGCTGTACCAAATTTAGAAGATGATAATTCTTATTTGTTCTTTGCAACAAAGAAGGGTATTGTAAAAAGAACCAAATTGTCTCAATTTAAAAATATTAGAACAAATGGTATTATTGCTATCAACCTACAAGATAAGGATGAGTTATTGCAAGTATCATTAACTGATGGTAATAGAGATATTATCTTAGGATCTTCTAGTGGTAAAGCAATTCACTTTAAAGAATCAGAAGTTCGTCCTATTGGAAGAAGTGCAGCCGGAGTAAAAGGTATAGCTTTAGCTAAAAAGGATTACCTAGTAGGTATGGCCATAGTTACAGAAGAAAAGAATGAAGTTCTTATTGTAACAGAAAAGGGATATGGTAAACGTTCTTCAGCTGAAGAATATCGTGTTCAAGGCCGTGGTGGTATGGGTGTCAAAGCCTTCAATGTAACCGCAAAGAATGGTAAGCTTGTAGCCTTACGTAGTGTAAATCCGGATTTAGATTTAATTATAACAACAGATAAAGGTGTTATAATACGTATGCATATTGATAAAATATCTTTAGCTGGCAGAAATACACAAGGTGTTATTCTAATAAAATTAAAGGATGATCAATCTATTGCTAATACAGCTATTGTAGATAGACAGATTGATGAGGATGAACCAACTCCTGAGAATTCTACTTCAACAGAAACTGTTGAAAAAAATGAAACCAGTCCTATAGTGGAAGAATAAACTGAAGAATAAAAATAAAAAACGACCTTTTCTGGTCGTTTTTATTTTTTTAAATTTAACATTCTAGTTGAGTTATTATAAATAAAAGATAGTGTGCACTATGCATCTTGTTTTTTCTCGTTTTGATACATTGATACGATTTCACTTAAAATATCTACATGTGAAAAGTCCTTATGATATACAATATTTAATTCACGTATCATACTAAGATTTTCAATAGAAATACTTTTAAAATGATTTTTTTCGATATCTCTTAAGCAAGTACTTTTTGCCAATATAGAAACACCATAATTATTACGAACCAAATCCTTTATCATAGCGATATTATCAATCTGCATCATGACTTCAAAATTGTGAATAGATTCACCCATACTTTGTAATTGATTTTCAAACAATTCAGTAGTTCCTGATTCTTCAGAGCGAAGAATTAGCTTCTCTTTTTTTAACTCATTTATAGAAATAATTTTTTTCTTCGATAAAGGATTGTGATTAGAAACTGCAAGAACTAACGAATCTGTATCTAATAAAATATAATTTAAATGATCATCCAATATTTTACCATCTACAAAAGCGACATCTATCTCAAAATTCTTTAATTTGTTATAAAGATTTTTTATAGTATCAGAAATAATTGTTATATGTAAGTTTTCTTTTTCTAAAGAGAATTTAGCCAAGATTCTACTGATGATACTACTTTCAGCAGATGGTGTTAGACCTATAGTTAGACGTTTAATATTTTGCTGATTATCTAACAAGGATTGTTGAAGGTTTGCATAGATATTATTCAATCTAATGGCATATTTTACTACAATATTGCCCTCATTTGTTAATTCCACATTATGATTTGTCCTTCTAAACAGCTTTACATTTAATTCCTGTTCCAGCTGTTTAATATGTAAACTTACTGCAGGTTGAGTCAAATTCAACTCCTCTGCAGCCTTAGTATAATTTTTAGTTTCTGCGACTTTAAGCAGTGTCTGTAATCTTTGAGTAATCATAGAACCTCCAGATATAAGTAAAATTTATAACTATACAATTAATTATAAGTTGATTTTAAACCAATTTAGGAATAAAATCAAGAGCAAGAAAAAGATTTTGTTGTGAAGGGGTTTTATTGTGGTAGATTTTCAGTTTTATCAAGACTTGACAAATACATCTAAAGTGTTAATTTCTTTAAGTATAATGCTGCTGACAGGGTTCTTAATGACAAGAATAACAAAGCTATTTAAGCTTCCAAATGTAAGTGGATATATTATTGGTGGAATTCTCATAGGTCCTTATTGCTTGAAGCTAGTATCAGAAGAAATGGTTGGTCATATGGATTTTGTGAGTGATATAGCGCTCAGCTTTATTGCTTTCGGAGTCGGTAAATTTTTTAAAAAAGAGGTTTTAAAAAAAGCAGGAGCTAAGGTAATAATCATTACGGTTTTTGAAGCTTTAATGGCTATGCTGTTAGTTACACTTTCTATGCATCTATTCTTTAAAATGTCATGGCAATTTTCTTTAATATTAGGTGCCATAGCCTCAGCAACAGCACCAGCTTCTACTATGATGACTATAAAGCAATATAAAGCTAAAGGAGAATTTGTTGATGTTTTATTACAAGTAGTAGCTTTAGATGATATTGTATGTTTGTTGGCGTTTAGTGTTGCTACTGCAATAGCGACGGCCTCAGATGGAAGCTTTCAGGCAATGGATATTATAAAGCCAATAGGATTTAACTTGTTATCTATTGCAATCGGGGTTGGTCTTGCAATTTTATTACGTTTAATCCTGAATCCAAAAAGAAGTAAAGAGAATCGTTTAATTTTAGTCATTATGGCATTACTTTCCTTATGTGCAGTTTGTTCTATATTAAATGTTTCCCCTCTACTTGCATGTATGATATTTAGTACAGTTTATGTTAATATAACTGATGACACATATTTATTTCATCAAATTGATAACTTTACCCCACCAATCATGCTATTATTCTTTGTTTTATCAGGTATGAAGTTGAACTTAAAAACATTGCTTAGTGTAGGTATCATAGGAGTATCTTATTTCTTTATTCGTATTGTAGGTAAATATTTAGGATCCTTCTTAGGATGTCTAGCTACAAAGCAAAACAAAGATGTTAAATATAATTTAGGTTTAGCGTTAATTCCCCAGGCAGGAGTTGCAATTGGATTATCTGTACTCGGACAAAGACTATTGCCTACAGATTTAGGAAACCTATTATCTACTATTATTCTTGCTTCCTCCGTTTTATATGAATTTGTAGGACCATCCTGTGCTAAAGCGTCATTGTTTTTATCACACTCTATTGAATGGGATAAAAAGAAGAGAAGTGAAGCAGATGTTATTGATGAAGAAACTAGAGAGAATTTGGAAAAACTTGTAGAAGAATCCAATAGATTGTATAAAGAGAATTTACAACTCAATCTTCAGACTGCAGGAGAAACACCTGTAGTTGAAGAAAAAATAGAACCCAATTACGGAGTTAGACTGAATAAAAATAAAAGAGATAGAAAAAGGGAATGATTTCAACAATCATTCCCTTTTTTCATATTAAAAAATAAGAGAAAACATACAATATGCAAAAACAATAATGAATAGAATCCAGGTAGCAAATTTTAAAAATCTTAAGAGTCTTATTTTCTTTTTTAGCTTTTCATCTAAAGTATATTGATTTTGAAGAATCTCATATGAACAATCGCCTTGTAATTCTATGGCTTCTTTAT